>JAGAMY010000023.1 GCA_017624495.1 Lachnospiraceae bacterium | reverse complement strand
TATACTGTTAATCATAGAGGACACCTTCCTTTGTGTGTATTTTGGTTGTCAGCCTTAAATACTTTATCACAAAATGGTGTCCTCTTTCTTATTAATCCGAATAAAATTTTACGCTAGCACCTTAAAGATTACCTGCCATATAAAATACTCTGTATTCAATTGCTATACCAAGGCAACCCTCTTTATCCTCTAAAGACAAGTTTCTTTATCCTCACCCAATCTCGGATTTTTCTCGGTTTACCTCAAAAACATCTTCTTTCTTTTTCTCTTAGTTCTCTCTCAAACCCTCTATTTTCAAGGTCTTAGAATGCAAAAAGACCTCATAGAAAGGTTTTACCCTCTCTACAAGGTCTTCATTTTTTCTTACTTATTCACTTACTCTCAGGCTACTCTTTTTTACCTCTGGAGGATAATTGGGAGTGCCTTTTTATAATTGCGATTATTCGAATTCAATCGTAGCCACCGGCTTCTTCGTCAACTCATAACAAACCCTATTCACACTAGGAACCTCAGCCGTAATTCTATCCACGATTCTTTCTAAAATATCATAATCAATTCTCTCAATTGTAGCTGTCATTGCATCAACCGTATTTACTGCACGAATAACCACCATGTAGCCCATACTTCTTGCATTATCTCTTACACCAACAGCTTTGAAATCAGGCACAACTGTAAAATACTGCCATACTTTCTTATCTAAGCCAGCCTTTGCAAACTCTTCACGAAGAATTGCATCTGATTCACGAAGCGCCTCTAAACGTTCACGAGTGATTGCACCAAGACAACGAACTCCAAGTCCCGGTCCTGGGAATGGCTGACGATAAACCATTTCAGCCGGAAGTCCTAATTCCACACCACAGGCACGAACTTCATCTTTGAAGAGCTGTGCTAATGGTTCTACTAATTCAAACTGTAAATCCTCTGGTAAACCACCTACATTGTGGTGAGATTTTACGCATTTTGCTGTCTTTGTACCGGATTCAATAATATCTGGGTAGATAGTTCCCTGACCTAAGAAGTCGATACCTTCTAATTTTCTAGCTTCTTCTTCAAATACACGAATGAACTCGCCACCGATGATTTTTCTCTTTTCTTCCGGGTCTGCAACATTTTCTAATTTGCCTAAGAAACGGTCTGTTGCATCTACATAAATTAAGTTGGCATTTAGCTGATTCTGAAATACTTCTACTACATTTTCGGACTCGTTTTTACGCATAAGACCATGATTTACATGTACACATACTAACTGCTGTCCGATTGCTTTTAATAATAAAGCAGCTACAACGGATGAATCTACACCACCGGATAAAGCAAGAAGAACTTTTTTGTCCCCAACCTGACGGCGAACCAATTCTACCTGATCTTCGATAAAGTTTTTCATGTTCCAGTTTGCTTCAGATTTACATGTATCAAATACGAATGTTTTTAAAACTGCTTCGTCTGGAAGCTCTGCTAACTGCTGTTCGCATTTTGCTGTCGGATGGTCGATTGCCATTACCGGATATCCGCAATCATAAATTGCAGGGTCAACATCTACAGCAACACCATCTACTACACGATTTTCACCACCGTTTAAAATAATACCTTTTACATTGTTTAATGCTTTTAAAGCATCCGGAGTAATGTCATGTGGGTGAATCTCACTATATACTCCCATGTCACGAATCTGTCTTGCGATTACAGTGTTTTCTGTACTGCCTAAATCCAGAATTACAATCATATCCTGTTTCATCGTTGTCTCTCCTTTTGTATTTTTATAAATTTTTCTACTTATCCTGCCAGAGGCTTTTATTTGCCGATTTTATCCGGTAAATAAAAAAGATATTCCTATTATAGTACAAAACTTTTTCAGAGAAAAGAATTTTTTTCATTATTTCTTAATTTTTACCTCTTTTCCCTGACCTTTCCCTTTTAGCAGCTTTTTATATGCAGCTAATTTCTTTTTCGGAACTTTAATCTGTGCAGAATTTTTGATATTTTTTAATGCATTTTTTCCTACAGATTGAAGAACAGCAGACTTAATCTGTATTTTGGCTAATTTTTTACAGTTGCAAAATGCTTCTTTGCCTATACGAATTACAGATTTTCCAATCGTTACAGACGTAAGTTTTTTACAGCCATAAAATGCTCTTATACCTATCGTTTTCACATTATTACCAATAATAACTTTTGTAATCTTTTTGTTATTTTTAAGAGCATTTGTACTAATTGATGTAACTTTATATACAATTCCATCAACTGTAATTGTATCCGGAATTTTTATGGTTTTGGATTTACCTGTAGTACCTGTATATTCTACTGTTCCGTAAACACTGTCTGCATTTGTTACCTTATAGCAGTCATTTGCAAGCTTCAACTCTTCACCGACAACCGGATATTCCGGCTGTGCATTTTCTGTATTCTTTTCTGCGTTATCGGACGGATTACTTCCGCTTTCCGTGCTATCTGATGGATTGTTTCCACTTTCCGGATTATCCGACGGTTCTTCTCCGTCATCACTTCCCGGATTATCTCCGATATCCTCTCTCGGTGTATCCGCTGGCTTCTCTAACGCCGCAATAATTTCTCCGTATTCAATACATTCACCACAGGCAATGCAATATACATCTCCCGTATAACCTGCTACGCCAACTGCTGCAGCAGATGCATTACGAATTTCTGTATTTGCATGTATACATTTTTCTTCCTGAATTGAAACTACTGCCTCTGCACTTTCAATACCATGTGCATCCTGCAATACTATTTTTACATCTGATGCTTCATTTATCACAAGACTTGTCTGATACTGTGCATCCCCAAGACGTTTTATTCCTGTTGCCGGTGCTATCGGCGTAATGGAATATGTATTCTCCTGTGTACCTTCAACTTTAAAAAGCGTATTTTTCAGTTTTACATTCTCAACTGTAATATGACTGATATCCTGCACAACATTGGGAATTGTATATTTACCATTTGCAAGAATAGTTTCTATACCATCTATTTTTACAATAACAGCAGATAAATCATATCCTTCGGCTTCATTTAAAACAAAACTGTAATCTCTGCCTTCATACACCTTCTCCGCAACACAATCTTCGGCAGAAACTGCCCTATATCCCACACCTTCCGGCAAAGTAACCTGATAATATGGCGGCTCTGCTACAGAAACTCTTCGTATTACTGTCAGATTCTCCGGCAGTGTCATCCATGCCTTGGCATCTGTATAGGAAATCGTACCCCTAAAATCTACACTGGCACCGATAGCCGACATATCTATCGTCTGCTTTTCATCCCAGACTATGCTGTATGATACCTTACTATTTTCTCCTACTGCCACTTCTCCATTCAGCGGAAAAACACCCTCTTCAAAATCATTTACACCTACTGTCGTTATGCCTTCCTGCATGAGAACACCTATCGGCTCAAATACCGGGTTTGTAACTGTTACAGGCTCTACGGTAATCGTCAGTGAAACTGTATCAAAATCTTCCGGTACATATACAGATACATTCGACTGCAACGTACCTGTATAATGATAAGTTTTACCTGTTGCCAAAAAACTGTCATTTGTTTCCCATAAAACATCTGCCTCTGCTTCTTCACCCGCTGCTGTGATTACCGATACTGTTTCCGGCAGTTTGCTTTCTAGCATTTCCTGTGTGTTTACTTCTTCAGCAGAGTATTCTAATTTCAAATCCGTTTCTTTCATTGTTTTGGCAATATTTTCAACACTTTCTTCCTGATTATCTGCGATAACTTTTATACAAAAATTTTTATAATTCGTATTTTCTGCACAATCCGTCCAAAGATACGTTTTTTTCCCTCCAACTGATGTTGAAGCTGTCACATAATAGGATTCGTTTTTTGAAGAAGAATATTCACTTCCTATCTCACACATAACAAATGTACTTCCAGTACTAAGTTCCACCAGAAAACGTTCACCCTCAGCAATATGAATACTCTCCGGTATATCCACTGTATGGTAACCGCCATGTTCTACCTGCCCGGTAATTGTCATATATGGAGTTTCAGGCATCACATAGTAAAGGGTTGCCGAATTTGGATATATTTCTTCTGTGTCCAAATAAATATTTATCTCATAAGAATCCTCCTTTAATGTATAAAAACCAATTTCTCGTAAAATCTGGTTTGTTACTGCTTTATAGGCATTTACAACATGCATCTCACCGCCTTGACTGCTTAAGTACCCTTTATATCCGGCACCATCATACTGATAAATATAATCCCGTGCATCTGCCGGTTCTGCCTCAAATGACCAGAAACTTGAAAGCGTACTGTCTTCATAAGAAATCCAGCAATAACCTGCATTTCCCCAGTTTGTTCCCCAACTGTTTCTTACCAGCCATGCACCATCTGTCATAGGAGAATTGTCATTATAAGAAAAATTCGATTTATCCAGCGTATCATCCCAGCCAATAATGGATATCGCATGATTTGTTCCTGTCATTCCGGTTTTATATATGTATTCTCCATCTGAAGATGCTGAATAATAACTTCCCTGCACCGCTCCATTTGCCATAATAGCCGCTTTAATATCGGATGCATCCGTTAATTCATTTGCTTCCGTCAAATGTGCCACACTTACCTTTCGGTTTGCTTCTGCAATCGAATCCGATGCAGAACAGTTTTCATAGGGAAAATCCGTTTCATTCGCAGCTCCATACCAGCCGGCTAACTGTCCTATAGCCTGCTGTGCGTTTCCACCACCATATTTTCCATAAGAACCGGAGATACTTTCTGCTCCATCACCTAAAGCCTCATTTGGTGTATGGGCAAAATACGCAAGATGGCGCTCTGCATAATCAACCTCTGTATCTGCAAAACCTTTTTTAATCATATTTGTTTCCATGGAAGCTAATGCGGCATGTGCCCAGCATGTACCAAAACTGCCCTGATTTCGAATGGCAGGTACATAATTTGTACCGTCCACATCCCGCATATCATAGGCAGATGGCAAATTTACACTTTCCACAATATCGTCAAATAACAGATTCACCTCCTGCCGTGTTTCCTGTATTTCTACGACATTTCCATTTTCATCCACCCATTCATAGTCCTGATAGCCATAGACAGACGGCTCTCCCTTATACTGCATATAATAGGCTTCCGGCTCATCAAATAACTGTATTTCTCCCACTGTTTCTGCCTTTACCTGCAAATCTGTCGATAAACAGCCTGCACATAAAACACCAATCAAAAGCCACGATAATATCTTCTTTTTCATAAACAACGCCCCTTTAGCTTTCTATATGTCGTATAAAAATGCACAATTTCATAAGTTATGAACAGTATAACACACTTTCAAGTAAAAAACTGTAACGATTCTGAGCCAAAAATTTTATTTTCCCCCTTGACAAACAACTCGTATTCATATAAAATTATTTTTGCTGTGAGAGCAATGCCCAGTTAGCTCAGTTGGTAGAGCAGAGGACTGAAAATCCTCGTGTCTCTGGTTCGATTCCGGAACTGGGCACTTCACATGCGGGTGTAGTTCAATGGTAGAACACCAGCCTTCCAAGCTGGATACGTGGGTTCGATTCCCATCACCCGCTTATTTTTATAAAAAGAACGAATACAACACTGTGTTCGTTCTTTTTTTTGAAAAAAATTGTCCACAGGAGAAAACTCACTCCCATGGACAATCATTTAACTACTCTTCCACAAATAACGGTGTAGAATAATATCTGTCACCACTATCCGGCAGCAGTGCAACAATTGTTTTCCCCTTATTTTCAGGTCTTTTTGCCAGCTCAATAGCTGCATATGCTGCTGCACCCGAGGAAATTCCTACTAAAATGCCTTCTTTTGTTGCAATTTCCTTTGCTATAGCAAAACCAATTTCATTATCCGCAGTAATAATTTCATCATAAATCTCTGTATTTAATGTAGCAGGCACAAATCCTGCCCCAATACCCTGAATTTTATGCGGACCACCTTTTCCCTCGGATAAAACAGGAGATGCTTTCGGCTCTACGGCAACAATTGAGATATTTGGATTCTTTTCTTTTAAATATTCACCCGTTCCCGTCAATGTACCACCTGTACCTACGCCAGCCACAAATATATCCACTTTTCCATCTGTATCCTGCCAGATTTCCGGTCCTGTGGTTTCCTTATGAGCTTTAGGATTTGCCGGATTATCAAACTGTCCCGGAATAAAACTGCCCGGAATTTCCTTTGCCAATGCCTCTGCCTTAGCTATAGCCCCGGACATCCCCTTTGCACCCTCTGTCAAAACAATTTCCGCTCCATATGCCTTTAAAATATTTCTGCGTTCTACACTCATAGTTTCCGGCATTGTCAAAATAATCCGGTAGCCTTTTACAGCGGCAATAGAGGCAAGCCCTATACCTGTGTTTCCAGAAGTTGGTTCAATAATAACAGAACCTTCTTTTAACATACCTGCTCTTTCAGCTTCTTCTATCATGGCTTTTGCTGCCCTGTCCTTTACGCTGCCGGTCGGATTTAAATATTCTAATTTAAAAATTAGTTTCGCTTCAAGACCATGTGCTTTTTCCATATTTACAGCTTCAATAAGAGGGGTATTGCCTACCAATTCCAGTGCTCCTTTATAAATCTTTGCCATATTTTGTATCCTCACTTTCTTTTATTCCATACTTTTCCTAGTATTTTTATATGATTTTAATATAATATAAAACTCCCTGCAAATTTTGTCAAGGAGTTATTTCCTGCTGCCATCCCATTAAATCTGCCAATGTATATTTATCTAATACACTGCGCATTGCCACATCCAGTTCTTTCCATATCCGAAGTGTCACACACTGCTCCTGTCTTTCGCAATCTACAGCTTCATCCTCTAAACAGGACACCGGCACCATGTTTCCCTCCACCTGACGAAGAATCATGCCTACCGTGTACTCTGTCGGCTTTTTCATCAGACGATAGCCACCCTGCGGTCCACGAATACTCTTTACATACCCTGCCCGTACAAGAGCAGATATAATCTGTTCTAAATATTTCACGGAAATATTCTGTCGCTCTGCTGTATCCTTTAAGCGCACCGGTTCTATTGTATCATGCATAGCAATATCCAACATCAACCGAAGCGCATAACGTCCTTTTGTAGAAATCTTCATAAAACACTGCTCCTTTTTGTTTTCCTGCATTCTATTTTATGACCTTTTTCCTAGTATGTCAATATGAAATAAATTTCATACATTGACAAATTAGTACTTTTGCTATACACTATCCATATATAAATTTTCTGGCAATTTGTAATATTCCTTTAAATATACATGACATTTGCCGGATAATTAATTAAAAAACAAAATCATTCCTATTTATTAGGAAAAATCACATGCAAAGGAGAACTGACTATGGCAAAAAAAATGGGGGCACAAACAGTTGAAACTATTCCGGGAAGAAAAATCGTACTTTCTGCCGGTGTTGGAAAGACAAATATTGATGAATTAAAATGGTTGACAAAAACCGTATTGGAAAGTGCTGCAAGCTGGAAATCCGGCTGGGCTTATATCGCAGACTGCTCACAAATGAGTCCTGTTTCACCTGCTGAAGGCGGTGAGCTTGTAGAAATGACAAAGAAATTTGTAGATGCCGGATGTAAAGCATTTGCATTTGCAGAAGGTTCTTCCGTTATGTTAAAGATTCAGGCGAAGAAAAACACCGAGCGTTCTGCAACCGGCGTTGCCGAGGGACATTTTGCTACTACACAGGAATGTCTTGACTGGCTGAAAAAAGAAGTTAATCTTTAGACAATACGAAAAAATGTGCAGGCTGTATCATTCCATACACAACCTGCACATTTTCTATTTTTCTAACTTAGCATCCGCTTTCTGCTGGAATTTTTCTGCCTGTATCACAAAACGCTCATGAGTGCCTTCCCCTACTTTTCCGGTTTCATCATAGACCTCAACGGCAAATACTAAACGTCTGCCATCTACTTCTGTCAATTCGGTTTCGCAGGTCACTTTCATACCTACCGGAGTAGCTGCTAAATGCTTTACATTCAGACTTGTGCCCACACTTGCACAGCCTTCATCAAGCATTTCTGCCACGCTTTTCCATGCCGTTTCTTCTATTAAAGCAATCATTGCCGGGGTAGCGAACACCTGTAATGTACCGCTTTTTAACACTTCTGCTGTATCCGCAGAAGTAACTGTCATTTCCAATTTACCTTTTATCCCTGCTGCTAACATATTTCCTCCAATTTTCCATCCATCTGCCGCCTTATGGTACTACAAATATACCCATGCGCAGAACTTACAGCCACATACATCTTATCTGCTACTCTGCATACACCAGACGGTCTTCTGTAATATTTAAAAGTACTTCCTCATAAAACTTCTTTGCCACATAATTTGCCATCGGAAGATTCATGTCCAAATAATTGCCGCAGTCCCTTGCTGCTGCACCCGGTACTTCATCCTGAAAATCCTTGATAAAAGCAAACATGTCTTTTAACAATTCCACAATATCCTTAGATTCATAATCGCCTGCTAATAAAAGATAAAAACCTGTCCGACATCCCATCGGTCCAAAATATACGGTTTTATCTGCAAATTCTGCATGATTTCTTAAAAATGTAGCGCCTAAATGCTCAATGGTATGAATCTCTGCTGTATTCATCACCGGTTCAAAATTTGGTCTTGTCATACGAATATCAAAAGTAGTCACTACCTCTGCACCGACATGGTCTTTACGGGATACATAAATACCCGGTAATAGGGTAAGATGGTTTACTGTAAAACTTGCGATTTTTTTCATGCTAATCTACCTGCCATTTCTATCATCAAATTCACGGAATGTTCTATTGCTTTTGCTTCAAAGGTCGGATAATCCATCTCTGCGCTGTCATCCGCTTTATCGGAAATCGCACGGACAATCAGACATGGAATATTATTTAAATATGCTGCATGGGCAATGGCAGCTCCTTCCATTTCTGTGCAATAGCCCGTAAATGTTTCTGTCAGCCATTGTTTTTTCTCTTTACTGGAAATAAACTGATCTCCGGTTACAATTCTGCCTTCATGCACATGAATATCCGGGTTTACCTTTTCACAGCTTTCCTTTGCAATTTTGCGAAGCATTTCATCCATAGGAAAAGCAAGGGTTTCCATTCCCGGCACATGTCCCGGTTCATATCCAAACACAGAAACCTCCATATCATGCTCTACGGCATCTGTTGCTAAGACAATATCCCCGACATCAATTTTTGCCTGTAAGGAACCTGCAATTCCTGTATTTACCACCCATTTTACCGGAAAATGGTCGATAAGATTCTGTGTACAACAGGCTGCATTTACTTTTCCAATGCCCGCCTTAACTACTACTGCATCTGCACCGTTTAATTTTCCTTCATAAAACTCTAAAGTGGCAATTTTACTCACCTTTACATCTGTCATGACTTCTTTTAATTTTGCCACTTCCTGATCCATTGCTCCAATAATTCCTAACATTTTCTCTTCCTTTCTGTTTTCAACATCTACTCCTGCAGTAACAGCACCAGTATTGGTTCTTCTTTCTTATTTTTCAAAACCAGACTTTCTTCTGTTTTTTCATACAAATACTCCGTACTTCCGGCACTGTCTGAAAGTGTAACTTTTTCTTCATCTGCATAATACTGCTGATTAATCTGCATTGTCAATGTCCCATCTTTTTGAAACTTATATTGGTAACTGTCGCTTTCTGTTCCAATCTGATAGGTTCCTGTAAAATAATCTCCCGTCAAAAGTCCGTCTTTGCCCTTTACCGGTACAAATACCATCGGACTTGTATCCAAATCAAATTCCGCAGAAGTATATACTAACTCTGTATACAGCCCATTCTTTTGCACAAGGTACTCTGTAAAGCTGTAATCCTCCGGTAATTCCCGGCTAATATCATCCAGACAAATCCTGACAACTAACTTTCCTTCTGCATTTTCAGCAAATTCATAAATGCCTGTCTGCCGAACGATCAACCGACTTTTCTCTTTAAAAGAAAATGTCATATTATCCACATTCTCCAGCTTATATTCGCCATCTAAAACCACTTCCGACTTTGTATATTCTTCTAAAAATCCACAACCTGTAAAAAGCACTATGGATACCATCACTATAGCTTTTGCTAACCATTGTTTCATTTTGTTACCTCTAAATTAAAAAGGGAAGATTTGCAAAGATACTCTCTACTGCCTGTTTATACTCCCTTACTGTCTGGGATTTTTTTATCTGCTTGGCATGTTTTTCACTCTCACCAAACAGCCCAATCATATAAAACCATAATTCCTTCATACGAAATAGTACATTTCTGTCTCCCGACATCATTTCCTCATACCCAGCCAGAATCCTGTCATGAAAAATCTTCAATTCTTCTTTTTTTAAGGACTCACCATTTTTTATTTCCCGGATAAGACCCGGATTAGTAAGCAGTCCCCTGCCAATCATCACGCCTGTAATATCCGGTGTTTTTTCTACAAACTGTGCATAGGCTTCTTTCGTAAAAATATCTCCGTTATAAAGTAAATTTCCCGGATAATTTTTAGCCGCATAAGCAAACATATCCACATCCGGTATGTTTTTATAATAATCTTTCAACAAACGTGCGTGAATTGTCAACTCTTTTATGGGATATTTTTTATAAATATCTAAAATTTCATAAAACTCTTCATGCTCTGACACGCCAAGTCTGGTCTTTACGGATATATTTACCTTTGTTTCCGTAAAAATTTTGTCCAGAAAAACATCCAGCTCTTTTGGATATGCAAGAAAGCCTGCACCTTTGCCCTTGGCCGTAACAGTCCCTGACGGGCAGCCTAAATTCAGGTTGATTTCTGTATATCCCATCACCCGGAATTCCTCTGCCGCCCGCAAAAAATCCTCTGCATCATTTGTCAGTAATTGAGGCACTAACTGTATACCGGTATTATTCTCCGGAAAAATATCTTTTAACTCTTTTGTCTTAAATTTTCTGTTTCTATGCGGAACAATAAAGGGTGATACATATTTATCAATTCCGGGAAAACAGCTTTCTAACGCATTTCGATAAACATAGCCGGTAATTCCCTCCATAGGGGCAAGCTGAAACTGCATGGAGTCTATTCCTCCCGTAATTCCTGTGCTGTATGATAAATATTCGTCAGTGCATCATTTACCGCTTTCATATCTTCAACAGCTTTTTCCATCAACTCGCTTCCTTCATTTGAAGCCGCCGCAACTTCTTCACTGCTGGAAGATAATGCGGTAATACCATCCGCAATTGTACCTGTGGATTCTGCAATTTCATCAATCGCATTTTTCACATTACTGATAATGCTCATTAAGGAAGATACATCCCCATCAATAATATCAAATTTACTCTTTGCTTCTTCGATAAGAACATTCTGCTGTTCTACAGCTTCTACAGAATGGTCAATACTTGTGGTAACACTTTCCACATCGTTATTCAGATCTGTTAAAATTTCCCGAATGTTTTCTGTTGCCTGTTGTGTCTGTTCTGCAAGCACACGGATTTCGTCTGCTACAACTGCAAATCCCCTTCCGGCTTCACCTGCTCTTGCCGCCTCAATGGAGGCATTTAACGCCAAAAGGTTTGTCTGGGAAGAAATATTGACAATTGTGCTCAAAATATCTGCCACATTTTTTGTACGCTCATTTAACGCCTGTGCATAGGCAACGGTTTCTTTGTTGTCCTTTTCCACGTTTTTCGCATGATTATGTAATTCATTCATGGCACTTGCACCAAGTGCTACTTCTTCTAATGTTCTGCCGGAAGCTTCTACCATGGATTCCGTCTGATGCTTTGCCTCTTTGGTATTCTTTTCAATTGCATGACACATCTGTGACTGCTCCTGTATAGCCATGGCTGTACAGTCCACACTGGCAGCAATATCTTTCATAGATATATTGCTGGTATTGATTGCTGCGGATAATTCACGGATAGGACCATTTGCTTCATCAAAATAAGTAACTACGTTTGCAGATACCATTTCCATCCGTTCAATGGCTGCTTTCTGTTTGTCTGCGCCTTCTTTTACGATATTGATATTTTCTTCATTAAATGCTGTCTGGATTTTTGCAATTACAGTTAAGGCTATAAATACAAAAATCATAATGACAATCAGCGTTCCCGCCTCTGTCATCGTCACTAATCCCTTACTGCTTAACAGCAGACTCTTTCCAATAAATATTGGCAATGTGGCAATTCCACTTACCAGTAAACGCTTCACATCCAAATATGCCATATCTACTGCTAAAATAATTGTAGCTAACATGTAGAAAAACATTGCATCTACGGATGCCACCATGATGATATACACAACGGTTACAACAATCATCATCAGCCTGCCACAACGGTATGTACCTTTCAACTTTGCAAATATGATGCAGTCTGCAATGATTCCTATAATACTTACTGCCATTACGACATATGCCTGTGCACTTCCTTCTGTTGTCATTACCATGCCTAGTACGTTTAAAAGTATTCCAATCATAACGGCTAATAGAATTGGAAAGACCATGGCATCTGCTTTGCGATATTGTTTTTCTGTCATAAATTTGTCCCCTTTCGTTTGACACCGCTTCTCCTGTTTGTGCCTTTTTTCCTATATATTTTAACATAGAATTTTATAAAAATATAGTTAAAGTGTAGGGTTTTTATTTGGAATTTTGTGATTATTCGTCGATTTTTGCAAGGAATTTTGTGATTTATATAATTGAAAAACTAGGAATTTTGTGATAACGTATGTATAGAGGTGATAAAAATGAAGCTGTTAAGAAGAAAAATTGATACCTTCCTTTCCCAATGGAAATCGAACCCAGAAAGGCTTCCTCTAATCGTAAAAGGTGCAAGACAAATTGGAAAAACTGCATCAATAAAACAATTTGCAGAAAAAAACTATAAATATATAATTGCCATAAATTTTATTGAAGATAAAAGCTATCGGGATATCTTCGATGACGGATATTCTATTGATACAATACTAAAAAACATATCCTTAAAAAATCCTGATTTAGAATTTGTGCCAAACGAAACTTTGTTTTTCTTTGACGAAATACAATCATGCATAAACTGCGCTACCAGTTTGAAATTTTTTAAACTGGATGGACGTTTTGACGTTATTTGCTCCGGCTCGCTTATGGGTATTAATTATCAGGAAATTGAATCTAACAGCGTAGGATACAAAGAGGATTATGAAATGTATTCTATGGATTTTGAAGAATTTTTGTGGGCAAAAGGCTACAAGGATGCGCAAATAGAAGACTGGTATCAGCACATGCTCACACTGACACCGTTTTCACAGGCTGAATTAGATGTATTATTTGAAAATTTTCGTGAATATATGATTTTAGGTGGAATGCCGGCAATTGTAAATCGTTTTATTATAAATAAAAATTACAGTGGAACCTTAAAATTACAAAAACAGATTTTGCTGGACTACGAAGAGGACATTACGAAATATGCAGGCGGACTTGACAAGGGTAAAATCCTGAATATCTACAGAAAAATCCCTGTTTTTCTTGGGAAAGAAAACAAAAAATTTCAAATTTCAAAAGTAGAAAAAGGTGCAAGAAACCGTGAATATGTCGGTACAATAGACTGGCTGTTAAATGCCGGTATTATAAACATCTGCCATTGCATGGAGCTTCCGGAACTTCCTTTAAAAGGTAATTACAATCCTGACAGCTACAAAATTTATTTTGGAGATACAGGGCTTTTGATTGCCTCCCTTGACGAAGAAGCTCAAGAAGATTTACGCCTAAATAAAAATTTTAACACCTATAAGGGAGCAATTTATGAAAATATTCTTGCTGAAACACTCCGAAAACAAGGCTATGATTTATTCTTTTACCGAAACGAAAAATCTACTATAGAAATGGATTTTTTTGTAAGAGACAAAAATTCCCTGATTCCTGTAGAGGTAAAAGCCGTTGACGGTGCTACAAAATCTTTACATCAAATGATTGAAAAAGATAAATTCAGCGATATTTTGTATGGTATAAAATTTGGATATAAAAATGTCGGATTTAATGGTATGTTTTATACTTTCCCGTACTTTCTGGCATTTATGTTGAAACGGTTTTTGAGAGAGAAAAAGTAATTGTAGGTTTCCGCTTCTTTTTCAACATCATTATGGTTTTATATTTCTTTTTCATTTCTTGTTAAAATAAATTAATATGAGGTGATTTCTATGAAGAATTTAAAACTACTCCGTTTGCAAAGAGAACTTAGTCAGCAAGCATTAGCAGACAGACTTGACATTAGCCAGCAATCCGTTTACAAATACGAAAATCAGATTACAGAACCCAATATTGACATGTTAAAAGTTATGGCAGATTTTTTTGATGTCTCTGTGGATTATCTCATCGGTCACTCTAGCTGCAGCCACAAAATCGAAGATGTACAGGAAACGGATTTGAATGATGATGAGCTTTCACTCATACAAAAATATCCACCTACCTGCTATATATATATTTTAGCAGTATAGGTGGACACAACTTGTCACTCAATTTACTTTTCCAATAAAAACCTAAGCACATTCTTATGAATAATCCCATCTCTGGAAAAATCCATTTTATCAAAGGATAATACATACTTCGGATAATTGTCCGGCACATCTTTAAATGCACCAAATTCCCTTTCAATCACCTTCTCATCCAATAAATAATAAGCTACCTGATAGTATTCTTTTTGATTATCTTTTATTGCCACAAAATCTATTTCGGCATTTCTGGTTTTACCAACATATACCTCATATCCTCTTGTCAGCAGCTCCATATAAACAACATTTTCAAGTAATGCGCCCATTTCCAGCTTAAATCCGGTATTTCGTATTCGCCCAAGTCCCATATCCGTCAAATAATATTTATGCATTTTTGTAAGAATTTTTTTTCCCCGGACATCATAACGGGATACTTTATTCATAATCAGTGCTGCTGTTATATGTTCTAAATAATTGTATATCGTATCTTTAGATACTTTCCGGTTTATGCTTAGAAAATAATCGGATATGGATTGTGGAGAAAAAATTTGTGACGGATTACAGACAAGATATTCTAAAATTCTGCCAAATAAATCTATATCTTTAATCCCTGCCCTCTGCACAATATCCTTTAACACAATCGCATCATATACATCTCGTAAAAAAGTTTTTGTCTGTTCTTCATTTTCTAGTAAAAATCGCTGTGGCAAACCACCCCATATCATATACTCCTGCAACATTTCATCGTTTACCTGCTCTTCTGAAATACCTTTAATTTCACACATTTCTTTAAAAGAAAATGGGTACATCATAAAACTCACATACCTGCCTGATAAAAAAGTTGCTAATTCTCCTGAAAGCAGTTTTCCATTTGACCCGGTGATAAAAATACTTACATCAAACTTTATTTTTAACGAATTAATTACCCGTTCAAACTCCGGTATGACCTGTATTTCATCAAAAAAAAGATAATACTTTATATCCGGTGCTAATTTTTCTTTTACATATTCATGCAAATCCATTGCTGTACGAATAAAAGCATAGTCATAATCTTCAAAATTTATATAAAGTATCTGTTCATCAGTAATCCCTTCTTTCCGCAGTTCATCCATAATCTGCATCAGTAATACAGACTTTCCGCAGCGACGAATACCTGTGATTACCTTGATTAAATCTTTATGATAAAATCCTCTTATTTTTTGTAAATAATTTTCTCTTTTTATCATATTCATCACCTCAACTTTATTATCGGACTTGCTTTTTATTTTGTCAAGTAAGTACGACACAAACGGACTTACTTCCTTATTTGAATATTAAGTCTGTTTTATTATACGTTAAATATCCTTCTCTTATGCTCAATGCAAGAAAAGTCCATCTGACAGTCGTATATACACATCGCAACATCAGATGGACTTTTTCATCCCTTTATTCTATTTAAAATACCTTCTTCCCAATCAGACTTCTCGTCTCTTCATTCCCCAGTTTACTAGACACCGCATAATGTGGATGTACACAGAATTTTTTATCCGTATGCAACAAATCCTTATACAATGGGTCGCCAATAATACACTCATATTTATCCGCATTTAAAATCTGCTCAATCTCCGCTTCCGATTCTAAAAATGTATCCTTCGCTTCTGCAAATCTGTTATCCCAGCCACAAATGCCTGCCACATCGCAGTTTTCACCTGTTTCTGCAAAAATAGCATTTCGGATAGAATTGCACTGAACCTGTTCACCGAGGATAAGAATTTTCGCACTACTTTCTGCACTATCCTTTATGCTGCCTAACACCTCTTCGTTTGCTCCTGCTGCAGATGACACTTTACTTGTCTCACCTGTCAGCACTTTTTTCACTTCTGCCAGCCAAATATCCGCATATTTTTCCCCATACGGCAATCCCGTTACATAGGGAATACCATACTCTTTTTCCATATATTCTGCCAGCTCAATTCCGGCATTAGATACCACGATATTACATGCCGCATGTTTTAGCTGTACCACATCGGATTTTTTTACATTTTCCCATAAGGTCTTCCTTACAGTGATTCCATTTTCTTCAAGAAATTTTGTCAACTCTTCGATAGTACCGCTTCTGCCAAAATCAATGGGTGTAGCACCAAGGATATTTACAGTATTTTCTTCTTTTACCGCCTGTGTGTTATCCTCTTCTAATATTCTCTGCACCACTTTTTTATACACCATGGCAATCCCCTGTGGGTAGTATTTGATACCTGTTGTTGGAAAACCAACTGCCATGATTCCGGTGCGGTTTTCAATTTCTGCTGCAATTCCTTCCATATCTGTCCCAATAACCATCGGAACAGGACTGCCTACTACAGCAATCATTTCCGGTTTGATATCTTCTAGCGCATACAAAATTTTCTGTATCAGTTTTTCATCATCACCTAATATCGCATCAATTTCCCGAAGCCCGGAGCAGTAAATCGGACTTCTTGACCGAAACCATCTCGCTTCATCATAGCCGGTATAATTTCCGGTACAGCCGGAGGCATCATGCAAAACCGTTAAGGTATCAAACGGAAATAAGGCGGAACACACACCGGAATAATCCGGTGAAAATGGTGGTAATGTCATACATAATTTTCCCATGCTATCCTCCTTATACGACTAATCCTGCTTTGTTAATGACATCTTCTAAATCCACATCTTCTTTTATACAGTTTATCAGATGTTCCATTAACAGACATATGCCATGATAACCATACATTTTTTCATCCTGAAAAACAGACACCACATGTCTGCTGCCGGATACATAGGCAGCTTCTAAGCCAATGGATATACTGTCTTCATGCTCTTTCCACATATGGACAATGTCGTGTTTTTTTATTGGAATGATTTCAATATCCGTTTCATTTTTTACCCACTGGTAATCTGCATCGTTTTCATCCATTTCCTTTGCATAAATTTTTTTAATGGAAAAACCATTCTCATAAAAGAATTTTGCTGCGGAAAAAGGATGAACAAAAGCAGAATAATCAATATGAATATCTCTGTCACCAATGAGCATTTTTGCTTTCTGGATGGCGGATAACGCACGTTTTTCACTGTCAATAAGTATTTCTTCTACCTTTGCCGGAATCTCGATTCTTTCAGAAGATACAGAACCTCCCAACTGACCTATTTCTGCCAATTTTTCAAACAATGCCTGATAACCGGCTTTGATTTCTTTGAGATTATAATTTACCGGAGCTTTCAAATATGCCATATTCTGCTCTTTTTCTAACTGTCCTGCAACTTTTTCCACGGCAGAGGTAAGCAGAATATTTAATGCATGATTTCCCATATCCTTTAATTCTTCATAGGTATTTAAGTTTTCGATATGGTATACGTCTATGCCTAACTCCTTTAAAACCTTAATAAATTCACTTTTTTCGTCAATTGCCACATAATTTCCCAGCATGTTTACTGCCGGCTTTACGGTATCAACGGTTCTTTCCATCAGGCTGTATACATTTTTCCAGATGCTTACTAAAGGCGGCTCATCGGAATCTGTCTGAATCGGATTCATGTGACCCATGCGGAATTTTACATCCGGATAACGGTTCGAAAGCTCCGCCATAACAGCATTTTCATCTGTTCCAATCAAATCATCTAAGCAGCTTACAAATACGATAATTACCTTCGGACGTTTCTGTAAACGCACCAACAGCTCCTCTACTGCATCATAAATTGCATCGTCATAGCCGGATATAACATCACTTTCTTCTAAATATAAATAGGATAATCTGTTTTTCAATCCCTGCTTAATTGCGCCCAACGCACCATGCCTTCCACAGGCAGAGGGACAGACAAATATCTGGTGGCTTTCCGGTATCAACATACCGATTCTAACCATTCCCCATCCGCCATGGGATGGGCAGGTGTATTCTAAGGAGCTTCTAAAATGCCCTGCGTCACAACTTTTACAACTCATGTCCACATACCTCCAATACCTGTTTTGCCAAATCTCTGTATTCTGCTGCCATTGCAGATTCCGGCAATGCTTCTACAACGGTCTTTTTCTCTGCTTCTGCTAACTGTACTTCACCACTTCTTGGCAGTACTTTTACAATTTTTGTTTCCATTTCTTCTGCGGCTTTTTCTACGATTTCCAATTCGTTTTCAATATTTCTGGAGTTTAAAATTAAACCTTCGAATTTCGCATAGCCTCTTGTACCAAAACTCTTTATAGCACTGGCAATGTTATTTGCGGCATATAATGACATCATTTCTCCAGAGGAAACCACAAATACATGGTCTGCATAACCGCCACGGATTGGCATGGCAAAACCGCCACATACAACGTCACCTAATACGTCATACAATACCACATCCGGCTGATATTCTTCATAGGCGTGAAGCCTTTCTAATTCTTCAAAGGCTGCAATAATTCCTCTTCCTGCGCAACCGATTCCGGGGGTTGGTCCACCGGCTTCTACGCATAAAGTATTTCCATAGCCTTTAAATACGATATCTTCTAATTTAATGTTTTTTCCTTTTTCTTTTATCTGATTAAGTACAGTTGGAATCTTCATTCCTGAAACTAAGTTTTTCGTGGAATCCGCCTTTGGGTCACATCCAATCTGCATGACCTTTAATCCTAAGTCGGATAAAGCTGCGGATAAATTGGAAGTGGTTGTGGATTTTCCGATTCCACCTTTTCCGTAAACTGCAATTTTAAGCATTGTCATTCTCCTGTCATTTTTTCATTTTGCATATCATTCTAAATATAAGAAATTGGCAGTATTCCCTGATATTTTTCATCGCCAACTTCCACATCATAAACACTGGCTTCTACTTTAAAGTATTTATAAATATTCTCTTTTGTAATTGCCTTTTTTGACTCATCAAATACAAAGGAATCCTTTCCTAAAATCAATGTTTTATCTGTATATCTAAGGGCATGCTCCGGGTAATGGGTATTGATAATTACGGTTACGCCACGCTCCTTCGATATTTTTTTCATAATTTCTAAGACCTTTAGCTGATTTCGCATATCCAGATTGGATTCCGGTTCATCCATAATCAGTACATCCGGTTCTTTGATTAACGCTCTGGCAATCAGTACCATCTGTAACTGTCCTCCACTTAGACTGTTGCAGGAGCGATGGGCAAATTCCTCTAATCCCATTTCTTCTAAAAGGGCATACGCTTTTTCATACTCTGCTTTTCCCGGTGTATAGCCAAATTTGACAAATCCACTTCGTCCCATCACCACCATATTCAGCACACTATAACCAAATACAAGACTTTTTGCCTGTGGGACGTAACTGGTTTTCTCCCAAAACTGGCTGTCCGATAGTTTTTTTACATTCTTGCCATCTAAATATACCTCTCCGCCATTTAAATGCAGAAAACGCATGATACAGCGCATCATGGTGGTTTTTCCTACACCGTTTGCACCTAATACAGCCATGATTTCTCCCTTAGGCACATGAAAAGAAATGTTATGAAAAATATCCTTTTTTCCATCATAGGAAAAGGTTAAATTTTCTGCTTTAATCACTCCATCCACCTCCTGTTTTGTGCAATAGCATGGCAAATATCGGCGCGCCTACTAACGCTGTTAAAATAGATAACGGTATTTCTGATGCAGTCAGACTTCTTGCTACGGTATCAATAATAACCAGAAATATGCCGCCCATCAAAATACTTGCCGGGAGCAAATATTTATGGTCATTTCCCACAATCATTCGTGCCAGATGCGGTACAGCCAATCCTACAAAGGAAATTACTCCACAAAAGGATACAGATATGGATACAATCACTGTAGTTGCCACAATAACGATAATTCGTGTATTTTTTACATTTACGCCCAAGGATGCAGCTTCATCCTCCCTTAAAGATACTACGTTTAACCGCCAGCGAATCAGCCAGAGGATAAGCATTGCCACACCAACCACCGGAACTACTTTCAAAACATCTTTCATGGAAGAGCCTGCAAGACTTCCCATCAGCCAGTAGGTAATTGCCGGAAGTTTTTCTTCCGGGTCAGCGATATATTTAATAAAGGATGTCAGTGCTTCAAACACCGCTCCGATAATCGTACCGGACAATACCAGCATAATCGTACTGCTTCTGCCGTTTTTGCGACTCATGAGGTAGGTTAATGCCATTCCCACAAAACCAAAGACAAGGGCAGAACCCTGAATAATCAAAAAATTACTGCTTAGCAAAATCCCAAGGGCTGCCCCAAATCCTGAGCTGTAGGATACGCCCAGGATATGAGAGCTGACTAAAGGATTTGCAAACATTGCCTGTAAACACACGCCCACACAGGCTAAACCTGCGCCAACCATCATTGCCATAACGGTTCGTGGAAAACGCACACTCCACACGACAATGGTCTTCGTCTTTTCCATTTCTCCGATATTAAAGAGAATCTTAAAAACCTCCGTTACGCTTAAGGAATAACGCCCGATACAGATGGCTGCTAACAATGTGCCTATCAGCATCGCAATTAATACGATGAATATACCTTTATATTTTCCCGTTTTTATCATGATCTGTTTGCGCCGCCTCCGAAGTTCGCACCTTTAGCCGCCTGTGGGTCTGCATTTAAGATTCCTTCAACCTGCGCATCATCTAAAGTGTAGTTATAGAATTCTTCGTAGTATGCTTTGATTTCTTCCTTCATGTCATAAGTAAACTTGTCCGGGTGTAAGGTCTGTGCCATCCATTTTAACATTAAAGGCGCATCACCTGATGGTGGAAACCATCTGTAAACACCTAATGGCTCTTTGATAACTTTTCCATTCAATACAGCACTTACCTGACTCCAGTCCTGTCCGTCAATGGTGTTATTATATAAATCTTCCGGCATGGTTTCTGTAAAAGTTGTAATGATAATGATATCCGGATCCCATTCATAAATCTGTTCCATATTTACAGAGGTAGGACCTGTTAATTCTGCTGCTGCGTTAATACCGCCTGCTGCCTTAATCCAGTAATCTCCATAGAAATCTGCACCGCTTACGCTGATATCTTCAGAACTATGGTTGTATAAGTACAGCACCTTTGGTTTATCCTCGTCGGCAATTTCTGCTGTCTGCGCTTCAATTTCAGCTTCCATTTTATGTCCATATTCGATAACCTTGTCTACATTTCCCGTATCACCAAAAATCTCCTTCATGATGGTAAGCCAGCTTTCCAATGTAGAAAGTACATTTCCGTTGTCCTGTGTTTTTACGCCAACTGCGTTGATTCCGGCATTACTCATCGCTTCGTACTGTTCTAAATACTCTGCCCAGTATAAAACCACATCCGGCTCTAACTTTAATAACTCTTCTACGTTGACATCCGTTCCTTCAATAAAGTTATCTGCAATACCCTTTAATTCCGGATACATGGCTGCCATGACAGAATTTTCAATGGCACTTGTAGAGCCTGGATGTACACCGACTAAGTACTCAATTGGTGCACCTGTTAATGCATAGATACTTGGCAGTGGAAGAGCCGTTGTTACTAATCTGTCAGGGTTTGCTTCGATGGTTGCTTCCATACCATTCTGGTCAGTTACTGTAATCATACCGCTGCCACCAGCTACCTCTTCTGTTTCTCCGGCTTCTTTTGTAGCTTCATTCACATTTTCTGTGTTTTCTGCTGTTTCTGTATTTTCTGCTGTAACAGTTTCCTGTCCTGTTGTCGCAGATGCTTCTTCTTTTGTGCCACCACATGCGGTCATACTAAACAACATGGTTGCACATAATACTAGGGATAATATTTTTCTCTTCATGGTTCTCCTCCAAGACTTATTTTTGTTAGTTGACGCTAACTTAATAAAATTTATCATTTATATAACCTAGTGTCAAGCTAGGTTATTGATGAAATTTTATCATTAAGGAATGGGTTCGTATACAGGTAAATCTTGCATATTTTTTACACAAGCTTTACCTTTTTACGATAGAACCTGCCAGATTTCCTAATTAAACTACTATTGTAAAGTCAAAGGAGGTTTCGATGAAAAATATTACCAAAAGGAAAATTGATGATTTTTTTATAATTTTAAATGAAAAGAAAATTTATCCTGTTTTTCAGCCAATCGTCTCTTTAGAAGATGGTGAAATTGCAGGTTATGAAGCATTAAGCAGAATTGATGACCCGGAAAGTTCGTTAAATACCGAAGAATTATTTTCCGTCGCAGAACAGCTTGGCTATCTCTGGAAATTAGAAAAAACCTGTCGGAAAGCTGCCGTTAAAGCTGCGGCTCATAAGCCTAAAGACAAAAAACTCTTTTTAAATGTAGACAGTAATATTATTTTAGATGAGGATTTTGTTTCCGGTTTTACCAAAGAGTACCTGCATGCACACAATTTGAAAACCAAAGATGTGGTTTTTGAAATTACGGAACGACATGGTGTAGAAAACATAGAGCTGTTTCAGCAGACCATGAAACATTATGAAAGTCAGGGATTTGCCATTGCTATCGATGATTTGGGTTCGCAGTATTCGGGACTTAACCGCATAAATTATCTAAACCCACAATACATCAAAATTGATATTGCACTTATCCGCAATATTCACAACAGTAAATCCCAGCGTTCTTTAGTCAGTATGCTCGTCCGCCATTGTAATGATATGGGATATACGCTGGTTGCTGAAGGTATTGAAACTCCACAGGAATTAGAATGTCTGCACAAATTAGGTGTACATTACGGTCAGGGATATTATTTAGCCAGACCGGATAAAAATTTTGTGGAATTAAATCCTGATGCCAAAAAACAACTTGCAGAATTAAACCAAAATGCCAAAAAAGAGAGAAAAAACAATAAAATCAGTGCATTGAGTAAAATGGGCTGGATTCTTGACCCTGCCTGTCAGGCAACCTATGCTTATGAATTGTTCCTAAAATATGATGAACTTTCACAGATATCCATTGTGGATGCTAAAAATCATTTTCATGGTCTGCTGATGCGTGATGCTTTTATGAATCATTTTCAGGATAAGCGCTCCATACCTGCTGACAGCCCCATTACTGACTGGATGGATGAAAGTCCGCTGACACTGGATGCAAATGATTCCCTGAAAACTGCCGTTTTGCAAACCATGACAAGACCAACAGAGAAGTGTTATGAGCCCTTTGTTATTTTAAAAAATGACCGTTATCATGGTATTGGCACTATCCACGATTTACTTCTGCTGCTGGCAAAAAAACAGGCAATTATAGGCTAGTATGTCATCCACTATTTATACTGGTGCACCCACCCATCACTGCCGGATTTTTCCGTATCTAAATAAATAGAATACCCATTCATCACTACACTTGCAGACACCGGACCAATATCTACTTTGGGATTGTTAAAATTCTTATTCTGCCATTCATCTAGCGGTATTCCCTCATAATACAGTTCTCCAAAATCGGACGGCAGATATTTTTCTTCAAAATGAATATTGTGCCGCTCTTTAAAGGCTGTGTACACATAAGTTATTTCATTCTCTCCCGTCAGCAAAGCATATTCATATCCATGATTGTGATTTTCCATGGCTATGTAAACCGGATATGGATACCTGCCTGCTTCCTCTTTTAAAAGCTTTTGTACATCCTCTCCATAAATACGCTCTATTCCCTCTAAACGTGCAATTTCTTTAGCATACATATCCTCTGTATACGCACACTGCAAAAACACCTCACAGGTGGGGTCATCCCATGTATCCTGATAGGAAAAATAAAATTTCTTAACGTCTGCTTCAGGTGTAATTGTTTCCGGGAATGTCAAAAATCCACATTGGATATTGTCGTATTTATGCATAGCAATATCGTAATCTTTACTATCCTTTGTCACATACGGCGGTCCGCCAAAAAAGACTAAAATTGTGAATATTATCATAAGTGCAAATAATGTAATGCCAGATACAATTGCTCCAATGATAATGCCTGTCCGTAATTTCTTTTTCTCTATATTATCCATTGTACTTTCCTCTCTTCCTTCGCCAATATCAACCTAAAAAAATATACATTTATCTCGTATTGCTTCCGTCAACATTCGCAGTAAAAACAATACCGTAAGTATAAAAACAGGCAGAAACAGTCCAATAAAAAAACCAATACCATAAGCCCTATAGGTCAGCAACTTTTTCTGAAACTGCTTTCCCCTGTCTGTTTCTTTTTTTTCCTCTTCATCGGATAACTGTTGCAGTTTTGCATACTTATCCCTGCAAAAATCACATACTGACAAATGCTCTTCTAACATTTCTGTTGTCTCTTTTGTTGTCATTTTATCTCTGTAAGAAACTAGCAAATCCCCTACAATTTCACATTTTACATCCTTCATGTCTTTTCTCCTCGTGATTATAAAACAGGTAATGCCGTTGCGCAAAAAAACCAGACAATAAATCCTGCAAGTCCGAAAATATACAACCCTAGTACGCAAATCAACAGCAGCTTTGTCCTACTGATTTTTCCACGTTTTTTTACCGGACTCACCGACTGTTTCACTGAAAATTCCCCAAAATCTTTTTGCATAAAAGAAAATGTCTGCCGGCAGTTTTCGCATGACTTTAAATGTGCTGTTACATAGGCATTACTTTCACTATTTGTTTTTCCATCCAGATAAAGAGGCAGTAAATCAAACACAATTTCACAATCCTTATATTCTCTATGCATTTTCTTTCAGCTCCTTTCCGATGATTTGTTTCCCACGATAAAAAGTTACTCTTGCCCAGTTTTCATTTTTTCCCAGAATTTCTCCAATCTCCTTAAAACTCAAATCTCCCAAAAGACGTAGCATCAACACATCTTTTAAAGGACTTTGCTGCTTTTGAATAACCTTTAAAATTTCCAGCTTCTGTTCTTCATCAATATACTGCTTCTCTATCTGCTGTGCCGCTTCTAAATCTGTGACAGTGTCCATAGAAACTTCTTTATGGCGGTTTTTACGGTCAATATACTGATAAAATGTATATTTTGCTATCTGACACAGCCATGTGGACATTTTGCTGTCCCCACGAAAGCTTTTGGCATTTTTGATAGCACGATAAAAAGTTTCCTGTGTCAGTTCCTCTGCTACATCATAATTACCGCCTGTTAAACTGATAAGATAGCCTAGCACAGTCTGATAATATTCCTCACACATATGTGCCATATCCATGGAATGTCACCTCCTCTTTTGTGTTTCTGTAAATTAGTCCATCTAAAATAAAATTCGTTACAGATTTTGTAAAAAAATAGAGCTTCTTTAACAGAAACTCTATTTTTACAATCACAAACACATTCTAAACTTCTACATCTACGGAATAATCCACACCATCCATTTTAAATCCAAACATATGATAGAAATCATCCCAATAGCCATCTGCATCTGCTAATTCTAAGAAATTCTCCGTGCAGATTTTCTCCCAGATATCCATAACTGTGCTTTGCACATCGTCTCGCATTTCCCAGTCATCCACATGAATCATGCCGTCTTCAAAGATTTCAACAGCATCATTTCCATAAATTTTATCCTTAAATAAACGATTCATCTGCTCAATACAGCCCTCATGAATATCTTTTTCTTTCATGACTTTGTAAAGTACAGATAAGTATAATGGTACAACAGGAATTGCCGCACTTGCCTGTGTTACCAAGGCTTTATTAACAGAAACATAGGCTTTAATACCTTTTGCGGACTGTTTTTTCGTAATGGCATCTGCGCTTTCCTTTAAGTGTTTTTTTGCCATACCAATCGTGCCTTCATGATATACCGGATATGTAAGTTTTGGTCCAATGTAAGAATAAGCTAAAGTTACGGCATTTTCTGCAATAGCATCATTTTCTACTAAAGCATCTATCCATTCCATCCAGTCTTCACCGCCCATAACTTTTACGGTTCCTGCGATTTCTTCTTCTGTAGCACTGCCAATAGTACCTTCACCAATGGTATTATCTTTAAAATTCCAGTTTTTCTGTGTGAACGGTTCGCCAATGGTTTTTAAGCTGGAGGATACACTCGTACCGTCTGCTAAAATTCGTCTTGGTGCAGCAAGGGAATATACCACCATATCCACCTGACCTAAATCTTTTTTGATGGTGGCAATTACTTCATCTTTAATTTCTTTGGAAAATGCATCACCATTGATAGATTTTGTATACAGTCCTTCTTTTTTTGCAGCTTCATCAAAGGCTCTTGTATTGTAAAATCCCGGTGTAGCTGTTCGTTTGCCGGTTGCCTCTTTTTCAAACATGACACCAATGGTAGCTGCGCCCATACCAAAGGCTGCGGTAATACGGGATGCTAAACCATAACCTGTAGATGCTCCGATAACTAATACTTTTTTTGCCCCATCGATTTTTCCATTTTCTTTTGTATAACGAATCTGATTCTCTACATTTTTTTCACAACCAACAGGATGTGCTGTTGTACATATAAATCCTTTTACTTTTGGTTCTACTACCATATTGTCCTCCAATTGTATCCTATTCATTCACTCTGTGAACATTCTCTATCTATATTATTATATTGTAATCTAGCTTTTTGTCAAATCTGCTTTTTTTTGATAAGTCCAAATCCCTCTCTGTCAAGGCTAACTATATCACTCCACCTACACCATTAAATTTTTCTACAAAAGCAGATATTTTTTCAAATACACGCTGTTTCTTAGTATGATATTCTGGATTGAGTGGGCTCATTTTAGGAAGAATCTCGTTTAATGCCGTTCCATTTTCACTTGCATATTCCTTTTTTAACGATGCAAGGATATATCGTTTTGCAGCATCCTCATTAAGTTTTTCCGCCTTTATCAGTTTCTCCGCCTCTTTCTTTAGTTCTTTTTGCGCAAATTGATAAAACAAATCAATAATGCTTGCTTTATCCTTAATTTCATCCAAATCTGTTTGGTTCACAAAATCCACAATCATGCTTTCCTTAGCACGATTTTCTGTACTAGAACGTATTATTCGTCGAATTTCCTCTACCAAAAAACTCTTATCTTTTGTATTTTTATTTTTCTCAAAAATCAACTCAAGAATATAATCTAAATCAATCTCCTGCGATTTTAATAAATCTACTTCAAATACGACATCATCCCAATCAATTACTAAACGTTCTCTATTTTCTCCTTCCTTTTCGCGCCGTAGCCATTCACGAATATCATTATATGTAGAACGATAATCCTGAATAGTTCTTTCTTGCAACACAACTATCGATTGCATCATCTTTAGATGCTTTGTAAATTCCATTTTTTTCATTTGTATATCCTAATATAAATGATTGTCCTGCTGTAAGTACTGGCACTTCAAAATCATCACTATAATCTATACTATTTACAATATATTTTGATGGTTGCTCATAAAAAGCTATTTCACCAATTTTCTTATATTCCACCTTATCCGGACAAAGTTTCTGTATCAATTCCTCAAGTTTACTCATTTTCTTCACCACCATTCTCTTTAAACGCCGGATATTGCATATAAAATATTTCCTTTTGTCTTTCTATTTCTTCTTTTAGTTTCTCCTTTGATGGTAAATATGTGAGGTATTTAGACATAAATAATCTGTCGTTGTCATGCAATACAGAATATCTTGCAATATCCTCATCTGTTTCTCCACACAAAAGAATGCCAAGTGTAGGATTATCCCCTTCTTTACACTTTAAATCATCATACATACGAACATACATGTCTATCTGTCCGACATCTTGATGTGTAATTTTCCCCATTTTCAAATCAATAAGCACATAACATTTTAATTCAATATTATAAAAAACAAGGTCTATATAATAGTCTTCCGTTTCTGTCACTATATGTTGCTGTCGTGCAACAAAAGCAAACCCTTTTCCCATCTCCATTAAAAAATCTCTAATATGTGTCAATATGGCTGACTCCAAATCATTTTCAAGGTAGGTATCCTCGTTCTTAAACCCTAGAAACTCTGCAACTACCGGGTTTTTTAGCAGCTCAAATTTATTTTGTTGATTTTCAATATTTTTCTGTAACATTTCATTTATTACATTTTCCTTTTTTGGCGACTGAACTAATCTGTAATAATATTGTGTACCAATATTTCTATCCAATGTTCTTGAACTCCAGCCTTCTTGTGAAGCCTCTTTCATATACCACAATCTTGCTGCTTCGTCCGTAACACGCAATAAACATCTAAAATGTGTCCAATTCAAATTGTGAACGCATGCGTTCACAATTTGCTCATCTGGAAATGCAAGATAAAATTTTCTAAAATATTGAAGATTTCTTTTAGAATAACTTTTTCCATATTCTCTTGTAAGTTCATCTGACAAAATTTCAAGTAAAGCCTTTCCGTATTCAGCCCTTTCTTTTCCACCCTGTTCCTGCTCCACAATACGCCTGCCAATCTGCCAATAAGTAAGCACAATAGCTTTATTTGTAGCATTATAAGCGAATTTTCTTCCAGAGGAGATTATATCTTTTATATCTGTAATAACCGACTGATACATTGTAATTTCATTTTCCAATCTATTTCACCTCGATTTCCACTGATTCACTTTCAATTTCTGCAATAATCTTGGCAATTTCCTCTCTAAGCACCTGTTCTCTTGCCACTATCTGCTCTATCTCAGCATTTAACACCTTAATATCAATCTTATATTTGCATTTTTTGCAATGTTTGAAAACAACTGACTTGGTTAAATAAAATACCCCTTTGTTTTGATTGCATCATCCACTATTTCTTCTGTAATGATTTCATCATCTAAGTCAGCATAATGAATACTTTCATCTCCACCTTCAATATAATTTGAAAAATTTTCACTTATAAAACGATAAAAAAGGTTTCCTAATACGTATTGCTTAAAATCCCATCCATCTACAGAACCTCGTACTTCATTCGCAATTTTCCATATCTTTGATTGTAATTCCGTTCTTTGCACTGCACTTGACATACGACTACCTCCAAATATTAAATTAACCTCTATGAAAAGAGTACTTACTCAAAATACATTTTAAGCACTTAAATCTTAATGATTATACCATACTGCATTACAAACTAAAAGCATTCCTAAATCCAGATTTTTGTCAAATCTGCTTCGTGGCAATTTAATAATACACAGACTGAAACCCCCAAATTTCATCCTTAAATGTATAAATCGAATAGCCTTTTGCATCCGTATTTGCATCAAACACAGATATCACATTTGCACCAAATCTTGCATAAAAATCTCTTTGTGTAGGTATTTTCTGCAGCTCTGCTCCGGTAGACAGTACATATATAATTTGTTTCTTTTCATCATCGAACAATGCATACTCATATTCGCAGTCCATTTCATATACCGCAATGTAAGCTTCTAACGGAAAATCTTCTGTATTATGTACAACTGTATTTACATTTTCTTTTACCCCGTCTTCCGGGCAGGTAATAGAAATTTTCCCTATTCGTTCTTTCTCCTTCTCATACATATCTTCCGGCAATGCTGCCACCATAAATCGTAATTTTTCAATGGAAGACCACGACTCTCTTTTAAAGCTGCCATCTATTTTGACATAGTATTCTACTATATACTCTTCTTCCATCTTTTGGGGAAATATACATTCTCCTGTTTTCCACAAATCTGCATCTACACCTGCTTTTTCTGCATAAGTGTCCCAGTTTTCATATTCCATAGGGCTTGAGGTTTCTATATCCACCATCTGCCCATCCCCTGTGCTCACAAACGCTCCCAATGCCGTAAACACGATAAAAAGACAGCTTACCACAAGAAACACCGACAGTACCAGCAAAATTCCTCTTTTTCGCTTTCCCACTTTTGTCGTTAATGCTTTTACTTCATTTATGTAAGTTTCATCCTTTTTATCCTGCATATCTATGCTTTTTGCCTGCCCTGTTATGTCTGCACGATATAATTTCAGACAGCCATGCCATGCAAAAATTCCTGAACCAACTGCAAATACTATACCTGCAAGCATTGTCGGCATAACCGGAAATATATCCGGTAAATCAGCGATAGCAACTGTTACCTGTATGCCTTTTCCCTCCACAAATTTTGATTTTAAGAAAAATCCTGCCAGACATAAAATCCCAATACTTATATACCAGATTCTCCTGACTTTCACATTTTTATGAAAAGCTGCCAGACAAAGCCAAAACCAGACACCCATCGCCAGCAGAATAGAAAAAATGCATCCTTTCAGATTTACATTTCTTATCGCTGATAATGCATGAAAATCACCCTCTATAAATCCGGTCAGTCCAATCGAAACAATCAGCAGTCCCATACATATCAACCCACCAAAATACACTGGATATACAAACATTCTGCCTGCAACCGCAAATTCATCCGATACCGGCAATGTTCTTAATAATCTTGACGAACCATTTTCTATAAAGTTTATTCCCATACCATAAATTACCACCAAAAGCCATGCAAAGCTCCCTAGCTGTTGATTAAACAACCCGCTAAAAAAGCTTATACAAACAACAAAAATAAGCATCTTTCCTCCGGGCATTTTTCCATTCACTGTATCCTTTGAAAAAGAACTGCTTAGCATATTCTGGTAATATAAAATCCGCTTAATCATCACTCTCTCCTTTTATAAATATCCGCCCTTCATTTTTCCATATACATATATCTAACCCAAGCAAAATCACATTTAACACGAAAAATCCTGACAAAAATCCTGCATTTTCCTCTAATCTTACATAAAATCCTGCAAATTTTTCATTTAAATTTCTCAGCACATCTACAAATCCAAATAAAATCCCAAATGTCCCCGACAATATATACCACTCCCGACCTCGTACACACTTCCCACAGCAAATATGTGAAAACAAAAACAGACAACATAGCATACAAAACCATAGTCTGTTCTCATACGTTCTTGTCCCTAAAATCATGCCATATAAAAGATACAAAACCATCATCACCCACATCCTTGTATCCCACAGCATTTTTCTTGTCATCGGTAAGGACAATGTCAGTACATCATTCCCTTCCTGTTTTTCTCCCGAAAACATGGTTAAACTATTTTTATTCAGATAATAAACCACCCAAACTATCCCTAGCATATTTCGTGGATTCCATATGGTAATCAGCAATAGAAGCAGACTCCAGAACTTATGTATTCCTGTTAACCGACTCCAGTAAACGAGAAGATTTTTCATTTTCCACCCTTCCTTTCACCCCCTGCGTTTTTATTCATTCTGATAAATCAACAAATCCTCCAGAGTTGCCCGGGTAAGTTTTGCTTCCGGCATTTGCACAAAAAAATCTCTTTCTCTTGTAAGTCCTACATACCCAAAAGCATTTTCTTTCATACCAATAATTTTATCCTCTATCTGTTTTGACATTGTATGCTTTTCTATCTGTACAAGAGAAAACATTTCCATTAATTGCTCTTTTTCTTCCATATATCGCAATTCTCCCTGTGAAATCAATGCAATATAATCTGCTATTTTATCCAAATCACTTGTAATATGGGTAGAAAAAATGACGGTATTTTCTTCATTTTCCATAAATTCCTGAATGATATCCATCATTTCTGCTCTTGCTGCGGGGTCCAATCCTGCTGTCGGTTCATCCAAAATAAGTATTTTGGGATTATGCGCTAATGCCATTGCCAGCATGAATTTCATCTGCATACCCTTTGAATACTGCGCAGGTGCTTTATGCATATCTAATTGAAATCTCTGCATAAGCATTTCCCATTTTTTCATATCAAAATTTTTGTAAAATGGTGCTATTAACTTTGCAACTTTTTGTGCCTTTAAGCCGGGCGGATAAAACAGACTGTCATACACAATACCAAGCTCCATTTTAATTTCCCGTGCATTTCCCTGCATTTCTTTATCCCCATAAATAATGCTGCCCTGTGTAGGCGCATAAACATCTGTCATTGTTTTTAGCAATGTGGTTTTGCCTGCACCATTTTTTCCAATAAGTCCTAGGATTATACCTTTTGGGATATTCATATTTACATTTTTCAACTCAAATCCCGGAAGTTTTACGCTTAGATTTTCAATTTTGATTGCGTGATTCATTTTCTATTTCCCCTCTTCCTTATCTTTCTGATAAATTTTATCAATTTGTGCCATAAGCTCTGCTTTTGTAATGGATGCCGCATCACAGTACTGACGGATTTCTTCAAGTTTACTCCTTAACTGTTCTAATCTTATGTTTTTTTCCTGCCCGGCATCTATCTGTGCCACAAATACACCCCTACCCTGCAAGCTGACTAATAAACCTTCGTTACACAAATCGTCATAGGCTCTTTTCACTGTAATAATGCCTACACCTAAATCCTTCGCCAATCTTCGAATAGAAGGAAGCATTTCATTGGGCTTTAGTTCACCGGATAAAATGCTCTGGCGTATCTGATTTTCCATCTGCTCATATATAGGTGTCTGCGATAACTGACTGATAAGAATGTTCATCGCCGTTCTCCGTTTCTTTGCACAAAGTGTTATACTGTTACTATACAGTAGATACAGTTTGATGTCAAGAAAAACCTCCCATGACCGAAGTCGTGAGAGGTTTGTAAATGTTCCAAATTAACGTTTGCTGAACTGTGGAGCACGACGAGCTGCTTTGAGACCGTATTTCTTTCTTTCTTTCATTCTTGGGTCACGAGTTAAGTAACCGTTAGATTTTAATACTGGTCTGTAATCAGCATCTACCTGAAGTAATGCTCTTGCGATACCGTGACGGATAGCACCAGCCTGACCTGTGTATCCACCGCCTTTTACGTTTACTAAAACATCAAATTTATCAGCTGTTTCTGTAGCTGCTAATGGCTGACGAACGATAACTTTTAATGTTTCTAATCCGAAATATTCGTCCATATCTCTTTTGTTGATTGTAACTTTACCTGTTCCCGG
>JAGAMY010000022.1 GCA_017624495.1 Lachnospiraceae bacterium | reverse complement strand
TTCATTATTCGATGCTACACAGACAATGGTAGCTCCAATGGAAGATGGAAATACACAGGTACAGGTTGTATCTTGGTATGACAATGAGAACTCTTACACATCTCAGATGGTTAAGACAATCAAATACTTCGCTGAATTAGCTTAATTAGCTTATTTAAGACTCACCAAGGGTCCGGTCTTTTTGGACCGGACTCTTTTTTTACGAAATACATTCCGCTAGGATGCGCAGCTTGCGGAATTGTAAATAAAGGACACTCTAAAGGAGGACATACATATGTCATTAAACAAAAAATCAGTGGATGATATCAATGTAGCAGGTAAAAGAGTACTTTGCAGATGTGATTTCAACGTACCTTTAAAAGAAGGTAAAATCACAGACGAAAACCGTTTAGTAGCAGCTCTTCCTACTATCAAAAAATTAATTGCAGATGGTGGTAAAGTTATTCTTTGCTCCCATTTAGGAAAGGTAAAAACAGAAGAAGACAGGCAGACAAAGACACTTGCTCCTGTAGCAGAAAGATTGTCTGAATTATTAGGTCAGGAAGTAAAATTTGCTGCTGATCCAGAAGTAGTTGGACCAAACGCAAGAGCAGCTGTAGAAGCTATGAAAGATGGAGAAGTCATTTTACTTGAGAATACACGTTTTAGACCTGAAGAAACAAAGAACGGAGAAGCTTTCTCTAAAGACCTTGCTTCCTTATGTGATGTATTTGTAAATGATGCTTTCGGTACAGCACACAGAGCACACTGCTCTAACGTTGGTGTTGCTGAATTAGCAGACGAAGCAGTAGTTGGTTACTTAATGCAGAAAGAAATCGATTTCTTAGGAAATGCAGTAGAAAATCCGGTAAGACCTTTTGTTGCTATCTTAGGCGGTGCAAAGGTTGCTGATAAATTAAATGTAATCTCCAACTTATTAGAGAAATGTGATACCTTAATCATCGGTGGTGGTATGGCTTACACATTCTTAAAAGCACAGGGAAATGAAATCGGAAACTCTTTAGTAGACGATTCTAAATTAGATTATTGTAAAGAAATGCTTGCAAAAGCAGAAAAACTTGGTAAAAAATTATTATTACCAGTGGATTCTGCAACTATCGCAGCATTCCCTAATCCAATTGATGCTCCTGTAGATGTAGAAGTTTATGATTCTGCAAATATGCCGGCAGACCGTGAAGGCTGTGATATCGGACCAAAATCGGCAGAGCTTTTTGCTGAAGCAGCTAAGACAGCAAAAACGGTTGTATGGAATGGACCAATGGGTGTATTTGAAAACCCAACACTTGCAGCAGGTACAATCGCAGTAGCAAAAGCATTAGCAGAAACAGATGCTACAACAATCATCGGTGGTGGTGATTCTGCAGCAGCAGTTAATCAGTTAGGCTTTGGTGACAAGATGAGCCACATCTCTACAGGTGGTGGAGCTTCCTTAGAATTCTTAGAAGGAAAAGATTTACCGGGTGTAGCAGCAGCTAACGATAAGTAAGAACAAACAGATAGGAGAATATAAAGATGGCAAGAAAGAAAATTATCGCTGGAAACTGGAAAATGAACAAAACTCCAAGTGAAGCAGTAGCATTAGTAAAAGAATTAGCTCCTGTAGTAGCAAATGATGATGTAGACGTAGTATTCTGCGTACCTGCAATTGACATCATTCCTGCTATGGAAGCAGCAAAAGGCACAAACATTCAGATTGGTGCAGAAAACATGTATTTTGAAGAAAGCGGTGCATACACAGGAGAAATTTCTCCTGCAATGCTTGTAGATGCCGGTGTGAAATATGTTGTATTAGGACATTCTGAAAGAAGAGAATACTTCGCAGAAACAGACGAAACAGTAAATAAGAAAGTATTAAAAGCTTTCGAACATGGTATTACACCAATTATCTGCTGTGGAGAATCTTTAACACAGAGAAAACAGGGTATCTACATTGACTGGATTCGTATGCAGATTAAAATTGCATTCCAGAATGTAACAGCAGATCAGGCAAAAAATGCAGTAATCGCGTATGAGCCAATCTGGGCAATCGGAACTGGTGAAACAGCTACTTCTGATCAGGCAGAAGAAGTATGTGCAGCAATCCGTAATTGCATCAAAGAAGTTTATGATGAAGCTACAGCAGAAGCTATCCGTATTCAGTACGGCGGTTCTGTTAATGCAGGAAATGCAGCAGAATTATTTGCTAAACCGGACATTGACGGTGGTTTAGTAGGTGGAGCTTCCTTAAAACCAGAGTTTGGAAATATCGTAAACTACAATAAATAATATTCTAAAAATAAGACCATTCTATATTGAATGGTCTTATTTTGAACTGTGACATACAGTTATAAAGATTCCATAAAATATGCCAGTGATATGACTTGTATAGGGGGAACAGAATGAAGAAAAGACTGGATTTAGAGAAAAACTGGAATTTAGAAAATGAAAGCTTGGAGAAGGCAATTTTATTTGCCACAGAACGTCATGCGGGTCAGGTACGAAAGTGTACACCGGTGCCATATATACTGCATCCGTTAGAAACCATGCAGATATTGTTTTTTATGGGAGCAGATTTGCATTTATTAATGGCAGGTGTGCTGCATGATACGGTAGAAGATACCGGAACAACTATGGAAGAAATCCGGAAAAATTTTGGAGAAGATGTGAAAAATCTGGTGGCTTCTCATACCGAGGACAAAAGTAAAACCTGGCAGGAGAGAAAAAGCCATACCATAGAAACCTTAAAAAATGCATCACTTCGCCAGAAAATGTTAGTAATGGCAGATAAAGTGTCCAATTTACGCAGTATGTATGCGGACTATCAGGAAAAAGGTGAAATGCTTTGGGAGTTTTTTAGTTCGCCAAGAGAAAAACAGGCATGGTATTATAATGGTGTCATTGAAAGCCTTACAGATATGCAAAATTATGCAGAAACTGAAAAAATATACAATGAAATGGTAAAATTATACAAAAAATTGTTTTTGGTAAAAAAATGTTAGGGAAAATGCACAAAAAAACTAGACAAGCTGCAAAAATCTTGTTAAAGTATAAAAGATAAAAAAGTCAAAGGAGAAAGAAAATGAGCGAAAACAAAGAATTTAAACCCTTTGTACCGGCGAATAAGACTATGCCAGAATTTACAGGTGCCTCTATCATTTTAGGTATTCTTCTTGCCGTTTTATTTGGTGGTGCAAATGCGTATTTGGGATTGCGTGTTGGTATGACTGTATCAGCATCTATTCCAGCAGCAGTTATTTCTATGGGAGTTATTCGTATGATTTTAAAGAAAGACTCCATCTTAGAAAATAACATGGTACAGACAATCGGTTCTGCCGGTGAATCTGTAGCTGCCGGTGTTATTTTTACCTTACCGGCAATGTTCTTATGGGCAAAAGAATGGGGTACAGCTACACCATCTTTGATGGAAATTGCAGTCATTGCATTTGTTGGTGGTACATTAGGTATCTTATTTATGGTTCCATTAAGAAAAGCGTTAATCGTACAGGAGCATGGTACACTTCCATATCCTGAAGGACAGGCTTGTGCAGAAGTATTAGTAGCTGGTGAACAGGGAGGAGCTAAGGCTTCTACAGTATTCTCTGGTCTTGGAATTGCAGCAGCTTACAAATTTATCACTGATGGTTTAAAAGTATTCCCAAGTGAAGTACACTGGGAGATTCCGGCATATAAAGGCTCTGGTATTGGTATGGATGTACTTCCTGCACTTTTAGGTGTTGGTTATATCTGTGGACCAAAGATTTCCTCTTACTTATTCTGTGGCGGATTCCTTGGCTGGTTCGTATTGATGCCATTAATTGTATTATTTGGTAATGAAGTGATTCTATTCCCTGCGGATGTCAGCATTGCAGAATTATATGCTACAGGTGGTTCTTTTGCTATCTGGACAAATTACATCAAATACATTGGTGCAGGTGCGGTTGCATGTGGTGGTGTATTAAGTTTAATTAAGTCTCTGCCACTTATTGTTAAGACTTTCCGTGATGCCATGAAAGGATTTGGAAAAGGTACAAGTTCTAATGAACGTACAAATCAGGATTTGGATATGAAATTTATCTTAATCGGTATTGTTGTACTTGCATTTGTTATGTGGTTAGTACCAATTATTCCAATTAACTTATTTGGTGCATTTTTAGTCATTGTATTTGGTTTCTTTTTCGCTACAGTATCCTCTCGTATGGTAGGACTTGTAGGAAGTAGTAATAACCCTGTATCCGGTATGACAATAGCGACATTATTAGTTGCCTCCATTGCATTAAAAGCAACAGGTACAGTTGGTCAGGAAGGTATGACAGCAGCTATCGTTATCGGTGGTATTATCTGTATTATTGCGGCAATTGCCGGTGATACATCACAGGATTTAAAGACAGGTTATATTTTAGGTTCCACACCAAAGAAACAGCAGATTGGTGAATTAATTGGTGTATTAGCATCTTCCTTAGCTATCGGTGGAGTATTATATCTCTTAGATAAAGCATGGGGATATGGTTCTGCAAACTTACCTGCACCACAGGCTACATTGATGAAAATGATTGTAGAAGGTGTTATGGGCGGAAATCTTCCTTGGGGACTTATTGCAATTGGTGCATGTATTGCATTAATCGTTGAGTTCTTAGGAATTCCTGTACTTCCATTTGCTATCGGTTTATACTTACCAATTCACTTAAGCACACCAATGATGGTTGGTGGTATTGTGAAATGGGCAATTGAGAAAAAGAAATCTCTCAGCGACAAAGAAAAGAAAGATGCAGACGAAAATGGTATTTTATTCTCCTCAGGTTTAATTGCCGGAGAAGGTCTTGTAGGTATTTTACTCGCTGTACTTGCAATTATTCCATTAGGAAAAGGCTCTGTTGGTGATGCAATCAATGGCTTCTTACCAGGTGTGCTTCCAATTTTAACAGATGCCAATGTAGGAAATATCATTGGTCTTGTAGCATTTGCGTTATTAACATTCTGTCTTTGGAAATTCTGTTTCCGCAAGGCAAAAAAAGCGTAAAGTTTAAGGAGAACCCGTGAGAGAAAGTAAAAAGAACTTTATGGATCTGGTTCCTGTATGCAATCCGGCATTTACCTGGGATGCAGACAAAAAAGGAATTGTTACAGTTCATATGGTAAATAAAGGATTTTATAATTGGCTTGCCCAGAAGTTTTTTAAACGTCCAAAAGTCAGCCACATAGCATTAGACCGTTATGGCAGCTTTGTGTGGCAGCAGATGGATGGCAAGCGGAATGTATTTGATATTTCAAAGCTGGTAGAGGCAGAGTTTGGAAAAGAAGCAGAACCGGTTGTACCCCGACTGGTGAAGTATTTTCAGATTTTGTATCAGAATAAATTTATCGGATATGTGAAGGAAAAGAAAAAATAATGATTTAAGCAGAGACCGGAAGAGATTCCGGTCTCTTTTTGTACAAAAATTTACAAGATTTCTGTACAAAATAATACTAAAAAAAATACAAATGCCATGCTAAAATATACATATAACGAAAAATAGGTATAGTAAAAACAGGAGGAAGGAAAAAGTGAAAAGAAAATTCTTAAAAGGGATTTTAGCCGGGATACTTTCTATGTCCATGGTATTTGGAAGTATTCCGGGTATAAGTTCTATGGATGTGGCAAAGGCAGATACAGTGGCACTGCCGGAGCCGGTGTATGAATACACCTTTGAAGAAGTCAGCGGAAACGGTGTGGTAAATACCGGAACAGAAAAAGAAACAATGGCAGAATTGGGTGGTAGTGGAGCTGCTGTTGTTTCGGATGATGAAAGAGGTTCTAAGGTATTATCTCTTCCGGGGGGAAGTGTTGGGGCAGGTTATTTAACATTGCCACAGACACTTTATAGTGAGGTAGAAGATGGATTTACCATTAGCTTCTGGATAAAAGCAAATCTTACAGGAAATGGTCATTATTCCAGAATATTTGAGGCATCAGCTACAGAACTAGGAAAAGGTACACTCAATGTCTGGACCGACCCTGAATTTACCATGGTGGTAGGTGGTTCAGATACAGCAGCCAGCCGTTATGATATCTGTGTAAATACAAAAGATACCACAAAGGCAAGAGCTGAATTGGGTACACCACTTGGGAATGGTGAGTGGTCTTATCTGACGGCCAGTGTAACGACTACAGAAATGGCTGTTTACATGAATGGACGAAGCATAAGTGTAACAGACCTGTCAGGTAATGTAAGCAGTACATTAACCAAATTTTTTAAGGAAATCGGTGACTATAAATATGCTGCATTAGGTCGGAGTGTATATAGTTCCGATAATGATGTAAAAGCTCTATACGATGACTTCCGTTTTTATAACGAAGCCCTCACAGAAGAACAGGCATTAGCGATTTATACCAAGGAATACGGACAGGTTATCGAAGAAACAGATGGATACGAAGATCAGCCGACATTAAAATTCGATATGGACAAACAGACAACAGAAATGTTCCATGGTTCTACCGGATTTTTATATGGTATCAGTGAAGTGAATGTACCATCTACAGATTTGGTGACAGGCATAGGTCCAAAGATGGTTGTACAAAAGGCAAAGGATGGCAAACAGCATCCATCAGGAGATTTAAGCCGTCTGACAAATTATTTGCAAGATGCAGGATTAGAAAGTCTACAGGTATATTTACAGGATTATTATCTGGAATGGCCGTATGAATACAAAGGAATCGACGATTATAAAGAAAAAGTAAAAACAATTGTCACCAATATGACAAAAGACAAGACAGAAGAAGAAAAGGCAATATACAGCTATGTACTTTTCAATGAACCGGATGGTATCTGGTACAACAGCGGTGGAATCAGCAAAAATATGACAGCCTTCTGCAATGACTGGCTGACAATTTATAACGTTGTTAAAGGCATTGACTCGAAGGCAAAGGTTGCCGGACCAAACTTCTCTGTATATAACCAGAGCTGTTATAATACCTTCTTTAATTTCTGTAAACAGAATAACTGTCTGCCGGAAATTATTACCTGGCATGATTTGCAGAAAGACAAATTAAGCTATTTTGCAACGGAGTTTTCCCAGATTCAGACTATGGTGGATACATACTATGCAGGCAGCAATATTGAACCTTTATTATTTGTAAACGAAACAGCAAACTTTGAAGATGTGGGAGCACCGGGACCACTAGTAAACTGGCTTTCCATTTATGAAGAAAAAGATGTTTATGCATCTTTACCATACTGGGGGCTTGCAAACTCTTTAAATGAGCTTGCGGCAACTGCAAACAAACCAAACGGTGGCTGGTGGGTATACCGCTGGTATGCACAGATGCAGGGGAAAAAAGTAGAAATGACAAGAGAAAACATTTCTGCACCTTCATCGGCAAATAAAGGTGATACATTGTATGGATTGACAAGTATCGACAGTGAAAACCAAACGGCATATAGTTTATTTGGTGGACACGAAGGCACACAGGTTATTCGTTTGAAAAACTTAAAAGCACAGGATGCATTTAAAGATGCAAAGAGTGCCCATGTGAAGATTTACCAGAGTAAATACACAGGACATCAGGGATTTGCTTATGAAACACCGGTAGTATTTGAAGGTGATATGGCATTTAACAATGCAGGTACATTAAGCTTGATTATGGAAAACTGTGATTTGATGGATGCATATTTTGCAGTGATTACACCATCCAATAGTGAAGAAACCATAGAAATTCGTGATTATGCAAAGAATTGGACAGCTACCTACGAAGCAGAGGATGCAAAACTTTTAGGTAAAGCATCAAAAGTGACAAGAACAGGCGGCAGTGATTTAGCACGTTCTAATCGTGCAGAAGTAACCAATATTCTTAGTGAAAATGATGGTGTGGAATACACGGTTACTGTACCGGAAGATGGTATCTATGAAGCACAGATTTACTATTCCGTAGCAGCACCATATGTAAATGCGGTAACACTAGAAGAAGATGCCGGCGGACAGAACCGTGCAATCGGCAGAGTGGTACAGAATAAGATGATTGTAGATGGTGAAGAAGAGCATATTCTGACATTCCGTTCTACTGTAAAAAATGGATATTTTAACTATGAATCCGTGGCATTAAAACTTACATCCGGTAAGCACACGATTACTGTAAAACATCATGGTGCAGACCAGACAAATGTGGCATCAACCATCCGTAAGGTTGCCACACAGGATAAATTAGACTTAGTTTATTCCGGTGCAGCAGAGGAAAAAGCTGTTGCAGCAGAAGTACAGTTTGAAGAATTATCCGCAGAAGGCTATATCTTTGGCATGGAAAACACAGGCTATCAGGGCGGTGGTTACAAAGAAGGTAAAGGTGAAATGAAAGTCAATGTGGTAGTAAGAGAAGATGGCTACTATGACACAAAACTTATCTATGAAGCCGCTGTGGATGGAAATATCCGGATTGGTAAAATAGCCTTTAATTATGGTCCGGATGCAACTGCAGAAGCAGAGGTTGGTACATATACACTTCCATTGGCAGATATTGACGTAACCGCAGATGCAGGTAATTTCAAAGAAGAAAATATTGGCAAAATTTATATGACAGCCGGTGCAAATACTATTGTTATTACCAGTGAAGAAGCAGTAGCATTAGATGAAATTTCCTTTGTAAAGGATGATGTGGCGACAGAATCTGCTACACTTACCGTAGAAGCAGAAGCCGGAGAACTTTCCGGTGATGTAGCGGTTATGGAAACTGCACAGGCTTCCTATGGTGAAGTTGTCGATGGTATTGGTGGAGGAAAGGCAGATAATACACTTACTATGAAAGTAAATGTAAAGGAAGCCGGAAAATACAAATTATCTATGTTCTATACCAATGACGAACCGGCACCGATTATGAAAGACAGTGATGGAAATAACTATGTGCATCCATATAATACAGACCTTGTGGAACGTTATGCACAGGTTGTTATCAATGGCGCAGAGGCAGAAACCGTTTACTATAGAAATACAAATTCATGGGAAGTATTTGAAAATGTCATTATGGACGTTACATTACAGGCTGGTGAAAATACCATCTGTTTCTCCAATGACAACTCCTATAAGTTTAGTGAAGTAGTGGACGATTATGCACCACGATTTGATAAGTTTGCAATCGCTCCTGCTTTTGTGGAAACCGATTATACAGAAGTGTATGATAGTTATACCGTATATAAGGCATTAGCAGAAGTTGTTACATTAAAACAGGGGGATTATACAGCAGCCAGCTACAATGCATTTTTTGCAGCAAAAGCAAAAGTTGAAGCACTTACAGAAAATAGCACAGAAGCAGAAATCAAGGCAGCTATTGACGAGTTGAAGGCAAAAGAAGCTGCATTAGTAAGCAATGCACCATTAAAACAGCAGATTGCCCAGGCAGAAAGTATTACAGAAGCTGATTATACAAGACGAAGCTACAAAGTATTAAAGGCTAAATTAGAAGCTGCAAAAGCTATTCTTGTAAGTGAGAACACAACTGTAGAAGAAATGAAGACAGCAATTGCAGAATTGGCAGCAGCAGAAAAAACTCTTGTATTAAAACAGGCACCGATAGATAACAGCACAGGAATTATTACCTGTAGCTCTGCTTATGAAAATACGCATGCAGAATATGCATGGGATGGAGATTCCTCTACTTCTCCGGATTTAATGAAGGGAACAGGCGCACAGGACTGGGATTCTTCTAAGTCATGGACAATGATTGAATTTGATGAAGTCTATGATATTGTGAAGTTATCCTTTGCTCCAAGAAGCGGATATGCAGACCGATTGGTTGGCGGTACCTTTGAAGGCTCTTGGGATGGAGAAGAATGGGTAACATTACATAAGATTACGGTAGAAGCCGATGGTTATCAGACCGTAGAATTGGATGCACCGGTTTCCTGTATGTATGTCCGTTATAATTCACCGGCAGACTGCTACTTAAATATCTCTGATATTGTGTTATATGTACAGTCCGAGGATGACCCGGAAGGAAGTACAGAGGAAGAAACACCATCCACAGACGATAAAACAGAAGATTCCTCTACAGAGGATAAAACAGAAGATGGAAAATTGCCGGATAGTACACCGGTTGTAAATCCCGGTGCAACAAATCCTGTTCCATCACCAAATCCTAATGCAGAAGATACTCTGGCAAAATATGTGGGTACAAAACTTGTAGCAAAAAACATTACATACAAAATTACCCAGTGCAGTGAAAATGTCAAAACAGTTACGGTTACCGGGGTAAAAACAAAGAAAACCAAGCTGAAATCCATTACCATTCCGGCAGCAGTTAAGTATGAGGGAATGACCTTTAACGTAACAGAAATTGGAAAAAATGCATTTAAGAACCAGACAAAAGCGACAAAAGCAGAAATTGGCAAAAACGTTACCAAAATTCAGGCAAATGCTTTCTATGGATGTAAAAAGTTAAAGACCATTACATTTAAAGGAAAAGCAGTAAAATCCATTGGAAAAAATGCATTTGTTAAGATTAAGAAAAATGCCACATTTAAAGTACCAAAGGCAAAGAAAACTGCATATAAGAAACTGTTAAAGAATGCAAAAACAAAAAATTATAAGGTAAAGTAAGATTTATGTAAGGAAAAGATGCAGTATGACAAATCTGTGATACTGCATCTTTTTTTTTGTCGAATAATCGATTATAATGGAAGGTAGTTATAAATTTAGAAGGAAAAAGAAATGAGGTTTTCATATGAAGATAGAAGAAATACTGCAAAAGGCATACGCTGCGAATGCCTCCGATATTCATTTGCTTGCAGGTACACCGGTGATGTTTCGGATTCATGGCAAAATGGTATCACAGGATGGAGCGGCTCTTTTAGAAGACGAAATAGAAGAAATGATACAGGCAGTTATTTCCAAAGAACAGTGGAAGGAATTGCAGGAGGAGGGCGAAATAGATGTAGCATTTTCCTTAGAGGGATTTTCGAGAATCCGTATCAATGCGTATAGTCAGCGGGGCAGTTATGGAGCAGCTTTGCGTATACTTTCCTCAAAGATACCAACGCCTAAGGAGCTGCATTTACCGGATGCCATTGTAAAACTGACACAAGAAACGAAAGGATTGGTACTCATTACCGGAGAAGCCGGAAATGGTAAGACGACTACGATAGCAAGCCTATTACATGCCATTGTACAGAATGATACCAAGCATATCATTACCATAGAAAATCCGATAGAATATCTTCTTCCCCATGGAAAAGGAATGGTGTCCCAGAGAGAAATCGGTACAGATACAAAAAGCTATGCAAATGCCTTAAAAGCGGCATTGCGTCAAGACCCGGATGTGATATTTGTAGGCGAACTAAATGACATAGAAACCATTGAAGAAGCCATAAAAGCGGCAGAAACCGGACATTTGGTATTTTCTTCGTTATGCACAAACCAGACAGAGGATACATTAAGCCGTTTGATTGAGGTATTTCCAGAGCACAGAAGACAGCAGATTCGTGTGCAGTTATCCGCTGTTTTAAAAGGAGTAATTGCCCAGCAGCTTTTGCCAAGATGTGATAAGGAAGAAAGAAGAGCCGTATATGAGATTCTTCTGATGGATAAAAATATGCGCACACTTTTACGGGAAGATAAGATTCCACAAATGATAGCAGCTTTAGAACAGGAGAAAGTGGAGGGTATGCAGACCATGGACGAAGCTATCCGTTCTGCTTATATGAAAATGCAGATTTCAGAAGAAACTGCAGTTACCTATGCAAGAAATCCGGAACTTATGCGTACCAAAATCAGTATTTACTAAAGAATTTATAAAATGTTTCTTAAAAGACAATAGGTTTGTTGACAGAGGAAAAAACGGGGTTTAACATAAGTCTAAAATAAAGAAAACGAAGGTGCATAAGATGAAAGAAAAACTACAAAGATTTATGATAGGCCGTTATGGATTTGATGAGTTGTCCAAGGTATATTTAGGAGTTACCATTGCTTTTATGGTGGTATCCATGTTTACAGGAAATTCCCTGATTTATATAGTTTCCCTTGGGCTTTTGGTGTATTGCTACTATCGGGCTTTTTCCAAAAATATTGTGAAGCGTCAGCAGGAAAATCAAAAGTTTTGCAATTTCCGTTACCAGCAGATTGTCAAATGGAACAATTTTAAGACCAGACAGGCACAGAAGAAAATTTATCGTTTTTACAAATGTCCACAGTGTAAACAGAGAGTGCGTGTGCCAAAAGGACGAGGAAAAATATGTATTACCTGTCCGAAATGCAAAGTGGAATTTATTAAGAAAAGTTAGGAAAACCACATATGTTTGGATATATCAATATTAATCGCAAAGAATTAGCAGAAGACAGCCAAAAGGCATATCAGGCATATTATTGCGGCTTGTGTCAGGCATTAAAAAATAGCTGTGGAACAAAGGGACAGATGCTGTTAAATTATGATATGACATTTCTGGTGGTGCTGCTTACAGGATTGTATGAACTAGAACATGAAGAATCGGAATTTACCTGTCCACTGCATCCGACGAAAAAACAGACCGCATGGATAAATGAAGCAACTGCCTATGCGGCAGATATGAATGTTATTTTAGCCTATCAGAGTCTTGCAGATGACTGGAAGGACGAAAAAGCATATTCAAAAAAGACGATGATGCGTTTTTTACAAAAAGATTATGAAAAAATACGTCAGAAATATCCCAGACAGGTAGCGGCTGTTGAACGGTATATGCATAAGCTGGGTGAGGCAGAAAATGCGGGCGAAGAAAATATAGATGTCATTGCCGGACTTACCGGTGAAATGATGGGTGAGATATTTGACTGGAAAGAGGATGAATGGTCAGAGGAATTGCGGTGCTTAAGCTTTTATCTGGGCAAGTTCATTTATCTGATGGATGCATACGAGGATTTAGAAAAAGATAAAAAACGACAGGAATACAATCCGTTGGCACATATGGTCTGCCAGAAGGAGGGTGATTTTGAAACTTTTGCCAGACTTCTTTTGACCAGCATGATATCTGAATGTGCAAAATCCTTTGAAAGACTGCCTGTTTTAATGCATGCAGATTTGCTTCGGAATGTTTTGTATTCCGGTGTATGGTCAAAATATGAATATCTTCAATTAAAGAAAAGAAAACAGCAGGAAAAGAAAAACAGGAGAGTAAAATAAGATGTTAAATCCCTATGAGGTGCTTGGGGTAACACCGGGCGCTAGTGATGAGGAAATCAAAAAAGCATATCGTACATTAAGCCGGAAATATCATCCGGATGCCAATATAAATAATCCGAATAAAGCCCAGGCAGAAGAGAAATTTAAGCAGGTGCAGCAGGCATATGACCAGATTATGAAGGAAAAGCAGCAGGGTTACAGTTATGGAGGAAGTGGTTACAGCTACGGAAATGCCGGAAGTGGTACCTATGGTTATGGCAGTAATGGCACATATGGCGGTTATTCCTCCAGAAACCAGAATGAGTCCATACAGATGCAGGCGGCAGCAAATTATATAGCCAACAGACATTATAAAGAAGCATTAAATGTGTTAAATGGTATAGCTTTTGCAGACAGGAGTGCACGCTGGTATTATTACAGTGCCATGGCAAATGCCGGAATTGGCAATAATGTAACGGCGCAGGAGCATATCGGTCAGGCATTGATATTAGAGCCAAGTAATATGGAATACCGCAGATTTAAGCAGCATCTGGATTTTGGTGGTACATGGTATCAGAATATGGGACAGAGTTATGAAAGACCATATTCCGGTTCGGGAAGCTGGTGTGTAAGTATGCTGCTTTTGAATATGTTTTGTAATTGTTGTTGTTTTAGACCGTGTTAATAAAAGAGTGACAGTGATAATCTTTTGTGAATATCATTGTCACTCTTTCTAAGGATGGGGGATACAAATGAGAGGAAAAGTAAGCGGAGCTTATCTATTTTTATTGATGACAATATTTCCATTGCTTGTGCATGATGGATATACGGATATTTTATATGTAAAAACAGGATATTTTTATCTGCTGACCGGAGGATATTTCTTGCTGATGCTTGGGAGTTTGTTATTTAAACCGGAAAAAGCAGGTGGTAAAAATTGGGGTAGAAAAGCACATGGCACGGAATGGTGTGTATTCGGATATGGCATAATAGCCGTTTTGGCATGGCTGTTGTGTGAGAATAAACAAGAGCAGTTTAGCGGAATTTATGGTAGAAATATGGGGCTGCTTACAATTCTTTTGTGTGTGCTCTGCTATATTTGTATATATCATTTTCTGGAGTTTAAGCAGTATATTCTGACAGGAATGTTAGGTGCGGCAGCGTTGGTATGCATTGTGGCAGTCTGCAATCACTTAGGTTTTGACCCCTTGTCCATGTATCCGGGGGGACACCTGCAATCAGAATTTTTGTCTACAATGGGCAATATCAATACGCTTTCTGCTTATATTGGTATTTTATTGCCTTTTGGAATGACGTTATTTATGGTAAGTAAGGAGATGTTGTCCAAAAAGGTCTATGGAATTTTTTGTTTCCTTGGTTTTATAGGGATGATAAGTGCCAATAGTGACAGTGCATATCTGACGGTGGGAATTGCATTTGTTGTTTTGTTATATCTGGCAAAAGATACATGTCAGGGAACGGCGTTGCTGGCATTGGTTTTGGAATATGGGACAGCCGTTTTGTTTATGCATGGATTAAGAGAAATGCGTGGAATAGAAAATTGTATGAAGTTTCGCAGTGGATTATCGGAAATGCTGGTGGATATTCGTTTAAATCTAGGGATTATAATTTTAGCAGGCGTACTTCTGATGAGACTTATGCGATGGCAGGGGAAAGAAGAGGCGGCTAAGGCAGAAAAGTTCTGGCAAAGGATGCGAAAAATCTTACTGATTATTCTTGCAGTAATTGTATGCATTTTCATTGGTGTATTGTTGTTTGTAAACCTTGCATGGGAGAAAAAAGAAGCAAAGGAATACCTTGGAGAGCTTTACAGATATTTATATTTTAGTGATGCATGGGGAACGAAGCGGCTTAGAATCTGGAAGGCTGCTGTAAAGACCTATGTCCGTTTACCGCTTTTGCATAAACTCATCGGTGTTGGTCCGGCAGGTTTTTATTTTGCCACACAGAAATATCTTACCGCAGAGGAATTGGCAGTGTTTGCAAAACAGGGGAATCTTGTGGATGCCCATAATGTGTATTTGCAGGAACTGGTGTTGTTTGGGGTGATTGGACTTTTGTGTTTTTTGGGAATATTCGGGAGTGCGTTATATTCTTTTTGGAGGAAAGGAAAAACAGAATCATATATGCTGGCATTTGCAATGTTTATAATTGCTTTTTTTGTACAGGCTTTTGTGAATAATTCGCATATTTACATAGATACGCTGGTGTTTATGCTGATGGCGGTGGGGAGAAATTTAGGGAAATGTGACAAAAATGGATAATACATAGGAAAACAGATTCGCATACCTTGAAGGCAGGATTTAATAGTGGTAAAATAGTACTATTAACAAATGCTTAGGAAAGGGGAAAAAGTATGAGTTTGTTTGAGTATGAAAAGAAACGGAAAAGGTTTAGTTTTAAGAGTTTATCCGCAGTAGTATTGTGTGCGGGTATGCTACTGACGTCTGTGGATGTAACGGCTGTGGCAGCAGAAGTCCGGGATATTGCAAAGGAAGCAAGTGCACAGTATGCGTTACAAAATGCAGGGTATGCACATATTACACCGGATATTACACCGGATATGGACTATGCATTTGGTGCAAGAGCTATCAGTGATAGAGTTTTTCGTGTAGAAGCCGGAGAAACTGTGGAAATGCAGGTATATGCATGGAGCGACTATGGTAACCTGCAGTATACATGGTATGCACCGGATGGAGAAGAGTTAGAAGCATCGGGAGAAAAGCTTGTAATTGAAAATATCAGTAGCAGTGCTTTTGGAAAGTACCGTTGTATGGTATCGGATGTAGAAGGTAACAGTACTAAAGTGGTATTTTCGGTTACAGAAAATACAAGACTGCGGGTACAGGCTGTTGATTCAACTCCGGTTGCGTATGCAGGAGATGAGATTTCTTTAGGGGTAAAAGCAACAGATTATGGAAATAAAGATGCCCGGTTTACCTATCAGTGGTATAAAGGGTCAAAAATCATTGAAGGAGCAACGGAAGCTGAATATACATGTGTAAATACAAGTACAAAAACCAAATATGTAAAGTACAGATGTGTAGTCAGCAATGGAAGCGAAGAAACATCCTATAAATTTTCTGTAAGATTAGGTGGAGTAAAGTATCTTAGTGTATGCCCTACAGAGTATAAATATTGCAAAGAGGGTACAGAGATTACTTTAACAGCAAAGGTGATATCCGACCATGACCCTGAGAAACTGACCTATCAGTGGTATAAGGGTGGCGTAGCGATTGAAGGTGCTACAGAAGCAGAATATACCTGTGTTCCATTTGATTCAGCAAATGAAAAAAGTTCAGAATCTGAATCTTCCACAATAGAAGATAATACTTCGACAGTAACACCGCCCTCATCAGGTGTTGATAATGGCTCAGCACATGCAATATCCTACACATGTCAGATATCTGATGACTATGCACAGAATACATACCAGTGTTCTGTACGGAAAATTGCTACAGATGTGGATGCAGGAAATGGAAATAGTGCAGGTGTTATGATAGGACAGGGTGTAAATTTGGTGCAGAATGTCCGAATTGCGGAAGGTGTGTCACCAGACAGTATTCAGTATCAGTGGTATAAAGTAAGTGAAGATGGAAACGAAGAAACCAAAATCGAAGGTGCGACAGATAAAAGACTTATCTTTGAAAGTATTACGGAAGCTGATTTAGGTCAGTATAAGATGAAGATTTCATGGGGAGAGAGTGAAAGTGTAGAAGTAACTTATGTTTTATATAAAAAGACATATGCTATAGAGCAGTCAGCGTATAAAGCATATGAAGGCATGAATGTAACATATTCGGTATCTTCTGGTTCAGAAGATATGAGCAGAGTAACTTATCAATGGTATCAACAGCAAGGAGTAAGCTGTGAAAAGAAACCCATTGCCGGAGCAAACGGAAAAAACTTTACTACTGCATATTCTGCAGAAACAAAGAATACCTTTTATAGCTGCATATTTACGAAGGATAATGTAACATATGAAGCTGGGACAAGTAGTCTGCTAACAGAGATAGATGAAAATGGCACAGACTGGGGAGTGAGCAATGTTTATAGTGGAATGACTGGTATGAAATACGTTTACTATAACAAAAAAGAGACAAATATTCTGTTAGATTCACAGCTTGTAAAGGGGAATGCTGCAAATCTCACCATTCACTGGGAAAAAATGAATAATACTTACACATGGGAATCTGTTGAGGGGAGTAGCCCATCATATGAAGTTGATGTGGATGAATTAGAGCAGTATTATCCAAATCAGTATAGAATAATTATTACAGATGAAAATGGTAATACTAGAACGTTGCGGTTCGCTTTAAATCAGCTGGATACATTAACGGTTGGTGTAAGAGATGAAACTGCAAGTATATATAATATATTTGATGGAATGGGAGCTGTATCTAATCCTTCGATTGGATTTATACTAAACAATATATTTTATGCGCCGGTTGGTACTGTAGTAGAGTTGAAATGTGAAGCCCATACTACTTTGGAGGATATTTCTTATCAGTGGGAAAGATATGATATGTATGGAAGTGGCGATTGGATTGAAATTGAAGGCGCAAACACAGCAGAATGTACAGTGCAGACAAATTCATGGATGGATTTTGGACAGTATCGTTGTTATATAACGGATGGTAATGAAGAATATTTCTATGATGCATATTTATATCAGGATAGTATATTTACAGTCGGGGACTGGTCTGGAAATGTAATAAATATCAAGCCAGGAGAAAAAAATTTTTCTCTTACGGTAGGTGAGCAGGCAACATATAGTGGTGAAAAAAACTTTTCCTATGAATGGTTTAAAACAGTAAGTGAAGATGACAATAGTGTTGTTCCTGTAGAAGAATCGGAAAATATACAGGGAGTAGATACGAATACACTTACTTTTACAGAAATAACACCTAACGATTATGGGAGTTACACATGCAAAGTGACAACTGACAATCTTATATCACAGTATTATATGCAGATATCCTGGGATGGGGTTTACTGGAAATGTAATTATAAAACTAATACAAGTATATACCTATATGGTAAAGAAGGCGATACCTTTGATTTGCAGGTAGAAGCAGACGATATTGAAGAGCCGATAAGCTATCAGTGGGGATATTGGGTAGATACGGACAATGGTTATGTATTTGAACCGATTGACGGAGCAACAGAAGCTGTATATACGGCGATATTGAGTAGTGAAAGTCGTAGTAGTGAGTATATCTGTCGGGCAACCTTAAATGGTTATACGAAGGAACTTAGATGCTCTTTGGGAATGCAGAGTGAGGCTGATACTTTCAAGGTACTTGCAAAAAAACAATACAATAAAGATGTCAATAAACGTTTAGCCATAGGTGAAAGTATTACCATGGGAGTAGCTGTATACAGTAAACAGGATAAGCTCTATTATCAGTGGGAAGTATGTACAAATGCGGATACATGGGAATTTAAACCGATAGAAGGTGCTACAGAAGCAGAATATACATTGACGATAGAGTCAGAAAAAGATTATGCAAGCTACAGATGTTTAGTTTCCGAAACAATAGACGGTGTGCAGGAGTATGTAGGTTACCACATTTTCCCGGCAAGAGCGGAAACGGTGATTCCAACACCTCCGGCAGAAGAGGATAACCAGCCGGAAAGTAAGCCAATCGTACAACCGGAAGTACAAACCGTAGCCGTTACAGGTGTAACATTAAATAAGACAAGCCTTGATATCGAAATTGGAAAAGACGAAACGCTGACTGCTGCTGTAGCTCCTGCAAATGCTACCAATCAGAATATTACATGGAGCAGCAGTAATCCAAAAGTTGCTTCTGTAGAAAATGGTGTAGTTACAGCAAATGCTAAAGGAACTGCAATCATCACAGTAACAACAGCAGATGGAGCAAAAACAGCAAGCTGTACTGTAAATGTGCTGATTCCGGCAGAAAAGGTTATGATTGCAAAGAGCAAGAGTATTGTTAAAGGAGATAAGTATAAGCTTAAAGCAACAATTCTTCCGGCAGACAGTACAGATACTATTACATGGACATCATCCAATGAGAAGGTTGCTACAGTTGCAGCAGACGGAACCGTAAAAGCCATTGCAGCAGGTACAGCAAAGATTACAGCAAAGACAGATAGCGGTAAAAAAACAACTTGTACAATTTATGTGGTGCGTAAGAAGATTAAAGCCTCTAAAGTAAGCTTAAACCGTGAAAAAGCAACCATAAAATCCGGTGCAGTATTGCAGTTAAAAGCAACAGTATCACCAAAGAAGAGTACAGATGGACTAAAATGGACAAGCTCGAATAAGAAGATTGCAGAAGTAGATGCAAACGGAGTAGTTACCACAAAACGCTCCGGTAAAGTAAAAATTACCGTAAAAACGGACAGTGGAAAGAAAGCAGTTTGTAAACTTACGATTACACAGGATGCAGAATCTGTACAGTTAAACAAAACAAAACTGACGTTAAAAGTCAAAGACACTTTTGTTTTAAAAGCAAAAATGGAACCTAAGGATGCTACAGATAAATTGAAATGGAAATCCTCCAATAAGAAAATTGTTTCTGTAGATAAAAAAGGAAAGATAAAAGCATTAAAGAAAGGCAAAGCGGTCATTACCGTAAAAACAAGTAGTGGAAAAACAGCTACATGTAAGGTGACTGTAAAATAATACTGTAAAGTGAAAAACCAGGGAAGTCAATTTGACAACCCTGGTTTTTTGTATTGAAAAGTGAATACATTTGTATTACAATAAGAATACAAAACAAATCAAATCAAGGAGAAGAGAGATGTCTATTTTAAGATGTAAAATGTGTGGTGGGAATCTTGAAGTAACAGAAGATATGACGGTTACTGAATGTGAATACTGTGGAACCAAACAGACAATCCCTAACGTTGACGATGAAAAGAAAATTAAGCTATTTGAAAGGGCCAATAAGCTTCGTTTAAATTGTGAGTTTGATAAAGCGGCAGGTGTCTATGAAAATATCGTGGCAGAATATACAGAAGAGGCAGAAGGGTATTGGGGCTTAATTCTTTGTAGGTATGGAATTGAATATGTGGATGATCCAATGACAGGTAAGAAAATACCAACTTGTCATCGTTCGTCATTTGACAGTGTTATGGATGATGAAGATTTTGAGTTAGTTATGGAGAATTCAGATTCTGTGTCAAGAGCTGTTTATCGCGAGGAAGCAAAATATATTGAAGAATTGAGAAAGGGAATCATAGAAGTATCTGGTAAAGAAGAACCTTACGATATATTTATATGTTATAAAGAAACTGATGAAAATGGAGAAAGAACCCTGGATAGTGTATTGGCGCAGGATGTATATAATGAATTAACACAAAAGGGATATAGAGTATTTTTCTCCCGTATTTCACTGGAAGATAAACTGGGGGTAGAATATGAACCATATATTTTTGCAGCGCTTAATTCAGCCAAAATAATGCTTGCGTTTGGTACATCTTATGATTATTACAATGCCGTATGGGTAAAAAATGAATGGAGCAGATTCTTAAAGTTAATGGCAAAAGATAAAAACAAATTTCTGATTCCATGTTTTAAAAATGTGGATGCATATGATATTCCTAAGGAGTTTGCCAAACTGCAATCTCAGGATATGGGAAAAATTGGTGCGGTTCAGGATCTTTTAAGAGGAATTGACAAGTTGATTTCTTCGGATGTAAAAGCAGATAAGGAGCAAAGTCAGGAAAATATAGTAATTCAGTCTTCCGGTATTAATGGAAATGCCTGCTTGAAGCGTGGTTTTATGGCTATTGAGGATAAGGAATGGTATAAAGCTACGGATTTTTTTGAACAGGTATTAAATATGAATGCAGAGGAAGGCAGGGCATATTGGGGAGAATTTCTTGCTGAACAACAGTGTAGTACAGAAGCAGAATTATGCGATAAAGTATGCAAAAATCTTTTTGCAGAATGTGAAACAGAGTCTTGTGTTGCTGAGTTAGAAGATTATTTTGCGATATTAAGTCAAAAATATATTTGCCTTAAAGTTTTTGAGCAGAGTATGTTAGATGAACTTTTTTATCGTGAGATTTCCTATGAATCAAAAGAAAATGCTTTACAAGAGAAGATTGCACAGAATAGAGAAAAATTTGTTTTTGCAGATAACAAATTATATCAAAGAGCATTACGGTATGGAGATGCAGAGCTTCGAATGCATATAGACAAAGTTGTACAGGGAATTGACAATGGGTTAAATGATTTGCTGGTGAAAATTGAAACAGAAGAAGATGAAAAAATCAAAGAAATAATTGAGACAGGAGCTAGGTATTTTGACAGACTTGAGAATGTTCTGCAGATTGTAAATGAGACTGCAGCTTTAAATGCAGAGAAAAATGAAGCAGCCTACCAGGCCGATTTAAAGGAGTGGCAATTAGAAAGAGAAAATTTTGAATGTCGCAAGAGAGAATGGCAACAACAGATGGATAAATATCAAAAAGATATTGTTGTATGGGAAGAAATGTGTAAAAAGCATTTTGCTGTATGGGAAGAGCAGAAAAGAGAATATGCTGAAGAAAAGAAAATATTGGAGAATGAGATTGCAAAATTAGAAGAAGAAAAAGATGATTCTTATGGATATTTTTCAAATATAAAAATTGAAATTAAAAATAAAAAAATAATTGATTTAAAAAGGCAGCTGTCAAGGTTGATTATTCCAACAGCACCTGAGAAATTACCAAAGCCTGAATGGCCGGTAGAACCAAAATTAAGAGAGAAACCGACACTTTCACTGGAAGAAAAAGTGGGAAAAGAAGAAGTTTTAAAGCTGTTTGCTGAGAAGTGGAATGAAAATGGAGTATAGAAAGATTTTGGAGGCAGTAGATTTGAGTGAAAAAAAATTAATTATTCAGCCACAGAAATATGGTGGAGAATCATCTGTTATCTCTATGAGAATGCCCAAAGAGATGTTGGCGGAAATTGATAAGATTGTTTTGGAAACCGGAAGAACCAGAAATGAAATATTAATGCTTAGCATTGAGTTTGCATTGGAACATATGGAAGTACAAAAGAAATAGGGAGGTTATGAAAATGGCAAAATTTGCAATCGAATGCCCTGTATGTGGAAAATATGCAGAGGCAAAAACAGGGTTTTTTGCAAGAAAGAAAATTGATTGTTCTTGTGGTAATGTGATTCATGTAAGAACGGATAAACTGACGAATAGAGAGTGTCCGTATTGTGGTAATTCAGTGGTGTTTGACCAGTCTAAAGGAGATGCGGCAAAATGCCCGATATGTCATGAAGATATTAATATACTTTCAGTAAAAACACAGACGGAAGAGATTTCCTGTGTACAATGTGGTGTGAGACTGATTGTAAATAAAGCGGCATCTACATATACCTGTCCGGTTTGTGATTGTGAAAATGATGTAGCTGAGAGAGTGATTAGCGAAAAAATCAAAAAAGACGGATTGGCAAGTACCATTAAGTATGAAGGTGATGCAGAAACACTTGTATGGAAACATCCGATAGAGGATTTTAATTATGGATCACAGTTGATCGTGCATGAAAGTCAGGAAGCTATATTCTTTCGTGATGGACAGGCACTGGATTTGTTCGGGGCAGGAAGATATACGTTAGAAACGCAGCAGCTTCCGCTTCTTGAATCCGTATACAAATTGCCTACGGATACAGAGGGAACCTTCCATTCAGAGATTTATTATATTAACCTTGCTGCGGTTATGGGAGTTAAGTGGGGGACGGATTCAAAGGTTCGTATGTTTGATCCGGCGTCTGGCTTACATATAGAGCTTGGGGCTTGTGGTGAATTTAACATCTGTGTTGTAAATTCCAGAAAATTGTTATTAAAGCTTGTCGGAACAACAGGCAGCTTAAAACAGGATCAGATTATTGGTATGGAAAATGGAAAAGGCTATTTCCGTGCAATGATTATGACACAGGTAAAGAGCTGTCTGGCACAGGCGATAAAAGCATGTAATATCAATATTCTTGAAATCGATGAACACCTTATGGAGCTTTCTGACGATTTAAAAGAGCGCCTGAATGGGTATCTTGAAGAATATGGCTTACAGATGCCAGAGTTTTTTGTCAGCCGGGTAATGACACCGGATGATGATCCGAATTTCCGTAGAATGAAGGAACAGTATGCAGAACAGTATTTACTGGTTCGTCAGGAGCAGATTAGAAAGAGTGAAGCAGAAGCAGCAGCTCTGCGCAAAGAGGTTGAAGCAGCAACGGCTGCCAGAATGCAGGTCATTGAAGCACAGGGAGAATCAGATGCATTGAAAGTAAAAGCTCAGGCAGAGGCAGAGGCTTACAAAATGCAGGCAGAAGCAGAAGCGATGGAAATGCGGATGAAGGGTTATACATATCAGCAGGAGACTTCACGCCAGGTTGGCATGGAAGCAATGAAAAATGGTATAGGTGGAGAAGCCGGAGCAGGTGCACTTGGTGATATTGCCGGACTTGGAATCGGATTAGGAGCAATGAGTGGTGTTATAGGAATGACAAAAGAAGCAATGCGTCCAATGATGTACGAGGCAAATCAGATGGGACAAATGTTCAACGATGATATTTCCGGAGCATGGGATTGCGGCTGTGGACAAAAAGGTATTATAGGAAACTTCTGTAGTAACTGTGGAGCAAAGAAAATAGTACCTGTTGCGGATAATACCTGGGATTGTAGTTGTGGTGCTAGGGGAATAACCGGTAATTTCTGTAGTAATTGCGGAGCAAGTAAAGTCAGCCAGAAGCAGACCTGGGATTGTTCATGTGGTCAGAAGGATATAACCGGTAATTTCTGTTCAAACTGTGGGAAGAAGAGAGGGGAGTAGTATATGATGAAAAATCAAAAGAGAACATTGTGCGTAATTGCGATAATATTCGTTGCATTTTCGGTAATTGCTTTTGCACTTCCGTTTGAGATGAATGGGGTGTTTTGGCTATCCTATATTTTTGCAGTGGTGTCTATTTTGGCACAAATATATGTGCTTAAGGCAGCATTTGCGGGAACAGAAAGTGCCAAGAGTCAGTTTTATGGTTTCCCGGTTGCACAGATAGGCGTAGTTTATATGTGTGTTCAGCTGATATTGAGTATTTTGTTCATGACACTGGCATCCATGGCGCCTATATGGCTTGCAGTCATTCTGTATGTACTGTTATTGGCAGCTGCTTCCATAGGATTTATTTCTACAGATGCTGTGAGAGATGAAATTATCCGTCAGGATGAGAAATTAGAAAACGACGTTTCCTGCATGACAACGCTTAGATCTTTGGTATATCCATTGGCAGGACAGGCGGATGGTGATGAAGTAAAGAAAATACTGCAGGATTTAGCAGATGAATTTAGATATAGCGACCCTGTAAGTGGAGAAGCATTGAAAGATATTGAAAGTGAGTTAGAAGTTCTGGTTGGCAAATTACAGAATGCAGTTTCAGAAGGAACAGAGTCAGAAATTATTATCATGAGTAAAAATATTAAAAATACACTTGCAGAAAGAAATAGAATCTGTAAGTTGAGCAAGAAAAAATAGGGGAGAATGGAGTATGGCAATTTTAAGATGTAAGATGTGCGGAGGGGATTTGGAAGTACAACAGGGTATGTCTTCGTGTACTTGCGAATTTTGTGGAACGGAGCAGACAGTGCCTAAAATCGACGATGAAAATCTACAAGGATTGTTTAACCGGGCAAATGTACTTCGTATGAAATCACAGTTTGATAAGGCAGAAGAGATTTATGAGAAAATTATTCAGGCGAGTGAAAGTGAATCGGAGGCTTACTGGGGACTGATATTATGCAAATACGGAATAGAGTATGTAGAGGATCCAAAGACGTATAAGCGAATTCCTACCTGCCATCGTACATCTTATGATGCTGTTTTGGCAGATGAAGATTATAAAAATGCGCTCAAATATGCGGATGCGGTTCAGAAAAAAATCTATGAGGCAGAAGCAAAGGCGATTGATGAGATTCAGAAGGGTATCCTTGAGATTTCACAAAAGGAAGAGGCTTATGATGTATTTATCTGTTACAAAGAAACCGATGAAAATGGGGAAAGAACTATCGATAGTTCTTTAGCAAATGATATCTATTATCAATTGATACAGGAAGATTTTAAGGTATTTTTTGCAGCCATAACGTTAGAGGATAAGCTTGGATGTGAATATGAACCCTATATTTTCTCTGCATTAAATACAGCGAAGGTAATGCTGGCAATTGGAACCAAACCGGAATATTTTAACGCTGTATGGGTGAAAAATGAATGGTCACGATTTATGAAAATCATGAAAAAGGATCGTTCAAAAATGCTTATCCCCTGTTATAGAGATATGGATGCATATGAACTTCCAGAAGAATTTGCATATTTGCAGGCGCAGGATATGTCAAAAATAGGGTTTATAACAGATCTTGTGCGTGGGATAAAAAAAGTTCTGGGAAAAGACGACGAAGAGGATAATAGTAAGCTTGCGTCTGCAGCACCATTGTTAAGAAGAGCTTTTATGTTCTTAGAAGATGGTGAATGGGCACGAGCAGATGAGTTTGCAGAACAGGTATTAAATATGGAGCCGGAAAATCCCAAGGCATATATTGCTAAGTTGATGGCAGAGCTGAAAGTAAAAAAGCAGGAAGAACTTTCACTTTGTGAACACCCATTTGAGGGTTTAAACAATTATCGCAAAGCATACCGATTTGCTGATGCAGATTTGCAAAGTCAGCTTGCTGGTTACATACATACGATTAAGGAGCGGATTGAGGAAGAAAAGTATCAAAGTGCCTGCCAGTTAATGCAAAACGCCAGAACAGAAAAAGAATATGTATTAGCTGCCGAACGTTTTGAAGAAATGAATGGATATAAGGATTCGGCAGAGAAGAAAGTGGAATGTGAGCAAGGAATTTTATTGGTAAAATACAATAATGCAAAAGTTGCGATGAATTGTGCGAAATCAGAATATGATTACAAGAATGCGATGAACCTTTTTTGTGCGCTTGCTGAATATTTGGATGCTGCTGAACAGGCAAAGAAATGCTTGGAACAGGCGGAAATTCTTAGAAAAGAAAGCATTTATTTAGATACAATGAAGGAAAAGGAATATAAAGCAGCCAAAAATAAAAAAATACGCAGAGTAGTTATATTGGTTTTTGCAGTTCTTGTTGTGGTAATTTATACAGTTTTGAAGCCTATAGTTATACAAAACAGGACATATGATAAGGCAGCAGCTTTGTTTGCGGAAGGAAAATATTTTGAAGCAATGGTAGTTTTTGAATCGTTGTATGGCTATAAGGATAGTGCAGCTCAAACAAAAAATTGTGCTAATGCCATTAGAGAAGAAAGATATAATAAAGCAATACGTTTGATGTCTGAAGGAAACTATGAGGACGCAATTACGGATTTTGAAGAACTAGATGATTATAAGGATAGTGCAGCTCAAATAAAAAACTGTAACATTGCAATTAAGGATGGTAAGTATAAAGAAGCGCTATCTTTGATGTCTGAAGGAAACTATGAGGACGCACATGCGATTTTTAAATCATTAGGCAGCTATGAGGATAGTGTGAATCAAATGGAAAACTGTAGAGTTGCGATTAAGGAGAATAAGTATAATGATGCATTAGCTTTAATGGATACAGGAAAATATACAGATGCAATTCAATTATTTAGAGAAATAGAGACTTATAAAGATTCTGCATCAAAATTGAGTGAAATAATGCCTGAAATATATCGAGAAACTTTAGTAAATCTGAATGTTGGGGATGTTTTCTGTTTTGGTGCTTATGAACAGGATAATAATGGATTTAATGGAAAAGAAGATGTAGAATGGATTGTTCTGGCAAAGGAAAATAATAAGATTTTGGTCATTAGCAGATATGCCCTTGATTGTCAGCCATATCATAGATCATATAGGGATATTACCTGGGAGAATAGTTTTCTTCGTCAATGGCTGAATAGTACATTTTATGACAAGGCATTTCTGGAAAGTGAAAAAGCTATGATTTCAATGGAAACATTAGCAAAAGATGATGAAGCGGCATATGGGTATACTGGGGTATCTTATGGTAATGCAACGGAAGACAGGGTATTTTTGTTAAGTAAAACAGAGGCACTTTTGTTCGATTATACAATGGAATGTGAAGCGACAGAATATGCAGTCAAAAATGGAGCATTTGTGGATCTCAATGGAAACTCCTGGTGGTGGCTGCGATCACCAGGGTATACACAGACGAGTACGGCGTACGTTACAGATGAGGGAACGGTTAGTGAAACTGGTGATTTTAGTACGGATCCTGTGGTTACGGTTCGCCCTGCTTTATGGATGGAATTAAATAATTAGTATGGTTATGAAAAACGCCTATTTCTGATTTCCTGCCAAGTGGCTTATAGGACATCAGAAATAGGCGGTTTCGTATATGTTTTATTCAACTGTAACCGATTTCGCTAAATTTCTCGGCTGGTCCGGATTTAAACCTTTGCCGACAGAAGCATAGTAAGCAATTAACTGGAAGATAACAACGGAATTAAAAACAGTAAATGCATCCGGTGTATCCGGCAGTTTAATGTGCACATCACAGATGGATTTGTCTGTAATATTTTCATCCTTGCTTAAAAGAATCACATAAGCACCTCTTGCTTTTACTTCACGAATATTAGAAATTACCTTGCTGTATACATGTTTCTGGGAAGCAACGGCAATTACCGGTACACCTTCACTAATCAAGGCAATTGTACCATGTTTTAATTCACCTGCTGCATAAGCTTCCGCATGAATATAGGAAATTTCCTTTAATTTTAAAGCACCTTCCATGGAAAGGGTATAATCTAAGCCACGGCCAATAAAAAATGCATTTTGTGCATTAATCATACGTTTAGTCAGATGTTCCACATTTTCCGCCTGCCCGATAATGGCTTCGATGGTATCCGGTGTTTTTTGCAGTGTCTGAATAAAATCTTTTGCATAAGCTTCATCTATTTTTCCAAGTACAAGACCTAATTTGCAGGCAAGAAGGTAGAAGCTTGCTACCTGAACGGTGTAGGCTTTTGTACTAGCCACGGCAATTTCAGGACCTGCATGGGTGTAAAGTACATAATTACTTTCTCTTGCAATGGAAGAGCCTTTTACATTGACAACGGCTAATGTCTTTTTGGTATATTTATTTGCCAGACGAAGAGCCTCTAAGGTATCAATGGTTTCACCGGACTGGGATACCACAATCACCATGGAGTTTTCACCAATGACAGGTTCTTCGTAACGGAATTCAGATGCAATGGCAACCGTAACCGGAATTCGCAGCATGCTCTGAATCAGTGTTTTTCCTACCATACCTGCATACATGGCAGTACCGCAGGCTACAACAGTGATATCGGAACAGTTTTTAAAGAAATCATCCGGGATATTATCCTCTGTAAAATCCGGAAGTGAATCCTTGATTCTTGGTGCAATTGTGCGTGTTATGGCAGCCGGCTGTTCATGAATTTCCTTTATCATAAAATGCGGATAGCCGTCTTTTTGTGCTGCAGCCACATCCCAGTTTACTTCTAAATATTCAGGTTCGACCACATTTCCCTGTAAATCCTTTAATGTAATGCCACTTTCTGTCATGGTTAAAACATGGTATTCCGGTACGATAAAATAACGTTTAGAGTATTCAATAAATGCAGTCAGGTCAGAGGCAATGAAAGAACCTTTTTCACAATAGGTAGCTACCATTGGGCTGACGTTACGCACCGCATAGATAACACCCGGATGGTCTTTGAACATAATACAGAAAGCAAAAGAACCTACAAAGAGTGTGACTGCTTTCTGGATAGTTGCTTCCGGGTTACCGTCATAAAGCTTATTAAAAAGTGCAGCAGCAACCTCGGTATCTGTTTCGGAAATTAACTGCTCTTCTAAATCATAGGCTTCTACAAGCTCATGGTAATTTTCAATGATTCCGTTGTGAATCAGAGAAACCATACCCACTTTATGGGGATGGGCATTGGAATTGGTGACACCGCCGTGAGTTGCCCAGCGGGTATGCCCGATACCACAGGTAGAATTGTTTTCGTCATCGCAGATTGCACGCAAATCCTTCACTTTTCCTACGGTTTTACGAATGGAAATCTTACCTGTGTCTTTAAAATAGGAAATACCTGCGCTGTCATAGCCACGGTATTCTAAACTTGCTAATCCGTTTAATAAAATATCCTGTGCTTCTGATTTTCCTGTAAATCCAATAATTCCACACATAATTAGAAATCTCCTTTTGAATGTCATGGTTTGAACGGGTTGTAAAGTTTTTGTCTGGATGTTGCCATCTGGTTTGTCTTTACATGCGTGACCGTTCCTCACGTTCAGGCATCCGCCGAATTTTCGATAAACCTGACTCCTCGTTAACCAGTGTATGCATTTTCGTTCCCACTGGTGCATGGCGCTAAAGTTTTTAACTTTTCAAAATCCGATTCCTCCAAAATAATCGAACGAAAATATTTTAGCATAGGAAAAAAAAGAACACAACGAAAAAGAAAATGAAGAAAAATAGAAAAAAAACAAAATGTAGGGAAATTTTTCGTGAAATTGACAGGAAAATGGAAGGTTGTTGAATATTGGATGAAAAAGTATTAAACTAGAAACAGGTTTACTTAGGAGGAGAGAGGCAAATGCGAGGTAAGAAAAAAGGGAAAATTATTCAGGCTTGTGTAGTTGTAGGTATACTGCTGGTTCTGCTGGTGCTTGTAGCAAAGGACCTGCCGAAAATCCGGTCAGAAGAGGGTACAGACAGGCAAATGGTATATGTGGAAGACCATTTATTATGTTATACACCAGATATGAAAAATAAAGAGCAGTCGGTGGTAATTTGCCAGCTAAAATATGATGATGAAAAGAAATGGATTTATTACTGGGGGGATGGTATCCGTTTGTCTTCGGATGGAAAATATATCTATTTTTTAAATGATGTGACCGCAGAAGGCACAGGAGAACTTTGCCGGATAAAAATAAACCGCATCAGTAAGGATGAGATAAAAAATACATTATATATAGAAGAATTAGCATCGGATGTGGTAAGTTACCGGATATTAGAAGATGCTAAGCAGGTGGTGTATCAGCAGAAAAACGGCAGATTGCTGCATATGGGGCAGACAACAGAATTTATTGCAAAAAAAGCAAGTGAGTTTCATTTGTGTGATACCCATATTTTGTATACGGTAGAGAAGAAGGAATCCACAGAGGAAGAGCCATTGTATGACATTTTTGCCTATGACATAAAAACAGCAGCAAATGAAAAATTAGAATCGAATATCAAAGATTTTTGTAAAAATGATACAGCGGATTTCATACTTTGTACAAAGCAAAACACACAAGGGGAAGATATTTATGTGTTAGATGTAGCTGGAGAAAGCAGAAAAATCGCAGAAAATGCCACCTATTACTGGGATGATACAGAAAAGAAAGCCTTTTATTATCGTATGGCAGAAAAAAATGGAGAAAAAGAGGTTCTTGATTTTTACAAATATGTGGATGGAAATAAGCCGGAGAAGATATTAGATAACGTGGATTTTTGCTATGTGGATGCAAAGCATGAGCTATTTATTTTTTGCAAAACAGAAGAAAATGAAGAAGAGCCACAGTTTTATTATAAATGGAAGGAACAGGAAGGCTCTCTGGAAATTGACAAACCGGGATTTTGGGTGAGTGTGTCAGAGGATGAAAAATACTTAATGATTGGCAGAGATAATGATGAAGCCGCAATGGATTTGTATGAAAAAACAGAGAATGGTTTAAAGAAAGTAGAAGAAGTTGCCAAACATACTTCTTTAGCGGGCTGGGCAGGTGATATCTGTTATTATTATGGAAATGCAGATATGTCAAAAAATACAGGAGATTTGTGTTACTATGAAAAGGGTAAAATAACAAAACTCATGGAAGATGTGTATATGAGTGTCAAAATGTATGCAGACGGTAATTACTTGGCCTATAGAAATTATGTGTTTGACCGTGGTGGAGAATTATATGTGTTTGATACACAGGGAGAGGAGAAAAAGATTGCAGAGAATGTAAGTGAATATACTTACCTGGAAAAAGACTGTATTTTATATATGGAAGAAGAAAATCTATATGTTTATACAGGTGAAGAATCACATATTCTGGGCAGAAATGTGCTTGGATACAGATGTGATGAATTAGCAGGTGATTACCTGTAGGGAGGAAGCAGTATGAAAAAAAAGATACTTTTAACAGGCATTGTGATGATTGTGCTGTGTACGTTGGGATTTTTGGCAGGTTTTCTTGTAGCAAAAAATACGCCACAGGAGGGTACAAAGGAAGCCGAAGTTCACTTGGAAGCCGAGGAAGATTTGAACATAGAAGAAGCGGTGCAAACAGAAATAGAGGCTGACAGCAAAGAAGAAACCGAAGAGATAGCAGTAAATTGTCAAACGACATGGGAAGAATTTGCATCAGGCTTACCGGTATGCGCATTAGATGGTGCAACCTATGCGTTTACAATGGAAGAAAATGGAAATGGCTATGTCACTGCCGGGTTAAAGGGTGTCAGCGGATGTTTCCATTCTATGGCAGTGGATTTGGATTGGGATGGCATGGAGGAAATTTTAACTTTCTGGTTAAAGGAAAATGTAGAAAGTGGAAATGATATTTTTGTGCAGATATATGAATGTGGAGAAAATGGCTTTGTGCTGGCGGATGAAGTCGCTTTATTAGAAGGTGTTCTTGGCAATTTTTGCGACAGTGGGGCTATTCGTTTTCTTTTAAAGGACAAAACCTATATTTGTGTGGACAGCCATTTGAATAGTTATCTGGCAGCGGATGGAATGGCTATTGACATGCGTATGTACAGATATACCGGCAGAAAGTTAGAGGAGTATATTTCGGAAAGTCTGTTAGGTTCGGATTTTTATGAAACGGGTATATACCATGAAGAAACCAACCGAAAATTAGAAGCGTTAGGCATGTTTAAAACAGCAGAAAACATCCGCCTGCGGGATAATTTTTCATTCTTTGCAGGGGATGAGGGACTAGAAGCTTTGGCAAAAATAGATGTGAAAAACAGCTATATTTTTTCTGATGAGCCAATGGAGCAGGAAGCACCAACTGCGACCTGTCACTGGATTTTAGCAGGCGATGAGGATTTTATACTTCCCCAAAGTGCATCGGAATACATAACAGAGCAGGAGTTAGACGCTTTGAATGATAAACAGCTTCGTTTAGCAAGAAATGAAATTTATGCCCGGTATGGCTGGCATTTTGAAGATAAAGAATTGCAGACATATTTTGAGGGAAAACCGTGGTATATTTCCGGTGGACCTTATTCGGTGGAGGAAGAACAGTTATCTGAAGTGGAGATTGCTAACCGAGAGCTGATTCGCAAAATGGAAGGAAAATAATTATTTTTATATAAAAACGGAGGAAAAGACAATGGTAAAACATATTATTTTATGGCAGTTAAAGGATGAATTTACAGCAGAGGAAAAAGCAGAAATCAAGACAGGTATCAAAGCAGGTTTAGAAGGTCTGGCGGGCAAAATTCCGGGACTTTTGGAAATTAAAGTAAATACGGAAGGTTTATCATCTTCTAATGCGGATGTTATGTTAGATTCTGCTTTTGAGAATGAAGAAGCTTTAAAGGGTTACGCTGTGCATCCGGAGCATGTAAAAGTTGCAGATGAAAAGGTAAGACCATATACAAAGACCAGAATGTGCTTAGATTATGAGGTATAAATAACTGGAAAATTTTTTTATATGGTGATATAGTTAAACTGTTTGGAAAAACAAATAACGGATAGGTTTGCAGGGCAGACGATTCGGATACAATAGGAGGAAATAGAAATATGAGAATTGCAGTAACTTATGAAGCAGGAGAAATTTTCCAGCATTTTGGACATACAGAAAGCTTTAAGCTTTATGATGTGGAGGATGGAAAAATTGTAGAAAGCAAAGTGGTAGGCACAAACGGAAGCGGTCATGGAGCGTTAGCAGTACTTCTTTCCGAAAGTAATGTAGATGTACTGATTTGCGGAGGTATCGGTGGCGGTGCCCAGATGGCATTAGCAGAGGCCGGTATCAAATTGTATGGCGGTGTATCCGGTGATGCGGACAAGGCAGTAGAAGCATTTTTAAAAGAAGAATTAGAGTATAACCCGGATGTAAAATGTAATCATCACGGTGAAGGTCATGAGCACCATGGAAACTGCGGAAGCGGTGGATGTGGTGGCGGTCACTGCGGACACTAAATGAAAGGAGCTGTCGCATCTATGATTTTGCAATCATTGATGTGACAGCTCTTTCTGTTGTATTAGGCAGCTAAATCCCGTTTTTTATAGAGGAGCAGTGTTATACAAATACATCCAAGTAAAATACTACCTCCTAAAATTAATGCAGCTATATCACTTTTCCCTGTGCTGAAAATATCCGAAGCATTAGCAAAAGAAAATGGACTAAGCAGCTTGTAATCGGACAAATTTGGAGTAATTTTGCTTATCAAATCATAGGCGTAGAGGAAAAGCACAACACCAAGTCCCATACCAAAGCGGTTCTTTTTCATACATGCAGACATGGTAAAGCATATGGCAGCAAGTTCTAAATGCATGACAAATTGTAGTGTGTGGTATAGGCAAAATTCCTTTAATGCGATTTCTTCCCCCAACATGCTGATACCGGTGAGATAGAAAAGTACACAAAGCAAGTTGAACAGGAGAATAAGGGTAGTTATCGTCAGCCATTTTGCAGTAACCACCTGAACTCTGCTGACAGGCAGGGAAAAAAGAAATTCACTGGTGTGTCCGTCTTCTTCTTTAGAAAGCATACAGATACTGCAAATTGCCGCAAACATAGCACCGCCTAAAGTATGAATAGTGCCAATTTCTGTGGCATAAAAACCGGATAAAGTCGCAATACTTAGCTGATTCATGCCAAAAGCATCGGAAAATGCCCCCATAGAGGCAAAGCTTTCCGCCATTCCTTTCATACTGTCTGCTAAATCAGCAAAAAGTAATATACAGGCAAAACCCATGCCGCCCACACAAAGTACCCAGATAAGCAGACTTTTCAAATTCGTCTTTAATTCGTTTTTGTAGATTGTTAGCATATAAAATTTCCCCCTTTAATTCATGTAAAAGTGCATAAAATAGTCTTCTAATGAGGGCTCTTCTATCAGCACATCATCAGCAGAGGTTACGCATTGCAGCTTTCCATCTTTCATAATGGCAACACGATTACAATATTTTTTCACCTCAGGAAGTATATGGGTAGACAGCATACAGGTAGCACCGTTATGTACATATTCCTGAATCAGTTTGAAAAATTCATTTTGCATAAGCGGGTCAAGACCACTGGTCGGTTCATCAAAAATGAAAAGTCGTGGTTTGTGCTGCATGGCACAGACGATGCTGACTTTTTTGCGGTTTCCTAAGGATAAATCGCTGATTTTTTTGCCGGTATCTATCTGTAAGCGTTCACACAGCATTTGTGCTTCTGCCTGACAATCTTTTTGGCGGATATCCGCAGCCATTTGGATAATGTCTTTTACTTTCATAGTAGGATAAAACATGGTTTCTGAAGGCATATAACCGATGTCTTTTAAGATAGTTTGCAAGTCTGTCTGTATATTTTTCCCAAGCAGATGTATATTGCCGCTTTCAAAGTGGATAAAGCCCAGCATCGAACGGATAGTTGTGGATTTTCCTGCTCCGTTTGGTCCTAAAAAACCAAAAATTTCACCTTCGTTTACAGAAAAGCTTACATCGGAAACGCCCCGGTGTTTGCCATAGTTTTTTGTCAAATGATTGATTTCGATTACTTTATTCATGTTGTCCCCTTTCCTGAAATGCCTTTAAATCTGCATTTAAAAGCTTTTCATCAATTTTTCTTTTGGATTTGTAAACCATAAATGCGCATAAGTACATAGTTAGTACATAAAATAGAAAACCTAAACTTACAGCAAGATTCCTGTCAAACCATGAAAACAGATAGGAAAACAGGGTATACACAAGCGTACATAACAGCATAAAAATCCATTCCTTCCGCCCAAGATGTTCCGCTTCGTCAAAATTAGAAAGCAGATAGACCTGTATATAGCCCATAAAATAGGTTAGAAAAATCATTTCCGTCATATGGAGTATTTCTGCCTCATGAATACCGCAGACAAGCTTGTAAACACAATAAAAAAACAGAATACAAAAAAAATACAGACAGGCTTTAAATTCTATGCCGATTTCTTTGGTAAGATAATGTTCCCAGAGGGAAAGTTTTTGTTTTGTTTTATGCATAGTGCGCACCTCCTTTTAAACGTTTGCGAAAATCTGAAGCATAAGTTCGTGAAATTAAAATATGTTCGCCATTGCACATGGCAGCATCAATACGGTTGGATGGAAGACTTTTTAAACTTTTCACTTTATCAATATTGAGTATCATGGATTTACTACAGCGGAAAAAACGAATGTCTTTCAGCAGCTGTTCTAAACGGTATAATGTGTAATCCATACGGAGTACTTTATCCATGGTATAAGCAAAGGTTTTTCCATCTACGCTTTCTATATAAAGAATATCTGATGGTTCTAAGCGAATCAGGGTTTTATCGTCATAGCTGTTTAGCTTTTCCTGTTCATTATTTAGAAATTGTAGAATATGTTCTACATCGGGATTTAGTTTTTTGTATTTTAATATCAGCTCATCCTCACCGGAGAGGATTTGTTTAATCGTGTACTTCATAAAAATGCCTTCTTTCTTTTGGGTGTTTATAGGCGTATTTTAACAGGCATCAGGAATGGTGGCAATGCGAATTACGGTAAGTGGCACTTTTTAAGGGGTAAGTGACAGTTAAAAATTGACAAAAAAACAGTAAATGCTATAATATTTTTATACAAAAAAACCAGAGGAATACTTTGGAATATGAGTATATAGGAGGATGTTTTTTATGGGAAAGAAAAAGACGGCAGTTGAGGTATATTTATCAACGGTATTTAAGTGGGGGCTTATTATCCTTGTGTGCGCATGTATGTGTGCCACGATAATGTTTAATACCGAAAAGCTTTTAGGATTTTACCCGGATGTACCATGGATTGCATTGATTCTGTTTGCACTGATGGATATTACTTTCTTTGTAACTGCTATATGTATTGTAAAGACTTCCTTTGATGAAGAAGGATATTTAAAAGAAGGCAGACTAAAAATTGGTAAATTATTTTCTGTGATTGTATTAATCATACAGTGGAATTATCTTTTATATATGCTTCCATCCAGAACATTCTGGGGATTTTTATTTTTCTTTTTGATTTTACAGGCATTCTTTTTGGATATAAAATTGGTATTAGGCAGTGGTCTGGCATGTATGGTATCTTTGTTTATCGGCTGGGCAGTGCGTGGAACAGACCTTATGCCGGTAAAGGATGAACTGTTTTTGGCAGATACAATTATGTGTCTTGTTGCATTGGTATTATCTTTAACAGGGTTGCTTATTTTTATCTTTTTTGTATCACATTTTCTTGTAAATGCCAAAAAAGATGAATTAGAAAAAAGTAATGAGCAGGTGCAGAATGTATTAGAATCTGTGCAGGCAATATCTGAAAAATTACATGCTGCAGGAACAGCCCTTTCACAGGTAGCAGAAAATGAAAGTGCATCTGCGCAGGAACTGGCGGCTACCAGTGAGCAGTTGGTAGAAAGCAGTGATATGCTTAGCGCAAGAACCGATGAAAGTATGGCAAACTTAGGTGAACTAAGTGAATGGGAAAGCGTTGTGGCAGACAATGTGGAAAAGGTAGAAGCTACATCCAAAGATTTGTTGGATAAGTCCATAGAAAATGAAAAATTATTAAATGATTTACATACAATTAATGGTGAAGTTTCCGAATCCATGAAAGCAACAACAGAAATTGCACAGAAATTGTCCGAAGCGGTAGAGGAGATTGGTGTAACATTAAAATTAATCAGTGATATTTCTTCTTCCACGAATTTACTGGCATTAAATGCATCGATTGAAGCAGCAAGGGCAGGTGAAGCCGGAAAAGGATTTGCGGTTGTGGCAACGGAGGTAGGAAATCTTGCGAACAGTACACAGGATTCATTAAAAGAGGTAGAAAACGTAATTGCGCGTGTACAGAGTAATGTTCGTGAAATTACCATGCAGGTAGAAGAAAACTTTACCAAATTAGGTACACAAAATGAGTACTTTGCAAATGTCTTTGCGAGTATGAAAGATATGACGGAACTTTTAAATGTTTCCGTTAATACCATCAATACCATGGGCGAAGCACATGGTAAACAGTCAGAGGTTATTAAAAATACAGTATCCATTAATCAGGATATTGCTGCAAGTATCAGAAATGAAAATGAGCAGTTCGTATCTATCAATGCCATGGCAGAAAGCAATGCAAACGATACAGCAGAAGTTACCGCACAGGCGAATGCTATTAATGGTATGGTGGATGAGATTACGGAATTGTTAAAAACAGAAGAATAAAATACGGATAAGACTAGAAGGTAGATATAAAATGAACATAACAATTATACATGGACAAAATCATAAAGGCTCTACATATCATATAGCCAGAACGTTGGCAGAAAAACTAGAGGGTACAATAACAGAATTTTTTCTGCCAAAGGATTTTGATGAATTTTGTATTGGTTGTACGAATTGTTTTAAAAAATCCGAGAATTTATGTCCGCATTTTGAAAAACTAAAGCCGATAACAAAAGCTATAGATGAGGCAGATGTGATTATTTTGTCCAGTCCGGTTTATGTCTACCATGTGACAGGGGCAATGAAAGCATTTTTAGACCATTATGGATATAGGTGGATGGTACACAGACCCGAGGAAAAAATGTTTCATAAGCAGGCGGTATGTATATCGACTGCTGCCGGAGCAGGTATGAAGAGTACAAATAAAGATATGGCTGACAGTACATTTTTTTGGGGAATACCTAAGACCTATACTTATGGTGTTGCTGTTGCAGCTACTTCTTGGAAAGAAGTGGATGAAAAGAAAAAGTCAAAGATTGATAAAAAGACAACAGCTTTGGCAAGTAAAATTAGAAAAAGATGTGGGAAAGTGAAACCGTCCATAAAAACGAAGCTTTTCTTTCAGGTTATGCGCATGCTGCAGAAAAGTGGATGGAATGAAGCGGATGTGAAATACTGGAAGGAAAAAGGCTGGTCGGAGAAGGTGCGACCGTGGAAGTAGAGGAGGAATAGATGGAATTATTACATTTTTTTAGAAGTATTTTAGATGAAGATAAGAGTCCGGTGGTAATCTGTGATATAAATCACAAAATCATATACATGAATCCGGCTGCATGTGAACATTACAGTAAATATGGTGGTATAGCTTTGTTAGGAAAAAATTTGTTAGACTGCCATAATGACAAATCAAGAGAAATGATACATAAGATTTTAGCATGGTTTAAAGAATCTACAGAGAATAATAGAATACATACTTTTTACAACCCAAAAGAAAATAAAGATGTGTATATGATTGCACTGCGGGATGAACAGGGGAATTTAATAGGATATTATGAAAAACACGAATATCGGAATCGTGATATGGAGCCGATGTATAATTTTTAGTAGTTTTGTACGAAATCAGAAATGCATTATCAGAACAGCTTTTGAACAGATAATTTACGGAGGCATAAATGGAATACATAAAAGCAATAAAGAAAGATATAGATGCGGTTTATGAATTGGTACAGGATACGATAAAAACAATTTATCCAAAGTATTATCCGGTAGAAGTGGTAGATTTTTTTTGTGAGCATCATTGTAAAGAGAACATTGTAAATGATGTTGAGGATGGACGGGTAGGTATATTAATTGTAGATAATACGATGGTAGGAACAGGCTGTTATAAAGATAATCATATTACCAGAGTTTATGTTAAACCGGAATATCAGGGACAGGGATATGGTAATTTTATTATGCAATGTTTGGAAGCAGATATTGCAGAGAATTATGATGTAGTAGCGTTAGATGCATCACTTCCGGCTAGTCATATTTACGAAAAAAGAGGATACAAGACTGTAAAACATGAAAAATGGAATGTTGAAAACGGTGTTGTTCTTGTATATGAGATTATGGAAAAGTCTTTGGCAAATGTGAATACAGATATTTGTTATGATGGAAGAGTTTTTGTTCCGAAAATCAATACAGAGAATGGTGAAGTAGATGGAAGAACAGTATTTTACTATCATCAAAAAGGAACAATTTTATGGGCTGATTATGCAGGTGGTGATGTCTTAAAGGGACATTTAATAGGGTGTGTTGCGACAAACGGAGAGTTGGATTTTTATTACCACCATGTAAACACGCAGAAACAGCTAAAAGTAGGAAAGTGTCACAGTATTCCGAGAGTGTTGGATAATGGTAAGTTGGAGTTAGCTGAAAAGTGGCAATGGCTGAATGGTGATAGGTCAGAAGGAGAATCTGTTGTTGTTGAGAAATAGCTGGGAGCGGATTATTTTCGATAACAGTAATTATACCAGCAGTTTAATGACATTAACAAAAAAATATGATATTCTAGGTTAAAGAAAAAAGTGGACATAGTCCCGGAAAGGAAAAAACATGATGAAAGCAATATTCGCATATGAACTGAATAGTAAACGTTATATTAAGGCGCTGCACACAGAGAGTGAGCAGAGCTTAAATTTGTTATGTTCCTATAAGGTAAGAAAAAGGCGAATATTTGTATGATATCATTGTATATTCTGGAAACGAAAACCGCTTATCTTATATGGATAGGCGGTTTTTTGTCGATGTAATAGAAAGGAAGAGAAAAATGTTAGAAATCAAAGGAAAAGTAAATATCGCATTGTGCTATGCAAAGGTGATAGAAGATGAAGCTATAGAACAGATTCGCAGAATGTGTGATTATGAATTTACAAAAGACAGTAAAATACGAATCATGCCGGATGTTCATGCGGGGAAAGGGTGTACAATAGGAACGACCATGACAATTATTGACAGAGCTGTTCCAAATGTGGTTGGTGTAGATATTGGCTGCGGAATGTATACCGTAAATTTAGGAAAAGTAGAGATAGATTTTGCGAAATTAGATGCAGCTGCGCATTTTGTTCCTAGTGGAAAAGAAGTATGGGAAGGACGTCAGGAAAAATTTGATTTAACCAGACTTCGTTGCTATAGAGACTTAAAAGATACAAAACGCTTAGCAAGGAGTCTTGGCACTTTAGGCGGTGGCAACCATTTCATAGAAGTGGATGTGGCAAAAGATGGGACAAAATATTTAGTTATTCATACCGGAAGCCGGAATCTTGGCAAACAGGTAGCTGAAATTTACCAGAAGTTAGCGGTGGACTTAAACAAAGGAAAAGAAGATTATTTCAAAAGAAGAGAAGATTTAATTCGAACGTATAAAGAACAGGGACGAAGAAATGAAATCCAGAAAGCATTAAAAGAAATTTCATGGCAGGCAAAGGAAATGACCATACCGGAAGATTTGTGTTATGTATATGGTTCTTATTTTGAAGATTATCTTCATGATGTGGAAATTTGTCAGGAATTTGCCCGCAAAAATCGTGAAAAAATTGCTGAAATTTTATTGGAAAAAACAGGGATTGGTGGTTTTGACGGATTTCATACCATTCATAACTACATTGATACAGAAGAAAGAATATTGCGAAAAGGTGCGATTGCTGCCCATAAGGGAGAAAAAGTACTGATTCCAATAAATATGCGAGATGGAAGTGTGCTTGCCATTGGAAAAGGAAATCCGGACTGGAACTATTCTGCACCCCATGGGGCAGGAAGAATGATGTCCCGTACCAAAGCTAAGGAATGTTTAAGCATGGAAGAATATAAACAGACGATGACGGGCATTTATACAACCTCTATTAATGAAAGAACATTAGACGAAGCACCCATGGCATACAAAGCTTTAGAAGACATTATAGATGTAATTCAAGAATCTGTAGATGTCGTGGATGTGATGAAACCCATTTACAATTTTAAGGCATCTGACTAGACAGACACTGTTCTGGTCAGATGACCGGAACAGGAGATAAAAGGATGAATTTACCAACAATAGATATGAGCCGTACAGGCGCAAACATAAAAAATTTAAGACAGCAAACAGGAATGTCTGTAAAAGATTTACAGGATATTTTCGGTTTTACCACACCACAGGCTATTTATAAATGGCAAAAAGGTCTTGCAATGCCTACCGTAGATAATCTTGTGGTTTTATCCAGGATATTTGGTGTACATTTAGAAGAAATTTTGGTGTTGAAAATGGATGAGAGTATACAGAAAAGTGCATAAAAAGACAGTAAAATGTAAAGTAAGAGACATATGCGTGGTATGAAACGTGTTGTTTCTTACTTTTTTGTGGTAATTCAAATAAGAATTATGTAAAATTATGTGTAAGGATATGGATTTGTTGTGGAGGGAAAAATGTATGCATAGGCTAACAGATTTTGAAATTAAAGAATATCATGTGGAATTACAGGGTGAAATCATCTGTTTTTTACGAAAAGTCATGCCGGAATCCGGCAGGAATTTAGAGCTGGATGGACGACATAGTTATTATAAAGATATTTTCAAAAATTTTGAAAAATTTTGGTGTTTGTATGATGAAAAGAAAATAATAGGAACTATTGCTATAAAATACATGGATAAAGGAAGATGTGAGTTGAAATCACTATTTTTATATAAAGAATATCAAGGGAAAAAACTGGGAAAATTTTTATTGTCAACCGCCATTGAATATGCAAAAGACAAAGGTTATGTTAAAATATATCTGGATACATTGTCGACATCAGAGAATTCTATAAAATTATATAAAAAAACAGGATTTGTTTTTACGGACAGATATAATGATAACCAAGTGGCAGATGTATTTATGGTGAAAGAATTAATGAAGGAGCAGAAAATTATGTGATTGTTCCTGCTAAGGAACTAGAGTGGGTGCAAAAGATAAAGTGATGAAAAAAGGAGAAATAGAATGAAAAAAATACTTGGAATTATATCCGGTTTGGTTGGAATTTGCATTATTTTAGGTGGAATCATAGTAAAACAAAAAGAAGCTGTTTCCGTTTCTATTATAGGTGGAGCAGATGGTCCTACTTCTGTATTTTTGGCAGGAAAAGTAGGAAATGCTGCATCGGGAATTGGAATAGCAGCAGGTGTAGTTTTCATTGTTGCTGCTGTGCTGCTTCTTTTTAAGAAAGGAAAATAATTAAGTATGGTTGGAAGAATAATAGCATTAGTTTCTTGTATAATGTGTGCAGTTCCGTTTTTTATTATTTCTACATATGGAAAAGATAGTTTTGAACCAATAAATTTCTGGAGTGGCGATACTACTTTAAAATCGAAAGTAAAAAATATTCGTGAGTATAATGAAAATATGGCGGAAATGTATAAAAAATGTGCAGTTGCATTTTTATTTACAGGAATCGGATTTGTGGTGGTACCCATTTTGGGCATAGTTATGTTGTGCTTGGATTGTACAGTCGGCATTTTTGTAGTATATAGGAAATATAAAAAGATTTTGAGTCGATATTCATAACTTTGAAATGTAGATTTTATACAATGGTTAGATAAATGCAGTTACTTGCGTGTAGGAGCGAATATGGAAAATAAATCAAAATTAGTCTTAATAACTTATGATGCACAATTGACAAAATTAAAAATTGTTCCAAAATGTCATAAAACAAAAGTTTCTTATGAATTGAAAATATATGATGAGAAATTACAGCGGAAAGTACAGAAAAAACTTACTTTTAAAAAGGTTGTCGCTGTTGAATTTCATATGAATTATTTTGACAATCCAATTGGTGCAGAATGTTGTGGATTTTATGAAATTTTCGATAAAACAGAAAAAGAAGCCATGATTGAGAGAAATTTTAAAATTCGCAAAGAGAATTTTCTTTTTCATGGTGATTATACATATGATGCCGAGGACGAGCACGATTTATTAAACTATAGAGAAGATATGGAAAAAATATTAAAGCGGTTGGACGAATATCATTTATTTCAACAGCAGACAACAGGTGGCGTGTATTCTATATTAGCGAAAAAATGGGTTTTACAAACGTATGGATATTAAAAATAGAAACTTTTGGGGATATTATGACAATGGAATTTATCGTGTAGGATGTACAGGTGGCAGCGTATATGTTTATAATCAGGAAAATCAGAAACTGGCAAGATTTCAAGATATGCGATATGTATATGCCGGAGTTTTTATGCCAAATACAAACATATTCGTTGCCAAATCTACAGAGGGGATTTTAGCTGTATACGATTTAGACAGACTAGAATTGGTGAAAAAAATTGTCATTACCCGCATTGGAGCACAGGATGAAGGATTTGCATTTTCCCCGGATGGGAAATATTTTTACAATATAGAAAAACCAAAGAGCTCCTTGCGGACACAGCTTACAAAGTATGATACATCGGATTTTCATGTGGCAGAAACATTATTTGCGGGTAGAAAGGAATTGTTTTTATGTGAAATAGAATTTGAGCAGACGACAGAAAATGGTTATATACTGGGATATATGCGAGATGATAAAGATTTGTGTAAGTATAATTTTGTTGCTCAATTCATAGAGGATGAAATCGTTAATATAAAAAGATTAGCAGAAGAAGTATTTTGGTATGCATTAGCGTATAAAGGTTGGGAGCGTTCGGGCTTTACCAAAAAGGCATTTGCAAGTTCAAGTGGACTTGTGAATTGGAAAGAAAAGGGAGCAGTATCTTTAAGAGAATTGTTTGAAAAAGCGTGTGATTTGGAAGGGGAATAAGGGGGAGAAAGATATGAACTATAACATCCGTAAAATTACAAGTGACGAATATGAAATTTTGAATGATTTTCTTTATGAAGCCATATTCATTCCAGAAAATGTTCAGGCACCGCCGAAATCTATCATTCAAACAGAAGAATTACAGGTGTATGTTCGAAATTTTGGACAAGAAAAGGATGATATCTGCTTTGTTGCGGAGGTGAATCGCAAAATCATCGGTGCTGTATGGGTACGGGTGATGAATGATTATGGGCATATCGAGGCGGATGTACCATCATTTGCGATATCTCTATACAAGGAATATCGTGGATGTGGAATAGGTACGGCATTAATGAAAAAAATGTTGACAGAGCTTAAGGAAAGAAGGTATAAAAAGGCATCATTAGCAGTTCAGAAGGCAAATTATGCAGTAAAGATGTATAGAAGTCTTGGGTTTGAAATTGTTGATGAGAATGAAGAAGAGTATATTATGGTGTATGATTTCAGAATAGGAGATATTGGATATGAACTATAGATTTGCAACATGCAACGACATTGATTTGCTGGTTTCACAGAGGTTAAGTTTTATAGAAATTAGTGAGAATAATGATAATTATAGTTTGTTGAAAGATAACTGTTATCTATATTTTAAGAATGCACTTGCGAATAATACATGCGATGTGGTTTTAGCAGAGGATAATATGAAATGTATTGGAATGACTATTTTAAGAAAAATTGTGGAAGCAGCTATAGCAAGGGAGTATAAAATTATTATGCTGAACGCCTCTGAGATGGGAAAGCCTATGTATAAAAAAATGGGGTTTAAAGAAATTGAAAATGGAATGATTTTGAATATGAAGTCTGTAAAGGAGTTAAAATGAAATTAGCAATTGGAATTGTACAGATTAGTCTAAGTATTATAGGAGTAGTCATTTACATACAATTATCAAGATATTGTAAAAAACATGAGCAGGAAGAGATACAGATACATAGAAGATATATTTTATCGAGAATGATTACTATAGTAGTGCTAGGTATTGGAGTAGGGATACTGGGAATAGGGAATTTTTTTATTTAGTGTAAAGCATTTGTGTTTTATATATGTAGCGATATCTATACCAGAAATAATTTACGGAAAGGATAGGATATAACATGCCAAAAACAGTTGCAATTGGAGTACAAAGTTTTGAAAAACTGATAAAAGGCTCATATTTTTATATTGATAAAACATCATTTATAAAAGAATGGTGGGAAAGTGGTGATGATGTTACTTTAATTGCCCGCCCAAGAAGATTCGGAAAAACTTTAAATATGGATATGTTAGATTGTTTTTTTTCTGTAAAATATGCGAACAGAGGGGATTTGTTTGAAGGACTTAGCGTTTGGGAAGAGGAAAAATACCGAAATCTGCAGGGAACATATCCAGTTATTTATCTTTCTTTTGCAAATGTAAAAGAAACAAATTATAAAACAGCAGTTTATCGTATATGCCAGTTACTCATGGCATTATTTGAGAGACATAATTATGTATATAAATCAGATGTGCTTTCCGAGGCAGAAAAGAAATATTTTGAAAAGATTGTTTTTGGTATGAGTGAAGAAGATGCACCGCTGGCGTTATATCGTCTGTCTGAATTTTTACAGCGGTATTATGGAAAAAAAGTCATTATTTTATTGGATGAATACGATACACCTATGCAGGAAGCGTATGTATATGGTTATTGGAAGGAACTGATTGCATTCACTAGAAGTATGTTTAATTCTACTTTCAAAACCAATCCTTATCTTGAACGGGCAATAATGACCGGAATCACAAGGGTTAGTAAAGAATCTATATTTTCGGATTTGAATAATCTAAAAGTGGTTACAACAACTTCAAGTGCCTATGCAACAGCTTTTGGTTTTACGGAAGAAGAAGTTTTTGCAGCTATGGAAGAATATGGTTATGAAGATAAAAAAGAAAAAGTAAAATACTGGTACGATGGATTTGTATTTGGAAAACAGAAAGATATTTATAATCCGTGGTCAATTACCAATTTTTTGGATAAAGGAGAAATAGACACTTACTGGGCGAATACCAGCAGTAACAGTCTTGTGGGTAAACTGATTCAGGAAGGAAACCGAAGAATAAAAACCACGTTTGAAACGTTATTAAAAGGTGAAAGTATTCGCTGTCCAATTGATGAACAGATTGTTTATAATCAATTGGATGATGATTATAATGCAGTTTTTAGCCTTTTACTTGCCAGTGGCTATTTGAAGGTGTTAAATCACGACGAAAAAACGGTTGATGGAATGGACGTGATTTATGAACTGAACCTGACGAATGGTGAGGTTAAGGATATGTTTTATCGGATGGTTCGTGGCTGGTTTAGAACAGTAAGACCAGATTATAATGATTTTGTAAATGCATTGCTTACAGGAGATAAAAAGGCTATGAATGCATATATGAACCGTGTTGCCTTACAAAGCTTTAGTTATTTTGACACAGGAAAAAGTCCATCTTATGAAGCCCCTGAGCGTTTTTATCATGGTTTTATTCTGGGATTGATTGCAGATTTAGCAGGAGAATATACTGTAACATCTAATCGGGAAAGTGGATTCGGAAGATATGATGTGATGATTTCTCCAAAAGATAAAAGTAAAGATGCAATTATATTGGAATTTAAAGTACATGATGCGGATGAAGAGAACTCTTTACAGGATACAGTTTTGTCAGCACTTGCACAAATAGAAGAAAAGCAGTATGCCACAAATCTGATTGCAGAGGGTATTTTAGCAGAAAATATTCGCAAATACGGTTTTGCATTTGAAGGAAAGAAAGTACTTATTGGTTAGTAAAATCACAGGAGGCAGCAATATGAGCTACATCACAACCTATACAGGAAAACATTTTGACCCGTTGCAGCCAGACATAGAATTACTGGATATTAGCGATATTGCCCACGCATTGTCTTTAACTTGTCGTGGAAACGGACATGTAAAAACATTCTTTTCCGTAGCACAACATTGTATCAACTGCGCCTTAGAAGCAGAGGCGAGGGGATATTCTAAACATGTGATTTTTGGCTGTCTGCTTCATGATGCCAGCGAGGCATATATGTCGGATGTTCCACGCCCATTTAAACAATCCCTGCCGGAATATCAGCAAATCGAAGAACAGTTGTTGGATATTATTTATGAAAAATTTTTGGGCAGGGCATTAAATGAAGAAGAGAAGAAATTAATTAAAAAAATTGATGATGACTTGCTATACTATGATTTAAAAGAGCTTTTAAATGAAATAACTGAGGGAGAAGCTCCGCCTATACAAATTTTATTGAATTATCAGTTTATACCTTTTGGAGAGGTAGAAAATCAATACTTAAAACTCTATGAGAAATGGAAGTTAGGGGACGTATGAAAATAGGAATTATACAGGCAGCATCACAAAAGGATAAAAATGAATTATTGTATGCATGTACGAAGAAAGCTGTTGCAGAATATGGACATGAGGTTATCAACTTTGGTCTTTTTTCGGATGAGACAGAAATATATTCGTATGTAGAAATAGCAATTTGTATTAGTTTATTACTTTCCGGTAAAGCAGTTGATTTTATTGTTACCGGTTGTTCATCCGGTCAGGGAATGATGTTAGCATGCAACAGTTTGCCGGGAGTATTCTGTGGTTATACACCGACACCACAGGATGCTTATTTGTTTGGCAGAATCAATGGTGGTAACGCCGTGTCTTTACCTCTTGGATTGAACTTTGGCTGGGCAGGAGAAATTAATCTGCAATGCACATTGGATAAACTATTTGATGGAGAGTTTGGAGTGGGTTATCCGGCAAAAGATGCAGATAGAAAAAGAATGGATACAAAGCTGTTGAAAGCCATGAATACATGTGTGAAAAGAAACTGGCAGGATATTATAGTCGAAGTAGATACAGATATAGTTCGTCATATATTGCAAAAACACAATGTTATAAAGTATATTATGGAAAATGGTACAGATGATGAAATTAAAGCATTGTTAAATAAGAAAATAAAAGAAGTAAAAATACATGGGAGGTGCGAGTAAATGAAAAAATGGATTTTAATGTGTATGAGCATATGCATTTTAACAGGTTGTTCAATGGATAAAGGAAACATTACTCAAAACACAGTAGAAGAGAGTACACAGGAGAGAACTGTGTTGATTCAGCAGAAGTCACAGGAAATAATCAAAAATGAAACGTCTGAGGGTGAGTTTTTACCTGCAATAAATTTTCCAGCAAATGAAGCATGGATATTGGATAAAAAAATTATTAAAAATGAAGAAAGTATATTGGAAATTCAGTATGTGGACGGTATAATAGATGCTGACTGCACATTTTTAGCAATAAAGAATGGCATACCAGATTTGCCAGAAAATACTTATGAAGATTCTTTAGAGGAAAAATGGGAAGGACAGACTATGGCAGGTGAAGTTGTTCCAATTAAAGTGCAGCATGCCATAGACGAAAAAACCATACTTGTTACATGGGAATATGATACATATACATTTGCAATTTTGGGAGATGTGAAGGAGTCGGGAAAAGATACGAATTCGATTCCAAAAACAGCTATACATATTATCAGTTACTTTAAGTAAAAGGAGAAAGTCATGAACGAAAATGAACAGAAGACAGATATGGAACAGATAACTGAAAGTTCCAAAAACATTAAAATGGATGAAATAAATAAAATCGTAGAGCAAGAAAAAAAGGAATCTGAACCAAACTATATATCCCTTGGTCTGGCCATTGGTTTAAGTTTAGGTACATGTTTTGGTGTAATCTTTGACAAATTATCTCTTGGCATGGGACTGGGGATGTGTATTGGTGTAGCGGTATCAATTTTGGTTGCCTACAAAAATGTAAAGGTAGATGATGAGAACAAAAATGAAAAGGATAATAAGGTTGACAAAACCCAGGTTTAATGATAAAGTTTTATCATTAAAAGTCCATGAGGGAGTAGCAAGCGTATATCGTAACAAGTCAACATACTGACATATGATGTGAGATGCACATACGTCTGGCTTGTTTTAAATTGCGAGACTCATGTATAACTGTAAAGCTATACATGGAGTCTATATTTTTTTGACACATACTCAGGTATAGTTTTACTATATCTGGGTTTTTTATTTTGTATATCACAACTTTACTTAAAACAGGAGGAACAAAAGATGGAATGGAGTTTATTATTTATTTTTAACAGTGTGTTACTGGGAGTAGGACTGGCAATGGATGCTTTTTCTGTATCTCTTGCGAATGGCTTAAATGAACCGGATATGAGAAAGAAAAAGCTTTGTGGGATTGCCGGAGTATTTGCTTTTTTTCAGGCATTAATGCCAATGACCGGATGGGTATGTGTCCATACTGTGTTGCAGTATTTTAAAGTATTTGAGAAGTTTATACCATGGATTGCATTGGTATTGTTGATTTTTATCGGTGGAAAAATGCTGTTGGAAGGTCTGAATAGTAAAGAGGAAGATACGAATACGGCAAGAGTAGGACTGGCGGCACTTTTGGTACAGGGAGTGGCAACTTCCATTGATGCATTATCGGTTGGTTTCACCATTGCGGAATACGGCTTTGTTATGGCTTTGGTCTGTTCATTCATTATTGCTGTGGTTACTTTTTTTATCTGTGTGGCAGGACTTGTTATCGGTAAAAAATTTGGAACAAAGTATTCTGGTAAAGCTTCCATACTTGGCGGTGTGATATTGATTATCATTGGATTGGAGATATTTATTACTGGAGTATTCTAAAATTTCATATGAAGGACTTAAAAATACCCTCTCAAAAGTACGTTGAAATACTTTATGAGAGGGTATTTTATTAACGTTTTATACGAATTTTCTTTTTCTGCTGTTCTTCACAATACTTGCAGCGATAAATCTCTTTTTCCTCGTCTGTAAGAATAAACACTTGGTCTAATTCTTGTTCGATAGAAGTAATACATCTTGGGTTTTTGCATTTGATAACATTTACTACCTGCTGTGGCAGGTGAAGCTCTTTTTTCTCTACGATGGTATCGTTTTTTACAATATTCACCGTAATATTATGGTCGATAAATCCAAGGATATCCAAATCCAAAGCATCAATTGGACATTCTACTTTGATAATATCCTTTTTGCCCATTTTGCTGCTTTTGGCATTTTTAATAATGGCAACGGTACAGTCTAAACGTTCTAATTTTAAATCTTTGTAAATAGACATACTCATACCTGCCTGAATATGGTCTAAAACATAGCCTTCATGAATTCCACTGATATTTAACATTGCATTACCTCCATTTCAAAAGGGTAAGAATTAAAGCCATTCGTACATAGACACCATACTGCGCCTGTTTAAAGTAAACAGCTCTTGGGTCATCATCCACTTCTACGGAAATTTCGTTTACACGAGGCAGTGGATGTAAAATAAGCATGTCCTCTTTGGCAAGGTTTAATTTTTCTTTTGTCAGAATATAGAAATCTTTCATGCGTACATAATCTTCTTCGTTAAAGAAACGTTCTTTCTGTACACGGGTCATATAAAGGATATCTAAATCTGGCAGGGCATCTTCTAAACGTTCTAATTCTGTAAATGGAATATTATTTTTCTTTAGTACATCTTCACGGATATAATCAGGAACACGAAGTTCTTCCGGGGAAATCAATACAAACTTAATTCCCGGATAACGAATCAGTGCGTGAATGAGAGAGTGAACCGTACGTCCAAATTTTAAGTCTCCGCATAAACCAATTGTCATATTGCCTAATCTGTTCTTTAAAGAATAAATGGTCAGCAAATCGGTTAATGTCTGGGTAGGATGCTGATGACCGCCATCACCTGCATTGATAACAGGGATACCGGATTTTGAGGAAGCAACTAAAGCTGCGCCTTCCTTTGGATGACGAATTGCACAGATATCTGCATAACTGGAAATTACACGGATTGTATCAGAAACACTTTCACCTTTTGCAGCGGAACTGCTGTCTGCACTGGAAAAACCTAAAATAGAACCGCCAAGATTTAACATCGCAGCTTCAAAACTAAGTCTTGTTCTTGTACTTGGCTCATAAAAACAGGTGGCAAGTTTTAATCCGTCACATGCATGAGCATAGTTTTTTGGATTTTTTTCAATGTCATTAGCCAACTTGAGGAGTTCGTCCAACTCATCTACAGAGAAGTCTAATGGGCTGATTAAATGGCGCATATATGTCCTCCTTTATAGTAAAATGGGATATTTGGGCAAAAAAAAATCCTCTTCTGAGCATTTTTCTTTGCGCATTTTTTCTATCATATACTGTTGTTGAAAAAAAAACAAGAGGAAAAAAGAAAAAAGTAAGTATCAATTTTCCATTGTCATTTTTTCAAAAATACATCATAATTATGGTGGATACAATAGTTAGAATAATTACTAAATTAGAAAAGGAATGGAGAGAAAGCATATGTCAGAAATTATAAAAGAAACAATGACGGGAAATGAAGCAGTATTCACAGAAAGAAAACGTTTATTATTTTTTGGTTTGCCATGGACATTTACGAAATATACCATTACACCTACTATGCTGACTGTGGATGAAGGGTTGTTGAAAACCACGGAAAATGATTGTTATATGTACAAAATTCAGGATGTTCGGCTGAGTCAGTCATTACTGGAGAAAATCTTTGGATTAGGTACTGTAGAATGTTTTTCCGGTGACGTAACTCACCCGGATATGTGTCTTTTACATGTAAAAAATGCGAAAGAGATTAAAAATTACATTTTAGAGGCTTCAGAGGAAGCACGAATGAAACGCAGAACCATTAATACAGTGGATATCGGAGCTGATGATATATAAAGTGGCGATATCTTATTACATAAAAGCAGACAATTACGGCAAAGAAAATGCCTAAATTGTCTGCTTTTTCCTACTTCTCCCTGCACAAAATCCTCTCAAAAATCAACCCGGCTCCCATCCAAAGCGGCAGATAATCCAGTCGAATCACCCCATGTACATTCAATTTTGCTTCACTATAATCCCAAGGGCAAAGTTTATGTTTTTTTAAGAACCGTCCGCTTAAATACTCCACCGAAAGAATTCCCACACCATATAATCCACCTCTAATCGCAGGCGGATATTTTTTCAAAGCCGGATACAATTCGCCAATAATTGCTGCCATTCCATAAATCGGGAACATCCAGACGGAAGTCTTTCCGGTCAGAGTTCTGTCTTTTTTTCGAAATGCCCCAAAAGAAGTAAAAAGGATTTCCATACACCATCCTGTCAGTCCGCAGATGGCAAAATTTTGTTCTAGTCGTTTTTTTCTCATACTTTAAGTATGTAAAAAAAATCTGTTTCTATACACTACAAACCCGAAAATCGAAAAACTTGTAAAATCCCACAAACTATCATATAATAAAAAGAAGTGTAATTTTGGGCAACCAGAAAAGAGGCGCAAATTATGAAAGAATTAAAACAGCTTTTAGAACGTTTAGAATACGAATGTGTGCAGGGAAACTTAGACAAAACGATTACCGAATTAGTCTATGATTCCAGAAAAGTAACAAAGGATGCTTTGTTTGTTTGCATAAAAGGTACAGTTGTTGATGGTCACACTTTTGCGACAGATGTGGCAGAAAAGGGAGCAGGAGTCATTGTCGTATCTGAGGATATAGAGGTAGCGGAAGAAGTAACCGTTATTAAGGTTAAAGATACCCGTTATGCATTAGCCCTGCTTTCCGCTGCTTATTTTGACTATCCGGCGGAGCAGATAAAAGTCATTGGTGTTACCGGTACAAAGGGAAAAACCACCACGACCTATATGGTAAAATCCATATTAGAGGGAGCTGGTTATAAAGTTGGATTAATTGGAACAATTGAAACAATAATTGGTGAAAAAGTCATTCCGTCTGCGAATACCACACCGGAATCCTATCTCGTACAGAAGTATTTCCGTGAAATGGCGGATATCGGCTGTGACTGCTGCATTATGGAGGTTTCTTCCCAAGGGTTAATGATGCACAGAACCGCTGGTTTTATATTTGAAATGGGTATTTTTACCAACATTGAGCCGGATCATATCGGACCAAATGAGCATGCATCATTTGAAGAATATATGGCATGTAAAAGTCTGCTTTTTAAACAGTGTAAGGTTGGTATTATCAATGCGGATGATGCCCATTATGAGGACATTTTAAAAGGGCATACCTGTGAAGTGGAAACCTTTGGATTTTCTGAAAAAGCGGATATTCGGGCAACGGATATGCAGCTTATACACAAGCCGGGATACTTAGGTGTGGCTTATCAGGTATCCGGTAAATTAGATTTTCCGGTAGAAATTGATGTGCCGGGGAAATTCAGTGTATACAATTCACTTACGGCAATTTCTATCTGCCGTCATTTTCAGGTAGATGTTGAAGTGATGAAAAAGGCACTAAAACAGGCAAAAACCAAGGGCAGAATCGAAATGATTAAGGTTTCTGATGAATTTACGCTGATGATAGACTATGCCCATAATGCCATGAGTTTAAACAGTCTGCTTTCCACATTAAAGGAGTACAATCCGGGCAGACTGGTATGTCTTTTTGGTTGTGGCGGCAACCGGGCGAAGGCAAGACGTTTTGAAATGGGAGAGGTATCCGGTAAAATGGCAGATTTAACCATTATTACTTCGGATAATCCAAGAAATGAAGAGCCACAGGCAATTATGGATGATATCAAGACAGGTATCAGTAAAACCAATGGAGAATATGTGGAAATTATTGATAGAAAAGAAGCCATTCGTTATGCCATCGAAAATGGAAAACCGGGAGATGTCATTGTGCTAGCCGGAAAAGGACATGAAGATTATCAGGAAATCAAAGGTGTAAAATATCCGATGGATGAAAGAGTATTGATTGCCGAAATTTTAGAAGAAAAAAACACAACCCGGGAGTGATGAGATGGCATATTTTGCCAATATTATTATAGATATATCCCATGAAAAACTAGACCGTACTTTTCAATACAAAATCCCGGAGGAGCTGTTTGCCCAGATTCATCCGGGGGTACAGGTCAATGTGCCCTTTGGGAAAGGAAACCGGCTGATGAAGGGATTTGTGATTGAAGTTACAAATCAGGCAGAATTTGAAGAGAGCCGGATAAAGGAAATTGATTCCTTAGCCGCAGGCAGTGTGGCTGTAGAAACCCAGTTAATCGCACTTGCGGCATGGATTCGCAAAAACTATGGTGCCACGATGAATCAGGCACTAAAAACCGTAATTCCGGTAAAACAGGAAATGAAAGTAAAAGAAAAGCGGTCGGTGCATCTTTTGTTGGAAGAAAACGCAGCCAAAGAGCAGCTAGCAGTATATCAGAAAAAGCACAATACTGCCAGAGCAAGACTGCTAGAAGAGCTTCTTTTACACAAAGAATTATCCTATGATGTGATTACCAGAAAACTGAATGTAACCGGTACGGTTATACGGGCACTGGAAAAACAGAATATTTTAGAAATCCGGCGGGAAACCACCTATCGAAATCCTGTGGGGCATTTAGAAAGCAAGGGGTATGATTTGCAGTTAAATGCCATGCAGCAAGCGGTTGTAAACCGTGTGATACAGGATATGCAGGCGGGGGCAAATTTTACTTACCTTTTGCATGGTGTTACCGGCAGTGGCAAGACGGAGGTTTACATGGAGCTGATAGCCGACGTGTTAAGCAGGGGAAAACAGGCAATTGTGCTGATTCCTGAAATTGCACTGACCTATCAGACGGTTATGCGTTTTTACAGCCGCTTTGGAGATAAGGTTTCTATTATGAACTCAAGACTTTCGGCAGGAGAACGGTATGACCAGTTTCTTCGGGCGAAAAATGGAGAGATTAGTATTATGATAGGTCCCCGTTCAGCATTGTTTACCCCCTTTGCCAATTTAGGACTGATTATCATAGATGAGGAGCATGAAAGCAGTTATAAGAGCGAAACACTGCCAAAATACCATGCAAGGGAAACGGCTATTCAGAGGGCAAAAATGGCAGGTGCATCGGTGGTGCTTGGTTCTGCGACGCCTTCCATTGACAGTTTTTATAAGACAAAAACAGGAGAATACCAGCTTTTAGAAATGAAAGACCGTGTATCGAAACGTCCTATGCCAACCTGTCATGTGGTGGATTTGCGGGAAGAGTTAAAGGGTGGAAATTTATCCATACTAAGCAGAAAACTGCAGGAGTTGATGGAAGAGCGACTGAAAAAAAAGCAGCAGATTATGCTGTTTTTAAACCGCAGGGGAATTTCCGGTTTTATCTCCTGTCGTGCCTGTGGACATGTGGTAAAATGTCCGCATTGTGATGTATCTTTAAGTCTGCACAATAGAAGGCGTTTGGTTTGTCACTATTGTGGTTATGAAGAAGAAGCACCTTCTACTTGCCCGGAATGTGGTTCAAAATATATCAGTGGATTTAAGGCAGGTACACAAAAAATAGAAGAAATAGTAAAACAGCGTTTTCCGCAGGCGAAGGTTCTGCGCATGGATTTTGATACCACCAGAAGTAAGGACAGTTATGAACAGATTTTATCTGCTTTTTCCAATCAGGAGGCGGATATTTTAATTGGTACGCAAATGATTGTCAAAGGGCATGATTTTCCCAATGTGACGCTGGTGGGAATACTTGCAGCAGATTTGTCTATGTATGTCAGTGATTACCGGGCTTCGGAACGTACCTTTCAGCTTTTGACCCAGGCGGCTGGCAGAGCCGGCAGGGGTAAAGAGCTAGGAGAAGTGGTGATTCAGACCTATAATCCGAAACATTACAGTATTGTGACAGCAAAAAATCAGGATTACCATGCTTTTTATGAAGAGGAAATACGGCTACGGCAGCTACTGTCCTATCCGCCGGTGTCCCATATGGCACTGCTTTTGATTACCGCAGAAGAAGAAATGGCGGCAGAGCAGATGGCGGTAAGGCTTGCCAATGTGATAAGAAAAGCAGATATAGAAGGCTTGCAGCTCATTGGTCCTGCCAGTGCAGCGATTGGAAAAGTAAATGATATTTACCGAAAAGTCATTTATTTAAAACATAAAGACTATGACTGCCTTGTGAATTTAAAAGACAGGATAGAACTGTTTTTAAAGGATAAGGCAGAAATGAAAAAAATACATGTTACATTTGATTTTGACCCTATGAATGGCGTTTAAAATCCGAAAAAGAGGAGGAAATATGGCACTTAGAACAATTAGAATTCAGGGAGATCCGGTATTAGGAAAAATTTGCAGAGAAGTTACAGAGGTAACACCAAAGATTCAGACATTGATTGATGATATGATTGAAACCATGTATGAGGCTAATGGTGTGGGACTTGCAGCACCACAGGTAGGTATTTTAAAACGTATTGTCGTGATTGATGTTGGTGATGGTCCAATTGTGATGATTAATCCAAGAATTATTTCTACAGATGGAGAACAGACAGGAAGTGAAGGATGCCTTAGTCTTCCGGGAAAAGCAGGTCAGGTAACACGCCCAAATCATGTGATTGCCAGAGCTTTTGATGAGGAAATGAATGAATTTGAAATTGAAGGCACAGAATTATTAGCAAGAGCTATCTGTCATGAGGTAGATCATTTAGATGGACATATGTATACAGAATTCGTTGAAGGGGATATTTACGACGTAACCTACGATGAGGAGGATTAAACCGATATGCGTGTGATTTTTATGGGTACACCGGATTTTGCGGTGGGAACATTAGAAGAAATTATTAAGGCAGGTCATGAAGTAGTGCTTGCTGTGACACAGCCGGACAAACCAAAGGGCAGAGGCAAAGCCATGCAGGCACCACCGGTTAAGGAATGTGCGCTATCGCATAATATTGAGGTGTATCAGCCGAAGCGTGTCCGTGAACCGGAATGTATCGCATATCTGGCAAAATACGAGCCGGAAATTATCATTGTGGCAGCCTTTGGGCAGATTCTTCCAAAGGAAATTTTAGATATGCCAAAGTATGGCTGTGTAAATGTCCATGCATCTTTATTACCAAAATACCGTGGAGCAGCACCGATTCAGTGGGCAGTTATCAATGGTGATAAGGTATCCGGTGTAACCACTATGCGTATGGATGTGGGTTTAGATACCGGAGATATGATAGAAAAAGCCGAAGTGGAGCTATTAGCGGATGAAACCGGTGGAAGTCTTTTTGACCGTCTGGCAGAAATCGGAGCAAAGCTTTGTGTACACACAATGGAAAGCATCAAAGAAGGGACAGCTACTTATACTCCACAGCAGGAAGAAGAGGCTACCCATGTGGGAATGATTTCCAAGCAGATGGGGAATATTAACTGGGAGGATTCCGCAGTTGTAATTGAACGTCTGATTCGTGGGTTAAATCCATGGCCAAGTGCATATACAAGGTTAAATGGTAAAACCTTAAAAATTTGGAAAGCCGTTGTGGAAGACGGAGGAGATAAAAGCCTTGCCGGAACCGTTTGCGCAGTAAATAAAAAAGAATTAAAAGTGCAGACCGGAGAGGGAATACTTTCTTTACAGGAAGTACAGCTAGAAGGAAAGAAACGGATGGATGTGGAAGCATTTCTTCGTGGATATGAAGTGAAAGCAGGCTTAAAACTAGGATAGATAATTTAACTGTTCACAGAATAATTTTGAATATGACAGGAGGCAGATAATATGGGATATGGATACGGATATGGGTACTATAGCTGGTGGGACCCGACTTACATGTTAGTGATTATCGGTGCAGTGCTTTGTATGTTAGCATCTGCAAGAGTAAAGAGTACTTACAATAAATATTCCCGTTACCGCAGTATGAGTAATATGACAGGTGCACAGGCAGCGGAGAGGATTTTGCATGCAGCAGGGATTTATGATGTGACCATCCGTCACGTTTCCGGTAATCTTACCGACAATTATAATCCAAGAAATAAAACCTTGAATTTATCTGATTCTACCTATGGTTCTGCTTCTGTAGCGGCAGTCGGTGTAGCAGCACATGAATGTGGACATGCGATACAGCATCAGAAGAGTTATGTACCGCTTAGTCTGCGCAGTGCAATTGTACCGGTGGCAAATTTTGGCTCTACTTTGGCATGGCCGATGATTTTGATTGGTTTATTTTTTACAAATAGTATGGGAACATTGTTGATAAATTTAGGCATTATCTTTTTCTCTTTTGCTGTGATTTTTCAGTTAGTAACGCTCCCTGTTGAATTTAATGCATCAAGAAGAGCTATGCAGCTTTTAGGAGAAACAGGTATTTTAAGTTCAGAAGAATTACCAAAGACAAGAAAAGTGTTGAGTGCAGCAGCGCTGACCTATGTAGCAAGTGCGGCGGCGGCAATATTACAGTTACTTCGTCTGGTGATTTTGTTCGGAGGAAGAAGAAACGATGACTGATGGAGTGAACAGCAGAGAACTGGTACTGGGTATTCTGCTTGCGGTGACAAAGGAAGAAGAATACAGTCATATAGCACTTTCGGCAGTATTAGAAAAGTACCAGTACCTGTCTAAACAGGAGCGTGGATTTATCACTCGTGTGACAGAAGGTACATTAGAAAATATGATTGAATTAGACTATATTATCAATCAGTTTTCCAAGGTAAAAGTGAATAAAATGAAACCGGTTATCCGCTGTATTTTGCGAATGAGCGTATACCAGTTAAAATATATGGATTCCGTTCCTGCATCCGCAGCATGTAATGAAGCGGTAAAGCTTGCCAAACGAAAAGGTTTTGCCAGTTTAAAAGCATTTGTTAATGGTGTGTTACGGAATATCAGCAGAAATTTAGATACCGTAATTTATCCGGATGAAAGTAAAGAACCATTTAAGGCATACGCCGTTCGTTATTCCATACCGGAATGGATGATAAAGCAGTGGGCAAAAGATTATGGTTTAGAGAGGGCAAAATCTATTGCAGCAGCATTTAAACAGGAAGGTAAGACAACGATTCGTACTAATCTGCTAAAAACAACACCGGAAGCATTAAGGGTGGCATTAGAGCAGGAAGGTATTAACGTTGAACCTGTGGAGCTGCCTGTGGGTATGAAAATGTCAGAAACAGCGGATATGCATTATGCCATGCATATTTCCGGTTATGATTATCTTGGTGCAATTCCACAGTTTAACGAGGGATTGTTTTATGTGCAGGATGTAAGCTCCATGCTTGTAAGCCAGCTTGCAGAGCCAAAGCCTTCGGATTATGTTTTAGATGTCTGTGCGGCTCCCGGTGGCAAAAGTCTGCATATGGCTGAAAAGTTGCAGGGAAGCGGCATGGTGGAAGCTAGAGATGTCACTGGCTACAAAGTAGATTTGATGGAAGAAAATATTGCCCGCTGCGGGATGGAAAATATGAAAGCTGTACAGTGGGATGCTCGTATTTTAGACGAAGAAGCAATAGAAAAAGCAGATATTGTCATTGCTGACCTGCCCTGTTCCGGGCTTGGCGTACTTCGGAAAAAGACGGATATTCGTTACCGTATGACAGAAGAAAAAGAAAAAAATCTCGTAGAATTACAGCGGGAGATTTTATCTGTGGTACACAAATATGTGAAACCGAAAGGTACATTGATGTATTCCACATGCACCATTGATAAGATGGAAAATGAAGAAAATACGGCATGGTTTTTAGCGCAGTATCCGGAATTTACTTTGATTTTTGAACATCAGATTTTCCCGGATGAGGGAAATGGAGACGGTTTTTATATTGCAAAATTTAAACGAAGTGAAAAATAAAGATAGAGAGTAGATATGGCAGAAAAAACAGATATTAAATCAATGAATTTATCAGAAGTAACAGCATTTGTTACACAGCTTGGTGAGAAGCCTTTTCGGGCAAAGCAGTTGTATCAGTGGATGCACCGGAAATTGTCAATATCTTTTGATGATATGACAAATTTATCGGGGACATTTCGTGAGCGTTTAAAAGAAAACTGTAGTTATACGGTTTTAAAACAGGTGGATGTACAGATTTCTGCTCAGGATGGAACAAGAAAATATTTATTTTTATTAGAAGATGGAAATGTCATTGAAAGTGTATTGATGCGCTATAAACACGGCAATTCTGTCTGCATATCCTCGCAGGTAGGCTGTCGTATGGGCTGTCGTTTCTGTGCCTCCACTTTAGATGGGCTGGTAAGAGGGTTAAAACCTTCTGAAATGCTGGATCAGATTTACCGCATAGAAAAAGACATCGGGGAACGTGTTTCGAATGTGGTGGTTATGGGCACAGGAGAGCCTTTGGATAATTATGAAAATCTGTTGAAATTTATAGAGCTTTTGACGGATGAAGATGGTTTACATATCAGCCAGAGAAATCTGACGGTATCCACCTGTGGTATAGTGCCTAAAATACGGGAACTGGCAGAAGAAAAATTACAGATAACCTTAGCACTTTCCCTGCATGCTTCTTCGCAGGAAAAGCGCAAAGAATTAATGCCGGTGGCAAACAAATATGATTTACAGGATGTTTTAGATGCCTGTCGGTTTTATTTTGAAAAAACCGGGCGCAGAATCACCTTTGAATATAGTCTTGTGGCGGGGGTAAATGACACGGATGCCGATGCGGTTGCCTTGACAAAGCTGATAAAGGATATCAATTGTCATGTCAATCTGATACCGGTAAATCCTATTAAAGAACGGGATTTTATCCAGCCGGATAATACAGCAGTATCCGCATTTAAAAATAAACTTGAAAACAATAGGATAAATGTTACAATAAGAAGAGAAATGGGCAGAGACATAGATGGTGCCTGTGGACAATTAAGGAAAAGGTATATGGAAGGGTAGGTGGATAGAGTGAAGACATTTTCTGTAACAGATATTGGACAACATAGGAGTATGAATCAGGATTATTGCTTTACTTCTGAAATGCCGGTAGGTAATCTGCCAAACCTTTTTATCGTGGCGGACGGTATGGGTGGTCATAATGCCGGAGAATATGCATCAAAGCATGCGGTAGAATGTATCGAAGAAACTGCCAGACAGTCAGAATCCACCAAAATTACAGAGATTTTAGAGGAAGCGATTACAAAAGCAAACACAGAAATCTATCAGAAAGCAGCAGAAGAGCCGTCGATGAAAGGGATGGGCACGACAATTGTTGCCTGTGTGATAGAAGGGAAAAAACTGTATGTGGCAAATGTTGGCGACAGCCGTTTATATATTGTAAATCGGAATATTCGTCAGGTAACATGGGATCATTCTTTAGTGGAAGAAATGGTAAGGCTTGGCAAAATGGACAGGGAAGCAGCAAGAGAACATCCGGATAAACATGTGATTACTCGTGCCGTTGGAGCAATAGCGGATGTGGAAATTGATTTTTTTGAAGAAGAGCTGGATGTTGAAGATGAAATTCTGTTATGTTCCGATGGATTGACGAATATGATTGAGGATGAAGAAATTCGCAGAATCGTAAAAAGTCAGAGGGATTTAGCGGAGGTAACAGAAAAGCTGGTGTATACTGCCAATCAATATGGCGGAAGGGATAACATAACAGTAGTTGTTATTGCCCCGTTTACGGATGAAGTGAAGGGAGATTGACGAAAATATGTTAACAACGGGAATGTTTGTAGCAGATCGCTATGAAATTATAGAAAAAATAGGTGCTGGCGGAATGTCAGACGTATATAAGGCAAGAGATCATATTTTAGGCAGATTTGTTGCGATTAAAGTATTAAAGCAGGAATTTAGTGAAGATGTAAATTTTGTGACAAAGTTCCGTACAGAAGCCCAGTCCGCAGCAGGATTAGAGCATCCGAATATTGTCAATATTTATGATGTCGGCAGTGAAGCCGGAATGCATTTTATTGTCATGGAGTATGTGGAGGGTGTCACATTAAAGACATATATTGAGAAAAAAATGCAGCTTACCTACAAAGAAGCCGTAAGTATTGCCATTCAGGTAGGCAGAGGAATAGAAGCAGCCCATGCAAAAAATATTATCCATAGAGATATCAAACCGCAGAATATTTTAATTTCCACAGAAGGAAAGGCAAAGGTGACAGATTTTGGTATTGCAAGGGCAGTATCTAATAATACGATTAGTGCAGATGTAATGGGTTCTGTACATTATTCTTCACCGGAGCAGGCAAGAAACGGTTTTGTGGATGGAAAAAGTGATATTTATTCTTTAGGTATTGTGATGTATGAAATGGTTACGGGAAGAGTGCCATTTGATGGGGATACTACAGTAGCGGTAGCCATTCAGCATTTGCAGGAAGAAATGGTAGCGCCAAGTGCGTATGCACCGGATTTACCTGTAAGTTTAGAAAAGATTATTTTGAAATGTACGCAGAAAAGTCCTGACCGAAGATATAAGGTCATCAGCGATTTGCTGGTAGATTTAAAGCAGGTATTAATCAGCCCGAACGAAGATTTTGTCACTATGATACCAAGTGGAAGCCAGAATAAGACAAGGGTGATTAATGAAAGTGAAGTAAAGGCTATTCATGAGGCAAGAAGAGTTGCGCCAAAGCAGGAAGAGCGCAGGGTTAAACCACAGCCACAGCCGATATACGATGAGCCGGAAGAGGATGAAGACGAGGAAGATAATGATGGATTTTTAAATCCGGCAGTGGAAAAGGCAGCTACCATTGGTGGTATTATTGCAGCTTTTATCATTATCGGTATTATTATCTATTTTGTAGGAAATGTATTAGGCATATTTGGAGCGAAAAAACCGGATACAACAGTGAAAGATAATGATACGGAAGTCGTACAGACCGAACAGATAAAAGAAGATACCAAAAAAGATGTTATCAATACAGAAAAAGAAAAGATTGAACAGGTAACAATGATAAAAGTTACCGGTTTGACCTTTGAAGAAGCAAAAACACAGCTAAATGCTATCGGTTTAGGTATTAAAGAAATTGGTACACAGAATTCCAATGAGTACGAAGAGGGATTGATTATGTCCCAGGATGTGGCTGAAGGTATGCAGGTGGATAAAAATACCACAATCAATGTGTATATCAGCAGTGGAGAAGGTACAATTTCTATACCAAATGTAGTAGGATATGACAATGAAGCAGCTTTAAACACCTTAGCAGATCAGGGATTTACAGCAGAAAGAACCTATGCATACAGTGACACAGTAGCTTCCGGTATGGTTATTTCCCAGAATCCGACAGGCGGAACGGAAGCAAAAAAAGGAACAGTAGTTACATTAACGGTTAGTCAGGGAAAAGAAGCTGTATCTGTGCCGGATGTATATAATAAGACACAGGAAGAGGCTACCAATGCATTGACAGCAGCGGGACTTACAGTAACAAGCACGACAACAGATTATAGTGATACGGTAGAAGCAGGAAAAGTTATCAGTCAGAGTATTGCGGCAGGAAAGTATGTAGATGCAGGTTCAAATATTAGTCTGGTTATCAGTATGGGTAAAAAGACCACCTACTATTACTGCAAAGCAACCATTACAGCACCGGATAATGCTGAAGTGACAGTAGCCGACATTACCCTAAAGGATGCAAATGGCAATGTATTACAGGAATGGACGGGCGTAAAAATTGCCAAGTTCCCATATACAATTTCTGCTTATGACATTGAAGAAGTCAGCACCGGTACATTAAATATTGTATGGTATTTAGCAGACGGAACTTCAAAGGAGCAGACAGAGAATGTAACATTTACCAAACAATAGGATGGATTATGCAGGGAAAGATTGTAAAAGGAATTTCCGGATTCTACTATGTACATGTAGTAGAATCCGGAATTTATGAATGTAAAGCAAAAGGCGTTTTCAGAAACAGAAAACAAAAGCCTTTAGTTGGAGACAATGTAATTATTGATGTGTTAGATGAAGAAGCAAAAACCGGGAATATCATAGAAATTTGTCCACGGACAAATGAATTGATTCGTCCGGCTGTGGCGAACATCCATCAGGCACTACTCATATTTGCAGCAGCAAAGCCGACACCGAATTATAATCTGATGGACAGATTTTTAGTGATGATGAAATATCAGAATGTGCCGGTAACCATTTGTTTTAACAAAGCAGATTTGTTAGAAGAAAAAGAACTTGAAGAAATTGCTAAGGTCTATGCCTCTTGTGGCTATCCGGTGTTATTTACCAGCACAAAAGAACCAAGAGGAATTGAAGCCCTGCAGCAGTTTTTAGAAGGAAAAACAAGTGCGGTGGCAGGACCTTCCGGTGTAGGTAAATCATCCATGGTAAATCTTTTGCAGCCAGAGGCAAATATGGAAACCGGAGACATCAGCCGTAAAATTGAGCGTGGGAAAAATACGACCAGACATTCAGAACTGATTCATATACAGGGGGATACCTATATTATGGATACGCCGGGCTTTAGTTCAATGGATATTCCGGGACTGACACCGGAGGAATTATGGCGTTGTTACGAAGAATTTGCCCCTTTTGAACCCTATTGTAAATTTCAGGGCTGCAGCCATATTCATGAGCCATCCTGTGGCATAAAACAGGCACTTAATGAAGGAAAAATTCATCCCACACGTTATGAGAACTATACACTTTTATACGAAGAATTAAAAGAAATTAAGCCATACGAACGGAGGAAACTATGAATTGTTTATCACCATCACTGCTTGCAGCAGATTTCGCACAGTTAGGAAAACAGGTAGCTTTATTGGATGAAGCAGGAGCGCAGTATGTGCATATTGACATCATGGACGGCAATTTTGTGCCAAGTATTTCCATGGGACTTCCGGTGATTAAATCGATTCGTCCGATGAGTGAGCGGATTTTTGATGTGCATTTAATGATTGAAAATCCTGACCGCTATATTGATGATTTTGTAGATGCGGGAGCAGATTTGATTACTGTACACGCAGAAGCTTGCGGTCATTTAGACCGTACGATTCAAAAGATTAAAGAAAGAGGGATTTTGGCTGGAGTTGCATTAAATCCTGCTACCTCTTTAAGTGTGTTGGACTATGTCTTAGATAATGTGGACATGGTATTGATAATGACAGTGAATCCGGGCTTTGGCGGACAGAAACTGATACCGTATACAATTGATAAAGTGCGTGATTTGAAGAAAATGATTGATAAAAGAGGCTTAAAGACAGACATTGAGGTGGATGGCGGTATTACATTGGACAATGTGGCAAAGGTGATGGATGCAGGTGCAAATATCATTGTTGCCGGAAGTGCTGTTTTCAATGGTGACATTGCAGAAAATGTAGAGCAGTTTTTACAAATTATGGCGGAGTAGAAAACGAAAATGAAAAAAGCAGTAATTGTAACAGGAGGCAGAATACATTCTGCCTTTTGTGTATCTTATATAAAAAAAATCAACCCGGATATGCAGATTGCTGTAGATTCCGGTATGCGGTATTTTTATGAACTGCAGAAAACGAGGGAAGCAGGCATGGAAGTCCTGCCGGACTGGATTGTGGGAGATTTTGACTCTGTGGATACAGAGATTTTAGATTTTTTTGAGCAGCAGGAAGGTATACAGTGGAAAAGACTGATTCCTGAAAAGGACGATACCGATACGGAATCGGCGATTCGTCTTGCTTTAAAAGAAGGTTGTAAGCAGATACATATTTTGGGTGCAACAGGCAGCAGAATCGACCATATGCTGGGAAATATTCAGCTTTTGGGTATTGGCTTGGAGAATGAAGCAGAAATATGCATTGTGGATGAAAACAACCGGATTCGTATGGTGGATAAGGGAATCAAAATAAAAAAAGAAGAACAATTTGGAGAATATGTATCCCTGTTGCCTTTTACGCCGCAGGTGAAGGGGCTGACATTAAAGGGGATGAAGTATCCTCTAAAAGAGTATACGATGACATGTTATAATTCTTTAGGGATTAGTAATGAGATAGTAGAGGAGGTTGCGGAGATTTCTTTTGACGATGGCGTATTGCTGGTGTTGGAGACGAAGGATTGACTTTGCTCTTTTTGAGCGCACCAGTGTGAAGAGCCTGTAGAGGAGATGGTTGAACCGATTTTTCTGAGAGGATTAGCTAATATATGAAAAAATCATAGTTTTAACTTTTTAACTTTACAAATAAAGTTAAAAAGTTAAAATGGACATGTAAGGAGGGTTGCTTATGACAGACGAAGAATACAGCAAGATTATTGCCGAGATTGAAACACTGCCAACAGGTGGTATTACTTATAAAAAGATAAATGGAAAAGAGTATGCTTATTATCAATGGCGAGAGGATGGAAAGCAACGTACCAGAAGGACAAAGGATGAAGAGTTGGAACAGCTTTCCAGACAAATTGAACGTAGGAAAGAACTACAAAACTTAATAAAAGACATAGACAATCAGGAAATAAATGATGTAAAATCGATTTCTCATTTTCGATGCACAGTGAGAATTGGTGAAGAGCTGGAACGTTTTGTAAAACCAGTGGCAAAGTGGGTAAAACGTGAATGTTATCAGCAACTTCATGATTATGTTTATGGAGATATACATGATAGAGTGTATATTCTGTATGGTCTTAGGAGAACAGGTAAAACGACGTTAATTCGTCAGTTGATATCTGAGATGGACACATCAATGAGAAGCAAAACTGTGTTTATTCAGATACAGGATAGTAAGACCTTGGATGATGTGAATCGGGATTTAAAAGTTCTGGAAGAAAAAGGCTACCGATATGTGTTTATTGATGAAGTTACGCTTTTGAATGATTTTATTGAAGGTGCTGCATTGTTTTCTGATGTGTTTGCGGCAAGTGGTATGAAGATAGTGCTTTCCGGTACAGATTCCTTAGGCTTTATGTTTACAGAGGATGAGGAGTTGTATGACAGATGTATTATGTGCCATACGACATTCATTCCATATCGCGAATTCGAAAGAGTGTTAGGAATTGCAGGTATTGATGATTTCATCCGATATGGTGGAACCATGAGTCTTGGTGGAAAGCAGTATAATGATAATGCTATGATTTTTGCCACTAAGAAAAGTACCGACGAATATGTTGATAGTGCTATTGCACGAAATATTCAGCATTCTTTGAAGAACTATAAGTATGAAGGTCATTTCCGTTCCCTATGGGATTTATATGAGAAAAATGAATTAACAAACGCAATTAACAGAATTGTGGAGGATATGAATCACCGGTTCACTATGGAGGTGTTGACCAGAGATTTCAAATCAAATGATTTGAGAATTTCAGCAAACAATTTACGAAAGGATAGAGAAGAACCTACCGATATTCTCGATCGTATTAATATTCTTAAAGTAAATGAAACACTGAAATCTTTGTTGGAAATCAAGGATAAGGAAGAGCAAAAGGTTGAAATTCAAGATGCACATCGTTATGAAATAAAAGAATATTTGGATTTGCTTGACTTAACTGTGGAAATAGGAAGTAGATGGATGTCTGATTATAATCGAAGAGAATCTAGAACGGCATTTTCACAGCCTGGTATGCGTTATTCTCAAGCAGAGGCACTTATCAAATCGCTTATGCAGGATGATGTGTTTAGAGGTTTATCCTTTGAAGAGCGAAAGAGAGTAACTGAAAGAATAATAGATGAAATCAAAGGCAGAATGATGGAGGATATTGTTCTTTTAGAAACGAAACTTTCTAAAAAGAATTGTGAAGTTTTCCGATTACAGTTTGCAATTGGCGAATTCGATATGGTGGTGTTTAATCCGGATGAGGGAACTTGTGAAATCTATGAAATTAAACATAGTAAAGAAGTTGTTCCCCAGCAGTGTAAGCATTTGTTAGATGAACAAAAATGTAAGGATACTGAATTTAGATATGGTACAATTACCGGAAAGTATGTGATTTATCGTGGTGTTACAACATCGCTTGTTCAGGCAGGGGTAGAGACACCGGAGGACGTGACTTATCTGAATGTGGAAGAGTATTTAAAAAATTTATAGAGTATAGTTTGGGTAAGTAGAAAGGATGATGCAATGAGTAAATAATAAGGCGAAAGGACTTATTGAAAATGAAGCTCTTATGTGGTAATCTAAGTATTGTCTAAGTAGGGGCTACTTTCTTTTTATATATAGAAGGGAGAGGTTCAGATGGGTAAGGATTTGAACGGAAAAGAACTTGGTGAGGGTATTTATCAGCAGACCAATGGTTAGCGGATGCTACTTACGTTCATATCACAGAAGAAGAAAAACAAAAAGAGATTAATCTTGTGGCGACAGCATTAAATGTAATATAAAACTTCATATATCTTAATGGATAGTGGCACTCGTTGTGGCACTCGATAGATGAGAGAAATGCTGAAAAGCCCTTAAAATAAAGGTTTTTAAAGGAGAATATAGAAAAATGAAATTAGGAATCGTAGGACTCCCAAACGTAGGAAAAAGTACATTATTCAACTCATTGACAAAAGCCGGTGCAGAATCCGCAAACTACCCATTCTGTACCATTGACCCAAATGTAGGTATCGTAGCTGTACCGGATGAAAGATTGAAAAAATTAGGCGATATGTACAACTCTAAAAAAGTAACTCCGGCAGTTATTGAATTTGTAGATATTGCAGGACTTGTAAAAGGTGCCAGCAAAGGTGAAGGCTTAGGAAACCAGTTCCTTGCGAATATCCGTGAAGTAGATGCTATTGTGCATGTAGTCCGCTGCTTTGAGGACAGCAACGTAGTCCATGTGGATGGAAGCGTAAGCCCGGTGCGTGACATCGAGACCATAAATTTAGAATTGATTTTCTCGGATATTGAAATCTTAGAACGTCGAATTGCCAAAACAGCCAAAGGTGCAAGAATGGACAAGACTTTGGCAAAAGAAATGGCATTATTAGAAGCTATAAAAAAATACTTAGAAGACGGCAACATGGCAAAAACCTTCGAATTATCTGAAGACGAGGATGAAATTGCATGGTTTAAATCCTATAATCTTCTGACTGCAAAACCGGTAATTTATGCAGCAAATGTAGCAGAGGATGATTTGGCGGATGACGGCAATTCCAACAGCTTCGTAAAAGAAGTAAGAGAAAGAGCAGCAGAAGAAAACAGTGAAGTATTTGTTATCTGTGCACAGATTGAGCAGGAAATTGCAGAGCTTGATGATGAAGAAAAAGCTATGTTCTTAGAAGATTTAGGCTTAAAAGAATCCGGTCTTGAGAAGCTTATCAAAGCAAGTTACAGCCTTCTTGGCTTAATCAGTTATTTAACAGCCGGAGAGGACGAAACCCGTGCATGGACCATTATCAAAGGTACAAAAGCACCACAGGCGGCAGGAAAGATTCATAGTGACTTTGAGCGTGGATTTATCCGCGCAGAGGTAGTGAATTATCAGGATTTATTGGACTGTGGAAGCCTTTCAGCAGCCAAAGAAAAGGGTATCGTAGGACTTGAGGGAAAAGAATATGTAGTAAAAGACGGTGACGTTATGTTATTCCGTTTCAATGTATAACAGAAAAGCCGTCAGCATAAAATAGAGCAAGAAAAACTTCGGAGCTGCAAAATGCGATTATGTGAGCTGCAGAAAAAGGAAGTTATTAATATTTGCGATGGGAAATGTCTTGGAAATGTCATGGACATAGAATTGGATGAGTGTAGCGGATGCATACAGGCATTAATTATTCCCGGACCCTGTAAGATATTTGGTATGTTTGGACATGATTTTGAATTTTGTATTCCGTGGAAATGTATTGTGCGTATTGGTTCAGATATTATTCTGGTGGAAATTGAGGAAGAAAAAATCAGAAAAAAGCTGTAATACGGCAAAAATCATGCAAAACGGATTGACAAGAAAATTCCGGAAAGCTATACTTGTGCATAATAAATGCGGTATTGCAGGGAATTTTAGGGGGGTAAATACATGAAGTGTCCATTTTGTAGTAATGAAAGTACAAGGGTGATTGATTCAAGACCAGCGGATGACAATAATTCCATTCGTCGCCGGAGAATGTGTGATGAATGTGGAAAACGTTTTACCACATATGAAAAGGTAGAAACGATACCCCTTATTGTTATCAAAAAAGATAATAACCGTGAGCAGTATGACCGTTCTAAAATTGAGGCAGGAATACTTCGTGCCTGTCATAAAAGACCGGTTTCGGCTAATCAGATAAATCAGCTTGTGGATGATATTGAAACAGAGATTTTTAACAGGGAAGAAAAAGAAATTTCCAGTGCAAAAATCGGTGAAATTGTTATGGATAAGCTAAAAGACTTAGAAGCGGTTGCTTATGTCCGTTTTGCTTCTGTATACAGAGAATTTAAGGATATCAACACTTTTATGAATGAATTAAAGAAAATTTTAGAGTAATAAAATGAGGATGAGTGCCATGCATATTTCAGGAATTCGCCCATGCGTTGTGTTTTATGAACACAGCATAAATAAAAATCAGGATAAAGAGAATCATCAGGTGATGCAATTGACTGCATCCGATAGTACATATAAACGGAAGGTATTAGATGGCGAGCTTGCAAATCTGGATGTAGAATGGGCAATTAATTCCATGAAAAAGGACCAGGTCATTCATCAATATCAGTTTTTTGTTGGAGGAGAACTGTCGCTTTGAGTATAGGCGGCAGTTTTTTATGATTTTTTGTCGAAATGAGGAAATACAGCATGAAATACTATTTATACCCGGATGAACATGTGACATCCACATACCGGATTGATTTTGAAAAATTATACAAGGAAGGTTATCGTGGAGTGATTTTTGATATTGATAATACATTAGTTCCCCATGGTGCCCCGGCGGATGAGAGGGCAATTGCTTTTTTTGCCCATTTAAAGGAATTAGGTTTTTCTAGTGTACTGCTCTCAAATAATAAAGAACCCCGTGTAAAGATGTTTAATGAAAAAATTTGTGTGGATTATATATTTAAAGCGGCAAAGCCAAAGCCGGGGAACTATCGAAAAGCCATGGAAATCATGGGGACAGACTGCCGGAATACGGTATTTGTGGGAGATCAGATATTTACCGATGTGATGGGAGCGAATATTGCCGGAATCCGTACATTTCTGGTAGAACCCATAAATCCAAAAGAGGAAATCCAGATTGTATTAAAACGTTATATTGAAAAAATCGTATTATTTTTTTATCGGCATAGAAATAAAAAAAAGACGGATAAATATGCATCCGGTGTAAAATCAGAATAATTGACAAAACTTTACCAGCCCTGTAAAATCAAAAACAGGAAAAAGAATAAAAATACAAGTATCAAAAATGGAGGCACATATGAAAATTATTATTGGAAACGATCATGCAGCAACAGATTTAAAATGGGAAATTCTTGAATATGTAAAAGAATTAGGTCACGAAGTAGAAAATTATGGTACAGATACAAAGGATAGCTGTAACTATCCGGATTATGGTGAGAAGGTAGCAAGAGCCGTAGCAGAGGGAAAAGCAGATTGTGGAATCTTAATCTGTGGAACAGGCGTAGGTATCTCTATTGCAGCCAATAAAGTAAAAGGTATTCGTGCAGCAGTATGCTCCGATACAGCTACAGCCAGACTGGTAAAACAGCACAATAACGCAAATATCCTTGCATTCGGTGCAAGAATCGTAGGTGGTGAACTGGCAAAGGATATGGTAAAAGCATACTTAGAAGCAGAATTTATGGGCGGCAGACATGCAGAGCGTATCCAGATGATAGCGGATATTGAGAATAGACAGTAAAGGTAAGAGGTGCAGACATGAACACATATGATGTCATTGTACTGGATTTGGACGGAACTCTTACCAATTCCCAAAAAGTGATTACACCAAAGACCAAAGATGCTTTGCTTAAGGCACAGTGTGCAGGAAAAAAGGTGGTACTAGCCTCCGGTAGACCTACAGGTGGAATTGTAAAGTTGGCGGATGAACTGCGTTTAGAGGAATTTGGCGGATTTGTATTGTCCTTTAACGGAGGACATATTATTAATTATGCGAATGGTGCAGTGATTTATGACAGTACGGTGCCGGGTGAACTGACAGCAGCAATTTATAAGGAAGCCAAAGAAGCCGGACTTGGTATTGTCACCTATACGGACAGTGAAATTGTGGCAGGTACAGAGTTAGACACCTATATGGAGCTGGAAGGAAAAATCAATCAAATGCCCATCCGTAAGGTGGAAAACTTTGTAGAAACCATCGATTTCCCGGTAAACAAATTTTTATTAACCGGTGAACCGGAGAGTGTGCTGTCAGCACAAGAGCATATGCGGGAGGTTTTTGGCGAAAAACTCAATATTTTCCGTTCTGAGCCATTTTTCCTTGAAATGATGCCACAGTCCATTGATAAGGCATTTTCACTGGGGATTCTTTTAAAACATCTGCATACGGACAGAACCCATATGATATGCTGTGGTGATGGCTTTAATGACCGTTCCATGATACAGATGGCAGGTCTTGGTGTTGCTATGGCAAATGCGCAGGAAGAAGTAAAAGCTGTGGCAGACTATATTACTGCTTCAAATGACGAGGACGGTATAGCTGATGTAATTTATAAATTTATGTTGGTATAGGAGCACAAAGGATGGAATTAGATAAAATCAGACAGGAAATTGATGCTGTAGATACAAAGATGAAAGCATTATTTCAAAAGCGTATGGAACTTTCTTATCAGGTGGTGGAAAGTAAGAAACAGACAGGTGGAGCTGTTTATGTGCCGGAGCGTGAGCAGGCAATTATTTCTGCCCGTTCAAAAGATATGGAAACAGAATATCTTTTAGAATATCAGGCATTTCTCAAGCAGTTAATGGGAATAAGCCGGACATACCAGTATACAAAGTTGGTCGGAGCGTCAGAGGCATTACAGAAAATAGATTTTAACAAAGAGGAAATTATGCTTGTTTTTCCATACAGACCGGAAAATAACAGCTTATCCATGGCACTCAATGCCATTGCTCTTGCAAATCTTACGGTTAAATCTGTAGAAACCGTAATGGAAAATGGACAAAATACCTGTTATCTGTGCATAGGTGGAGATTTTACAACAGAACTCGCAAAGGCAGCAATCTTGCTTATAATAGAAGAAAATAAGTAAACATAAGGGGGCGAAAGCTCCCTTACTTTTATACTTCCTTTTTTGTTCTGAATATAGTACAATGTGGTTAGATGGAATATTGTGGGATGGGGGATAATCTTATGATAGAACAGGGAATGAACCAGACGAATGGAGAGGAAACCATAGAAGAGCTTCGTACCCGTTTAGAAATCGATGCATTAACAGGTTTGTACAACCGTGAAAAGTTTCGTGCGGAGGCAGAAGCACTCATTTTAAATAATCCGGACAAAGAGTATGTTCTGATAAAATGGGACGTGGATGGATTTAAAGTTGTAAATGAATTGTTTGGCGAAGAGGTGGGCGATAAAGTGCTGCTTTACCTCACAAAGGTCATTAAAGATAATACAGGAAGTTATGGTATTGCCGGCAGGGAGGAAAGAGATCATTTTGTTTCCTGCATGGAGAAGGATTTCTTTTTTATGAATATGACGGAAATCGTGGATTTCCTTGAAGCAGGTATTACGGACACAGGGGTAAACTATCCTGTATATGTACATATTGGCGTTTATGAAGTGGAAGATAAGGAGATTTCTATTGATTCCATGTGCAACAGGGCAGAAATGGCTTTACAGACCGTTAAGGACAGTTGTGTAAAACGCTATGCATTTTACGATGAAAAGCTTCGCCAGGAAATGATGGAAGAACAGGAACTGGCAGGACAGATGAATGATGCCTTAGAAGATGGGCAGTTTTTTATTAACCTACAGCCTGTATATTCGGTGGCGACAGGTCTGCCAATCAGTGCAGAAGCTTTAGTCAGATGGCGTCATCCTGATAAAGGGGTTATTGCGCCAAATAAATTTATTCCGCTTGCTGAAAAAAATGGCTTTATTATGAAGCTGGATCGTTTTGTGTGGGAAGAGGTATGTAAGATGTTGTCGGATTTCCGCAGTCGTGGGATAAAGACCATGCCTATATCCATTAACGTATCCAGAGTGAATTTTTATAGCACGGATTTATGTGATTTTCTCATGGGGCTTTTAGAAAAATACAATTTAGACAGCACCTGTCTGAAAATCGAAGTAACAGAAAGTGCATATACGGAAAATTCCCAGCAGATGCTTGTGGCAATGGAAACACTGCAGAAAAATGGCTTTAAAATCATGATGGATGATTTTGGAAGTGGATATTCATCGTTGAATATGCTGAAAAATGTGCTGGTGGATGTATTGAAAATCGATATGATGTTTGTCCGAAATTTAGAGGTATCTGAACGTGCCAGCAACATACTTGCCTATGTGGTTCGTATGGCAAAGGCATTAGATATGGAAATTGTAGCGGAAGGTGTAGAAACAGAGAATCAAAGGGATTTCTTAGGGCATTGTGGCTGTGATTGTATTCAGGGCTTTTATTACTCTAAACCATTAGATATTCCTGCCTATGAAGCATTGCTCTGTAGCCGTGAAGTTGTGGAGAATTTAACACATCCGTTAGATGACAGACGAACAATACTGGTTGTGGATGATATGGAAGTCAGCAGAGAGGCTTTGGTTTGTAATTTAGAAGATAATTATCAGGTTCTTCAGGCAGAAAATGGGAAAGAAGCATTAAAAATACTAAAAGAAAAATCGCAGATGATTGATTTGGTGATTACGGATATTCGTATGCCGGTTATGGATGGATTGGAATTGTTAGAAAGAATGAAGGCAAATCCTTTGTTAAATCATATTCCTACTGTGGTAATTACCGGAGCAAGCCGGGTGGAGGATGAGATTACAGCATTGGAAAGAGGAGCAATTGATGTGTTGCAAAAGCCCTTTGACCCGCATGAGATACGACAGAGGATAAAAAATCTGGTAAGACTTGTGGAAGCAGAAAATATCAAGTACGAATTGTCCTTTAAATAGTGGATTTTGTACGAAGCTTACAAGAGAGGTTGGGGGACTATGAAAAAAATACTATTGTCAATATGCCTGATAATGTTTATTCTGTTTAGTGGAGAAGATACGAAGGTTTTTGCATCCGGTATAGAGTTGTCAAGGTTAAATGGCTTAGAGCCGCTTACGGTGCTTGAAATGACAGAAGGCCAGGAGGTTGTTGAGCCTAAAAGCGCACAGACAGCAGAAAATGGGATGGACTGGCAGCAGTATGGTTCTAAGTATTTTTATAATCAGTTAAATGAAACGGAGCAGAAATGGTGGGATACCTTAGATGCGCTGGGGATGCGTTATCTGACAGGTACAGAGTCTTTAACAGAGCAGGATTCCTACACAATGGAGGATGGCTATGTGATGGAGTATTTTATTACTCCTGCGGTAGCCTATACGGGAATTACACCGGAGCGAGCAAGGGAAATACTGTATATGTTTAAATACTCAAATCCGCAGTATTACTTTTTTCAGACCATGGTATACAGTTCGGCAGATGCAGGCGGCATGAGCGGCATGTATCGTCTGACGTTGTATCCGGCATTTGCAGATGGTACGAAAAGAGCAGAAATTACCGCAGAGTTTAAGCGTAAAATTACGGCGTGGGTGGATATTGTTGCGGCAGAAGAAACAGAGCTGGCAAAAGAAAAGGCTGCTTATGATTTAATCTGCCAGAACATATCCTATGATGTAAATTATCAGGATATAACACTGCGAAATGAATACGACCAGAGTATTTATAGTGTGTTTTTCACAGAAAGTACAGTGTGTGCCGGATATTCCCAGACGATGCAGCTTCTGATGAATGCTGTGGGAATTGATTGTGCAGCAGTTACCGGTGTGGGACATGAATGGAATATTATCCGCTTGCAGGATACATGGTATAATGTAGATGTGACGTGGGGCGATTTAGATGAAGAAGCTAATAAGCAGCGTTATATCTATTTTAACCGGAGTGATAGTGTTATCCAATCCAGCCACACAGCATTAGATTACTGGAAAGCATGTATGCCTGCGTGTATTTACGATTCCGGTGCAGATTTTGATTCGATTGGTACGATTTATACACCAACTGTCCGGTTACAGTTGCCGGTTATCCAGATACAGGGTGGCATGGCTACCATTTCGGCAGAGAGCGGAGCAGAGGTTTATTATACGTTAGATGGCAGTATACCTTCTGTGGCGGCAGGAAAAGCAGACAAATACCAGAGTGCATTTGCCATAAAGGATGGACAGAGCATACAGGCAGTGGCGGTTAAAAATGCAAGCTGGGACAGTGAAATCGCTGCATATGATGTGAAATCCGTTACATATACTGTACAGTTTTATACCTACAGCGGAAGCAAGGTAGAATCACAGGAGGTTTTAGAAGGCGGTACAGTAAAGCAGCCATCCATGCCGGTCTGGAGTGGTCATCAGTTTTGTGGATGGTACAAAGATGCTTCTTATCAGCAGCCCTATGATTTTAATACCGTAGTAGCCACAGATATGGTTTTGTACGCAAAATGGATTGCCGGAACATATGCTGTCCGATTCTATTCTAATGGCGGAACAGATGTGTCAGCGCAGTATATTGAAGAACGCAAAAAAGCGGCGAAGCCTGCAAATCCTGTGCGTAATGGCTATGTATTTGAAGGCTGGTATACAGATACTGCTTTGACAAGGAAGTATAATTTTGCAACACCGATTTTAGCGGATTTGAATTTGTATGCAAAGTGGCAGGGGTTATCTTATCCCCTTAAGCTGGATGCAAATGGCGGCTATATAGGGAAAAAAAGTATTGTTGCCAGAATAGAAAATGTCTGCAATGGTGATTTTTACAGAAATATGCCGGATGCAAAACGAAAGGGATACAGGTTTTTAGGCTGGTTTACCAAAAAAAATGGTGGAGAACAGATTGTTAATGGCAGTAAGGTATTTCAGACAAAAGCATTGGTATTATATGCTAAATGGGAAGAAATTGTATTGCCAAAGGCATCGATTGTTTCTGCCAAAAGTAAAGCTGCCGGAAGTATGCGGATAAAGATAAAGAAAAATGCGAAAGCGTTAGGTTATCAGATACGTTATTCTTTAGAACCTTCCATGAAATCTGCAAAAAAGATAAAAAGCCAAAAGACAATAAAGGAAATTTCCAAATTAAAAAAAGGAAAGACCTACTATGTGCAGGTGCGGCTGTACCAGAAAGATTCTGTTGGTAAAAAGATGGTATTTGGCGCATGGAGTAACACAAAAACTGTAAAGATAAAAAAATAAGGGGAAATATAAAATAAGGAGAACATCATGAAAAAAAGAGTATTAACGCTTGTATTGTCAGCGATATTAGTTTTGACAGGAGCAGGTGAAACGATAGCAGCATCACAGGTATCTGCTGTAACAGAAAATGTAGAAGCAGCCCGGACATTTGACAGAGAACTGCCGGTAGATGGTCTGGAGCATTTCAAATATGTGGAAGTGCCACAGGAAAAGGAGCCGGAGCTTTTTGTAGAACAGAAAAATCCGAATATAAAAGGTTCTTCAGTTTATAATTCTGACTGGGATAAGTATTCTACGAATTATTATTATAATCAGTTGTCAGAAACAGAAAGAAAACTTTGGGATGATTTGGATGCGATGTGTCTGAATTATCTGACAGGAACAGAAAGTGTTTCAGCAACCAATACCAACAGCGGTACGGTATATTTTACCAAAAGTCTGGTATATAAAGGTATGAATTATAATGATGCACAAAACGTAGCATTTATGTTTAAATTATCCAATCCGCAGTATTATTTCTTAGATGCATGGACTGGTGGAAGGTCAGCATCCGTAAGCGGTGGATATATTTACTTATCTATTATAGAGGATTTTGCAAATGGAGCTGCGCGTCAGGCTGCAACTGCTAACATGCAGGCAGTGGTTAACAGCTGGCTGCCACAGATTACAGCACAGCCTACGGAATGGGACAAAGAAAAGAAAGCCCATGACCTGATTTGTGAAAAAGTGGTATATGATGATAATTATTCCACATCTATGCAGAATCCATATAATCAGGTGGCATACAGTGTATTTTGTACAGATTCAACCGTATGTGCAGGATATTCACAAGCAATGCAGTTATTGATGAATGCAGCAGGTGTGGATTGTGCAGTTGTTACCAGTGAAGCTCATGAATGGAATATTATCCGTATCAATGGAACATGGTATTATGTGGATTTGACATGGAATGATTTGCCGGAAAAAGAGGCTGCATATTTAGGTCAGAATGTGGGGTATCAGTATTTTAACAGAAGTGCAGCACAGTATGCGAATGATACATTTGAATCCGTGCTTATGCATACAACAGAAGCTATGTGGAGCGGACGTCTGCCGGAGCTGACCTATGATTCCGGTGCGGACTGGATAAATCCGGGAACAGTACATATACCGACAGCAGGTATGCAGCAGCCGATAATTACAGCTGATAATGAAAAGGTAACCATTACAGCACCATATGGTGGAACGGTATACTATACAACCGATGGTACATATCCTGCAATTGCATCTGCAAAGTCAACGAAATTTACAGGTACATTTGCTGTAAAAGGAAATACAACGGTAAATGCTATTGTTGTTGGAAATGGATTTTATGACAGTACAGCAGCCAGTGCCTATGTAACACCACGTTATACGATAAACTTTAACGCAAATGGAGGTTATATTGGCAAAAAAAATGTAAAGTCAAACAGTAAAGAACTGCTCTACGGTGAACAGCTAGGAAAACTTCCTTCACCAAAGAAAAAAGGTCATGCATTCCTTGGCTGGTTTACAAAAAAATCCGGTGGCAGCAAAATTACAAAGACAACACAGGTTGAGGCAGGCTGTACATATTACGCACATTGGGCTAAAATTAAAGCGAAAAAGACATCGCTTTCCAGTGTAAAAAATGTTGCAAAAGGTACCATGCGTGTAAAAATCAAAAACGTGAAAACTGCCAGTGGTTATGAAGTTCGTTATTCACTAAAGTCTAGTATGGCATCTGCAAAGAGAAAGACCACAGAAGAAAACAGCATAGATATTAAGAAATTGAAAAAGGGAAAAACATATTATGTTCAGGTTCGTATGTTCCAGAAGGAATCCGTTTCCGGTAAAAAGACGTATGGACCATGGAGTAAGGCAAAAACAGTAAAAATCAAAAAATAGTAGAGGCAGTATTTGCCGAAGCAGATAATAGTTGCTGTGCGGTTGTAATGCTGCACAGCAATTTTGTTATTTGGAGTGAAGTTTATGAATGATATTATTTTAGTAGTAGATGATGATAGTGCAAACTTAATGCTGGCACAGAAAATTCTGGGTAAAGAATATCGTATTGCAGCAGCAAATTCCGGTATGGCAGCTTTTCGTTATCTGGAAAAGAATAAGCCGGATTTGATTCTGTTAGATATTAATATGCCGGGGATGAATGGTTTTGAAGCCATGGAAAAATTAAAGGAAAGTGAAGCGTACAGCAGTATTCCGGTGATTTTTCTAACTGCGGATAAAAGTGTGGAAACGGAAACAAAATGTTTTCAGGTAGGGGCAGTGGATTTTGTCGGAAAGCCTTTTGTACCGGATATTTTAATAAGCAGAGTGCGCAGAACCTTAGAATTAGAGCGTTACCGTAATCATTTAGAGGATATGGTAAAAGAAAAGACCAGCCGTATTAAGGAAATGCAGGAGCATATCATTGTAGGCATGGCAAATATCATTGAATCAAGGGATAACAGTACAGGAAAGCATGTAAAAAACACCCAGATGTATGTAAGAATGATTGCGGATGAACTTAAGAATCGAGGCTTGTATACGGATACATTAAATGATGAGTATATTCATAATTTATGCAATGCTGCACCGCTGCATGATGTGGGGAAAATCAAAGTACCGGACAGCATATTAAAAAAACCGGGGAGACTGACACCGGAAGAATATGACAGCATGAAAATGCATACCGAATACAGTCAGGATATCATTGAGGATATTTTGAGTGATGTGGAAGAAGAAGAGTATGTAAAAATGGCAAAGGATGTGGCATTGTTCCATCATGAGCGTTGGGATGGGACAGGTTACCCAAGGGGACTTAAAGGAGAAGATATTCCTTTAGGTGCAAGAATCATGGCATTGGCAGATGTCTTTGATGCACTATTTGAAGAACGGTGCTATAAACCTGCAATTCGTCCGATGGAAAAAATTATGTCTATTTTAGAGGATGGAAAAGGTACACAGTTTGATCCTGTGATTACGGAAGTATTTTTGAGTATGGAAGGCAAATTAAGGGAAATGTTAATGTAGCAAGTAGGGTAACTATGAAGGTACTGAATAGTTACGAAGGAGGTATATTTTGGGAAGAACCGATTATATTGCAGAAAACCGTCTGCGAAAAGAACGAATTGTTTTAATTATATATAGTATATACACACTTGCTATGATGTTTGTATCCATACTATTTCAATGGGGAAGCTGGATTCCACCAGTGATTGTGTTTGGAATGATTACTGCATGGATGGTATCTGTTAAATCCTATAAAGATTATCGTTATCGAGCATTTTTTATTGGAATTGTAGGAATGATAAACTTTTCTATTTATGGCATGTTTGCAGAAAGTTTTGTGGGGATTTTATCTACACTGGGCGCATTAGTGATTTTGCTTGGAATTTTTAATATTCCAGAAATTGTACTGTTGTCTGCTGCAACAGCAGTTTATCTTATGCTGTATCATGAATTTTTTGCCAGAACAATTCAGGTGGAAAGTATCAAAGATGGTTTTCGGCTTTTGTTACAGGTTTGTTCGATTTTTGTTATAGAATGTGTAACTTACTATCTGGTAAAGACCAATATTGAATTGAATGATGCGTTGGTAGATACCATTGAGGATTTGGAAAAAGCAGAAAAGAGTAAGGATGATTTTATGGCAAATGTATCCCATGAAATCCGTACACCTATCAATACTGTTTGTGGAATGAGTGAGCTTGTGCTTAGGGAGGAGATTCCGAATCAGGCAAAAGAGTATACGTTAGACATACAGACCGCAGGACGAAATCTTTTGTCCGTAGTCAGTGATATTCTGGATTTTTCAGAATTGGAATCCGGCAAAATGGAATTGATAGAAGAACCGTATAATTTGACCTCTACAGTAAATGATGTGATGAACATTGCCATTGCCCAGAAAAATGGTAAAAATATTGAACTGATTGTAGACTGCGATGCGAATATTCCCTGCAGTCTTTTAGGTGATGAGCAGAAATTACGCAGAGTGATTATGAATCTGGTGAACAATGCCATCAAATTTACGAAAGAAGGCTGTGTGCTGGTTCGTTTTGCAGCCAGACCGGAAAGCTATGGAATTAATCTTTGCGTCAGTGTTAAAGATACCGGAATTGGGATGAAGCCGGAAACCATTGAGAAGCTTTTTACTACCTTTAATCAGGTAGATACCAGAAAAAATCGTGAAGAAGGCGGTCTTGGTTTAGGACTTGCTATTTCACAGGCAATCGTAGAAAAAATGGGTGGTTTTATCACTATCAACAGTGAGTTTGGTAAAGGCAGCGAAGTACAGTTTGTCATTCCACAGAAGGTACTGGATGAAACGCCGATAGTATCGGTAAAAGAGCCGGATAAAATCCGTGTAGCTGCCTATATTAACATGGAAAAATATGATTATGCAGCGATTCGTGATGGTTATGCGGATACCATAGGACATATTGCCAGACAATTACATATCCATTGCCGCCAGTGTAGAAATTTACAGGAATTAAAACGGCGGTTAGAAAAGAAAAAGTACAGTCATATTTTTATCAGTTGGGAAGAATATTGCGAAGATACCGTATACTTTGACGAACTGGCAGAACAAATGAAAGTCATTTTAGTATTAGAAAGAGAAAATGAGCTGAAGGCCAGTGTAAACAGAAGAATGTTAAGAATATACAAGCCTTTTTATGCTTTATCCATTGCAGCAGTTTTAAATGGAGAGAACATTGTGCAGAGTATTGACAGTAGTCAGTACCAGAATTACCGGTTCATTGCACCAAAAGCAAATGTGCTGGTGGTGGATGATAATATGATGAATCTAAAGGTTGTGGAAGGCTTGCTACGTCCTTATAAAATTCAGGTGTTTACAGCCACAAGTGGAAAAGAAGCTTTAAGTAAATTAGATACCATGGATTATGATTTTGTATTTATGGATCATATGATGCCGGAAATGGATGGTGTGGAAACCTTGCATTTTATCCGGCAGAAACCGGGAAATTATTTCAAAAATGTGCCGGTTATTGCACTTACAGCAAATGCCATTGGTGGTGTTCGGGAAATGTTTTTATCCGAAGGCTTTTCCGATTTTGTGGCAAAGCCTATTGAATTATCTGTGTTAGAACGTGTATTGCGCCGTTTTATCCCGGAACATAAAATTATTAAAGTTGAAGAATATGATTTGCAAAAGCAGAATGAAGAACAGCAGCAGGCTAACACTGAAAATACAAAAGAACTAAAGCTAGAAGGTATCAATGTGGAAAAGGGCATTGGTTTCTGTGGCGGTTCTATGGAGGATTATTTAGAAGTTGTATTGGTGTATTACGATACAGGACTGCAAAAGATAGGAGAAATCGAAGAAGCCTATAGGACAGGTGACTGGAAAAATTATACGATATTTGTACATGCAGTAAAGAGTACCTCCCTAGGTATTGGTGCAGAAAAGCTTTCGGAAATGGCAAAAGCATTAGAAGCTGCCGGAAAAGAAGAAAATATACCGTATATTCAGGCAAATCATGCAGAAATGATGCAGGAATACCGTAGAGTAATGGAGGTATTAAAGGCTAGAGTAATACCGAAGGAAGAAATAAAAGAAACTGCCGGTGAACTGCCTGAAATTGAGAAGAAAAAGCTCAAAGAGGCTTTAACACAGCTTGCTACGCAGTTAGAAACCTTTGAAAGTACCGGTGTAGAGCAGATACTTACAGAGCTTTTCACATATCGGTATCAGGAAGCACCATTAGAAGAAATGTTAGCAGAGATAGCAACGAAGGTGAAAGAATTTGACTTTATGGGCGCAGGGGATGCACTTGCTATGATACAGGAAAAAGTGGGGTGAGCGGATGATAAAGGATTGGAAAAATAAATTATATGGGAAAGAAACCTCTTTACAGGAAAAGATGTTCCGTCTTTTGCTCATCATGGCCTTTTTTGCGGCAATATTATCCGTGATAACCGGGGCAGTAAGAGCTGACTGGAACAGGGTACTGCTTTCTGCAGTACTTATCATTCCGGTAATTGTTTTTTGCTTTAATTATATGGATAAAACCCATAAGCTTGATATGCCGGCAATCATTGTCAGCATAATATTGAATTGTATTTTGCTCCCATTGGGCTTTTTTACCAATCATGGTGTAAAAGGTGGTACAACGGGCTGGTTTTTAGTGGGTATTATTTATATATTTCTTGTATTTCGTGGAAAACTGTTTCATATCATGCTGGCAATGACATTTTTTGTTATTATTGGCATACATTATGTGGCATATAAATTTCCGGAGTTTGTCATTCGACTTAGCGGGGAAGAACGATTGTATTTTGACTCGGTACTTTCCATAGTGCTTGTGGGATGTATTTGTGGTATACTGATACGCTACCAGAACAAAATATATGCTATGGAAAAGGAAATGAGTGAACAGCAGAAGCAGGAAATTGAACAGCTAAGCCGTTCAAGAAATGCTTTTTTTACCAATATGAGTCATGAAATCCGAACACCGATTAATACGATTATTGGGCTAAATGAAATGACCCTGCGGGAGAATATTTCTGATGAAATTGCAGAAAATTCCATCAATATCCAGAATGCCAGTAAGATGTTACTGACCTTAATCAATGATATCTTAGATATGTCCAAAATTGAATCCGGCAAGATGGAAATTGTACCGGTACAGTATGAAACCGGAGCAATGTTCAGTGATTTGGTGAATATTATCTGGATTCGTGCTTATGAAAAGAAATTAGAGTTTAAAATTGACATTGATGAAGACATTCCGTCCATGCTTTATGGTGATGAAGTGCGGATAAAACAGGTTCTGACGAATATTTTATCCAATGCGGTAAAATATACAAAGAAAGGCTCTGTTACACTTTCTGCTCAGAGTGAGAAAATTCATTCTAACCGGGTACGTCTGCGTATATCGGTTTCAGATACAGGAATGGGTATCCGAAAAGAGGACATAGATAATCTATTCCATTCCTTTAGTCGTGTAGATGAAGAGAAGAATCGTGGTGTGGAAGGAACAGGACTTGGTCTTGCTATTTCAAAACAGTTGACAGAAATGATGGGCGGTAAGATTACGGTAGACAGTATTTACACCAAAGGTTCTGTATTTACGATTACTTTGGACCAGCAGATTGTGGATGGAAAGCCGATTGGTTCCATGGACTTTATGCTGAAACGAAAGGTTATCCATAGAGAACAGTATAAACAGCGGTTTGAAGCACCGGATGCAAAGGTACTTGTGGTGGATGATAATGAAATGAACCGACTGGTGGCAAGCAAGCTTTTGCGTTCCACGAAGGTACAGTTAGATATGGCTGCCAGTGGAAAAGAATGTTTGGAAATGACACGGCATAAATTATATCATGTGATTTTCATGGATCATATGATGCCGGAGATGGATGGTATAGAAACCTTAAAGCAGATTCGTATGCAGGAGAATGGTTTGTGTAAAGATGTGCCGGTTGTGGCACTTACAGCCCATGCAATGTCTGGTGCAGAGCAGATTTATATGGAAAAGGGATTTCAGGGATATCTGCCAAAGCCGATAAATGGGGCGTTATTAGAAGCAGTATTGTTAAAATATCTGCCGGAAGAACTGATAGAGGCATCTATCGATGCAGAAGAACTGTTAGAAGAACGAAAGACGATTAAGCTGATTTCCGAAGGACGGAAAAAGGCGATTGCCATTACTACGGACTGTGTAAGTGATTTACCGCTGGAATGGCTTTTAGCATATGATATTAAAAGTATGTATTATTATGTACATACGAATAAGGGCAGTTTTTGTGATGTAAAGGAAATCAGTTCCGATAATCTTTTGCGCTATTTAGAAACAGAAGGAAACACCGCACATTCGGAATGTCCGTCCATATCTGAATATGAAAACTTTTTTGCAAATGCGTTAGAAGATGCAGAGAGTGTTATCCACATATCCATTACTTCCCGTGCAAGTAAAGGATATGAAACAGCATTGTCGGCATCTACAGGCTTTGGTAATGTAAAAGTAATTGATTCCGGTCATCTTTCTAGTGGTATGGGAATTATGGTAATGTTTGCGGCTCAGCTTGCTAAGGAAGGCTGTAGCCAGGAGCATATATGTAAAAGTTTAAAAGAATTAAGAGAGCGGATATCTACCAGCTTTATTGTACCATCACCGGAAAATCTGTATCGCAATGGGAAAATAAACAAGACCGTACGAAATGTCTGTGAGGTTTTGGACTTACATCCGGTATTGGCACTTAAGCAGAAAGAAATGGTGTGTTCTACCATGAAAATCGGCAGAATTGACCATGCGTATAAAAGCTATATCCGACAGGAAATGAAAAATAAGAAAATTGATAAACGTCTCTTATTTATTACCTATGCCGGCTGTTCTGTAAAGACCCTTGAAGCCATAAAAAAAGAAGTAGAAAAGTATATACATTTTGAGAAGGTTGTATTTCAGAAAGCCTCTGCATCGATTTCAAGCAACTGTGGATTAGGTGCATTTGGTTTAATTTATATGAAAAAGAAGTGAAAGACAGGATGAGTATAAAGCATAAAAAAATAATAAGTATTCTGGGATTGTTTGTATTTCCCATTCTTCATTTTTATTTGTTAGAGACGTACACCCATAACGGTTTTACAGAGGTTCGGCCATGGTCGCAGTTTTTTAATATTTTATTATATGAGTTCGTGGCGGTTATTCTGTTTTTGTTGATTCGAAATGTCCGTTTGGCACTCTGGGCAGAGGGGATGTTTGCCATGGTGATTGGGTTAATCAATTACTATGTCTATACATTCCGTTCCCTGCCCCTTGTGCCATGGGATATTTTGTCTGTTGAAACAGCATTAAGTGTGGCGGATAATTACAATTTTATGCCAACTATGCGGGTGTTTGCAGTAATTTTAGGATTTGTCCTTGTGCTGTTTGCAGAGGGATGTTTAGAATTTACTTTAAAGGAGTGGAAGTGGTATCAAAGCCTGCTTCCTGCATTGGGCTTATGTCTGGTGTTAGGAAGCTTTTCTCATGTATTGCAGCAGGAAGGATTTCAAAACAGCCATAGAATGTATAATAAACTGTTTACACCGGTGCGTGTCTGGCAGTTAAATGGCTTTGCACTTACGATGGTGATGGAGCTGCCGTATTTATCCGTGGAAAAGCCGGAGGGGTATAAAGAAGAGGAAGTGGAAACACTATTAAAAGAGTATGCAGCAGAGTCATCGGAGAATGAAGTCAAAGAGAAGCCGAATATTATTGTTATTATGGATGAAGCTTTTTCGGATTTATCTGTTTTAGGGGATTTTAAGACAAATAAAGCGTATATGCCATATTTTCATTCTTTATGGAAGGATGGGAAAAATACAATTTCCGGCTATCTGCATGTGTCGGTATGTGGTGGAAATACGGCAAATACAGAATTTGAGTTTTTGACAGGCAATACCATGGCATTTTTACCACAGGGCGCTGTTCCTTACCAGCAGTATGTGCATAGGGAAATACCGGCATTGCCATCATATCTGAAATCTTTAGGGTATCAGACCTATGCCATGCATCCCTATCATGCAGGTGGATGGGACAGAGATACGGTATATCCGCTGTTAGGATTTGAAAGTATGGAATTTTTGCCGGATTACAGATATCGGGAGTATATCCGTGATTATGTCAGTGACCGTACCTGTGTGAAGAAAATTATAGATACCTATGAGGCGAAGGATGCGGATTCACCAGCCTTTATTTTTAATGTAACCATGCAGAATCACGGTTCTTATGGGGATATATATGAGAATTTTACACCGGATATTCTGGTGGAGGGGGTAAACTCCTATTCCTTATCCACCTATTTGTCTTTGCTAAAAAAGACGGATTTGGCATTAGAGGAGCTGATAACCTATTTTTCAGAAGTGGATGAACCGGTTATCGTTGTCTTTTTTGGGGATCATCAGCCGAATGATACGGTGGCACAGCCAATCTGGCGTTTAAATGGCACATCCTATGATATGCTGACGGAAGAGCAGTCGAATTTGCGTTATCAGGTGCCTTATATGATTTGGAGTAATTATGAAATGGATACAAAGACAGGCGGGGACATCAGTGTTAATTATCTTGCCGGAAAAGTATTAGAAGCAGCAGGACTGCCTTTGTCGCCGTATCATGCATTTTTACAGGAATTATCTGTGGAATGTCCGGTGATTTCTGCGAAAAAAATTGAAAAAACATCCGGGGGAAATATAGAATTGCTTAAAAACTATCAGAAGCTACAGTATTATCAATTGTTTTCAGATAGTATCGGACTAGAGGAGTAAGACATGAAGGAATTAGATAAAACAAAATATAAATTGTATCTTCCGGCTTTTTTTCTGCCGCTGTGTATGATGGCACTGATATGCATCTGCAATAAAGTGTATCCCTTTGGCGAGCGGTGTATTCTGCACATTGACATGTATCATCAGTATGCGCCCTTTTTTACGGAATTTATGGATAAATTAAAAGAAGGGCAAAGCCTGTTGTATTCATGGAAAATTGGTCTGGGTTCAGATTTTGTGTCCTTATTTGCATATTATCTGGCAAGTCCGTTAAACTGGCTTTTGGTGCTTTGTCCAAGAAATCATGTCATTGAGTTTATGACCCTTTTGATTTTCTTTAAGACAGCGTTGTGCGGATTAAATTTTGCAGTATACATTCGCAATCATTATCAGCGAACAGATGTGGCAGCAGCAGTTTTTTCCACGTTTTATGCATTGTCAGGTTTTATGGCAGCCTATAACTGGAATATTATGTGGTTAGACTGTGTTATGCTTACGCCACTTATTGTGCTGGGACTGGAAAAACTGGTAAAAGAAGAAAAAAGTACCTTATATTGTATCAGCCTTGCTGTGTCTATTCTTTCAAATTTTTATATTTCCATTATGATTTGCATTTTTCTTGTACTGTATTATGGAATATTGTTTTTGGAAGAATTGCATACAGCAGGGGAGCGTATAAGAAGTATGGGAAGATTTGCATTATATTCCCTGCTTGCCGGCGGTATGGGGGCTGTGCTGATTTTCCCTTCTGCGGCAATGTTAAACTACAGTGGTTCTTCAAATAATGCATTTCCAGATACGGTGGAATGGTATTTTGGACTGGTGGAAATGCTGGCGAGACATTGTATAGATGTGGAAGTCTATACCGGTAGGGAGCACTGGCCAAACATGTATTGCGGAACAGCCGTATTTTTATTTTTCTTTTTATATTTCTTAAATCGAAAAATTTCCTGGCAAAAGAAAATAAAACGTTGTATACTCATTTTTACGTTCTGGCTTGGATTTTCCAATAATGTATTAGATTTTCTCTGGCATGGAATGGATTTTCCGGATAGTCTTCCGGGCAGACAGACTTTTTTGTATGTCTTTCTTTTATTGCTGCTTTCCTATGAAACCTACGAGAAAAAAGAGGGAATCCAACTTGCAGATGTGGTGCTTTCTGTGTTACTCTCTATAGGATTTTTGTTTGGGGCTTCAAAAGTGACAGATGCCGGAATGGTAACTTTAGAATCTATGGTTATGACAGGGATTTTGATTCTGGTATATGGTGTGTTACTGGGCATACATCTGCGCAGTAAAGGTGAAATACGTCTGATGACAGCAGCAATGCTGCTGACCTTGGCGGTTTTTGAAGCATATATGAATTTTGATGTAACCAGCTTATCTACTACGAGCCGTACCAGTTATACAAAGAACTGGGAATCTGTGCAGACATTGATGAAAGAAATAGAAGCAGAAGAAACGGATACTTTTTACCGCATGGAAGAAATGGAGCGGCTGACAAAAAATGATGCGCCGATTTATGGATATTCCTCTTCTACGGTATTTTCCACATTAATGAATATCGGTGTCAGTGATTTTTATAAAAAAGTGGGCATGGAAGGCGGTAAAAACTTTTACAGTTACAGTGGTGCAACACCATTAATATCAGCTATGCTGTCTGTAAAATATCTGATTTCAGATAGTCCGTATGAAGAAAGTCCGCTGTGTCGGCTGGCTGCTGCTGATGGAAAGAATTATATTTACCGGAATACCTACACGTTGCCATTGGGATTTATGCTGGATAAGGATTTTGAAAGCCATTGGAATCCACAGAGTGGTATGCCTGTTACAAATATAAATGAAATGGCAGAGTTGTTAGGTGCAGAAGAGTTTTTGCTTAAGCCGTTTTGTGGAAATGTAGATGCCGGTGAGGCAAAAACGGTTATCACAGTGGCAGAGGAAGGATATTATTATGCTACTTACAGTGATAAGTCTGTGACAAACCTAACCATTCAAAATGGTGAGCGTATCCGAAAATTTAATAAATGTGACCATGGATATATTCTGGATTTGGGCTGGTGTCAGGCAGGGGATACCATAGAAATTACCAATACTACAGATGTGGAAAACTTTTATGTGCAGCCTTATGTACTAAATATGCAGGCTTTGCAGCAGGCATACGACACATTAAATGCGCAGACCTTTGAGACAGAAGAGTTTTCTGATACGAAAATCAAAGGGCATATATTTGTGGAAACGCCCGGTTATTTAGTGTTTTCCATTCCACAGGAAAGTGGATGGAAGGTTTATGTGGATGGTAAAGAGGCATACAGTACGACATTTATGGATTGTTTGATTAAGATACCGCTAAATACAGGAGAACACCGGATAACATTAAAATATCTTACACCGGGATTTGTACCGGGGGCTGTAGTCAGTTTGCTTTGTCTGTGTATATTTGGGGGCATTTATATGAAAAAAAGGAAAAAGGAAAACGTATAGAGATATAGAGTCAGGGAGGATTCATGACAGCAAAGGAATTTGTGGCGAATTTTAAGCCAAAATACAGTGAATATTGTCCGTGTATTATTACATGGGATGGAGAAGTGTACGCCTGTGAAGGCAGCCATCTTGATGAGATGGTTCGTCTATGCGGGGATGAAAATATATTAAATGAGATACCGCAGAATGTTTCGCCAATGTTTTATCTGACAGGGAAATTGCGCTGTGTGGTGGTGGATTATGAAAACCAGCTATATAGTGAGGATTTTTCACAGGAGCAGAGGTATGCCTTGTTAGATTTGGCGGAGGCAAAGTTGATTTTGTTAAATCCTATGGATGTTTCTGGAAAACAGGCATTGTAGAGTATGGAATCTAAAAAAAGTATGAAACTTAGCAAAAAGCCTTGCCGATTGCCGTAGATTTGTGTACAATGTTCTAAGTGAGTTTAATTTAGGAGGAAAAAATATGTCAGTATTATTAAGCGCATCCACAGCAGCTAACGCATCCATGATTATCTGGTTAGTTGTACTATTTGCATTCATGTATTTTGCTATGATTCGTCCACAGCAGAAAGAAGCAAAGAAGAAAAATGCCATGCTTGCAGAATTAGCAGTAGGTGACACAGTTTTGACTACCAGTGGTTTTTATGGTGTTGTTATTGACATTGACGAAGATACAATCATCGTAGAGTTCGGAAGCAACAAAAACTGCCGTATTCCAATGCAGAAAGCAGCAGTTTCCGCAGTGGAAAAACCAGACGCAGAATAAGAAAGAATTCGAAACGGAAAGTGCAGTTTGCATTTTCCGTTTTAAATTGTAATTTTTCGAAAAAAATGTTGCCTTTTGGCAAAATTATGCTAAAATAGGTATGTGCGCTTAAAATCAGGCGCATGTAACAGGTGATAATGTGGCAGCAGATGCTCTCACATATCTATAAAGCTATATTTAATTTTTAGGAGGAATAAGAACATGGCAAAGAAATGGGTCTATTTGTTCAACGAAGGTAACGCAGATATGCGTGAGCTTCTCGGTGGTAAGGGTGCTAACCTTGCTGAAATGACAAAGATCATCGGTGCTGACGTAGTACCACAGGGATTTACTATTACAACAGAAGCTTGTACACAGTATTATGAAGATGGTCGTATGATTAACGACGAGATTCAGGCTCAGATTAATGAGTACATCGTAAAGATGGAAGAAATTACAGGTAAGAAATTTGGTGACAAGGAGAATCCACTTCTTGTTTCTGTTCGTTCCGGTGCTAGAGCATCCATGCCTGGTATGATGGATACAATCTTAAACTTAGGTCTTAACGAAGACGTTGTTAACACAATGGCTGAGAAGTCTGGTAACGCTCGTTGGGCTTGGGATTGCTACAGAAGATTCATCCAGATGTATTCTGACGTAGTTATGGAGGTTGGTAAGAAATACTTCGAAG
>JAGAMY010000021.1 GCA_017624495.1 Lachnospiraceae bacterium | reverse complement strand
TTTATAAATATAAATACATATAAAGCACTTACAGACAGCGGTAGACAGAACATGTCTATTGCTGTTTGTAAGTGCTTTTTTTAATGAAATTTAAGGAAGCACAATCATGAAAAGTTTTTCAAATTATCTTAAGGATTATTTAAAGAATAGACAATTATCTATTGGTAAAGCTGCAAAAATATGCGGTATAGACAGAACAACATTAGGAAGATGTGTGAATGGAAACAGGATACCGTCGATAGAGATACTTTCAAAGCTTGAAAAAGGTTTACAGATGTCAGATGGGGATAAAAATGCATTATATGAAGCATATCAAAGAACGAAAATTAGTGAGGAGTACCATATAGATTATGCATTACTTGAAACTATCCTGCAAGGCAGATTTATAGACAGTAAAAGTAAAGGCAACATAGGTGAGATAGAAAATAACGATATAAAAACAGAGAGTTTTTCTCACAAGCTGGATGAGAGAACAGAGGTTTTTAAGGCAATTCGTTATCTGTTAAAAGATGCTGAATTTATTAAAATGAAGTTTACGCCTTGCTGCTTAAATGAGGATGAAGAATTTAAGAATATTATTTGGAGTTTGAATGGAATTGCTAAATTAGAGCAGATACTAAGTCTGGATTCTATTGACTGGCAGTATGCGGAGGAGAAAATAAGAAATCTGTTGTATGTATTGCCGATACTATTTCAAAATGAAAGCTTCCGTGTATATTATTATGAGGAGTCTGAAAATAAAAATAAGGAGATAATAGAAGATAATTATATTATAACGGATAAAGGCATTGTGTTTTTTTACAGGCAGTTTACACATGGATTTTTTTCTAATCAGAAAGTACCATGTACATATTATGCGAACATCTTTGATAGGACAAAAGCGAAATGCAGGATTTTTGCAGAGGGAGGAAAAGAAACATTTTTACTTTCAAATGAACAGAAAATGGATGAAATTTATGAAAATAAAGAAACGGATATACAGTTTAGGGGAGAAAAAAGAAATCGATGTATCTGGATGATAAATAAGGTTTGTGAACGGGCTGTTTGCATAAAAGAAAACGGATGCATAAAATTGTTATGGAAATTTATATGGAATAAAGAGGAAATATAATGTCGGAATTTTCAGAAAATTTTAAAAAGATAAAGGATAAAAGAAATCTTACCTGTGCAGAAATAATTGAAAGAATGGAAAGTGAAAATTTTGAAATTTATCATTGGATAAATGGAAATCGTATTCCCAAAAATTGGAAACAGTTAGAAGATGTGATTTTGAAATTGGAATTAACAGAGGATGAATATCGAAATTTAAAAACTGTTTATGAAAAAGAGAGATTGGGCGAAAGAGAGTATAGTAATCACAAAAAAATAATGGAAATTTTCGAAACTTTACAGCAAAGAAGAATGGAATACCATAGTAAATTGAATGGCATGCATGGAGAAGGTGGGCATCCGGCTATTTGGCCTGATTTTGTAAAGTTGAATAATAGAATGGAGATTCTTGGTTGGATACAAAACGTATTAGATTATCTTTTGACACAGAAAGAGAAAAAAATATATGTAAAATTAGGTACAATACATGCAGAAGTATTGATGCTTTTAAAGATGCTATGCAGCAAGACAGAGGATTGCTATATAGAAGAAATAGTGCATGTGTTTTCAGAGGAGAAAGATAGGGATGTATATAATTTGGGGGTATTAAAAGATGTTATAGAGCTTTGGATTCAAAAAAATACGTTACATGTGTATTGGGTAGAAGATAAAAATGAGGAACAGGGACTGGAAGAAAATTGGATTCTTTCAAATGATTTTGTTATTCAGTATGATGCGGAATTTTCGCATGGGATGTTCTCGGCGGATGGAAAGTGGATAGGGTTTGTTCGAGAGAATTTTGAAAGGTTGAAAAATGTGAGTGAAAGTCTTGCTACAAAAGCTTGTGAAGTTATGGGGAGTAATGTCGGTTATGAAAAAGCAGATATGACAGGGTATACGATGGAATATATGCCCTGTATAGGGAATGGACTGACAGAAGCAATTCTTGAACAACATATTTATCCACATATACCGGGAAGAAATGCCTTAATACAGGAGATTTTAAATACGCACCTTTTGAAGAATAAAAATCAGAAATTCAAATGGTATTCTTTTTTTTCAAGAGAAGGACTAATAGAATTTATGGAAACAGGGCGGATAGATACATTTCCTTATGAGGTATATAAAAGACCGGAATTACCTGTAAGATGTGAGATGTTAGAAAATGCGATGAACAGTTGCAGAGATGGAAGATTTAGTTATTTCATGGTAAAAGACAAAGAGTTCCCATCTATGAAAAATCTGTATATAGAGCAGATGGTTGGAAGTATGGAAAAGCTGGAATTAGGGCTGTGTTTGAAGGATGGAGTAAAAGAGCAGCTTCGAATAAAGAATGCAGGTATACAGAAGCAATTCTTGAACTTTTGTTCTTATTTGGAAGAAGGGGGATATGTGTATACGCAAAATGAGACACTTGCATATATGAAGCAGATATTGCAGGAATATAAGAAGTAAAAAAGGGGTTGTCCACAAACCGGACAACCCTTTAAAATTCCCTATGTACAAATTAGAAATCTGTAAGCTCTGCAGCTCTCTTCTCAAGGAAAGCACCCATACCTTCAGCTTTATCATGTGTAGAACATGTAATACCGAATAAGTTTGCTTCCATTTCCACTGCATTTTTGATATCCATATCATATCCATTGTTGATAGCAGCTTTTGCGATAGATACAGCATAGCTTCCTTTGGAGATAATTTTCTTAGCCATTTTTGTAGCTGTTGGCATTAATTCTTCAGCAGCAACAACTTTGTTTACAAGACCGATACGGTAAGCTTCGTTAGCATCGATATTGTCGCATGTAAAGATCATTTCTTTTGCACGTCCCATACCTACTAAACGAGCAAGTCTCTGTGTACCGCCAAATCCAGGAATGATACCAAGACCACATTCCGGCTGACCGAAAATAGCGTTGTCAGAAGCAATACGGATATCACAAGCCATAGCGATTTCACAACCACCGCCAAGAGCGAAACCGTTAACTGCACAGATTGTAACCTGACGCATGTTCATTAATTTGAAGAATGGAACAGAAGCTTTTATACCGAAAGTTCTTGCTTCTGCTGCTGTGAAGTTCACCATTTCAGCGATATCTGCTCCGGCAACGAAGGATTTGAATTCATTGCCTTTCTTATCAGGACCACCGGTTAAGATAACAACTTTGATGTCATCTCTAGCTTCAATCTCTGTTAAAACTTCATTTAATTCGTCTAATGTTTCAGAATTCAATGCATTTAATGCAGCCGGTCTGCTGATTTTTAATACCGCAATCTCTTCAGCAACTTCTAATACTAAATTGTTCATTGGAAAAACCTCCTATTTTTTGAAATTAGATGAACAAATTCATCCTACACGTTTTATAACAAGTTAATTATACACCTATAGAGAAAGTTTGACAATAATTTAACAATAAATTATTTGATGTTTTTTTTAAGCCCATAGTACTAATAAAAATTGAAAATCCGGTATAAAAGCAGTATAATAACTATAAAAATGTCAGAAATGAGGGAAGAAAATGAAAAAAAGTTTTGGAAGAATATGGCTTATACTGTGTCTGACAGTATTATGCATATTAGGAACAGACAAAGTATCTGCAACAGCAACATCAGCAGCAACCGTTACAAATCTGCAGGCAGTTTATGACGAGCCAAATGACAGAATTGTGCTTTCCTATGCCATGCCGGGAGCATATTATGTGGCGATTTATGCAAATGGAGCAGTCGATGATGCAGATTATACCGGAACGGTATATTACTTTGATGATGTGAAAGAAGGGCAGACCTATACCTTTAAGGTAGAACCCTATGATGCAGCAGGTGTCCGTGGTACGGCAGCAGAAGTGACGATATCGGTAGGATACAAAAAAGCTGTATTAGAGTCTATCGATGTAGAATATGAATTAGAAGAAAAGGTTTTGATTGTTGACTGGGTAGGTGATGGGATTGCATATGTAGATATTATGCAGGATTCTGTGCTGATAGCAGATAATGCACCGGGCGACAGATATTTAGCAACAGTGGCATTAGAGCCAAAGACAAAACATGTGTATACCATTGTGCCATATAATACGATAGGCGAAGCAGGAGCGTATAAATCCTTTGAATTAACGGTGGATGATTATGAAGCCAGTATCGATGAAATCAGCGTTGTATATAATGAAAAAAATGGTCAGCTAGAGGTGAAATGGACGGATTTATATACAGATTATGTAGAAATCTACTTAAATGATGAAATGTTAGTCGGTGATTACAGGGAAAAAACATTTACATATTCCTGTGAACTACAGCCGGGAGCTACATATTACCTGTATGTACTGCCTTTTAATGATAAGAAAGAAGAGGGAGAAGAGTATCAGGAGGATATTTCCTTTGGAGATTTTGATATACCGGTTATCGAAAATGTGGAGTTATCCAGTGTAAATGTTACAGATAGTAAAGGAAAGAATACCGGATTTGCCAGACCTGCGGCAAAAGTTGTATGGCAGGCACAGGCAAAGGGAACATATGAAATATATCGTGCCGAAAAAGATAAAAAAGCAGCGTTTACATGGATTGCCACAGTGAAAGCAAATGAAAATGGTGATTATATTTACACCGATGATACGGTAGGCATTGGCAGATATTATTACAAAATCCGTAGAAAAATAAACGAGGATACCTATATTTATCAGACATTGTTTTCTGCTTTGTCAGAATCAGAGGGGGTAAATGTAGCATTACCAAAGCCAGCCGTGACGGCAGGACTGGATGAAAATGCTGTGGTAAATCTGACAATTAACACCACGAAGGATTATGTATCCGGCTATGAAATTTACCGGAAAGTATCTGGTGGCAAATTTGAAAAAATTGCGATGATTTCTGGAAATACCTATGCAGATGCAGAGGTAGAATTTGATAAAACCTATTATTATAAAGTAAGAAGTTATTTTTATAATAATAAAAATGGAAAAACCAGCTATGGAAAATATTCTGCAAACCGAAAAGTAAAAACTACCGTAGGTGCAATTGAGGCAAAAGCTACCCAGATAAGTAAAGATAAAGTAAAGCTGACATGGAATCCTGCAGCAAATGTGCAGGTATATGAAATTTATGCAAAATCCAATACACAGGGAGATTCCTATGCATTGGTGGCAAGTACAACAGATTTAGAATATGTAAGAAAGGTAAGTCCGACAGGTTCTTATAGTTTTATGGTAAAAGCCATTTGCCAGAATACATCCGGCAAAACATATTTTTCCAGTTCAGAAGTGGAATTTAAAGCCGGCATGACAGGACCAAAAGGTTTAACCGTGCAGAAAACCTCTTATAAATGGGAAGGTCTTGCATTTATGCAAAAGACAACCCTTGCATGGGAGCGTGTATATGGTGCATCCGGTTATTATGTGGAATATTATGATACCGTAAAGAAAAAGTTTAAACGTCTGGCAAAAGTGAAAAAAGGCACCACTACCACCTATACAGTATCCAATGAAGTGAAAAAAGATGTACAGCCTGTACGTTATCGTATAAAAGCATACAGCGGTGATAAAGAAAAAGCAGGAGAAACCATTGACGTTGTATTAGGTCTGGGAAAAGTTAAAAATGTTTCCGTAAAAAAAGAAAAATCCAAATTAAGAATCAGTTGGAAAAAAGTAGCCGGAGCGGATGGTTACAGAATTTATCGCTCCAATGGACGTTATATGGCTTTAATTGGAGAGACAAAAACAGAGACAAGCATAACAGACAGTGGCTTGTCGGCGGATATTGTATATGCATATTATGTAGAAGCCTACAATAATAATTTTGCTTTAACGGGCGAGAAGAGTGACCCGGTAACTTACGTTGCTTCCTTTGGTAAGGTAAGTGGATTTAAAGCCAAAAAGACAAAAGAAGGCGCAGTGCAATTGAATTGGAATACAAAAAAAGATGCAAAAACCTATCGCATTTATTATAGTCTGGAAAAAGATGGTGAATATAAGCTTTTGGCAAAAACGGCAGAAACAGGATATGTGCATACAGAACCGCAAAAAGGACTGGATACAACGGTAAATCATACAATTTACTATTCTATTGTGGCTGTTCAGAAAAATGCTGCCGGAATAGAAGTTTTATCAAAACCGGTACATGTAAATGTTTCCTTAAAGGGTATCAAATCGGGAGGTGGAACTACCATAACCGGAAATATTGGGAATACCACAGAAGGTAATACAACAGAAAATAATACAACGGAGGCAAATTTTGAGTAAATCATATTTATCGGATATTGTAGTAAATATGCCGGATTCCGGTATTAAGGATTTTTTTGATGTGGCGAATACCTTAGATGGGGCATTGTCACTGGGGGTTGGTGAGCCGGATTTTGCCACACCTTTACATGTAAGGGAAGCAGCAATAGCATCCATTTCCCGCGGAGAAACAAAATATACGGACAACAGGGGCACAGTCGAGCTTCGTGCGGCTGCCGCAGAATATTTAGAAAAATTCGATTTGCATTATGACAGAGCGGATGAAATTTTAATCACCATGGGAGCAAGTGAGGGAATCGATTTGGCTCTTCGGACACTGGTAAATCCGGGAGAAGAGGTATTAGTTGTAGAACCCTGCTATGTATCTTATCAGCCATGTGTAGAGCTTTGTGGCGGTGTGCCTGTATCCGTTGCTGTAAAAGCTGCCAATCATTTCCGGCTGACAGCAGAGGATTTAGAAGCTAAAATTACAGATAAGACAAAGGTGCTTTTACTTTCTTTTCCAAGCAATCCGACAGGAGCAATTATGGAAAAAGAGGATTTAGAAGCTATTGCAAAAGTAGTAAAGGCGCACGATATTTTTGTCATTAGTGATGAAATCTATGCAGAGCTTACCTATGGAAAAATGCATGTGTCCATCGCAGCATTGCCGGATATGTATGAAAGAACATTGGTTTTAAGCGGATTTTCCAAGGCATTTGCCATGACAGGCTGGAGAATGGGAATTGCAGCAGGACCAAAGGATGTGATTTTTCATATGAATAAAATACATCAGTTCACGACGATGTCTGCCGGTACGACAAGCCAGTACGCAGCTTTAGAGGCACTGACCGCAGAAGTTCGGGATGAAGAAATAGCTGCTATGCGTAAAGAATATGACTGCAGGAGAAAACTGATGGTAAAAGGTTTTGAGGATATGGGATTGGATGTGGTAGTCCCGGAAGGCGCATTTTATGTATTTCCTTCCATTCAAAAAACCGGTATGAGCAGTCAGGAATTTTGTAAAAAATTATTAGAAGAACAAAAGGTAGCAGTTATTCCGGGCGATGCTTTTGGTGTCTGTGGAGATGGATATATCCGATGCTCCTATGCGTATTCACAGGATGTTATCCGAAAATGTCTGGAAAAAATCGCAGTCTTTGTAAAAAAATATGTGTAAATAGGGTTTATATGAAAATAGAAGAATATACATTACAGACGATTGTAGAACCTCTGTTGGAATGGTTTTCGGGTCATGCCAGAGTATTGCCATGGCGTGAAAATCCATCCCCTTACCGGGTGTGGGTATCGGAGATTATGTTACAGCAGACAAGGGTAGAAGCTGTAAAACCGTATTTTGAGCGTTTTATACAAGCTTTGCCGGATGTAAAGGCATTGGCAAAGTGCCCGGAAGAACAGCTTTTAAAACTGTGGGAGGGGCTTGGATATTATAATCGTGTAAGGAATATGCAGATTGCTGCCAGAGAAATTATGGACAACTATGGAGGCACAATTCCTTCGGATTACGAAGAATTACTGAAGTTAAAAGGGATTGGACATTATACAGCAGGGGCGGTTTCTTCCATAGCCTATGGCAATGCCGTGCCTGCAGTAGATGGGAATGTCCTTCGTGTGATTTCCAGAGTAGCGGCGGATGATAGAGATATCATGAAACAATCGGTTCGTTCGAATATGGAAAAACAATTGTCTGCCATAATACCAAAGGGCAGAGCCGGTGCATTTAATCAGGCACTTATGGAATTAGGCGCAACGGTCTGTCTGCCAAAAACAGCACCAAAATGTGATGAATGTCCATGGCAGCAGCTATGTTTAGCCAGAAAAGAAGAAAAAACAGCGCAGATTCCGGTAAAAAGCAAGGCAGCGAAACGCCGGATAGAAGAAAAAACCGTATTTTTAATTCGTGACGGAGAGAAGATTGTGTTACGGAAACGTCCTGCAAAGGGACTTCTTGCCGGAATGTATGAGTTTCCAAATGAAGAAGGGTATTATACACAAAAACGTGCATTAGCCTATGTGAAGGAAATGGGATTGATGCCACTGCGTATAGAAGAGCTAACAGATGCCGTGCATATATTTTCCCATGTGGAATGGCATATGAAAGGATACTTAATTCGTGTAGAAGCCATGGAAGAGGAAAAGGGATTTATCTTTGCAGAAACGGAAGATTTTGTGGATAACTATCCTATGCCGTCAGCCTTTGGTGCATATACACAATATTTGAACATTCGTCAGGGAAAAGAAAGATGGTTATAAAAAGAGGGAGCCGGTGATTATCACCGGCTTTTCATATGAAAAAGATTTTATTAAAAGTGAAGCAACTCACTAATTACTGGGAGGAACCTTGCCTCAAAAGGCAAGGTATGAAAATATCGAAAAAATGATATTTGTTATCTTTCATTTATACATGTAGTATAAAAAGGATTTATGACATCAATATGTGCATAATATGAGAAGTCTGTGATAAAATTGTAAACAAATTGTGAACAACAAAGAGCTGGATTGTGTTGTTGAGTATCCTGTGAATTTCTGTTATAATTCCATATTATGGTGTCAATTGTAACGTTGATTTTGGAGGAGTAAGCATGTACGATAGCATAGTAATTGGCTGCGGTGCGGCCGGAGCAACTGTAGCAAGAAAGCTGGCAGAAGCCGGAAAAAAAGTATTAATTTTAGAAAAAAGAAATCATATTGGTGGAAACTGTTATGATGCCTTTGACAAGCATGGTGTTCTGATTCATGAATATGGTCCACATATTTTCCATACCAATGAAGAAGATGTATTTACCTTTTTATCGGAATATACAGACTGGTATCTGTTTGGACATGAAGTTGTGGCAAATGTACATGGAGAATTGATTCCTGTACCCTTTAACTTAAATACTCTGCATAAAGTTTATGATGAAAAAACAGCAGACGAGTTGGAAAAAATCTTAATTGAAGAATATGGTGAAGGCAGTCGTGTGCCGATTATGAAGCTTCGTGAGAATGAAAATCCAAAGATTAAAGGGATTGCAGACTATGTGTATGAAAATATTTTTCTACATTATACCATGAAGCAGTGGGGACAGACACCGGAAGAGATTGATCCGGCTGTTACCGGAAGAGTGCCTGTTCTTGTATCCTATGATAACCGCTATTTTCAGGACAAATATCAGGGGATGCCAAAGGATGGGTATACACCAATGTTTGCAAAGATGTTAGAGCATGAAAACATTACAGTAGAGCTATCCTGTGATTGTAAAAAAAGACTGACATTTTTAGAGAATAGAATCCTGTTTGATGGAGAAGATTTTGAAGGAGATATCATTTATACAGGTGCATTGGATGAATTATTTGACTGTGAATACGGCAGACTTCCTTACCGTTCGTTAGATTTTCAGTTTGAGCACTTTGCGCAGGACAGCTACCAGGGCAGAAGTGTGGTAAATTACACAGTAAGCGAAGATTTTACCCGTATTACGGAATTTAAGTATTTAACAGGTCAGATGGATGTGGCAGGTACGACGATTGTAAAAGAATATTCCTTTGCTTACACAGGAGAGGAAGGAGAAATACCATACTATGCTATTAATAATGAAGAAAATCAGGCATTGTATCAAAAGTATGCAGACCGCATGAAAAACTATCCGAAGGTACATCTTTTAGGCAGACTTGCAGAGTATAAATATTATAATATCGATGCAATTGTTAAGAAAGCATTAGAGCTTGCAGAAACAATAAGGAGATAGACTATGAAATTATTATCAATCGCAATCCCATGTTACAATTCAGAAAGTTACATGGAAAATTGTATAAAATCCCTTCTTCCCGGAGGCGAAGATGTGGAAATTCTTGTGGTAAATGATGGTTCTAAGGACAGAACCGCTGAAATCGCAGATGCATATGAAAAACAGTATCCGGGCATTGTTCGTGCCATTCATCAGGAAAATGGCGGTCATGGTGCTGCCGTAAATGCCGGAATTCAAAATGCAAAAGGTTTGTTTTTTAAGGTAGTGGACAGTGACGACTGGGTGGATGCGGATGCATATCAGGCAATACTTGCAAAATTGAAAGAATTAGTAGGTGGCAGCACGACATTAGACATGATGATTAGCAACTTTGTCTATGAAAAAGAAGGAGCTAAGCGTAAAAAAACGATGCGTTATACCTCTGTACTGCCACAGGATACATTATTTACATGGAATGATGTGAAACATTTCCATAAAGGACAGTACATTTTGATGCATTCGGTTATCTATCGTACAAAACTGCTGCGGGATTGTGGATTAGAACTGCCAAGACATACCTTTTATGTGGATAACATCTTTGTATATCAGCCGCTTCCTAAGGTAAAGACCATGTATTACATGGATGTGGATTTTTACCGTTATTTTATCGGAAGGGATGACCAGTCTGTGAATGAAAAGGTGATGATTAGCAGAATTGACCAGCAGATAAAGGTAAATAAAATAATGGTGGATGCGTATGATTTATGGAAACTTCCAAACCGTAAATTGCGTAAATATATGTTTAATTATCTGGAAATTATTACGGTAATATCCACGGTCATGCTGATTCGTTCCGGTACAAAAGAAAATTTAGAGAAAAAGCGTGAACTTTGGAAATATATTAAACAACAGGATATCCGCTTGTTTCACCGCCTAAGAACCGGAATTTTAGGCAATACCATGAATTTACCGGGAAAAAGCGGTAGAAAAATTTCCATAGCCGCATACAAAATTTCACAGAAAGTAGTAGGTTTTAACTAAAATGACAAAAGAGGTATTAGTAAGCATCTGTGGTTTACAGATGATGGCAAATGATGAAAACAGTGAACCGGTGGAGGTCATTACTGCCGGAGATTATTATAAGAAAAATGATAAACATTATGTGATTTATGATGAAGTGGTAGAAGGCTTTGAGGGTACTACAAAAAATATTATTAAGCTGCATGATGATTGTGTGGATATTACAAAACGTGGAATCACCAATGTGCACATGGTATTTGAAAAGAACAAGAAAAATGTGACCTGTTATCAGACACCCTTTGGGAATATGATGGTGGGCATTGATGCGAAGGATATTGAAATAAAAGAGGATGAAAAGGACATTTCTGTTCAGATTAAATATGCCTTGGAATTGAATTATGAGCATTTGGCGGATTGTACGATTAAGATGGCGATTCAGGCTAAGGATGCGGGGGAGTTTAGGTTGTTGTCGTAGAGGTGTCAATGCCGGAAACGGACGGCAGACGTGTAGTATGGCGGGGGTCGTCCGGTATTTAGGGAGTATGAAGTCCGTAAAACAGACAGGGGAATATCTCTGTGGAAGTTCGTGAAAAGAGAGTTTCTATACATTTTCATTTATGTAGTGGCAGCGTTCGTTACCGAATCCGACACGGCGTCCATGCCGTGGCGGATTCTTGCGCAAACGTCCGTGTTTGCGCATAACTACGTTTTTTAGAAAATGTAAGAAACACTACTTTTCACTACCAATTCCACAGATATACTCCCCCTGTCTGTTTTACTGATTTACGCTGTGATACCGGACTAGGGAACGTAGGGCGTGTCTGCCTAGGTTGCGAAGGATTCTGCGATAATATGCATTAGAATCTCCCTTGTATCATTTTCACAACGTAAATTGTCATCGGAAAAGGGATGGGTGTCTACAGATGACCTTTGGTAAGGAGTTAGATGTACTTAATATTCTTTTCTCTGCTAACGGAAATTTGCCATGGATGGCAAATTTAGGTTCAACCGCCTGGATGGCGGATTTGAACCGACGTGTCCGTTGCCAATTACTTACATAAGAATATTTAGCACATCTTACGACTGGACAACCGGCATCTGTAAACACCCATCCCTTTTCCGATGACCTCACTACACATAAATAATGATACTATATAAAATCCTCAAACACGTTATGTCGTCCTCCCCACAACATTACCGAAATATCATACATCGCCCCAAACCGTAACATTCACAAAAAAACAGAGACCGCATTTTTCCGGTCTCTGCCCTGAATTCTTATTTTTTCTTCTTATCCTTATCATTTTTCTGCTTCTGCAATTCTGCATAAGTCTCATTATACTTCTTCTGCAGTTTCGCACGAAATCCCTTTTTCTTTTCCTGATCCTGTACTACAATCGGACCACGAATACCCTTTACAGAAGTAATGTAAAGTCCGCTCACTGTAGCCTTAACTTCTTTTTTTACCGGAACACTGTCAAAAATTCCGGCATCACAGATAAAAGTCATTACCTTTGGTCCAACCTTTGCCTTGACAATCGGCATCTTTGTTTTGCGCATCATTTTTGGTGTCTGCTCGATTACATTTGCCGGAAGCCCGGAATCTATAAGCTTCATCTTCTTTTTATCAATAATCAGCATGGAAACCGTCTGGGCTGCAGCAGCAATCTGTTCTTCCTGTTCTGCACGTTTTTTTTCTGCTTTTTTTCCAAGAAAATACAAAACAACAATAGCGATTAATAAAATCGCAATAACCACTAATAAAACTATTGTAACTTTTGACACAACGTTATCCTCCTTATCACAATTCGAAAAATATTGTAACATTGATTGGAAGAAAAAGCAATAAAACCTTTTATTTTCGGCAAAAATATGATATGTTTATTTAGTTCGAGGAAAATGAGGGATTATGAAAAGAGATATGTGAGGTAAAAATAATATGAAGAAGAAGCTTGTAGTACTGTTTTTATGCATGGCAATGACAGCATTTGCCGGATGCGGAGACAAAAATGAAAATGCAGCAGTGGAAGGAACAGAAACCGCTGTGGAAGAAACTTTAGAAGCAGAAACAACAGAAAATGTTACTGAGTACACCGGAGCAAAAAGCACAGATATTGTGTATGATGTGAATGAGCATGTAACCCTTGGAGATTACATGAATGTGGAAGTTACGTTGAATGAAGAAGATTATGTAGTAGACGATGAAGCGATTAAAGGCTATGCCGACCAGATGATTGCATACTACAATCCATTTGTGGCAGACGAAAGCAAGACAACCGTAGAAAAAGGCGACATCGTGGAAGTAGATTATGTAGGTAAAAAAGACGGTGAAGCTTTTGATGGTGGAAGCGCAGAGGGCGTATATGTAGATACAGCTACCAATACAGATGCCCAAAGAGGAACAGGCTATATCGATGGCTTTTCAGATGGACTCATTGGTGCAAACGTAGGTGATACGGTAGACTGTGAAGTGACATTCCCGGAAGATTATTCAGCAGAAAATTTAAAGGGACAGACAGTTACCTTTACATTTACCATTCATTCTATCAGCACGAAGATGACCAGTGAAAATATTGATGATGCATTTGTAAAAGAAAACTTTGAAGTGGATACTGTAGATGCTTATTTTGAAGATGTGAAAACATATTTAGAACAACAGGCGCAGCTACAGAAAGAAACAGATATCCGTAATGGTGTGATTGATGCTGTTATTGCAAAATGTACCGTTGATTCCGTTCCGGAAGGTTTGACAGAAGCAAGAACAGAGGAATATATTGACGGATTTGTATCACAATATTGTACAGATGGAACAACATTAGAAGAGTTCTTGATGACAAATTATTACACAACCGAAGAAGATTTCCGCGCCCAGACAGCAGAGTTGATGAAGGAAAATGTAGAACAGGAATTAATTTTTGAAGCCATTGTAAAAGCAGAAAACATCGAATTTGACCAGGCAGATTTTGATAAATATATGGATAATCTTGTGGCAAACGGAGGTTTTGCGTCAAAAGAAGAAGTGTATTCCACCTATGGACCAAACGAAACCGATGGTGAGGTATATTTAAAAAATATATATTTGCAGAATAAGGCATGCAATCTGATTACAGAAAAAGCAGTCATTCATTATGAAAAACCGGAAGATACAACAGAAAGTGTAGCAGAAACTACTGAATAGTAGTATAATGAGTGCAAGAGAGTCTGTGCAAACGAGTTTGCGCGAGACGAACGACGAATGTCGATTGCGGAAAAAACGCAATATAATGCGTGCAAAAATAGATAAAGAATAGGAGAGTAGAAAAAATGGAACTTACAAACATTCGTGATTTATTTCGCCATAAAGAAGAGTATTTGGACAAAACCGTAAGCATTGGCGGCTGGGTAAGAAGTATCCGCAGTTCAAAGGCTTTTGGTTTTATCGTAGTAAATGATGGAACATTTTTTGAACCATTACAGGTCGTATATCATGATACGTTAGAAAACTTTGCGGCAGTAGAAAAATTAAATGTAGGCGCAGCGATTATCGTAACCGGTAAATTAGTACCTACACCGGAAGCAAAACAGCCATTTGAAATTCAAGCAGAAGAAGTTGTTATCGAAGGTGAATCTGCACCGGATTATCCATTGCAGAAAAAACGTCATACTTTTGAATATTTGCGTACAATTTCACACTTACGTCCAAGAACAAACACCTTTGAAGCAGTGTTCCGTGTGCGTTCTTTAGTTGCCTATGCGATTCATAAATTCTTTCAGGAGAGAGATTTCGTATATGTGCATACACCAATCATTACCGGAAGTGACTGTGAAGGTGCTGGAGAAATGTTCCGTGTAACTACTATGGATATGGACAATCTTCCAAAGAATGAAGATGGAACAGTAGATTTTTCACAGGATTTCTTTGGTAAATCCACAAACCTTACAGTAAGTGGTCAGTTAAACGGTGAAACCTATGCTATGGCATTTAAGAATATCTACACCTTTGGACCAACCTTTAGAGCAGAAAATTCCAATACCACCCGTCATGCGGCAGAGTTCTGGATGATTGAGCCGGAAATTGCGTTTGCAGACTTGAATGATGACATGATTTTAGCAGAAAGTATGTTAAAATATGTGATTAAATATGTTATGGAAAATGCACCGGAAGAAATGGCGTTCTTCAATAACTTTGTGGACAAAGGTCTTATCGACAGATTAAACAACGTAGCATACTCTGAATTTGCCCATGTGACCTATACAGAAGCTATTGAAATTTTAGAGAAAAATAACGATAAATTCGATTATAAAGTTTCATGGGGAGCTGATTTGCAGACAGAGCATGAGCGTTACCTGACAGAAGAAGTATTCAAACGTCCGGTATTTGTAACGGATTATCCAAAGGAAATCAAAGCTTTCTATATGAAGTTGAATGAAGATGGCAAAACCGTTGCCGCAGTAGACTGTCTTGTACCCGGTATCGGTGAAATCATCGGCGGAAGCCAGAGAGAAGATGATTATGATAAGCTCTTAGAGAGAATCAAAGAGATGGGCTTAAATGAAGAAGATTATAAATTCTATCTGGATTTAAGAAAATACGGTTCAGCAAGACATGCAGGATTTGGTCTTGGATTTGATCGCTGCGTAATGTACTTAACAGGTATGTCCAATATCCGTGACGTACTTCCATTCCCACGAACTGTAGGTAACTGTGAATTATAAAACATGTCATAAATCCCCTTTTGGAATCATATAGTGATTTCAGAAGGGGGTTTTTGTATGCGTAAAATTGGAAATGTTTTAAAAGTGCTTTTTTTGATGTATGTTGTGACTCTGGTACTTTTGCTGCTTTTAGCGTTGGTAATGTATAAAATGGAACCGGGGGAAATGCTGTTTTCTGTGTGGTTGATTGCCGTGTATGTGATTAGTGGATTTTTCGGGGGATTTTTAATTGGAAAATGTATGAAAAGTCAGAAGTTTTTGTGGGGAATTGGCGTGGGAACAGCGTATTTTGGGATTCTGCTTGTGGTTTCCATGCTTTTACATAGTGGAATACATGGAGATATGACACATCTGCTGACTACGTTTATTCTGTGTGCGGCTTCGGGGACTGTTGGGGGAATGGTAAGTTAAGTTAAAAAAACTCTTTTCTTATGCCAACTATTGTGTTATAATATCTCACAAAGTATGTACCGGATACCGGTCGAAGCAGAAAAGGAGATACTATTATGAAACATGTAAAAACATTAAATACAAGAAAATTACAGAACACAATCAAAAAAGGTGGATGTGGCGAATGTCAGACATCCTGTCAGTCTGCATGTAAAACTTCCTGTACAGTAGGAAACCAGACTTGCGAAAACACAAAATAAGAATCGTATAACGATTACATAGCAAACGACCGTGCGCGCAGTGCGTGCGGTCTTTGTTTGCTTTTAAAAAAAGCGAAAGCTGAAAAGGAATTTAGAAAGTGAGGAAATATTGTAGTGGTTCATCAGTATAAAAATAACGGCTATAATATTGTTCTGGATGTGAACAGCGGTGCAATTCATGTGGTGGATGATGTGGTGTATGATGTCATTCCATTGTGGGAAACGCACAGTAAAGAAGAAATTATAGAAAAATTAAAAGCAGAGTATAAAGAATCCGAAATTGCGGAAGCGATAGAAGAAGTAGCGGAATTAGAAAAAGACGAAGTACTTTTTACAAAGGATGAATATGAAGATTATGTCATCGATTTCAAAAAACGCCCGACAGTTGTCAAAGCCTTATGTTTACATATTGCTCATGACTGCAACCTTGCCTGTCGTTACTGCTTTGCAGAAGAAGGCGAATATCATGGCAGACGTGCTTTAATGTCCTATGAAGTGGGCAAAAAAGCATTGGATTTCTTAATTGCCAATTCCGGCAACAGAAGAAATTTAGAGGTGGATTTCTTTGGTGGAGAACCGACACTGAATTTTCAGGTAGTCAAAGATTTAGTAGCTTATGGACGGGAACAGGAAAAGATTCATAACAAAAATTTCCGTTTTACCTTAACTACCAACGGTGTACTTTTAAATGATGATATTATGGAGTTTGCCAACAAAGAAATGGCAAATGTGGTATTAAGTATTGATGGAAGAAAGGAAGTCAATGACAGAATGCGTCCTTTCCGTAATGGAAGCGGCAGCTATGATTTGATTGTTCCAAAATTCCAGAAGTTTGCAGACAGCAGAAATCAGACCAATTATTATGCCCGTGGTACATTTACACATTTTAATTTAGATTTTGCAGAGGATGTATTACATTTGGCAGATTTAGGCTTTAAACAGATTTCTGTAGAGCCGGTTGTGGCACAGGATACAGACGAATATGCGATTCGGGAAGAAGACTTGCCACAGTTATTTGATGAATATGATAAACTGGCTGCGGAGATGGTGAAGAGGCATAAAAGCGGAGAAGATTTCAACTTCTTCCATTTTATGATAGATTTAGAAGGTGGTCCATGTGTGGCAAAGAGACTTTCCGGTTGTGGTTCAGGAACAGAATATCTTGCCGTAACACCATGGGGTGACCTCTATCCCTGTCATCAGTTTGTAGGTAATGAGAAGTTTTACATGGGGAATGTAACTGAAGGGGTTACCAACACACAGATTCGGGATGAATTTAAAAGCTGCAATGTATATGCAAAAGAAAAATGCCGGGAATGTTTTGCCAGATTTTACTGTAGTGGTGGCTGTGCAGCAAATTCTTACAATTTCCATGGCGATATTCATAATGCATATGATATTGGTTGTGCATTACAGAAGAAAAGAGTTGAATGTGCAATTATGATTAAAGCAGCAGAAGCACTTGAAGAAGAGTAAAAGAGAGGAAGAAAAGAAATGAAGAACAAATTCAACAAAGGAAAAGGAATTGCCATATTTGTTGTAATTTTAGCAATTCTTGCAGGCCTTGCTTACTATGCTTCCATTATTCTTTCATCTACCGGAGTAGGTAAGGATATGAGCGTGAAGTTAGGTCTTGACTTAGCAGGCGGTGTCAGCATTACATATCAGGTTGATGAAGAAAATCCGTCTGTGGAAGATATGAATGATACCATTTACAAGTTGCAGCAGAGGGTAGAAGGTTATAGTACAGAATCTGCTGTATATCAGGAAGGTACAGACCGTATTACCGTTGAAATTCCTGGTGTATCCGATGCAAATGCCATTTTAGAAGAACTTGGAAAGCCGGGTTCCTTAGAGTTCCAGACAGAAGATGGCACTACATTTATGACCGGTGATATGATTGAAGATGCCCAGGCAGTTAATTATACAGATGAAATGGGCAACAAACAGTTTATCGTAGAACTGAAAATGACAGACGAAGGTGCACAGCTTTTTGGTGACATGACATCTGAAAATGTTGGTAAATCTTTACCAATCGTATATGATGAAGAAGTTATCAGCGCACCTACAGTAAATGAAGCTATTTATGGCGGAGATGCACAGATTACAGGTATGGAATCCTTTGAAGCAGCAGAAGCTCTTGCGGCAAATATCCGTATCGGTTCTCTTTCCTTACCATTGACAGAGTTGCGTTCTAACGTAGTAGGTGCACAGTTAGGAAGTGAAGCAATTTCTACCAGCTTAAAAGCAGCAGCCATTGGTCTTATACTGGTTATGTTATTTATGATTATCCTGTACTTTGTACCGGGTATTGCAGCTTCCATTGCACTTGCAATTTACACATGCTTAGTAATTGCTACATTATTCTTATTTGATATTACATTAACTTTACCGGGTATAGCAGGTATTATTCTTTCTATCGGTATGGCAGTGGATGCAAATGTTATTATCTTTGCCCGTATCCGTGAAGAAATTGCATCCGGAAAAACCGTTGGTACAGCTATGGATATTGGTTTTAAGAAAGCGATGTCTGCGATTATCGACGGTAACGTAACCACATTGATTGCCGCAGCAGTACTTGGCATGTTAGGTTCCGGTACAGTCAAAGGTTTTGCCAGCACATTGGCAATTGGTATTATCCTTTCCATGTTTACAGCACTTGTGGTTACCAGACTGATTTTAAATGCACTTTTTGCCATGGGACTTAGAGATGAAAAATTCTTTGGTAAGGCAAAAGAGGCAAAAGTATTTGATTTTATTGGAAAACGCAAAATTTTCTTTGCCATTTCTGTACTTGTTATTGTAGCAGGATTTGTAGGTATGGGTGTACATTCTGCAAATGGCACAGCACTAAATTATGGTCTTGACTTTGTGGGTGGTACATCAACAACTGTTCCATTTGAAGAAAGCTATACCATTGAACAGATTGATGCAGATATGGTGCCATTGGTACAGGGTGTAACCGGAGATAGTAATATCCAGACTACTCAGGTACAGGGCACAAACCAGATTATTTTCAAAACACGCACATTAACTTTAGCAGAGCGTGAAGCATTAAATACAATATTTGTAGATAATTATGGTGTAAATGCAGACGAAATCCAGTCTGAAAGCATCAGCTCAGCTATCAGTTCAGAAATGCGTGAAGATGCAATGAAAGCCGTACTTATTGCTGTTGTTTGTATGCTGATTTATATCTGGTTCCGTTTCAGCGATGCCAGATTTGCCGTTAGTGCAATTCTTGCTTTAGTACATGACGTATTAGTTGTACTTACATGCTATGCATTACTTCGTATTTCTGTTGGCGGTACATTTATTGCAGTTATGCTGACGATTATCGGTTATTCTATCAATGATACCATCGTTATCTTCGATAGAATCCGTGAAAACTTACATGGCAGACAGGTACGAAAAGCAGCTGATTTGACAGAGGTGGCAAATTTAAGTCTTACACAGACCTTAAGCCGTAGTATCAATACATCTATTACAACCTTTATCATGGTATTTATGCTCTGGTTATTAGGTGTGGCTACTATCCGTGACTTCTCTTTACCGCTTATGGTAGGTTTGGTTAGTGGTTCTTATTCTTCTATTTGTATTGGAACACAGTTATGGTTTGAATTTAAACGTAAAGTTGGAAAAAATAGAGTAGAAGATTAATCTATGAAATTGTGCAGGCTGTCGGGAAACCGGCAGCCTGTTGGACGTTCTGTAGAAAGGTGAAGTTTATGTTGACAGGAAAAATGTTGATTCTGGCATATTTTTTTGTTATGAATATGACAGGACTGCTTCTTATGGGGATGGATAAAATGAAAGCTAAGCGTAATCAGTGGCGTATTCCTGAGAAAATGTTGTTTTTGTGCAGTATTTTAGGTGGAAGTGTGGGGACATGGGCTGGAATGTATCTGTTTAGGCATAAGACGAAACACTGGTATTTTGTGATAGGGATGCCGTTGATTTTTATAGTGCAGATTTTGGTGTGGCTGGTTTCCGTCCGGTATTAAAAGGTATTGGGATTTGGCAAAAAGAGCCGGGGACTAGGATATTGGCTATGGTACGTTCTACGCTCTCCAGTCCGGTATCATAACGTAAATTCAGTAAAACAGACGTAGGGAGTAGTTTGGTGGAATTGGTAGTGAAAAGTAGTGTTTCTTACATTTTCTAAGCAATATAGTTATGCGCAAACATGGACGTTTGCGCAAGAATCTGCCACGGCATGGACGCCGTGTCAGATTCGGTAACGGACGTTGTCACTATCTAAATGAAAATGTATAGAAACCCTCTTTTCACGGACTTCCACCGAAC
>JAGAMY010000020.1 GCA_017624495.1 Lachnospiraceae bacterium | reverse complement strand
AGTTTGGTGGAATTGGTAGTAAAAAGTAGTGTTTCTTACATTTTCTAAGTGACCTAGTTATGCGCAAACATGGACGTTTGCGCAAGAATCTGCCACGGCATGGACGCCGTGTCAGATTCGGTAACGGACGTTACCGCTATCTAATTGAAAATGTATAGAAACCCTCTTTTCACGGACTTCCACCAAACTACCCCCTGCGTCTGTTTTACTGACTTCATACACTATGAATACCGGACGGAAACTTAGCCACACAGTGTACGTCTGCCGGATGCTTCGCTCGGCATTCCGGGATAAACGACATCGCCAAACCGGAATTTACACCACCATATCCAGATGCTGTATCGTTCCGCAACCACCATTTTCGTAAAGAAAAATACCCGTCTTACGAATCAGCGCATTGGCAGAATTATCTTTTGCCGAATTTAACGAAAATTCCGTATCCTGATGTCCTAAATAAATTGCACCAACGCCAGCTTTTCCAAGGGCGCAAAGCACATCATTTCCGTTGGCATCTTTCGTCCAGATACGAAGCCTGTCAAAAATCGCATCTGCCTCGTCAATCCAGCCATTGTTATCCTCATCATAAGCAGCAAGCTCTACAAAACCATCACCACTTTGTGTACCAAACAGCTCCGTGCCGTTATTAATCATGCCATCATTATTTTTATCTAAGGCTAGAAATCCACTGCCTGCGGAAAGTTTAGAGATTTTATCCACAGAACCGTCCGCATCCAAATCAAAGAAGAATTTTTGATCAGATACAGAAGCAGTATTTGCACTTACATTAATAACTAAAGGGTCACAGACCTGCGGCTGTTCGCCAAAGCTTATGCTTTTGGCATAGGTTTCTGTAAAAGAACGGCTCATGGTGAGCGAAAGGTTAAAGGAAAATTCTCTGCCATCAGCAGTTTTTACCGTGCCTGTAGTAGAAAAAGAAGTGCTTTCCTTTTCTGAAAAATAAGTTGATTCTGTATAATTGCCACCGGTAACGATGGGGGTAGTATGGTTGCTTTTGCGCAGGGAATTTATCTGTTCACGCAGACGGTCTAAGGGTGAAGCTGTCTCTTTTCCAAACAGCAGTCTTAGCAGATAAGTGATAGACTGCTGGCGTATGGTATCTAAATCGCTAGCCGTTTTACTCATTGTTACCGGAGAACTGATGCTCTGTGCCTGCATAAATTCTTGAAAAATGTCTTCTGAGGAACTTGTTTCGGTGGATGAACTTTCATTATCCGTGCCGGATTCTTCATGATACTGACTTGTCACCTGCGTAACGTTGTCCTGACTAAAACCACTGCCCCAAAGGGAGAGGGACGAAGTGGCTGTAACCGTGCGGTCATAACTCCTGCGTGATGTCATGGCTACATTGCCGGATTCTATAATCACGTTTTACTCCTCCTTATATAAGCAAATCACCAATATTTTGCCTACCTCCCTGTAAAACAAAATAAAAAACGGCAAATTTAAGAAAATCCATTTCCTTAAATTTACCGTCCCTGGTTCCATTAAGTAATCTAAATGCATTCAAATTACATATCGGAAGAATCTGGTAAAATATTAACCACATGCAGTGTGGTATTTTTGCGAAACATAAAAAAGCCTGCGATGCCTACAAAAATAGACACGATTAAAAGGATTCCTGCGGAAACAGGATTGCTCATAATATTTGTTGGCAAAAGTGTGCCCCATGCATTAAACAATATGTGCAAAAGGATGGAATGATAAATAGAACCACCTCTTTCACAGACATAACCCATAAACAATCCAACAAAAAATGCATAAATTCCCTGAATGACATTCATATGAAATACACCAAAGAGCAGCGCCTGAAACAGGTTAGCAGCCCAGAAAGGCAGTGCACGTTTTGCAGAAGCAAGAGTGACACCACGGAAGATAAGTTCTTCTCCGATTGGTCCAAGGAGCACAGCATAAATAAGCATTAAAAAAGTGATATCAGTAGAAAGTCCTGCTGCTTCAATGAGTTTTTCGTAAAACTCCATCCACTTCGGAAAGAGGGCAGAGGTTATGGAAGTGACCATAGATGCTAACATCTGAAGTCCCGGAACCATGAAAATAATACTAAGAAAAACCATAGGTTTTTTTAAGTTTTTTGGAAATTCCTTAATATTCCCGGAAAACTGTTGCTTATACCAGAAACCAAAAATAAAAATGCAAGATAGTGAAAAGGCAATGGATACTAAAGAAGTAAAAGTATTCGTAGTAATTGCGGTCATAAGATTGTTATAAAGTTCCATGATAGAAATACGATTTCCGGAAATAAGAGCCTTTGCAAACTCTGCCATCATGCAAATACCCGTAGCAGGGAATGAAAGAAAAATCTGTATGCTGATGCTAAAAATCATCGGCACAAAACATAAGAAAAAATATCCGACTTTTTTCATTTTATATACGCCTCCATTTGTGTGATAAAGGGTATTATAGCATTTTACATACAGATATGCAAATTTAAAACACAGTTTTCCCTTGCGTAATTGGAAACAATAAGATATTCTGTAACTGTTTGGTACGGAATAGTTACGAAATGATTAGAAAATGGAGAATAGAAAATGACAAAAGAGCAATATGAAAAAATATCAGCACCTTTTCGAAGAAGCAAAAAAGGTATGACGATTATCCGGTGTGCAGATAAAGTATTAACTGTACTGATATTTGCGGCATATCCTGTACTTATAGTGTATTTACTGTTACAGGGATTGTATGCCCGGGGGATAAAGTGTATAGCCATTCCGGCAATATCCTTTGTACTGGTATCGGCATTTCGAAAAGTATATTCAGCGAAAAGACCATACGAAGCGTTGGATATAGTACCTTTAATAAAAAAGGATACGGTAGGCAAATCCTTTCCCAGTCGTCATGTATTTTCGGTGTTTATAATTGGAATGACATTTTTCTATATCAACAGACCATGGGGGATGGTGGTAGGAATTGTTGGTATTTTGATGGGATATGTGCGGGTTGTCGGTGGTGTACATTTCCCGAAGGATGTGTTTGCCGGAGCGGTGATAGGGATTTTGTGTGGGATGTGTTATTTTTGAAATTCGATTATATAGAGTAAAAACCAGCAACATAATCTTTTAAAGGATTGTGCTGCTGGTTTTTATTATTTTTAAGTGTATAATCTTAGTTCGAAGAATAGTTCGGAGCTTCCTTTGTAATATGAATGTCATGTGGATGACTTTCTTTTAAGGATGCAGCAGAAATCTTCACAAATTTTGCTCTGTCATGAAGCTCTGAAATAGTAGGACAACCACAATATCCCATACCGGAGCGGATACCGCCCACTAACTGGAAGATGGTATCTTCTACGCTGCCCTTGTAAGCTACACGGCCTTCTACACCTTCTGGAACAAGCTTCTTAGCATCCTGCTGGAAGTAACGGTCTTTGCTTCCGTTTTCCATAGCTGCGATAGAACCCATACCACGGTAAACTTTGTATTTTCTTCCCTGGAATAATTCAAATGTTCCCGGTGCTTCGTCACATCCGGCAAACATACTTCCCATCATACATACATTAGCACCACCGGCTAAAGCCTTTGTCATATCACCGGAATATTTTAAACCACCATCTGCGATAATTGGCACACCGTATTCTTTTGCTACTGCGTAGCAGTCCATAACAGCAGTCATCTGTGGAACACCGATACCTGCAACGACACGGGTTGTACAGATAGAACCAGGTCCGATACCAACTTTAACAGCATCTGCTCCGGCTTCAATTAAATCTCTTGTAGCATCGCCTGTTGCAATATTTCCTGCGATTACCTGAAGATCCGGATATTTTGCCTTTACTTCTTTTAATGCGTTGATGATGTTTTTGGAATGTCCATGTGCAGAGTCAAGTACGATAACGTCTACCTGTGCTTTTACCAAAGCATCTACACGTTCCATCATATTTGCGGTAATACCTACACCGGCACCGCAGAGAAGACGACCTTTTTCATCCTTTGCGGATAATGGATACTTAATCTGTTTTTCGATATCTTTAATAGTAATAAGACCTTTTAAGTTGTAATCTTCGTCTACTAAAGGAAGTTTTTCTTTTCTTGCTTTTGCAAGGATTTCTTTTGCTTCATCTAAAGAGATTCCGGTAGGAGCTGTAATAAGTCCTTCAGAAGTCATGGATTCGCTGATTTTCTTAGAGAAATCCTTTTCAAATTTTAAGTCACGGTTAGTAATAATACCTACTAACTTTTTGCTTCCGGTTTCTACGATTGGCACACCGGAAATACGGAATTTACGCATTAAATCTTCCGCATCCTGTAAGGTATGCTCCGGATTTAAGGAAAATGGATCTGTAATGACACCGTTCTCAGAACGTTTTACTTTATCGACCTCGTCTGCCTGTGCCTCGATAGACATGTTTTTGTGAATAATACCAATACCACCCTGTCTAGCCATGGCAATTGCCATTCTGTGTTCGGTAACGGTATCCATGCTGGCACTCATCATAGGAATATTTAATTTGATTTTCTTTGTCAGATGTGTTGTCAAATCAATCATGTTTGGTGTTACTTCGGAATACTGTGGAACTAATAATACGTCATCAAAAGTAAATCCTTCGCCGATAATTGTAGCCATTTTTGAATCCTCGCTTTCTTCTATATGTAATGTAAATTTAAAAGGTTGTTAATTTCATGATTCTAGCAAAAAAGATGAAAAGTGTCAATTCTGCGATTATTATTTTTACTACTAAATAAGGAAAAGAAAACTAATAACTGGCAGGATTTGTTGACAAACCCTTGGAAAATGCTAAAATTGTTTTTAGTAAAATTTTGGAGTGACAATTATATGAAAAAAGTAAAAAAGAAACAAAAGGGTAAACAACAGCAAAAAATAAGTGAGTGGGAATGGTTTGGCGACAGGCTGACACATATCTATCTGCTTTTTATGCTTGCCGTCTTTCCTGCGTTTTATACCAATAAATTATTTCATTTAACAGATGATAAAGAAGGCTTTTTTTATCTGTTTACAATAACTTATCTTTGTCTTTTACTGCCGGCTTTTTTGGGAGAATTTGTAGAGTTTGTGGCGGAAAAAAAGTTTTCCCTGAAATGGGATACCGTTTGTATAATGCTTTTGGCAGCAGGAATTTTGCTGACTGCCTGTCTGGCAGAGGATATGGAAAAAGTGATGCTGCAGATGTCAAGCCGAACCGTAAGCGGTATGGTTTTTCTGCTTTGTGGCGTGATGTATCTGTATGTACGAAGATTTGCGGTGACAGATAAGGTTATACAGTCGGCATGGTTAGCCGGAAGTGCCATTATCTATCTGTTTGGTATTTTATGTGCCTGTAAAATTAATTTTTTGTACATACAAGACGGCGTATCTTCTCCGGCAATCAATCTGACACCACTGGGGAATACGAACTTTAATGCCTGTTATGTCTGTCTGATGCTTGCTTTTTCTTTGGGCATGTATGTATTGTGTGAGGATAGACTTTTTCAGAAATTATATGCGGCAAATGTGTATATGGGATTTTTATTTATGCATTTTATAAAAACAGAAAGTTCTATGATTGCAATTATCATCGGATTGGCGGTTTTGGCATTTTTCGCAGTGGAAAAGGCAGAATGGTTTGAAAAATATTTACAGATAGCAGCGCTTTATTTAGGCGCAAAGGTAACAATCGGTGTTATACGTCATTTCTTTGCAGAGCATATATATCCCTTTGAGGGCTTAGGCGCAGTTTTGCTGCGATGGGAAATTGTGCTTATTGAAATCGTGATTTTGCTGCTGGTATATTTGGGCAGTCGTAAGAGTGATGGTTTGTTACGCATAATCGCAGGCGCAAGAAAGTACATTTTCTTTGTGTCTGTGCTGGGACTTGCAGGTATGGTGGTGCTTATTGCTGCGGTTAATTTGGGTTGGATTAAACCGGATGAAGGTTCGGTTTTAAATCGGCTGTTTATTACAGATGCGCTTTTTAATCATAGAGGATTTATCTGGAAAAAGACTTGTATATTAATAAAAGAAGAGTCGCCCATACAGTGGTTGTTTGGAAATGGTGCGAATCAGTATGGAGCAATGTTAAAGGAACGTTTTGGTGAGGAATGTCGGGAATATTTTGGTGCGACTTTAAATGACCCGCACAATGAGTTTTTGCAGACCTTTATGGATATGGGCTTAGTGGGAATTATCAGCTATTATGGTCTGCTTATTGGTTCTTTGGCAAGAGCCATAAAGACGTGGAAAATAAACGGCATGCAGATGGTTGTGGCACTTACACTGGTGGTATATCTTGTGCAGGGGCTGGCAAATTGTTATTCCGTTTATCATTTGCCATTACTGTTTATCTTTTTAGGATTTGCCAATGGTAAGGCAATGAATAATCAGGTATAAAATTTTGGTTTTTGCATAGAATCTACTAATTAGTATAGTGGAATCGGAGGAATCAGGGTGAGTGCAAAGACAAAAATTGTAGTACTGCATATGAAAGAGATGATTTATACGCTGATATTTGCCGGACTGGGAATTTTGCTGATTCTGTTATTAATCTTTATGTTTCTGCCGGGAAAAGACGAAAAAACGGTGGAAACCATGGGTTATGTGGCAGGCGTGTATACCTCAACGATTCAATTTAACGACAATACAATAGATGTGCAGGTGATTGTGGATGAGAACCGGATAAATTCTGTGTCACTGGTGAATTTGAGTGATACGGTAGCCACAATGTATCCGCTGATGGAGCCAGCAGTGGAAAACATTGCTGACCAGGTGGTGGAAAGACAGTCTACGGAAAATATTTCCTACAGCGAAGAAAACCAGTATACGTCTATGGTGGTCTTAAATGCAGTAAATGATGCTTTAGAAAAAGCAAAAACAGGGAACTAAGTGTCTAGTTCCCTGTTTTTGCGTCATAGCTTATTCTGCATCAGCAGATAAATCACTAATGTAATTTGTAATTGCATCTGTATTGATTTCTGTGGATACTGCCGGACGGGAAGATTCCCATTTCATGTATCCTGAATAGCCAATCCATCCAATCAATGCAACACAGACGATTGTACCTGCAATGCGTGTAATGGTGGATTTAGCTTTTTCTTTTTTCATGGTTGCTTTACGGTTAGCTTTGTCTTTTTTATAACGTTCTACTTTTTCCTGACTCATAATTAGCGTTCTCCTTCAAAACATTTGCAGTTATTATATACCACTTTGAAAAAAATGTAAATGTTTATCCATTTATCATTCACAGGAAGTTCAAAAATTCCAATGTAGAAAAGAGAAATAGTATATGTTTTGTAAAATAGTACAAAAAATGAAAAAAGTATTGGAAATAAAGAGAGAAAATGTAAATGAAAGTTTAATTTTTTCTATGGTGAAGCAAAATGAGGGACTTTATAATGGGTTTAATAGTTATAGTGGCTTAGCTATGTAAAGAAAATAGGAGGGAAAGTATGAAAATCAGAATGAAAAAAATTCTAAGTCTGGCGTTGGCATTTACTTTGGCATTTTCAGTTCCGAATCCGGAAATGTTAGCAAAAGCGGCAACAACAGCGAATGCAACTGCAATTACAATTGATGGTGATGATGTAGATGCGGCTGCAAAGAATATCAATGGTCTTACTTATAAAGGCTTTGGTATGTTGAATGGTAACAGTACCAGCAACTTATTGTTAGAGTATAAGGATAAAGCACCTGAAAAGTATTGGGAAATGATGAATTATCTTTTTGGCGGAGAGTATCCTTTGTTTACCCACATTAAAATGGAAATGGGTAATGATGGAAACAACTCTACCGGTGCAGAGGCTTGTACTATGCGTTATGAAGATGAAGAGGCAGATGCTTCCCGTTCACCGGGATTTGTTATGGTTGCAGATGCAAAGACCATTAACCCGGATGTAAAGGTTAGTATTCTTCGTTGGGAAATGCCTAACTGGGTAAAAACCAAATGGAACAACAATACTAATAACCAGGGATACGAAGCTATGTATAAATGGTACAAAGAAACCATTTTTGATGCTTATGAGAAATATGGTTATATGGTAGATTTTGTAAATCCGGATAAAAATGAAACAAGTAATCCGGATGAGGCTTTTATTAAATGGTATGCAAACCGTGTGGCAAATGAAACCGAATTTCCGGCTGGTATGAGTGCTGAGGCACAGGAAGCCTATAAGAATATTCGAATTATTGCATCCGATGAAAATAAATCTCTTGAGATTGTTCCATCTATGCTTAATGATAATGAATTATTTGAAGCCGTTGATATTATTGGTTTCCATTATCGTACGGATGCAGGTGATCTGACAGACAAATATGTGGCTATGGCTGAAGCAAGTGATAAAGAGGTATGGTACAGCGAAGGATGTGCAACCTTTGGTTATTCAGAGCTTCAGGAAAATAAGACCGCTACCTACGGATATAAGAGTATTGGTGGTTATCAGAGTCCGTTAGCATTGGTGGACAGTTTTATTACTGCATTTGATTCTACCAGACGTACACATTATATGTTCCAGCCAGCAATTGGTGCTTTCTATGAAGGTATTCAGTATGCGCATAAGGAATTATTAAGTGCCCGTGATCCATGGAGTGGTTATATTCATTATGATCCGGCTCTTTATATGCTGCAGCATTTTGCAGGCTTTGCAAAAACAGGCTGGGAAGATAGTGAACCGGATACAAATGATATCTGGCGTGTAATTAAAGAATCTACAGATGGAGCCTTTGAAGGAAGCGCAAGTGAACATAATTCAGCCGGTATTAACGGAAATGCTGGTTATATGACCTTAGCAGCTCCGGATAAATCGGATTTTTCTGTTGTATTTGTAAACAATACACAGAATGAAAAAGTATTTACAATTACTACTGAAAATATGGAAGCTGTAGAAGATAAGGATTTACAGTTCTGGTTAACAGAGACAGATAACTATATGCAGGATAAAGGAATTATTGAAAATGATAATGGAACATGGACAGTTACCCTTCCGGCATATTGTGTAGCAACAGCAACTACTTTAGACAAAAAGGCTTCAACGCCTGCAAGAACTCCGGATGAAGGTATCCACAATGAGGATCGTGCAGTTTTAGATACCGATGCAACAGGTGGTACGAATGGAGTGACAACAGATAATGTGCTCTATGCAGATAACTTCGAATATAAAGAAGAGGCGAAAGGTTTCCTTGAGAAACGAGGCAATGAGCCACGATATATGTTAGATACCCATGGCGCTTGGATTGTCGAAGGTGGCAGATTAAAACAGGAATTAGGGGCATCTGTAGCGCAGTGGAATCCTGGAGAACCATCTACTATCGTTGGTGACTTCCGTTGGATGGATACAGATACATCTATAGATGTATTGATTCCGGGTGGAGATGCCAATGTTGTGGCACGTTTGACGGTTCGTGCGCAATTTGGTATGAATTGGAATCAAAGTGGATATACTTTAGAGATAAACGGTGCCGGAGACTGGAAACTGTATCGTATTGATACAGTAGTTGCTAGTGGTACTGTGGCAAAGAATGCAAAAGGCAAGTATAATGTTAAAATTCGTGCATTAGGAAATAATATCAGTGTAGCAATTAATGACGAAGGTGTAGCAGATTATGTAGATGCTGTACCAATGCTTTCCGGTCGTGTGAAGATTAGTTCTACATGGTCACAGATTTACTTTGATAATCTTTTGGTAGAGACAGTAAAAGGTGGCACACCATATGCGACTACTATGATTGATGGTCAGGATGATGCAGTAAGCTATGAAGGAACCTGGGCAATCGAAAATCCTGGTGGAGGTAAAATGGAAGACTGGTATCGTACCGTTTCTTCTACCAGTACCGCTAATTCCGCATTCAGCTTTAATATGACAGGAGCAGGATTTTCTATAATTGGTAGCAATGGTGGAACTGCGAAGCTTGATGTATATGTAGATGATGAATTAGTTGATGAAAATGCAGTTACATTAGCAACACCTACACGAGGAGAAACCTATATTTATTCTGGTCTTGAAAATACAGCTCATACGATAAAAGTAGTTGTAAAGTCAGGAACATTAAATATTGATGCAATTCATATGTTAGATGCCTCCATTCCAGCGGAAGAAGTAACAGACCCATTTGTTACTGCAAAGAATCTCCCTAGTATTGATGTTATTGGAGCAGGTAGTGAGGTTACAGGTTTACCGGAAACAGTAGAGCTTGTTACTCGTTCCGGTAATGTAGTAGAAAAAGCAGTTACTTGGGATACTTCGGCGGAAGCATTGACAGGAAAAGATTTTGGAAGTACTGCAATTACTGGTGTAGTAGAGGATGCAGTAAATGTATTTGGTACACCATTTAAGGTATCTGTTCCAGTTGGAATGGTAGTTCCAAAAGAGACCTACTACTTTATTGATTCACATAGTAAGTCTCCGGCAGCAGATTCGACTACACCACCATATGAGCTGGTGAAGAGTGTAGCAGGTGACACATTGTTGAATGCGTCTGCTGACCAGTTAAAATCCGCTGGCAATACATGGGGATTGGTAAATACAGATACTGCTGTAAAAGGAAGTACAGATACTAACAATATGCAGGATACAGGTATTTATGGTAGCTCCAATAAAAAAGGTGCTACAATTTCCTATCAGTTTACCCTTCCAGCAGGTAATTATATGATTATGGCAGGTCATCGTGACTGGTGGGCACACTCACGAAATACCGTTGCTACATTAAGTTATGAGGATACAACAGTTGAAGTTGCAAATATGTGGTTTGACAGTGTATCTGACCAGTATGCAAAAGCAGCATTTACTTTAACAGAGGAACAGCTTGTAACCTACACCCTGACAGCGCAGGGGGATGATGCGCCGGTTATCAGCTGGCTTGCAGTAACAGCACATGAGCACAGCTATGCACATTCATACTCTGATAATGGAGATGGCACACATGTGGCAGTTTGTTTCTGTGGAGAAGAAAGTACAGTAAAAGAAAGTCATGTTTTTGAAGAAGGTTTCTGTACACTTTGTGGAGTATATCATGATCATACCTACACATATGTAGCAAATGCAGATGGAACACATACAGGAAGTTGTGCGTATTGTGACCGTACAATTACAGGAACACATGCATATGTAAATGGCGCTTGTACAACATGTGGTGCAGCAGAACCAAAAGCACCAACAACAGGTGGTGAAGTACCACACACCCATGCATACACATCCACAGACAACGGTGACGGTACACATACAACAGCATGTGCATGTGGCACATCCACAAAAGAAGCACATACCTATGTAAATGGTATTTGTTCTGCCTGCAAAGCAGTAGAACAGAAAGCTGCAGATTCAAATACAGATTCCATCGCAGTTATGCCAAAGATTGCATCTCTTGAAAATGTAAGCAAAGGTATTAAAGTTACATGGAATGATGTCAACGCAGATGTAAATTATGAAGTATACCGCAAAGCCGGAAATGGTGCATGGAGCAAAGTGGCTACGACAAAAGCTACAAGCTACACAGACAAAAAAGCAAACAAAAACGGTACAAAATACCAGTTCAAAGTACATGCAGTATATGCATCAGGAAAAGCAGATGTTTCTGAAATTGAAACAACTTACTGCCTGACAGCGTCTAAGCTTTCATCTGTGAAAAATGTAAAAGGTAAAAAGCTTACCGTAAAATGGAAAAAGAATAAAAAAGCAAGCGGATACGAAATCGAATACGCTACAGCTAAGAGCTTCAAAGGTTCTAAGATTGCAAAAGTTTCCGGTGGAAAGAAAACCTCTGCAACCATTAAGAAGCTGAAAAAAGGTAAGAAATACTTTGTAAGAGTAAGAAGCTACAAGAAATCAGGAAAAGTAAATTACTATTCCGCATGGAGTAACGTAAAGAACGTGAAAATTAAAAAATAATCATAGGTTTTTGGCTTGACTTTTCTAAAAAATCATGTTTAAATGACAATAGTTATATGACTGACGGAAAAGTGGAGTATACCACGTGAAGTATAACGTTTAAAATGCCGACCGTCTGGGCGAAGAGTCCAGACGTGTCGGATTTCTTGTTTTTTACGGAAAAAACGTACAGCATTACCGCGTTAAAGTGGGTAAAAATGGCTTGTTGAGAAATTTTTTCTTGTATGTTTTTTGGTACACGTTGTGCTCTTGACAAAAGGTGTGAATTAGCATATTCTAACGATGGTTAGAAAAAACTAACAAAGAAAGCAGGAGGTAAACAATGGAAAACGGATGGAGAGGCTTCAAAGGTGGAGCTTGGGAAAAAGAAATTAATGTAAGAGATTTTATTCAGAAAAACTATAGTCCATATGATGGAGATGCAAGCTTTTTGGAAGGACCTACACAGGATACATTAGATTTGTGGGATCAGGTATTAGAGTTGTCCAGACAGGAAAGAGAAGCCGGTGGTGTATTGGATATGGATACACAGATGGTTTCTACCATTACATCCCATGGACCGGGATATTTAGATAAATCAAAAGAAAAAATCGTAGGTTTCCAGACAGACAAACCTTTTAAACGTGCATTACAGGTATACGGTGGTATCCGTATGGCAATGAAAGCATGTGAAGACAATGGTTATAAAGTAGACCCTGAAGTTGTAGAATATTTTACAACACACAGAAAAACACACAATGCGGGTGTATTTGATGCCTATACACCGGAAATGCGTGCCTGCAGAAGCGCACACATTATCACAGGTCTTCCGGATGCATATGGACGTGGACGTATTATCGGTGACTACAGAAGACCGGCACTTTATGGTGTTGACCGCTTAATTGAAGACAAAAAAGCACAGTTAAATTCCACGCGTATCATCATGTACTCTGATGTTATCCGTGAAAGAGAAGAATTATCCGAGCAGATTCGTGCTTTAGAAATGTTAAAGAAATTAGCAGAAATTTATGGCTGCGACATTTCAAAACCTGCTACAAACGTATTAGAAGCTACACAGGCTGTATACTTTGCATACTTAGCAGCAGTTAAAGAGCAGAACGGTGCTGCAATGAGTTTAGGACGTACATCCACATTCTTAGACATTTATGCAGAGCGTGACTTAGCAGAAGGCACATTTACAGAAAAAGAAATTCAGGAAATCATCGACCAGTTTGTAATGAAATTGCGTTGTGTAAAATTTGCAAGAACACCGGAATACAATACAATTTTTGCCGGAGATCCTACATGGGTAACAGAATCCATCGCAGGTATCGGTGTAGATGGAAGAAGCATGGTAACAAAGATGTCTTACCGCTACTTAAATACATTAAACAACATCGGTGCAGCTCCGGAACCAAACATGACAGTACTCTGGTCTACAAAACTGCCTGAGAACTTCAAAAACTTCTGTGCAGAAGTTTCTATCAAACATTCTGCTGTACAGTACGAAAATGATGATATCATGCGTGTTGTTCATGGGGATGACTATGGTATTGCATGCTGCGTATCTTCTATGAGAATCGGTAAAGAAATGCAGTTCTTTGGTGCAAGAGCAAACCTTGCGAAGTGTTTACTTTACGCTATCAATGGTGGTGTAGACGAAATGACTGGCAAGCAGGTAGGACCAAAATATCGTCCGATTACATCCGAATACTTAGATTTCGATGAAGTTTGGGATAAATACAAAGCAATGATGAAATGGTTAGCAAGTGTATATGTAAATGCATTAAATATCATTCATTACATGCATGACAAATATTCCTACGAGAAAATCCAGATGGCTTTACATGATAAGAATGTAAAACGCTGGTTTGCAACAGGTATCGCAGGTATGTCCGTAGTAGCTGACTCTTTATCTGCTATCAAATATGCAAAAGTAAAACCAATCCGCGATGAAAATGGTTTAGTAATAGATTTTGAAATTGAAGGAGATTTCCCGAAATTCGGTAATGATGATGACCGTGTAGACTCTCTTGCACAGGATGTGTTACATGAGTTTATTTCCTTCATCAAAGGAAATCATACATACCGTGGCGGTGTACAGACAACATCTATTCTTACCATTACATCCAACGTATCTTATGGTAAGAACACAGGCGCAACACCAGACGGTAGAAAACGTGGCGTAGCATTTGCTCCGGGTGCAAACCCAATGCATGGAAGAGATACAAACGGTGCAGTAGCATCCTTAGCTTCTGTAGCAAAACTTCCATTCATGGATTCACAGGATGGTATCTCCAATACATTTACCATCGTGCCGGATGCATTAGGCAAAGACGATGCAGATGCACAGAAAAACTTAACCGCATTATTAGATGGTTATGTAGAACAGGGCGGACATCACCTTAACGTAAACGTATTAAATAAAGAAACATTATTAGATGCACAGAAACATCCGGAGTTGTACCCACAGCTTACCATTCGTGTATCCGGTTATGCAGTAAACTTCATCAAGCTAACAAAAGAACAGCAGGACGAAGTAATCGCCAGAACCTTCCACGCAACCATGTAGTGAAAACAATGAGAAAAATAGAGAAAGCCGCAAATGCTTGCATTAGCGGCTTCCTCTATTTAGCGAATGTACAGTATGAACAACGCAGGGCAATAGCCCGAAGTTGTGAATACTGCGGATGCGGGAGCTTCGAAGAAGCGGAGCAGCCGGTTTTCACGTCCGCCATACACCACCAAAAAAAGCATAGGCGATGTTTCGCAGAAACGAGCCTACCCGCCCAGTTTCGCAGAAACCGGCGGAAAAGTAATAGTATCGCCCAAAGAAAGGAATCTACCCATGACAGGCTACATCCACTCCCTAGAAAGCTTCGGAACCGTAGATGGTCCAGGCGTACGTTACGTCGTATTTTCCCAAGGCTGCCCTATGCGCTGCCTTTATTGCCACAACCCGGATACATGGCACTTAAAAGACGGAACGCCCATGGAAACCGAAGAAATCCTAAAAAAACTAAATCGCAACCGTTCTTTTTATACCACCGGAGGCTTAACCGTAACCGGTGGAGAACCCTTACTGCAGATAGATTTTTTGACAGAACTTTTTACAAAAGCCAAAGAAATGAATATTCACACCTGTTTAGATACCTCCGGTATTCTTTTCGATAAAAATAATGAAGAAAAACTTGCAAAATTCCATGCACTTACAAAGGTTACTGACCTTGTCATGTTAGATATTAAGCACATGGATGAGAACGAACACCGGAAATTAACAGGACATTCAAACCGGAATGTATTTGATTTTGCCCGTTTTCTGGAAGAACAGAATATTCCGGTCTGGATACGTCATGTGGTTGTACCGGGAATTACCAATCAGACAGAAGAATTAGAAGCGTTAGGCAGATATTTGTCAACCCTGACAAATGTAGAAAAATTAGAAATTCTTCCCTATCATGCTCTTGCAGTGCCTAAATATGAAAATCTGGATATGGAGTATCCATTAAAAGGTGTGCCACAGTTGACAAAGCAGGAAGCAAAAGAGGCTTATGCCATTGTGGAAAAAACTTGGAAAAACATGTAAAATTTTATTGTGTGCTTCGAGAGAATAACTTCAACTTTTTATTGCCGCCGGATTTGGCGGCAATATTATTTATACTTCCATCTTAAAAAATCCTATGTTACAATATTACTAAAGTATAGAAAAAGAACAGGAGGAACAGCGGATGAAGCTATTGATTAAAGGCGGCAGAGTCATTGATCCTGCCACAGGAACAGACGCAGTATCCGATATTCTGATAGAGGATGGTAAAATTGCAAAAACAGGTAAAGCCTTAAAAGAAAAAGCTGACAGGGAAATAAATGCTAAAGGCTGTTTTGTAATGCCGGGATTTATTGATTTGCATGTGCATTTAAGAGACCCGGGCTTTGAAGATAAGGAAACGGTTGTTACCGGAGCGGCAGCCGCAGCAAGAGGTGGTTTTACCACAATTCTTGCCATGCCAAACACTAAGCCGGTAGTGGACAATGCCGATGTGGTAAATTATGTACACCAGAAAGCAAAAAATTTAGCAAAAGTAAATGTTTTGCAGATAGGTGCTATTACCAAGGGTCAGCGTGGAAAAGAGCTTTCCGACATTCATGAAATGGTACAGGCAGGTATTCCGGCCATTTCCGAAGATGGTAAATCTGTGATGAACACAGCTACCTATTTGAAAGCTATGAAGATTGCAAAGGGAGAAAACATTCCGGTATTTGCCCATTGTGAGGATATTGACCTTGTACAGGGTGGTGTGATGAATGCCGGCAAACGTGCAGAGGAATTAAAATTAAAAGGTATTTCCAATGAAGTAGAAGATATTATTGAAGCAAGGGATATTATGTTAGCCAACAGCGTTGGCTGTCAGTTGCATTTGTGCCATTGTTCAACAGAAGGAAGTGTAAAGATTTTAGCACTGGCAAAAAAAGATGGCATAAATGTTACGGCTGAAGCGTGTCCACATCATTTTACTCTTTCAGACGAAGATATCTTAGAGGATGATGCAAATTATAAAATGAATCCACCGCTTCGTGCACCGAAAGATGTAGAAGCAATTCGTCAGGGATTGAAAAATAATATTATTGATGTTATTGCTACAGACCATGCACCACATACCGCAGTAGAAAAAGGCACTACAATGAAGAGATCACCTTTTGGCATCGTGGGCTTAGAAACTGCGGCAGCGTTAACCTATACAGAGCTTGTGGAAAAAGACTATTTGACACCAATGCAGATGGCTGAAAAGTTAAGCTACAATCCGGCGAAGATTATTGGTTTGGATAAAGGTAGCTTAGAAGTTGGAAAAGTGGCAGATGTGGTTATATTTAATCCGAAAAAGACCTATGCCATTGACCCGGAAGAATTTGTAGGAAAATCCAAAAATATGCCATATGAAGGCAGAAAAGTGAAGGGCAGAATTATGCATACCATTGTAGCCGGTGAAGTTGTGTACAGTGATGTGGCTGCAAGTAACTGTTTTGTACAGGTCAAACATTAAGACAAGAAAGGATAAACAACAATGATTAATAAATTAGCCAGCAAGATTCAGAAAACCCATGCACCAATTTGTGTAGGACTTGACCCAATGTTAAGTTATATTCCGGAGCATATTTTAAAGAAAGCCTATGCTGATTTTGGGGAAACCTTAGAAGGTGCAGCAGAAGCCATTTGGCAGTATAATAAAGCTATTATAGATGCAACATATGATTTGATTCCATCCGTAAAACCACAGATTGCCATGTATGAGCAGTTTGGTATTGAGGGATTAAAAGCATTTAAAAAGACCGTAGACTATTGTCACGAAAAAGATTTAGTCGTTATTGGAGATGTAAAACGTGGAGATATCGGTTCGACATCCGCAGCCTATGCCACAGGCCATTTAGGAAAAATTACCATTGGAAGTAAGACATACTCCGCATTTGATGAAGATTTTGCAACAGTAAATCCATATCTTGGAACAGACGGTATTAAGCCATTTATTGATGTGTGTAAAGAAGAAAAGAAAGGTATTTTTATCTTAGTGAAAACCTCCAATCCATCCAGTGGAGAATTCCAGGATAGACTGATTGATGGCAGACCATTATATGAGTGGGTTGGTGAAAAAGTAGCACAGTGGGGCGCAGAACATATGGGTGATTCCTACAGCTATGTGGGTGCCGTTGTTGGTGCTACTTATCCGGAAATGGGAAAAGTCCTTCGTAAAGTGATGCCAAAGAGCTTTATCTTAGTGCCGGGTTATGGTGCACAGGGTGGAAAAGGTGCAGATTTAGTACATTTCTTCAATGAAGATGGACTTGGTGCAGTAGTAAATTCTTCCCGTGGAATTATTGCAGCATACAAACAGGAGCAGTATGCAAAATTTGGCGCAGAAAACTTTGCAGATGCATCCAGGGCAGCAGTCGAGGATATGATTGCAGATATTGATGGTGCGCTAAAAGCAGCAAAATAGAGGCAATAAGTAAAAGAGGAAGATAACATGGCAGATAAGAAAAAAGAAAAAGCAATAATTATCCGTAAGGAGAAAATTGCTGAAGGAATTTTTGATATGTGGATTCGCACAGAAGAAATTGCAGGTCTTGCTAAACCGGGGCAGTTTATTTCTTTATACTGTGCAGATGGCAGCAGACTGCTGCCAAGACCGATTAGCATTTGTGAAATCGATACGAAGGATAATGCACTTCGCATCGTCTATCGTGTAGCAGGAAAGGGAACAGAAGAATTCTCTAAAATGGAAGCTGGTGCACAGGTAGATATTGTAGGTCCTTTAGGTAATGGCTTCCCGTTACAGGACAAATCAGCGTTTCTTATTGGCGGAGGAATTGGTGTTCCGCCAATGCTTGAACTGGCAAAGCAGTTAAATTGTGAAAAACAGATTGTGCTTGGGTACAGAGATGAACTGTTTTTATATGATGATTTCAAAAAATATGGAAAAGTTTATGTGGCTACCGAAGACGGCAGTGCAGGAACTAAAGGAAATGTGTTAGATGCCATCCGTGAAAATGGTTTGAAAGCAGATGTGATTTATGCCTGTGGTCCATTGCCAATGCTTCGTGCTTTAAAGACTTATGCAGCGGAAAATAACATCGAGTGCTGGGTTTCCTTAGAAGAGCGTATGGCATGTGGTATCGGTGCGTGTTTAGGCTGTGTATGCAAATCGAAAGAAAAAGACGACCATACCCATGTACACAATAAGCGTATCTGTAAAGAAGGACCGGTATTTAGAGCAGAGGAGGTGGACTTCTAATGAATATGAAAGTAAATTTAGCAGGAGTCACACTGAACAATCCTGTGATGACAGCATCAGGAACATTTGGTTCTGGAGAAGAATTTTCTGAATTTGTAGATTTAAATAAATTAGGTGCTGTAGTGACTAAAGGTGTTGCCAATATTCCATGGGAAGGCAATCCGACACCAAGAGTTGCCGAAGTATACGGCGGTATGTTAAATGCCATTGGTTTGCAGAATCCGGGTATTGATGTATTTATTGAAAGAGATATTCCTTTCCTTAAAAAATATGATACAAAGATTATTGTGAATGTCTGTGGAAAAAGTGCTTCCGATTATTGTGAAGTTGTGGAAAGATTAGCAGACCAGCCGGTAGATATGTTAGAAATTAACATCTCCTGCCCGAATGTAAAAGAAGGTGGAATTGCCTTCGGTCAGGACCCCAAAAGTGTAGAAGCCATTACAAAGGAAGTAAAAAAATACGCAAAACAGCCGGTGATTATGAAGTTAAGTCCCAATGTTACGGATATTACAGAAATGGCAAGAGCCGCAGAGGCCGGTGGAGCAGATGTTTTATCTTTAATTAATACTTTAACGGGTATGAAAATTGATATACATAAGCGTAAATTTGCTTTGGCAAATAAAACCGGTGGTATGTCCGGCCCTGCGATTCATCCAATTGCAGTCAGAATGGTATACCAGACGGCACAGGCGGTAAAACTGCCGATTATTGGTATGGGCGGTATTTTAACCGCAGAAGATGCCATTGAAATGATGCTTGCAGGAGCAACAGCAGTTTCTGTAGGTACAGCGAATTTCCACAATCCTGCCGTTACCGAAGAGATTGTAGAGGGTATGCGTAATTACATGGCAGAACAGGGTGTTGCGGATATCAATGAGCTGATTGGAGCAGTAAAATAAAAAGCATAATAATTATGAAATGCCTTCCAAAGGTCAGTGCTAGGTTCTGACAATTGGAAGGCATTTGTTATGGTAGTACGTTATTTTTTATAAAGTTCTTTTGGAATACACAAATGTCTTGGAATACCATCTACCATAACAGGAGATAAATCACCCTGTATCAATGGAGTAACGTAATTTACGAAATCATCGCTGACATAAGTGCCGTTTTTGCAAATCCAGTTTTTCGGTACGCATTTTTCGTCATTGGCAATTTTATGTACATTTTTAACGGCTGTCTGACACTGGTACGGATCATCAGAAATTCTCTGTAATACAACCATCTGACCGGAATCGCCTTCATCCGCAGCTTTTACTGCGGCACCACCTACCTGATAAGCTTCGAGAATATCTACACGGGAAGCAAGGTGAGAACCGGCTCTCTGTAAAGTGCTAAGTTCGATAGCACGAGTTTTTGCACCCAGTTCACCAGCAATATAATTTGCAAGGAATGAAGCTGTTCCGGATAACTGTTTGTGACCAAATGCATCTACGAAATCTACATTGCTTCCATGTTCACATACATATTTTCCATCAGCAGAGCGGATGCCTTCAGAAACAGCAACCACAACGGAGGATTTTTTTTCTAATAATTTTTTGACTTTATCTTTAAAATCATCAAGGTTAAAAGTAACTTCCGGTAAATAAATCAAGTCAGGACCATCACAGTCTTCTGCTTTTGAGAGAGCAGCAGCTCCGGTAAGCCATCCTGCATTACGTCCCATGATCTCTACGATGGTAACAAGTCCCTTTGGATATTCCAGACAGAAGCTGTCACGAATAATCTCTTTCATGGAAGTTCCGATATATTTTGCAGCGCTGCCATAACCTGGTGTATGGTCTGTTAAAGCAAGGTCATTGTCAATCGTCTTTGGACAGCCGATAAAACGTGTGTTATGTCCGGTAAGAATGGCATAGTCGGATAATTTTTTGATGGTGTCCATGGAATCATTGCCGCCAATGTAAATAAAGGCTTCAATATCGAGCTTGTCTAAGATAGCAAACAGCTTTTCATAGACTTCTTTATTTTCGTGAATTTCCGGTAATTTATAACGACAGGAACCTAAGAAAGCTGCAGGTGTACGCTTTAACAGCTCTACGTCTAAATCAGACTGGATATATTTGGATAAATCTAAGTAGTGTTCGTTTAATAATCCCTGTACGCCATGAATCATACCATAGACTTTTTTTGCTCCACGGTCAATGGCTGTGCGGTATACACCGGCAAGACTGGAATTGATAGCGGCTGTTGGTCCTCCTGACTGACCTACAATAACATTTCGTTTCATAATAGAACCTCCCTGATGCTTATTGTTTGTTAAAAAACAAAATAATTAAATAACTATCTGTAATTTTAACATATTTGTCAGAAATTTTCCAGCAAAATTCTACAATTTTTTTTTCAAAAAATCCAATATACAAAATTTGCCGCAGGTGATAACATAAAGATGCAAGTTATGTAAAAATAATGTAGGAGAAGAGTATGAAACGTACATGGAAAATGCACACAAAAATTCTATTTTTGTGTCTGGGAGTTACCTTTTTTGCACTGATTTTTCAGATGTTTTTGTTTCAGCAAAGTTCGTCAAAAATGATTTATCAGCAGGCAAAAAATGAGAGTTTTCATTCCTTGCAGAACATGCAGGAGGATGTTTATAATTTCATCAAAGGTATCGAAAAAGTACTGGTAGAAAGCTATAATGAAAGAGAATTTATTCAGGATTTAAAAGCGCAAACTCATGTGGAAAATATGCGTGAGAAATATTCCAGAGAAGCCTATAATATAGCCACAAATAACTTTGAAACAACGGATGGCGTGGTGGCTTTGTATTTGTATACGGAAGAGGATGAAATCATTAGTACCTACCGTCGTGCAGTAACGCCAAAGCACAATTATCCTTTAGATATTTACACAGAGGAAAATACTTACAATGCAGATATTGTAAAGGAATATGTAAAATCAGAAAATACCAGTATGCTTATTTCCAGTTATTACAATACAGCACGGGAAAGGGATATTATTCGTTTTGTGTTAAAGCTTTATAATAATGGAAATGCCAAAGATATTATTGGGTATGTGGTCTGTGATGTGGACAGCAAAAACCTTACGGCAATTATGGAAAAATACAGCAGCAATGAAAATATGTATCTGTGGTTTCAGCCTACCGGGGACAGACCCGCAGCCTGTTTTGGGAATTTAGAGGATGAAGAAATACGGACAATAGAAAATTTTCAAAAAAGCATCCGTTCCGGTGGAAAAGGGGATAAAACCACCATGGAATCGGGAAACCGTGTGTTTTTTACACTTGAGCAGGATAAGTATAATTTTGGTGCATATTCGCTGATGCCGCAAGATATGTTTTACGAAAATCAGCGGATTTTAGCAAGCAATCTGGTGCTGATTTTAGTTGTCATGCTGGTGGTTGCGCTGATTGTTACTTACTTTGTAAGTAAGACACTTACCCGCCCGTTAGAAAATATGACAGCTACAGCAAAGAAAATCAGAGATGGAGAAACGGAGCTTAGGATTGAGGTAGAAAAAGAGGATGAAATCGGTATCTTAGGACAGAATTTTAATGAAATGTTAGATACTATGGAGGATTTAATCAGTCGGGAATATCGTGCAAAACTGCTGTTAAACCGTGCAGAATATAACGCCCTGCAGGCACAGATAAATCCGCATTTTTTATATAATACCTTAGATACTATGGGTAGTATTGCCGAAATGCAGGAATGTAGACAGGTCAGTGCACTTTGCCAGTCCTTATCGAATATCTTTCGTTATAGTCTGGATATGAAGCATCCGTTTTCCACTGTGGCGAAGGAAATGGCACATCTGAAAAATTATATTTATGTCATGGATGTGCGTATGCGGGATCATGTCAATTATGCATTTGAGATTGATGAAGCAGTACTGAAGGCAGATATTCCAAGACTATCCATTCAGCCGTTGGTAGAAAATGCATTAAATCATGGACTGCGCAATAGCCGCAGGGAGAAAAAAGTACGGATTTGTGCAAAGGCGGAGGGCGACTTGATGGAGAATCTTGTGGAAGATAATGGTGTAGGTATGCCGGAAGAAAAGGTAAAAAGTCTTTTGGCAGAAAAAGAGACAGAAAACAAAAAATCCATTGGCATACATAATATACATATGCGTATGAAAATGCTCTATGGGGAGGAGTATGGTATTGAAATTGTAAGTCATGAAGGGGAAGGAACCTGTGTAAAATTACGGATTCCGCAAAAAGCACAGGAAAACGGATAAAAAAATAGGAGAACAGAACCGGAGGGAGATTATGGATAATTTTAAAATTCTGATTGCGGATGATGAGTATTGGACACGGGAAAAACTAAGACGGATGATAGACTGGAGCAGTTATGGATTGACATTGTTAGAGCCGGCAGAAGATGGCGAAGAGGTATTGCGCCGGATGGAGCAGGAGCGGGTAGATATATTGATTACGGATATAAATATGCCTTTTTTAAATGGCGTGGATTTGCTTCGGGAAGTACAAAATAAATACCCGGATACGATTCCTTTTGTCATCAGTGGATATGATGATTTTGATTATGTAAAAGATTCTTTTATGGCAGGCTCTATTAATTATCTGATGAAGCCTGTCAGCCGTATTGATTTAGTAAACGCCATTATCCGGGCATTAGATATTGTAGCAAAGCGTAACAGCGAAAGAGAGGAGTTTTTAAAAGCCTCTTCACTGATACAGGACAGGGAATTTTCCCAGCTTTTAGAGCAGAGAGAAATGGCATTGACCCCGGATATTACCATGAACAGCAAGGTGGATTTTACCGGAGCAAAGCTTTTGCTGATAAAAATTCATGATATGGGAGAAATTGCAAAAACCTATGCATATGATATGAATCTTTTGTCTTTTAAATTAAAAGAAAAGATTAGAGAACTGGTAAAAATGGAGGATGTGGTAATCTTTAATCATACCTATCGTTCGAATGAATTTATTTTAATGTCTGAAGCAGAAAGCAGACTGCTTGTCACAAGAGCACATGAAATAAAGGTAGAGTTAGAGAAAATAACAGCTTCACCGGTTTCTATCGTATTAAATGAAAATACCTGCTCTATGGATAATATTTATCAGGCATATGTACAGGCTGTGGCACGTTTAATGACTAGAAGTTATACAAAGGAAAGTGTAGTCCTTTGCGCAAAGGAAGCAAAAAATGGAGAAGACAGCGTAAATAACAGAATCACAGAGGCACAGTTGCAGGAATTACGGACATTGTGGAAATCAGGAAATAGTAAGGCTATCCGCCAGATGCTTTTTGAACAGATTGGCATGAAGCATTGTGATAGTCAGAAATGGCAGTATTTAGAGGTAAAACAGACATTGCGCAGAATTGTGAATACCTGGGAAGAGTATATGGCAGGCAGAAGTGAGTCCTATAAATCCGTGGAATATGAAAATATGGTAGAGGCTGCGGATAAAGAGGTAGAAAAATTAGATGCTGTGTATGTGTGTGATTTATTGGATGATATGATTGAAATGGCGGCAGATGCGGCAACTGACAGTTTTGTGGAAAACACGGGACAGATTATTAAACAGGTGGCGGCATATATTGATGAGTACTACTATGAACCACTGACATTGTCCGGTCTTGCTGAAAAATATCATATGGAAAATTCATATTTTTCCAGAAGCTTTCGCAAAGAGATAGGAGAGAATCTGATTCATTATATTTCAAGGACAAGAATTGAAAAGGCAAAAGAACATATGCGTTCAGGAGATACAAATCTGGCGGAAATTGCATTTATGGTAGGCTATGATGATTATACCTATTTTAATAAAGTATTTCGTAAAATGGTAGGTGTTGGACCAAGGGAATACCGCCAGAGTATGAAAGGTGTATGAGCATGAGAGAAAAAATGATTTTGGCAGGAGTTATCGGGGCAATATGGCTTGCAGCAGGCTGTCAGAATATGCCGGATATAGCAGAGGATGAGCAGGAGACGATTTATCTGTCTGTATTAGCGGGACAGTCTACACCGGATGCCGGAATTGAGGATATGATTGATGAAAAGGTGGCAGAGATACTGCCAAATGTCCGGCTGGAATGGGAATGTGTAGACTGGGGAGAAAATTTTGATGCGGAATTAAACGCCAGATTTGCAGCAGGAGATGTTCCGGATATTATAATTGGTAAGGCGCAGGATGCCAAACATTATTATGCCACAGGAAATCTTGCGGCTATTGAACCGGAGCTTTTAGCGGAAATTGAAGATGCGGCAAAGGAGACGGTAACGGTAGATGGTGTTGCCTATGGTATTCCATATAATTCATGGTATCAGGGGGTAATTTACAATAAGAAGATATTTGGGGAATACAAACTTCCTGTACCAAAGACAAGGCAGGAGTTAGCAAAAGTGGTTGCTGTTTTAGAACAAAACGGAGAAGTTCCTTTTGCGGCACATTTTCAGGAAAACTGGTCAGTGGGAAATACAACGATGCAGTTTATGCTGAATAATATTTTTTCCGGAAATTCTCTGTGGGGAGAAGAATTTCGGAATGGCGCACAAAGTTATTCAGACAATGATGTGGTAAAAGATTGCATGGAGTGTAATCAATATATTTTAGAACATACATGGGAAGATGCATTGGCTGTTGATCAGGCAATTTGCGATAATCGGTTTGATAATGGAGAAGCGGCAATGTACTTGACAGGCACATGGTCACTGCAATTTTCCAATCAGTATGAAAAGTCGGATGATTATGGAATTTTTCCGTATCCAAATCTGACGGGAGATTCTAAGCTGATTCGTGAAACGAATATGACATTTATGAAAAGTGCTTCGACGGAGTATTCGGATGAGGTAGATAGTATTTTTGAAGCACTTTTATCCGATGAAGAATTGATGGGTGAGATTTTAAATTATACCCAGACATTTAGTGTGAAAAAGGGTTATGATTCAGCCTTTAAAAGCTGTTTACAGGAGGATATAAGCACTTACGAAAAGACGGAAGAAATTATTGAAGCAACCGTGGGGAATACACAGCTAATCTGGTTTTTTCAGAATGATGTAGCTGCCCAGGAGTTATTGTGGCTGCAGGGAAACAGGACGTTAGATGAAGTATTGCTTTACGCAGACTTACATAGAAAAGAGAGCATTATACAGTAAAGTTGGTCAAAAATGACCAACTTTTTTTTACAAGAAAATCCTAATTGTCCTTAAGGATAACCGGATATAATAAACTCACCAAATGAGGTATCAAGAAAAAAGGAGGAAGTTTTACAATGAGAAGGAAGGTAGTAAGTGCCCTGTTGACATTATCAATGGTGGCAGGAATGTTCGCAGGATGCGGAAGCTCGGGAAGTGAAAGTGCAGACACAGCAGCAGATGCAAAAACAGAGGAAAGTGCTAAGGAGGCAGATGCAAAGGAAGAAGCTTCAGCAGAAGAAGCAGCCGATGAAGAAGTAACACTTACCATTTTAGCAGGACAGTCCACAACAGATGCAGGTATCGAGGATATGATTGGCGAAGCATTGGCAGAGAAATATCCAAACATCACTTTAGAATGGGAATGTGTAGACTGGGGAAATGATTTTCAGCCAAAAATGCAGCAGTATATGCAGTCTGGTCTGCCGGATATTATGATTGGTAAAGCACAGGACGTTGCAACGTATGCGCCATTAGGTGTGCTTGGAACGATTGATGACACCTATCTTGACAGAGGCTTAGATGCTGCAAGAGAAAATGTAACCATCGACGGAAGTACATATGGCTTAGTATACAATGCATTATATCAGGGTGTGTATTATAACAGAGCAATGTTTGAAGAAAATGGCTGGGAAATTCCGGATACACAGGAACAGTTACAGGCAATTATTGATGACTGTAAAGCAAAAGGAATTACACCATTTGCAAGCCATATGGTAGATACATGGTCAATCGGAAATGTTACCATGCAGTTTATGATGAATGACGTATTCAACAACACACCGGACTGGGGTGATCAGTTCCGTGAAGGAAAAGTAAAATTTGAAACAGACAAAGCAGCACAGACCGCTTATCAGTATAACAAATTGATTTTTGATAATACATATCCGGAAACATTCTCTTTAGAGCAGACAGAATGTGATGCGAAAATGGTACAGGGTGAAGCAGCAATGAAAGTATCCGGTTCATGGTCTATCCAGAACTTCTTAGGAATTGATGAAAACTTTGATTTTGGTATTTTCCCATTCCCTAACCAGACGGGAGATTCCAAGTTAATCTTTGAGCCAAACATCACCATTATGACAAGTGCAGAAACAGAACATCCGGATGCTGTAAATGCAGTATTAGATGTATTGACTTCTGATAAAGAGCTTGCTACAGAGATTTATGATTACACAATGACAGCTTCTATGTTAAAAGATGTAACACCAACATTTGCAAATCCAAGCCAGTCTGATATTGATAAATATGCGGCAGAAGGACGTATCGTAGACGTAACGCTTGGAAATAACCAGTTAGTATGGGGTGGTTTCCAGGAAGAAAATGCAAAAGATATTGCATCATGGCTTTTAGAAGAATTAAGTTTTGAAGATGCATTAAAAGCATCGGATGTCAGAGTAGAGGCAAGTAAAGCAAATTAATGAAAAGAAAAAGAAATCAGGCTGTCGTATGCGAGAAATCAAAGCGTCAGCCTGATTTCTTAAAAAAGCTGATAACAGTACCTGATAAGGAGGAAAGACAAAATGAATAGGAGAAAAAGTTCCGGCATGGAAAGGAAAATGTCCCGCCAGTATCTGGTGCTGGTATTACCGGGTTTTCTTATTTTTACCATAGGATTGATTATTCCGTTATTTTTATCATTTCGTTATTCATTGACAGACTGGGATGGTATGTCTGCGGAAATGAAATTTGTAGGCTTACAGAATTATGTAAAATTATTTCACGATAAAGAATTTTTAGAATCATTCTGGTTTACGGTGAAGTTTACTATTGGAAATACGATTATACAAAATATATGTGCATTGCTATTTGCATTAGCCTTAGACAGTGGAATTAAAGCACAGAAATTTTATCGTGCGGCATTTTTTATTCCCTGTCTGATTAGTGCGGTTATCGTAGGTTTCGTGTGGTTAAAATTGTATTCAAATGTATTGCCGGAAATCAATACATGGCTTGGTACAAATATTAATTTCTTATTATTTGGTGATGCGGATACCGTATTAGGCGGTTTATTGATTGCAAATAACTGGCAGTGGATTGGCTACTGGATGTTAATCTATTTAGCAGGTTTACAGTCCGTTCCGGCAGAGCTTTATGAAGCTGCAAGAGTAGATGGAGCAGGTCCAATCAAGCGTTTCTTTAACGTTACAATTCCCATGTTAGCACCGGCAATTACTATTTGTGTAGTAGGAATTACCATCGGTTCTTTAAAGGTATATGATTTGCTGATTTCATCTACAAAGGGTGGTCCGGGAAGGGCTTCCACTTCTATGATTTATCAGACATATACGACGGCAATTAACGGACGACAGTATGGATATGGTTCGGCAATGACCGTAACCTTGGTAATTATGTTGCTTTTAGTGGCATTGATTCAGGTAAAAGGTCTGAAAAAGAAGGAGGTACAGGCATAAATGGCATTATTAAAGAGAAAAAATAAAAACAGCGAGGAGATACCTTCTACGCCATATACCAAAACAACGTTGATTACACAGATTATTATGACGATAATAGCGGTGTTGTTTTTATCACCGTTAGCAATGATATTAAATTACTCTTTTAAAACGAAAAAAGAATTGTATTTGAATAGTCCGCTGGCATTGCCGGAGGCGCTGCAGTTTGACAATTATGTAAAGGCTTTTGACAAACTGAACATGCAGACTACATTTGTGAATACATTATTCTACACAGCAGCAAGTGTATTGATTTTAGCACTTTTATGTGGCACGACAGCATGGGCAATTGCCAGAGGCAAAGGAAAGTTTTTTAAATTTTCCTATATATACTTTATTGTAGGAATTTTAATTCCGTATCAGGCATTATTTTTGCCGATTTATACCATTGGATATAAGTTAAATCTGACAAATACAAGACATGGAATTATTTTTATGTATGTGGCTACAGGCATTTCTTTTGGTGTATTTTTGATGAATAGTTTTATGAGTACTGTACCGTTAGAATTGGAGGAATCTGCAAGAATTGACGGTTGTTCCGTATTCCGTACATATTTTACAGTGGTTCTTCCGTTGTTAAAGCCGGCAATGGCGACGTTGATTATTATGCAGTCCTTCCAGATTTGGAATGATTATTTGTTAGCAAGTCTGTATGTGAGTAAAAAGCAGTTAAAGACCCTTACGGTAGCGATTCAGTCTTTATTTTCAGCACAGACAAGTGACTATACAACGGCGATGGCGGCAATTGTCATATCGGTACTGCCGATTGCAATATTATTCCTGTCTTTACAAAAATATTTTATAAAAGGAATGACCGTTGGAGCGGTGAAAGGTTAGAAGAGGGGAAATGCCATGGAGAGAAAAATTATCAATACCTATCGTTTAAAAGATATGACGGCAAGATATATTACAGATGAAAGCGGACAGGTAAGTTTACAGCTTTTGCCTGCTGGTTTAGAAGGAAAGGAGCAGGAAAAACAGGAGCAGTTAGATTCTTTGGTGCAGTTAAAGGTTACCGGAGATATTTATAATGAAGCTTATGCCATGGGAAATTCCATGCGTAATGGGGAAACCGTCCGCAGACTGAAATTTGTGGAACAAAAGGTAAAGGAACAGGAAAAAAGAAAAGTTATATCCACTGTGCTAAAGGATGACAGAGGCTATCAGGTTACCCATTATCTGGTGTGGAAGGATAATACACCCTATGTCCGTATGTACTGCGAATTTCAAAATCTAAGCAATACGACGGCAGAGCTTGAGATGTTTGAAAGCTTTTCATTAGGCGGACTTTCCCCCTATATGGCAGGAGATGGACATGAAACGTTAAATATCTACCGTCTGCGCAGTGTCTGGAGTCAGGAAGGCAGAATGGAAGTAACCCCGGCAGAGGATTTTCAGTTAGAACCGGCATGGGACCCCCATGCAGTGCGTTGTGAAAAATTCGGTCAGGCAGGTTCTATGCCGGTAAATAAGTTTTTTCCTTTTGTAGCCGTGGAGGATACGCAAAATCATGTATTCTGGGGAGCACAGATTGCTCACCCGGCATCCTGGCAGATAGAGTTATATCGTAAAGACGAAGGACTTTGTGTGAGTGGTGGTCTTGCGGACCGTGACTTTGGACAGTGGTTAAAATGCGTTGCACCGGGAGAATGCTTTCAGACACCGGAAGCAATTGTCAGCGTTGCCCATACGGATTCTATAGACATTTTTACAGGCAGATTAACAGAAGCAGCCAGAGAAGGCATGGAAATGGCACCAAAGGTTGAAGGGGATTTGCCCATCGTATTCAATGAATACTGTACTACATGGGGCAATCCATCCCATGAAAATATTACTGCTATTGTAGAAAAAATAAAGAATAAAGGCTTCTCTTATTTTGTAATTGACTGCGGCTGGTACAAAGAAGAGGGTATTCCATGGGATATCGGCATGGGAGATTATGAAGTGTCAACGGTTTTATTCCCGGATGGTCTGCAAAAAACTGTGGATGTCATCAAAAATGCCGGAATGATACCGGGACTTTGGTTTGAAATTGAAAATGTGGGCAGTGCCGCAAGGGCTTATCAGATGGAAGAGCATCTGTTGCATAAGGATGGCAAAGTGCTGACAAGTTATTTCCGAAGATTTTGGGATATGCGTGACCCATGGGTAGAGGAATATCTGACAAAGAAAGTCATTGGCACATTAAAAACATATGGTTTTGGCTATATGAAAATCGACTATAACGAAACCATCGGTGTTGGTTGTGACGGAGCAGAATCCCAGGGTGAAGCCTTACGGCAGTGTCTGCAGAAAACACAGGAATTCATTGAAAAGGTAAAACAGGAAGTACCCGGAATTGTTTTGGAAAACTGTGCCTCCGGCGGACATCGGTTAGAACCGTCTTTGATGGCACAAATGAGTATGGCATCCTTCTCCGATGCGCATGAATGTCCGGAAATTCCAATTGTTGCAGCGAATCTGCATCGTGTAATTCATCCGGCACAAAGCCAGATATGGGCAGTTATCCGTGAAACAGATTCCTTAAAACGAATTGCTTATTCGGTCATAAACACATTTTTAGGACGTATGTGTATCTCCGGGGATGTTATCCATTTAACGGATGAGCAGTGGGCAGTAATAGATGGCGGTATGGCGTTTTATAGAAAAATTGTACCGATAATTTTGCACGGACAGTCCTATCGTTTTGGACCAAAAATCAAGAGTGCAAGAAATCCAAAAGGCTGGCAGGGACTGCTTCGAGTGGGTGAAAACGGTGAAGCCTTTGCGGTTATACATACTTTTGCGGGAGAATTACCGGAACAGATAGTATTACCAATGCCTGTCGAAAAGACTTTTGAGATTGTAGAGATATTTAGTGATACTAAAGAAAATGTATCAGTAGAAAACAATATATTGTATTATTCACCGATGGAGAACCGGAAGGCAGTTGCGGTGCGATTGAAGTATTAATGCTTATGTGAACCTTTTTTCCTATATAATTTTTTACTAAAAAATGCTAAAATTACATGAAAAAATGACATAAAATTTCAGCTCGAAGAAAAAATACAATAAGAGAAGGAATGTAAAAGGGAATCATGGAAAAAAGAGATCGCGGCAGACGTCACACAGACAGCTACTGGCAGAACCGTATTTTTAAGGTATGCCAGTGTCTGGCAGAAATGATACTTGGTGTTGAAATTTTATATATGATAGCAGCTTTATGCGGAAAGGCGAATGTAGGAGCCGGAGGCATGGAGCTGTTTCTTATACGTTGCGTAGTTGCACCGACAATTATCAATTTTGGTGGAATTTTTATTGTAAAACAGTTGCTAAAATCCACGAAAGTATCTGAGCACAGGAAAAACCAGCTTGTCTGTTATCAGGCATTTTTACTGACAGCAGTTATACAGTGTACCCACTACTATTTTGCAGAAGTATTATTGCTGCCTTGTATAGCGATTATCTTTTCAGCATTATTTGTAGATTTAAAACTGTGTCGGAATATTTCCGTTATTGCCTGCTTTACCTTATCTATTGCCTCTATTGAACGATGTGCAGAAGGCTTGCAGAATGGATTTGAAGGGATAGTGGCATATTTGATAGGCATTACAGCTGTCGTTTGCACCTATCAGGTATCCATTATTCTTGTACAGTATGAAAAGGTACAGTATTGGCTGATATCCCGCAGCAGAAGAAGAAAAAACGAGTTGTTAGAACAAATAAAAGTAGAGCCTACCACAGGGCTTTTAAGTCGTCGTGTGCTTATGGAAACCATTGACCGCTGCTGTGAAACAGAAAATGCTGCAGAAACCATGCAGCTTGCCATGGTAGATATAGATAATTTTAAGAAAATTAATGATACCTATGGGCATCTTTGTGGGGATGAAGTTCTGCATAGAATTGGCAGAATCATCAAAAGTCATGTAAATGGAGATGCCGAAGGATACCGCTATGGCGGTGAAGAATTTGTCATTATTTTTAATAAAGATAATATAGAGGAAGCGGTTTCTATCATGGAGAAAATTCGTATAGAAATGGCAAAAACGAGATTTGATTTCTTAGAGGATGGTGGAATTACAGTCAGTTGTGGTATCGCAGAATATCATAAAGGCATGAAACCATCCGAATGGTTAAGTAAAGCAGACGATTCCTTATATCAGGCGAAGTCAGAAGGCAAAAACCGTGTAATCGTGAATATATAATGACTCACCTTTTTTGTATTCCTACATACATTAAACTGAACACAAATACAGGAGTACAATATGCCAACAATCGTAATAGATGCCGGACACGGTGGTTTTGACAACGGTGCAAGGTATCAGGGCAGAAGGGAAAAAGACGATAATCTTCGTCTGGCATTAGCCGTAGGTCAGCTTTTAGAACAGCGTGGATACAATGTTATCTACACTAGAACCGATGATATATACCAGTCTCCTTATGAAAAAGCGCAAATTGCCAATGATGCAGGTGCGGACTATTTTATTTCTTTCCATAGAAATTCAGGGGAAAATGATAATACTTATAGTGGTATACAAACATTAATCTATGGTGGAGACGAAAGGGCAGAAGAAATTGCCGATTCTATCAATCAGGAACTTGAAAAAACCGGTTTTACAAATCTTGGTATTGATGAGCGCACGGGACTTGTGGTTTTGCGCAGAACAGAAATGCCGGCGGTGCTTATAGAAGCAGGTTTTATCAATAATGATAAGGATAATCAGATTTTTGATGAAGACTTTGAAGGTGTGGCACAGGCAATTGCAGATGGAATTGAAAATGCGATACAGCCTAGTAGTGAGATGCGTATGGAGCAGAATCAGGATGACCGCAGGAATCAGGAAAACCGGATGCGTCAGGAGAATCGTATGGATTGGGACGATGATATGAACTGGGACGATGCGGACAGGAAAGAGTCGGAGGATGATGGAGATAAAGAAAACGTATATTATGGCGTAGAAGCAGGTCGTTTCCGGCACTTTAATACAGCCAATTTTTTAGCGGAACAGTTAAAAAGTCAGGGATTTGATGCCTTTGTATTTAAAGAAGATGGAATTATTCGTGTCATTGCCGGAAAAGAGAGAGAACTTGAAAATATACTGCATATGCAGAATCAGTTAAGAAGACTTGGTTATGTAACCATGATTATATCAACGGAGATGGATTAGTCCATCTCCGTTTTTTATCTCGACTTTCTGTAATTACTTGGCGTTGTACCGAATCGTTTTTTAAATAGTCGGTTAAAATAAGAAAGATTATCAAAACCAACTTCCCCGGCAATATCTAAAATGGATGAATCCGAAGTATATAAAAGCCTTGAAGCCATGGTCAGACGGTATTCATTTAGATAGTCAATAAAGGAGGTGCCCATGGTATTTTTAAAATATTTCATAAAATGGGACTGGCTTAAGCCCACTGCATCGGCTATATCGGCAATCGAGATTTTTTTCATGTAGTTACATTCGATATATTTAATAATCTGCTTCATTTTGTCAAGTGCTCTGGGCTTTATGGGCGAAGCACCCGTATCCATACAGGTAGAAAAGAGCAGATAGAAAAAACGCAGTAACTGGCTTTTTAGAGCAAACTGGTAAGCCTTAGGGTAGGTTTTACAGATTTCATCCGCTTCATCAATACAGGCAGCAATTTCTGTATAGTTTTTTAAGGAAGGTGTCAGCAGCGTGGGCAAAAACACTGTACCGGAAAAAAGTGGCAGGAGAAAATCCTTGGTACAATCGTCCGTTTGCCGTGACAGTAAAATATTTGGATGAAAAATAATATTTTCATATTCCATGGAATCCATTTCGTGCTGGCTGATGGAATGTAACTGCCCAGGTAAAATCAAAACCAATGCCGGAGCAGTTACAAAGTAGGATTGGAAATCTACAGAAATTGCTCCGTTTCCCTTTTTTATATAGATAATTTCCATCTCATCGTGCCAGTGAAGCGGAACAGTGGCAAAATCCAACGGAATTGAACACAAGTATGTAGTATAGGGAAAACCGGGATTGCCATGCGCCTTTTTTTCCTGATAATTTTCATATTCTAAAATGTTCATATAGGCATCCTCCTTAAAAAAACATCCGATATGATAGTATTGTACTACTTTTTGCCCGAATATTACAAGAAAAACAGGAAGTATGTGGATATAATAAACTCAACATAAAACAAAAAAACAATTTTTGGAGGGAATCATGAATTTAAAAGAGATCGTGAAAAACAGATGTAACAAGGAAATCAAAGACTGTACCAATGAAGAACTGTATTTTGCTTTGTTGGAAATGACAAAAAGCATGGCAAAGACAAAGGAAAGTAAAGACGGAAAGAAAAAATTGTACTATATTTCCGCAGAGTTCTTAATTGGAAAATTGTTATCTAACAACTTAATCAATCTTGGGATTTATGATGAGGTAAAAGAGCTTTTAGAAGCAAATGGTAAAAACATGAGTGAAATTGAAGAAGTTGAGCCGGAACCATCCTTAGGAAACGGTGGACTTGGAAGACTTGCCGCTTGTTTCTTAGACTCCATTGCAACCCTTGGTTTAAACGGAGATGGTATTGGATTAAACTATCACTACGGACTTTTCAAGCAGGTTTTTGACAAAAACTTACAGCACGAAACACCAAACCCATGGATTGAAAAAGAAAGCTGGCTGACAAAAACAGATGTGGTTTATCCGGTACAGTTTGGCGGATTTACTTTAAACTCCAGAATGTATGATATCGATGTAACCGGTTACGATAACAGAACTACAAAACTGCATTTATTTGATGTGGAATCCATTGATGAAAGTATGGTAAAGGATGATAGCATCAACTTTGATAAAAATGATATTGCAAGAAACTTAACATTATTCTTATACCCGGATGACAGTGATGATGCAGGACGCATGCTTCGTGTATACCAGCAGTATTTCATGGTAAGCAGCGGTGCAAGACTGATTTTAGACGAAGCGGTAGAAAGAGGCTGCAATTTGCATGACTTAGCAGATTATGCAACCATCCAGATAAACGATACACATCCAACCATGGTAATTCCTGAACTCATTCGTTTATTAATGGAGCGTGGTATTTTGATGGATGAAGCCATTGAAATTGTATCAAAGACTTGCGCATATACCAACCATACCATCCTTGCAGAAGCTTTGGAAAAATGGCCAATTCACTATTTAGATAAGGTTGTACCACAGTTAATGCCAATTATTTATGAATTAAACAGCCGTGTCATGAAGAAATTTGATGATAAATCCGTTTACATCATTGATGATGAAAAACGTGTACACATGGCACATATTGACATCCACTATGGTTACAGTGTAAATGGTGTGGCTTACTTACACACAGAAATTTTGAAAAATTCCGAGTTAAATAACTTCTACAAACTTTATCCGGAAAAATTCAACAATAAGACCAATGGTATCACCTTCCGCCGCTGGTTATTACACTGCAATCCACAGCTTGCAAAATTAATCGAAGAGCTGATTGGACCGGGCTTTAAAAAGGATGCAAAGGAATTAGAAAAACTTGCAGATTTTGCAAATGATGATGCTGTATTAGACCGTTTCTTAGGAGTAAAAACAGCCCGTAAAGCAGAATTAAAGAATTATTTAAAACGTACACAGGGTATTGAATTAAATGAAAATTCCATCTTTGATATCCAGATTAAACGTCTGCATGAGTACAAGAGACAGCAGATGAACGCATTGTATGTGATTCAGAAATATTTTGAAATCAAAGAGGGCAAAAAGCCATCTACACCAATTACTGTTATTTTCGGTGCAAAAGCAGCTCCTGCATACACCATTGCAAAGGACATCATTCACTTAATTCTCTGCTTACAGCAGTTAATTAACAATGACCCGGAGGTTTCTCCATACTTAAATGTAGTTATGGTAGAAAACTACAATGTAACTTTAGCAGAAAAATTAATTCCTGCAGCAGATATTCACGAGCAGATTTCCTTAGCTTCTAAAGAAGCCAGCGGAACAGGCAATATGAAATTTATGTTAAACGGTGCTATCACATTAGGTACAATGGATGGTGCAAATGTGGAAATTGCGGAATTAGTTGGCGATGATAACATTTACATTTTCGGTGAATCTAGCGATACCGTAATCGAACATTACGCAAAGGCAGATTATGTATCTAAAGATTTCTATGAAAAAGATGCAAAAATCAAAAAAGCTGTAGACTTTATCGTAAGCAAGGAATTATTAGCTATCGGACAGAAAGAAAACTTAGAACGTCTTTACAATGAATTATTAAATAAAGACTGGTTTATGACCTTACTGGATTTAGAATCCTATGCAGCAGAAAAAGAAAAAGCATTAAAAGAGTACGAAGACAGAAAAGCATGGGCAAAGAAAATGCTTGTAAACATCAGCAAAGCAGGATTCTTCTCATCCGACAGAACCATTGCACAGTATAATGAGGACGTTTGGAAATTAAATTAATTGTTAAAAAAATGACCGGAGTAAAATCTGGTCATTTTTTCATTTGCAAAAGCGTTGGAATTGCTATACACTATACATAGTATTTTTTTGGAGGAAGATAAAATGGATAAAAAAGAATTTGCATTAAAACAGCATGAAGAATGGAATGGAAAAATTGAAGTTATCAGCAGAGCGAAAGTAGAAACACCGGAAGATTTGTCTGTAGCGTATACACCGGGAGTTGCTGAGCCATGTCTGGAGATTTCTAAAGATGTGGATTTATCTTATAAGTATACACGCCGTGGAAACATGGTGGCTGTTGTCACAGATGGAACAGCAGTACTTGGACTTGGAGATATCGGAGCGGAAGCAGGTATGCCGGTTATGGAAGGAAAATGTGTACTTTTTAAAGAATTTGGTGGTGTAGATGCATTTCCTTTATGTGTACGCAGTAAGAGCGTAGAGGAAATCGTCCGCACAGTTGAGCTTTTAGCAGGCAGCTTTGGTGGGGTGAATTTAGAGGATATTTCTGCGCCAAGATGTTTTGAAATCGAGCGTCAGTTAAAGGAAAAATGTGATATTCCAATTTTCCATGATGACCAGCATGGTACTGCAGTAGTTGTAGCAGCAGCGATGTTAAATGCATTAAAGCTTACAGGAAGAAAATTAGAAGAAATCAAAGTTGTTACCTCCGGTGCAGGTGCAGCAGGTATTGCAATTATCAAGTTATTAATTAGTTTTGGTTTGAAAAATGTGATTATGTGTGACCGTACAGGTGCAATTTACGAAGGTCGTGAAGGCTTAAATGAAGAAAAACAGGAAATGGCAAAGATTTCTAACCGCAATATGGAAAAGGGCACATTAGCAGAGGTAATTAAAGGAGCAGATGTATTTATCGGTGTATCTGCACCGGGAACTGTTACCGAAGAAATGGTAAAAACCATGGCACCAAATCCAATCCTTTTCCCAATGGCAAATCCGGTTCCTGAAATTATGCCGGAATTAGCAAAGGCAGCAGGTGCAGCAGTAGTAGGAACAGGAAGAAGCGACTTCCCGAACCAGATTAACAATGTACTTGCATTTCCGGGTATTTTTAGAGGTACTTTGGATGTAAGAGCTTCTGATATCAATGATGAAATGAAAGTTGCAGCAGCATATGCGATTGCAAATCTGATTACGGATGATGAATTAAATGCGGATTATATTATTCCAAATCCGTTTGATAAGAGAGTTGCAAAGGCTGTTGCGGAGGCTGTTTCTAAGGCTGCGATTGAGACAGGAGTTGCACGGATTGAGAAGTAGAGTTACGGTTTAGCGATGCATGTTTATCCCGGAATGTCGGTGCGAAGCTTCCGGCAGACGTGCATTGTGTGGATAGGTTTCCGTCCGGTATTCATAGTGTATGAAGTCAGTAAAACAGGCAGGGGGAGCAGTTCTGTGGAAGTCCGTGAAAAGAGGGTTTCTATACATTTTCATTTATATAGTGGCAACGTTCGTTACCGAATCCGACACGGCGTCCATGCCGTGGCGGATTCTTGCGCAAACGTCCATGTTTGCGCATAACTATTCGTTTAGAAAATGTAAGAAACACTACTTTTCACTACCAATTCCACAGAGCTACTCCCCCTGCCTGCTTTACTGATTTACGCTGTGATACCGGACTGGAGAGCGTAGGACGTGTCTGCCTGGGTTACGAGGAATTCTGGGATAATATGCATCAAAATCTCCATAGAGTAGAGATGTAGCCGTAAGTGTTCTGGCGTCATCTACCTGTGGAGGTTTCGATGTAGATTATCCCTAAATCCTTTCGTAACCCAGGCAGACGTACCATAGCCAATATCCCAGTCCGGTTACAAAATGTAAATCTGGTAAAAAGAGCCGGACACTCTGCCGTTGCACAGTCCCCGGCTCTTTTTACCAAATTCCAATACCTTTTATACTGGACGGAAACTTAGCCACACAGTGTTCGTCTGCCGTTCGTTTCACTCCGGCATTTCGGGATAAACTGCATCGTCAAAACGTAATTTATTTCTTATAGACTTCCCACCCTCTCATAAGTTATACTAAAACCATTAACAGAAATGGAGTTAAAAATATGTCATTTACACACTTACACGTGCATACCGAGTACAGTCTTCTTGACGGCTCGAACAAAATAAAAGAATACGTTGCAAGGGTCAAAGAACTTGGCATGACCGCCGCAGCTATTACCGACCACGGTGTCATGTACGGTGTCATTGACTTCTACAAAGCTGCCACGGCTGCCGGAATCAACCCCGTACTAGGCTGTGAAGTATACGTTGCCCCCAATTCCCGTTTTGACAGAGAAAACACCCACGGCGAAGACCGCTATTACCATTTGGTTTTATTAGCGGAAAACAACACCGGATACAGTAATCTGGTAAAAATTGTATCTAAAGGATTTGTGGATGGTTACTATTACAAGCCAAGGGTAGACATGGAAGTTTTAGAAACTTATCATGAAGGGATTATTGCCTTAAGTGCCTGTCTTGCCGGAGAGGTACAGCGTTATTTAGTGCGTGGTTTTTATGAAGAAGCAAAAGAAACAGCATTAAAATATCAGAACTGCTTTGGAAAGGATAATTTTTACTTAGAGTTGCAGGACCATGGGATTCCAGAGCAGCAGACGGTTAATCAGCAGCTTTTACGTTTGTCAAAGGATACAGGCATTGCACTGGTTGCTACCAATGACGTACATTACACCTATGAAGCCGATGCAGAGCCTCATGATATACTGTTGTGTTTACAGACAGGTAAAAAATTAAGCGATGAAAACCGCATGCGTTATGAAGGCGGACAATATTATGTCAAGTCAGAAGAGGAAATGAAACGCCTATTTCCTTATGCCATTGAGGCGGTGGAAAACACACAGAAAATTGCAGACCGCTGTCATGTGGAAATCGAATTTGGAAATACAAAACTGCCAAATTTCCCAGTACCGGATGGATATACCACCTATGAATATTTAGAAAAACTCTGCTACGATGGCTTAGAAGAACGCTATCCTGATAATGCAGAGGAATTAAAACCAAGATTAGAATACGAATTAAATGTTATTAAAGACATGGGATATGTGGAGTATTTTCTAATTGTTTGGGATTATATCCGTTATGCAAGGGAAAATGGGATTATCGTAGGTCCCGGACGAGGAAGTGCAGCAGGAAGTTTAGTATCTTATACCACAGGAATTACCAATATTGACCCGATAAAATACAGTCTGATTTTTGAACGATTTTTAAATCCGGAGCGAATATCCATGCCCGATATTGACGTGGATTTTTGCTTTGAAAGACGGCAGGAAGTAATTGATTATGTTATCGAGAAATATGGTAAAGACTGTGTAACACAGATTGTTACCTTTGGTACTTTAGCGGCAAGGGGAGTTATTCGTGACGTTGGTCGTGTGATGGATTTGCCCTATGCTTTTGTGGATACAATAGCCAAAAATATACCAAATGAACTGGGAATTACCATTGATAAAGCCCTAAAAATAAATCCAGAACTTCGTTCCATGTATGAAAGTGATGAGAGTATTAAGCGTTTAATTGATATGTCTAAACGTTTAGAAGGACTGCCCAGACATACCTCCATGCATGCGGCAGGCGTGGTGATTTCACAGAAACCAATGGATGAATATGTACCGTTATCGAGAGGTTCAGACGGCATGATTACCACCCAGTTTACCATGACGACCATCGAAGAGTTGGGGCTTTTGAAAATGGACTTTTTAGGTCTTAGAACCTTAACCGTGATTCAAAATGCGGTAAAAATGGTGAAAAAAGGTCATGGAATAAATATTGATATCGACCATATCGATTTCGATGATAAAGCTGTTTTAGAATCCTTAGGAACAGGAAAAACGGAAGGGGTATTCCAGTTAGAAAGTGCCGGAATGAAGAACTTTATGAAGGAGTTAAAACCGCAGAATTTAGAAGATGTCATTGCGGGAATTTCCCTGTACCGACCGGGTCCTATGGACTTTATTCCGGCATATATCCGGGGAAAAAACAGCGAAGGTCCCATTGCCTATGACTGTCCGCAGTTAGAGCCGATTTTAGCTCCTACCTATGGCTGCATTGTCTATCAGGGTGCGACTCGTTCTTCGCTTAAATAAACAAAGGCGAAGCACATTATTTGAATAGATATTCTTATATATTGGTTCAAGTAAAAAGGGATTCAATTTGGAATGTCGAAAACAAATGATGGAGAACTAATAATTTCGAAGTAAGGAATGATAAGGTAACGCTTTGAAACTTACTCTTTGAGACTCCGACATGCATTGTTTGGAAACGAACTTTGTATGAAGCTCGGTAAAGTCGGCAGAAGCAAGTCTAAGTTAATGAAATAATTGAGTATGGTTGGTTCAAAAGTAGCTAGAGCTCGCCCGCCAAGAAAGATTAAAGTAAAAGATATGATTTGTGATATGTCGGAAGCCTATAAAATACCTATGGTGAGTATGTCAAAACGACTGACGAACTCGAGAAATTAAAGGGTCTATATACGACCTTATGGAAACATAAGGGGCTATTTCAACATAGTGTTAGTGAGGTTGAGTAAAAATCTTGGTTATGAAAGACCTTGTTGTGTTAAAGGCACATCCAAGCTAACAGGCCTATATTGAGCACCTAAGGGTATATGTAAAGGTAGAAATTATTGGAACGAGGAAATGTATTGAGTATTTTTGAATATTCCTAGTAGTATTTGAAAATATAGATTGTCGAAGAACAATAAGCAATCGAATCAATGCTGAAAAGTAGTGTTCGAACCTATGAAGTCTTTGTAATGAAGATGGAGGAATGGGCACAAGTCGTTATAACTTTTATTAAGAACTAAATTAAAAATTCATTCATTCAAACACAATAGGGATTTCGTGTATGACTAAAAAGGCTCACTTTCAAGAAAGGAAGTGAGAGCCCTATGCCTAAAGATACGAGACATTGTATTGATAGTTTGAGACACAATGAATACTATGACATGCAAGATGTCTATGATGAACTTTATAAGAAAAGCAAAGAGAACTCCGAATTTCCAAAACTAATGGATATTATCCTAAGTGAGAACAATATCTTACTTGCTTATCGAAACATCAAGACCAATGGAGGTAGTATTACTCCTGGTACTGATAATAGAAATATTAAAGATATAGCAAAAATGCAACCAAATGAGGTTGTTGAGATGGTAAGATATATAGTTCGAGGAAGTAAACATGGATATAGACCAAAACCCGTTAGAAGAAAAGAAATTCCAAAACCCAATGGAACAACAAGGCCACTTGGAATTCCATGTATATGGGATAGGTTAATCCAACAATGCATTGAGCAAGTAATGGAACCTATATGTGAAGCAAAATTTTCTAATAATAGTTTTGGTTTTAGACCTAATCGCTCGGTCGAGCATGCAATATCAAGAACCTATCGAATGTTACAAATGTCAAATTTGCATTATGTAATTGAATTTGATATAAAAGGTTTCTTTGATAATGTAGACCATAGCAAGCTCATTAAACAAATATGGGCATTAGGAATTCGTGATAAAGAGTTGATATATGTAATTCGACAAATACTAAAAGCTCCTATCAAAATGCCCGATGGGACTTTGATAAAGCCAAGTAAAGGAACTCCACAAGGAGGGATTTTATCTCCACTATTAGCCAATATAGTTCTTAACGAACTAGACCATTGGGTTGAAAGTCAATTTCAATATAGTAAAGTGACTGACAATTATAGTCAAAGACCACAAAAGAATGGTACGGTCGATAGGGGACATGGTTATAGAGCAATAAGAGAAAGTACCAATCTAAAAGAGTTATGGATTGTGAGATATGCTGACGACTTTCGAATTTTTTGTAAGAATGAGCAAGATGCTTTGAAATCAAAAATAGCTATTGAAAAATGGTTAAAAGAAAGATTGAAGTTAGATATTTCACAAGAGAAAACTCGAATAGTAAATACTCGTAAAAAGAGTATGGAATTTCTTGGTTTTAGTATTAAGGTTCATCGTAAGAAGAAAAACTCAAAATATGTTGTAGATTCACACATAAGTCAAAAAGCCCTTAAAGATAAGGGTGAAAAGTTAGCAAATCAAGTTAAAAAGTTTTGTAGTTATCAAGGTTCTGACAAAGAAGCTAAGGAAGTAGTTGTATATAATTCAATGGTATTAGGAATTCAAAACTATTATCGTATAGCAACGAATGTTGCAAGCGATTTGAGTAGAATTCAAAATCGAAATCATAGGATTATGTATAATCGTTTGAATACACAAAGAGGGAATCGACTTGTTAAACAAGGACGACCTTTAACAGACATAGAGAAGAAAAGATATGGTAAATCAAAATCCTTGCGATATATCAAAGGGACGAGAGAACCTATTTATCCAATCTATTATGTGCAATTCAAAAATCCAATTGCTTTTAATCAAAGGATATGTCCTTATACCAAAGAAGGTCGTGCAATTATACACGACAAGCTAGGTATAAATTGTACTATGATGTATCAACTAATGAACCAAAAGATAGGTAGTAGTAGCATTGAGTATTATGACAATAGAATTTCTTTATATAGTGCTCAATGGGGCAAATGTTATGTTACAAACAAGGAGTTTTTGAGTGTTGATGATATTCATTGTCACCACAAGAAAGCGAAACATAGAGGAGGTACTGATGAGTACTCAAATCTTGTACTTGTTGATAAAGATGTTCACAAACTACTACATGCAAACAAACTTGAGACGATTGAATATTATATCAATTTGCTAAACATTAAATCAACCGAATTAAGAAAGGTAAATAGACTAAGACAATTATTGGAATTACCCATTATTGTTAAGGAAAGAAAGAGCCTTAAGCTTAGTTATAAATATGAATAAACCTTGAATAAGTAATTTAAACGCTCCTTATTTGAAATTACAAAATTATTTTATATAATTAAAATATATAGGGAGGTGAGATTATGATTGGTGAGATTATTATAGGACTAATAGGATTTACTTTCATTGTTTTTGGTTATCTTATATGGAAAAAAGAAAAAATATCATTATTGCATAGTTATCATTATGATAAAGTAACCAATGAAAATAAAAAAGCATTCTGTATTATATCAGGAATAGGCGTTACCATAATTGGTGCAGGTCTTTTAATTACGAGTATAATCATAGGTATTACAAATTCCGAATGGAGTTTTGTTGCTTTTATAATAGGTTTTATAATTGGACTTATAATGTTAATGTATGCTGGGCTTAGATATAATAATTAATAATATAGCCAATAAGTCATGGAAGAAATATTAAAGTAGTTACTTATTAAATTTAGGTTGTTTGATTAGAATGAATAAAAGTTATGACGATGGAACGCCGTGTGCTAGGAAACTAGCATGCACGGTGTGGAGTGGGGGAAAACCTAGAGATAATATCAAAGGGTTACCTATCACTATAACAGGTTATGCAGATTGTAAGGGACTTAGCCGGTTATACCTGGGGACGAAGCGATTTGGTACGTCGTGCCATGTCTAAGAAAAAGCAGTCCGTTATGGAAGAGGAGCGGAGAAACTTCGTCTATGGCAAGCCGGAAGAAAATGTTCCCGGCTGTGTGGCAAATGGTATTGATGAAAAGGTTGCCAACAAGATTTATGATGAAATGATTGACTTTGCAAAGTATGCGTTTAATAAATCTCATGCGGCAGCTTACGCAGTGGTATCCTACCAGACAGCCTATTTAAAATACTACTATCCGGTAGAATATATGGCAGCACTAATGACCTCTGTGCAGGATAATACTTCAAAAGTTTCCGAGTATATTTTGACCTGCAGACGTATGGGAATTGCAATATTGCCACCGGATATTAATGAAGGAGAAAGTGGATTTTCTGTATCCGGTAAACAGATACGTTATGGTTTATCCGCAATCCGAAGTGTGGGAAGACCGGTAATCGAAGCTATTTTAAATGAGCGTAAAAAAGCAGGAAAATTTACATCCTTAAAGGATTTTCTTACCCGCATGAGTGGTGGAGAAGTCAATAAACGTGCGGTGGAAAACTTCATAAAAGCAGGAGCAATGGATGGACTTGAGGGTACGAGAAAGCAGAAAATGATGGTCTATGCTTCCATATTAGACAGTATTCACCAAGACAAAAAAAATGTACCGGATGGACAGATGAGCCTGTTTGAGATGGATACACTATCAGAAGAACAAAAGAAAGAATACGAAATCACCATGCCGGATGTGGGTGAATACGACAAAGAAACCATGCTTGGTTTTGAAAAAGAAGTATTGGGTATTTATGTCAGTGGTCATCCGTTAGAAGAGTACGAAGAACGCTGGCGCAAAAATATCTCTGCCACAACCGCAGATTTCCTTTTAGACGAGGAAATTGGAGAAGCTAAAATTAAAGACGGTACAGCGGTAATGGTTGGTGGTATGATTACGGAAAAGACCATAAAATATACAAAAACCAATAAAGTCATGGCATTTTTAACCATTGAAGACCTGCTTGGAACAGTGGAAGTTGTGGTTTTTCCAAGGGATTACGAGAAAAACCAGTCCTTAATGCAGGAGGATGCAAAGGTCTTTATTCGTGGCAGAGCCAATGTGGAGGAGGAAAAAAACGGAAAAGTTATCTGTGAAAAGGTCTATCCCTTTGATGCGGCAAGGCGTGAATTATGGATTCAGTTTGCTACGAAAGCAGAGTATGAGCAAAATGAACAAAGATTATATCAGACCATTGTGGATTCTGACGGAAACGATGCGGTAATTATCTATATTTCGACAGAAAAAGCCCTGAAACGACTTCCTGCAAGCCGTAATGTGCATATAGACAATAGCCTGCTGAACAATTTGACGAATATTTTCGGTGAAAAAAATGTAAAAGTTGTAGAAAAAGCTATTGAAAACATTAAGTAAAGCTATTAAAATATAGTAGATTAGGATAAATTTTGGAAATTAGGGATAAATCTAGGAGGAATTGTTTTTATGGCAAAGGAAATCAAAACGATTGGTGTCTTGACCAGTGGTGGAGATGCTCCGGGAATGAACGCAGCTATTCGTGCGGTTGTTCGTGAAGCATTAGGAAAAGGATTAAAAGTAAAAGGTGTTAAGAGAGGATTTGCAGGACTTCTTCAGGAAGAAATCATTGACATGGATGCAAGAAGTGTATCCGATACCATTCAGCGTGGTGGTACAATTTTACAGACAGCACGTTGTTTAGAATTTAAAAATGCTGATGTGCAGGAAAAAGGTGCTGAAATCTGTAGAAAGCACGGCATCGATGGTATGATTGTAATTGGTGGAGATGGATCTTTCCAGGGTGCACAGAAGTTAGCAAATTTTGGTATTAATACAGTTGGTATTCCGGGAACCATTGATTTGGATATTGCATGTACAGAATATACCATCGGATTTGATACAGCCGTAAATACAGCAATGGAAGCTATTGATAAAGTTCGTGATACATCCACATCTCATGAAAGATGTAGTATTATCGAAGTAATGGGCCGCAGCGCAGGTTATATTGCATTATGGTGCGGTATTGCCAATGGTGCAGAAGATATCCTTCTTCCGGAAAGATATGATTATGATGAACAGAAATTAGTAAACCACATCATTGAAAATAGAAAACGTGGTAAACAGCATCATATCATCATCAATGCAGAAGGTATCGGACATTCCGAAAGTATGGCAAAGAGAATTGAAGCTGCAACAGGTATGGAAACTAGAGCAACTATCTTAGGTCACATGCAGCGTGGTGGAAGCCCGACATGTAAAGACCGTGTATATGCATCCATTATGGGATGTTATGCCGTAGACTTACTTTGTGAAGGCAAGAGCAACCGTGTAGTTGCATACTGCAATGGTGATTTCACAGATTATGATATTGATGAAGCATTAGCAATGAAGAAAGGTATTCCGGAGTATCAGTTCCAGTATTGTACCAATCTTGCAATTTAATAGTGAAAAAAGAGCAAAACTGCTGTCAGGCTATGTGAAAGACATAGTCTGGCAGTTTTCGCTTTTTTGCTGTACCGGATATTCTAAGGAGAAGTACTATGATAGGGAAGAGTAAGAAAATATGGATAGCAGTATGTATGCTGATGCTGTGCATTAGTGCTTGTGGGAAAAAAGAAGAAAACTATCAGCAAACCACAAAAGAATACGCAGAAGTCACCTTTTATTCAGATGTGAATTTCTGGAAACCGCCGGTGTGGGATACCACAGAAGGGACAATTACAGGGGATATTTCTAAAAAAACAGGTTTAAAATTAGACATTCAGATACCTACGCAGGAAGCAGATACAAGGTTAAAGCTGATGCTTTATGATGATGAACTGCCGGATATAATATCCATTATGGATATGACGACAAGACAGCAGTTAGTATCTTCAGGAAAAGTATGGGATTTAGACGAATTTTTTGAAAAATATAAACCCGATTCCCATATATTAAAAGCTTTTCCGCAGGATATTAAACAGGAGATTATTAAAAGAGATGGTGCATGGTATATGTATCCCTCCCATTTGAATTCCGAAGATACAAGGGAAATTTGGAAACCCAGCAGCAAATTTTGGGAAGATTTAGTGGAATACAACGATAATAATGCGATTATATGGAACAAAAAATTGTTGGAGGAATTAGATTTAGAAGCAGCAGATTTACAGACAGAAGAGCAAGTATTAGCTGCTTTTGAAAAGGCAAAAAATGTGGGAAAGATACCATTGCTTTTGGATGGAAAAGCTTATCAGGACCCGTCATTAAAATATTTATTGGAAACATTTGGTGCAGAGCGGGTAAATGAAAATGGTGATTATCAGGACGTTATGTTACAGCCACAGGCAAAGGATGCTTTGAAATTTATTCAGACCGCCGTTTGTAAAGGATATATTGACAGTGAAAGTCTGACCTTGGAAAATACACAGGTCAAAGAATGGGTAGACAGTGGAAATGTCTTATGTTTTATTGGAAATATAGCCAATACCAATGCCAACAAGGAAGAGTGGATATCTACAGGGGCTATATTGTCATCTTCCGGAAGTACGCCGGTATGGGGAAAATCCCTGCGTGTATCCACCGGCTGGATGCAGACCTTCATTGCAAAGGATTGTAAGCATCCGGAAAAAATTGCAGAGTGGATAGATTATATGACCTGCGATGAGGGTATGATGTTTTGGTATTTTGGATATGAAGGAGAAGACTATACCATAGACGAAAAGGGTGTTGTGCACAGGACACAGAAGGGAAAAGAAAAAAAGGAAGCCTATAGCCGCACCGGAATGACAGCATGGTGGAGCTTTGTGAATACGGCATGGGAAAGAAATAAGGAAACCGGAGAAGAAGAGCAGTATGGTGAACTGCAGATTGCCTATGGAAAGCATGAAGCGGTTGTGCAGTATGACGATTCTCTTTTGACATTTTCGGCAGATTTGTTTGCAGCAGGAAGCAAAGAGGCTGCCATGGAGCAGGATATTGCAGCGTGGAAAGAGTCACAAATATTAGCGGTTATATTAGCTGGCAGTGATGCGGCTTTTGAAGCAGAATATGAAAAACTGATAAGTGGATTAAAGGACAGGGGAATCGAAACCGTAGACCGGATAAAAAATGAAGCTTATCAGAAAAATTGCGCAGAATATGGCACAAAAATTCAAAAAGTAAATTAATGCAGGAAGATAGAAATCCTTATGATAAAAAATAAGATAAAAAGCAGTCTGCTTATGCAGTTGATGGCATTGGCACTGGGTATTATACTGGTGCTTGGCATGGGAAGTGTGGTTACCAGACAATACATGATGCATACGCTAGAAGAAAATATTCTAAGTTCCAATGAAAAGCTTCTGCTTCAGATAGAAGCGAAAATGGAAGATTATTACGATACGATAAAAGACATTATGACAACGGTGGCATATTCGCCTACGGTTGTAGAATACTATGCTCAAAGTCACAATGAGCGTATTATGTCCCGGGCAGAAATTTCACAGGTGTTTTCCAATGCTGTACTTTTAGAGCAGGATATAGAAGGGATATATTTGTATGATATGTCCATGCAGCAGATTGCAGCAATGGGAGATGCGTTAGACAGTCGTATTTTGGGAGGGATAAAAGATAAAGTAGAATTTAGTAATATTTGTTATCTGCAACAGGCAAATGTTCCTTATTATCTTGTGTATTTTCCGATTTATGATTTAGAACAGAAACAATATGGCAGACAGATTGGCATGTGCGTTTTTTTGCTTCGTACCAATAGTTTACAGGGAGTTTTAGAAGGTGCACAGATAAGAGAATATGCACAGGTGTATTTGATTGATGGCAATGACCGGATTTTAGAAAGTGCCGGTGGGGAAAATCTGACGGATTTATCTGCGGATATGTTAAAAAGTGACATATCCTGTGTTGTAAACATCCAAAATGTCAAAATGGATGAATGGAAAGTAGTCAGCCGTATTTTCAGGAGCAGTATCTGGCAGGAAGCACAGGATAATATGCAGATGATTAATCTTGCTTATTGGATTGCCATATTGCTAATTATTGTCATGGTGGGATTTTGCTATTGGCGTATTTTATACAGAGTGCGAAAAATAGGAAAGTTTATTAATGAAAATGTAAACGAGCCGGAGCTTCGTATGGAAGAAATGCAGCCGGATGAACTGGGAATTGTGGCATCTAGCTTAAACCAGATGTTAGACGAAAAAGAGCGTATGAATCAGGAGATTTTAAAATCCCAGACGAAGATGTATGAAATGGAAATTGCCAAGCGGCAGGTACAGATTTTAGCCTATCAGAACCAGATAAATCCCCACTTTTTATATAATACCTTCGACTGCATACGTTCCATGGCATTATATCATGATGTGGATGATATTGCAGAGATTACCGTGGCATTGTCCAAGGTTTTTCGTTTTGCGGTAAAAGCAGAAAACATTGTAACCGTAGAGGATGAGATAAACTATATCAAAGAATATGCCAAAATCATAGATTATCGTTTTATGGGAAAAATCAAGGTCACTATTCACATGGCAGAGGAAGTAAGAAAAAAAGAAGTGATTAAGCTGATGCTGCAGCCTTTGGTGGAAAATGCGGTTTTTCACGGCTTGGAAAAGAAGGTCGAAGATGGTGAAGTGTCTGTAACCGTGGAAATGAAGGATGAAAACCATATTTTATTTATTATAGAGGATAATGGCTGTGGAATACCTCCCGCAAAAGTTGTATGGCTGCGAAGCACCATAGGGTCAAATTTGAATCGGAAAGGTATAGGAATTGCCAATATTTATCAGCGGTTAAAGCTTTTTTATGAGGATGAAGTGGAATTTGATATACAAAGCAGAATAGACGAAGGTACAAAAATTACAATTGTTATACCGGATTGTATAAAGGAGATAAACGATAAGCATGTATAGTGTATTTATTGCAGATGATGAAGTATGGGTTGTCATAGGATTAAAAAAATTGATAGAAAAATCAGGACTGCCCTTTAAAGTGATAGGAGAAGCAAATAATGGCGTGACTGCATTAGAAGAAATGGAAAAAAATCCGCCGGATGTATTTTTTTCAGATATCCGTATGCCGGGCTATACGGGACTTGAGGTTTTAGAAGAACTTTCAAAAAGAAAAATACAGACGAGGACGGTGTTCATCAGTGGTTATGCAGAATTTTCCTATGCGCAGAAAGCGGTAGAGTTAAAGGCATATGATTATCTGTTAAAGCCTATTGAACAGGAGCAGTTAAATAAAGTATTAGAGCGTTTAGCAGCAGAATTAGCGGAGAAAGATTTAGAAAGTAACAGCTTACAGGAAGAAGAAATCAGTCTTAACATTATCAGTCAGATTGTAAACGAAATACAGGAGCACTTTACGGAAAATATTACATTAACAGATTTAGCAGAAAAATATGGCATCAGTACAAGCCATTTAAGTGGTCTTTTGAAAAATGAATTAAAACTGTCATTTTCGGAGTATATTACCGCAAGACGTATGCAGAAAGCGAAAGAGCTGTTGAAGGATGAAAAACTCTCCATTGCCCAGGTGGCAGAATTGACCGGGTATAATGATTATTTTTATTTTACTAAAGTTTTCAAAAAATCTGCGGGAATCAGTCCAAGTAAATACCGAAAAGATTTGTAAAATCTGCGGGAAAAATTTTACTAAAAAACGAAAATGTTACAAAAAAAACGAAAATATTCTATATTGTCCTTGTAAAAAAAGCGGTATCCTATAGAGTAGTAAACAATGGTTTTAAGGAGGAAGGATGCTATGAGAAAAAGGACAATAAGCAAATGTCTTGCAGGTTTTCTTGCAGGTGTGCTTGCATTTACAGGTGTTCAAATGCCGGATGCAGCGACAGCAGATACCGTGCAGGCAGCAGAAGCAGAGAGCTCCTATGATGCAGGATATCTCTGGCTGAATTTTGGAACAGAGGATGGCTATGAGAAGATTTTCCTTGGATATAGTGAGGATGGTCTGACATGGGAGAAGCTTAATAAAGAAGACGGTACAGCAAAATCCATTCTGGATACTGTAAATTTAGCAGGCAGCGATAAGGGTGTGCGAGATCCACATCTGATTCGTTCCGCCGATGGAAGTAAATATTGGATTCTTGCTACAGACCTTCATGCAGAAGGCGGCGGAGCAGGCGGAAGTGGCTGGAATCAGTTAAGTGCAAGCCAGAATATTGTTGTCTGGGAATCTGAAGACTTAGTAAACTGGAGTGAGCCTCGCCTTGTCTATGCAGGTTTTGAGGATGCCGGCTGTGTATGGGCACCGGAAGCCATTTATGACGAAGAAGAAGGCAATTATGTAGTGTACTGGTCTGCAAGAGATAAATCCAAAGCAGATACCAATGAAAATGCTTTGCGTGTATATGTCTGCCGTACAGAGGATTTTGTGGAATTTACAGAGCCAAAGGTATGGTTAAGTGAAGATCAGGACAGTGGTGATGAAGTAAATATTATTGATACCACCATTGTAGAAGACAATGGGAAATTTTATCGTTTCTCCACATCGGACTGGAATACAGTTGTGGATGTCAGCGACACATTGGATACAGAGGATGTGTTGGATGTCAGAAACGGAGAAAATACAAGTACACCAAATGGTTCATGGCAGCGTATTGTAACAAGAAGCGGCAGCTTTGGCGCAGGATTTAACGGTATGGAAGGTTTAACTGTATACCAGCTTCCGAGCGGTCAGTGGTGTGCAATGGGAGATAATGATGGTTATAAAGCATATGTTGCCAATGATTTATCTTCAGGAGAATTTGAACTGGTTGCTTCTAATTTTGTCGATGGAAAATTCCGTCATGGTACAGTTATCCGTCTTTCTAAAGAGGAAGAAGCGGCAGTTTTAGCAGCATACAAAACCGATAATAGCGATGGTGAAAATCAAGAGGAAGAGAAAACCGAGCCGATTTTAACCTATGATTTTGATGAAAGCTTAAGCGGCACAACGATTGCAGATAAGAGCGGTAATAACTATACCGGAAAGCTATATGGAAGTGCTACCTATGCAACAGATAGTGATAAAGGACAGGTATTATATTTAGATGGAAGCAGTGGTACATATGCAGAACTGCCACAGGGGCTTTTTGATGGAAGAAATAAAGTATCCGTATCCTTTGATGTTAAGCCTGTAACGATATCAGGGAATTATTTCACATTTACTTTTGGACAGAATGACAATAAATATATGTTTTTAAAAACGGAGGATAAATATTCTAGATTCTCCATGACCAGCAATGGTTACAAGAATGAAGAAACAATTTCTACCAGTACAGATTCTATTAAAGAAAAATGGATAAATGTAAAATTAGTCGTAGATTATGAAACTGTCAGCATGTATATGGACAATATACTTGTCAGCAGAAATAACAATATTAGAATCAGAACAACAGACCTTGGTGAAAATATTATTTCTTATTTAGGAAAATCTTTCTATAGCGGAGATGCATATTTTAAAGGCTATTTTGACAATGTGAAAGTCTATAATCGTGCACTCACAGAGTATGAAATTGCCAAAGAAGCAGGAAAAGAAGACAGTATTGAAATATTAAAAGGTATCACCAGTAAGGATGTTGGCATTGTAAAAACAGAGCTGGATAAAGAAAATGCGACATATACATTGTATGCGACCAAATATGATTATGATGTGGCTACAAGAACCCGTAAAGCAGCAGATTTAGAAAACGTTACACTTGATTTTGATTTAACGGATGGTGCAGAAGTAAAAAATGCAAAAGAATCCTATAATCTGATGGAGGATTTTGAAATCACTGTCGGATTTGGCGGAGATGAAAAAACTTATACGGTTTCTACAGTGATTGTAAACAACCCTGTACTTGGCGGTGAGTTTGCAGACCCGGATATTGATGCCTTTAACGGAAAATACTATTTATATTGTACAAGTGATGGTTTCCAGAGTTGGGGCGGATACAAATTCCGTGTGTTCTCATCCGAGGATTTGATTACATGGAAAGATGAAGGTCAGATTTTAAATTTAAGAACAGATGTGGCATGGTCAGATGGAAGTGCATGGGCACCATCCATTGAAGAAAAGAATGGAAAATATTATTTCTATTTCTGTGGGAATGATATCAGAGATCCACAAAATCAGAAAAAAGCCATTGGTGTAGCGGTTGCAGATTCACCAACCGGACCATTCGTGGCAGAAGAAGAACCATTAGTTACCATGGAATTATGTGGTACAGAAGGTGTAACCATGGGACAGTGTATTGACCCATCTATTTTTACAGAAGAAGACGGAACATCCTATATGCTTTTCGGTAATGGAAATGCAGCAATTGTGCAGCTTGGGGATGATATGATAAGTACTGTTCCGGGAACTATGCATAATTATGTGGGTGCTACAGATTTCCGTGAATCCATCATTGTAAACAAAATTGATGGCAAATATCACTTTACATGGTCCTGTGATGATACAGGAAGTGAAAATTACCATGTAAAATATGGTGTATCCGATTCTTTATATGGAGATATCGAATATAAATGTCAGCTGCTTGTCAAAGATGTAGCAAATAATATTAAAGGTACGGGACATCATTCCACATTACAGGTACCGGGTACAGATGATTTTTATATTGCATACCATCGTTTCCTGACACCATTAGGACAGGTGACAAGTGGTTATGGTTATCACAGAGAAACCTGTATTGATAAACTTATATATAATGAAGAAACAGGATTGTTTGAAGTTGCAAAAGCAACACTTACCGGTTTGACAGAAGGTCAGACACATACAGCACCAAAAAAATATCATGTAACCTACGAAGCAGGAAAAGGCGGAAGCATTTCCGGTGTTGAAAAACAGGTAGTCATTGATGGTTATCAGGCAACGGCAGTAAAAGCTGTTCCTAAGGGTGGCTATAAGTTTGTAAAATGGAGTGATGGCAGTACAGAGACTGTAAGAAAAGAAACAGAAGTAAATGCAGATATGGCATTTACAGCAGAATTTGCAAAACTCACAGATGCAGAAAAAGCAGTATATGACAGCAAATTATTAGCATATTTTAGTTTTGATGATGAAACATCTGGTTTTTCCGGTAAAGGAGCAGTTGGTAGTGCGGAAGGTACAGCAGAACTGGCTACAGACGGAGCATCCGGCAGTGCATTATCTCTTGACGGTGCAGGATATGTAGATGTAACAGCAGAAGATGGAAGCAGCCTGCTTGCAGGAAAAGATGAAATTACGATTTCCTACTATTCTAAAGTGGAAGGTACAGGTACAAACTGGTCTGTATACGCAGCACCGGACGAAGGACAGCCAGAGTATGAGTATGAAACATATTTTGGTGTTTTAGATAGAGCAAATGAAGTGGTTGTTCAGCGTTATATGAATGATGGTAAACGTGCACCGTCAGTAAATGGTAAATGGAATGATACTTCATGGAAACATGTCGTGATTTCCGTGGAACAGGATAAGACAACCTTATATATTAATGGACAAAATAAAGGAAGTGTTACCAGCGAATATACGCTTTCTGACATTTTAGGAAATGATGGAATTTTATACCTTGGAAAAGCTATGTGGACCGGTGGAGAATACATGACAGGACTTATGGATGAGTTTAAGATATATGACGGTGCATTAACAGCGGAGGATATTTCTGCTATAGCGATTGAAGAGATTATTCCGGAGGAAGAGGATAAGCAGGAAACACCAGCTCCACCAGCATCGGAAAGCGATGGAAGTAAAAAAGAAGAGGAAACCGCAAAAGATCCGATTCCACCTGCGGCAGATACACCTGTAACACCAGCAGTTACAACACCAACCGCAGAGCTTATCTTAGCAGACAATCCGGCTATTCCAACCGGAAAATCCGATGAAGCAAAGAAAGCAAAATTCGGTGTATTAAAAGCTCAGGTAAAGAAAGCAACAAAGAACAGCAATAAAGTACAGTGGTCAAAAGTAGCTGATGCAGAGGGATATGTGGTATTAGGTAATATTATAAATTCCGGTAAGAAGAAATATCCTTATGAAGTACTTACCATTATCGAGAATAATACAACAACTTCCTATACCCATAAGAATCTGAAAAAGGATACTTACTACAAATATATTGTACAGGCATATAAGATGGTGGATGGAAAAGTTTCTATTCTTGAAACATCAAAAACGGTTTATTCTGCCACAAAGAACAAAAAATATGCTAATGTTAAAGCGATTAAGGTAAATAAAACAAAGGTATCACTTGCCAAAAAAGGTAAGAAATTTACCATCAAAGCAAAACAAACCAAAAATGGAAAGAAACTAATAAGTAATCGTGACCTTTCCTTTGAATCAAGTAATACTAAAGTGGCAACCGTAAGCAGCAAGGGTATAATTACAGCGAAGAAGAAAGGTAAATGTACGATTTATGTATATGCACAGAATGGTATATATAAAACGATAAGTGTTACGGTAAAAAAATAAATGAAAATTGAGTAAATAAACAGAAGAGGGAGCCGTTTCTATAATGGCTTCTTCTTTTTTGGTTAGATAATCAACAAAATCATAAAAAAATAAAAAGATATCATAAAAAAATTAAAATAGTATAGGAATGTTAAAAAAATGTAGAAAAAATTGAACATAAATAAGACGATATTGAATTGTTTCTCTAGTAAAAAGTTTTTACAATGATAATACAATGTACAAAATGGGCAAAATTGAAAGGAGAAGGATTATGAATTTTTCAAAAGTATTCAAAAGAGTATTTGCAGCAGGTCTTGCGACTGTAGTAGGTGTAACCTCGATACCGACGGATGGGTTACAGAATGTGTATGCAGCAGAGAACTTTGCAGAATCAAATGTATTAAATTTGGCATTTGAAAACAACTTAACAGACAGTTCTGTAAATAATTTTGCAGTATCTGTTGGAAATGGTGAAGCAGGTTATGTGGAGGGTATTACAGAAGATAGTCAGGCATTTTTATTTAACGGCAGTACATGGCTTGACTTAGGAACAGATGGTGATTTGTCACCGGAAAATCTGACACTATCTTTTTGGATGAAACCGGAAAGTGCAATATCCGGTGAGCAGGTTATTACATGGAGCAAATATAACTATAATGAAGAGGGATGGTATCTGTCTTCAAATAGTGATACTGCACCACTTATATTATCAGTAGGCGCAGCAGCAGAACATCCGCCATATGAGTTTTCTGTTTCTGCTACACGGAGTGAATTTTTTCCGGTGGGAGAATGGACACATGTTGTGGTGACATACGCAAGTGAAACAAAAGAAGCGAAGATATATCGAAATGGTACATTACAGGAGGTACAGAAAAATTCGCCAAGTGCATCTGCTACAGGTGTAATCACACCGGCAGAGAGTGTAAAGAAAACAATTGGTTTTAATGGACCTGCATATAATTCTTCTTATTTAAACAATATAGCTATCGACGAATATCAGCTTTACAATACAGTGGCAACACAGGCAGATGTAGATGAACTGTTTGCAGGAGAAGGCGTAGATATCGATGAGAGAAAAATCGAATTAGATAAAGCTGCATTAACGCTTCCGGAAACCACAAAAACAGACATTGAATTGCCGACAGCAGGTGTAAATGGCAGTATAATTACATGGGAAAGTGATAATGAAGCAGTAATTGCAGCCGATGGAACAGTTACTAGACCGGATGCAGAAACCGGAGATGTGGAAGTGAAACTTACAGCAACCATTGTAAGTGGTGAAGAACGTGATACTAAAGAATTTATAGTAACTGTAAAGGCAAAAGCAGCAGAGCCGGCAACTTTTGCTGATGCAAACGTATTAAACTTAAAATTTGAAGATAACTTAACAGATAGCTCTGCAAAAAATACAGAAGTAACAGTGGGAAAAGGAACAGCAACCTATGTAGAAGGAATTACAACTGACAGTAAAGCTATGAAATTTAACGGTTCTACCTATCTGGATTTAGGTACAGACGGAGATTTATCACCGGAAAATTTAACATTATCTTTCTGGATAAAACCAGATTCTGCAATGGATGGCGAACAGCTTATTACATGGAATAAAAATGAGTGGTATACAGATGGCTGGTACTTATCCTCTGGTGGAGATAACGGTACACTTGCTTTATCTGTTGGACCAGCAGCAACAGAAAAACAGCCATATTTGATTAAGCTTGTAAATGACGACAGAGCCTCATTCTTCCCAGCAGGAGAATGGACAAATGTTATTGTGACCTATGATGTAGATACAAAAGTAGCAAAAATTTACAGAAATGGTATTCCACAAGCGACAACAGTAAAATATGGATTAAGCACAACGTCCACAGGGGTAATCGGTCCGTGCGAAAACACCAAAAAGACCATTGGTTATAATGGACCTGTTTATAAAGCATCCTATTTGAAGAATCTTGCATTGGATGAATACCGTTTATATAACACAGCAGCAAGTTTAGAAGAAGCAATTTCCATTTACGAAGAAAGTGGAAAAATTGTAGACAGAAAAGCTGTTGCACAGCAGGATTTAGATACACTTGTTGTAGCTGATAGCGTGGCTGGAAATATGCGTCTGGTGGCAGAAGGTACAAGTGGTTCGGTAATTACATGGACTTCTTCCAATCCGGAGTGGATTACAAATGAAGGTATTGTAACTCGTCCTGCAGAAGGTGAAGAGTCTGTAATGGTAACATTAACCGCAAAAGCAAGTTTTGCAGGTGGAGAAGCTGTAGAAAAAGCATTTAATGTAACTGTAAGAGCTGTAGGTGATACAGGAAACAATATTTCTGATATTTCGTTAAGTGATGTTGAATTGGCAGATGATTACTTAATAAATGCAGAGCAAAAAGAATATGACTATTTATTGAGTTTAAATTCTAAAAAATTTTTATATCAGTTTTATAAAACAGCAGGATTGACACCACCAACAGAAGAAGGCTATGGCGGATGGGAACGAGAAGCTGATCCTACCTTCCGTGGACATATGTTTGGACATTATATGTCAGGTCTTGCGCAGGCATACAAAGGCTGTGATGATGCAGATACAAAAGCAAAGCTTTATGAGCAGATAGTGGATGCTGTAGAAGGATTAAAAGAGTGTCAGGATGCATATGCGCTAACTAATCCAAAGAGTGCAGGTTATATCGCTCCATTTAAAGAGGGACGTTTGGATGCCATTGATGGCAGCAGCTTCAGTGGACAGAGTCACAGTACAGATAGTAATGTATTTGTACCATGGTACAATTTACATAAAGTACTGGCAGGTTTGATAGATATTTATACCTTTGTGGATGAGGACGCTGTTGCCGGTGAAGCTCTTGGCATTGCAGAAGGATTTAGTGAATATATTTATAATCGTTGTACAAACCTTACAGATAATACAAAAATGTTAGGTACTGAATATGGTGGAATGAACGAAGCTTTGTATGAAATTTATGACATTACAGGTAATGAGCATTTCAAGATTGCAGCACATTATTTTGATGAAACAGAATTATTTACTTCATTAGCAAATAATCAGGATGTGTTGAGTGGAAAGCATGCAAATACAACAATTCCAAAATTAACTGGTGCATTAAAACGTTACACGGTTATGACAAATAATGAAGAGTATTATAATGCATTGACAGCAGATGAACAGGCAGATTTGGAAATGTACAAAACGGCGGCTGTTAATTTCTGGGATATTGTTATTAATCATCATACTTATATTACAGGTGGTAACAGCCAATCTGAGCATTTCCATAATGCAGATGAACTTCATTATGATGCGACTAAGGGTGATTACGATGGAAGTACAACCTGTGAAACATGCAATACCTACAATATGTTAAAACTCTCCAGAGAGCTTTATAAATTAACTAAAGACAAAAAGTATATGGATTACTATGAGAATACATACTTAAATGCTATTGTATCTTCGCAGAACCCGGAAACTGGTACGACTATGTATTTCCAGCCAATGGCACCAGGATACAATAAAGTATTTAATGAAGCATTAGACGAATTTTGGTGCTGCACAGGAACTGGTGTGGAAAACTTTTCTAAATTAGGAGATACCTATTACTTTACAGAAAAATCTGATATCTATGTAAATATGTATTTTGCAAACACATACGAATATGCTAAACAGAATATCAGACTTACCATGGATGCAGATATGCCAAACAATGATGTAGTGACAGTTACTGTAGATGCTGTGGATGGAACACAGGTTACAGAAGGAACTAACCTAAAATTCCGTATTCCTGATTGGGTAGCTGGTGAGCCTGTGCTTGTTATCAATGGAGAAACACAGACAATTATAGAAGAAAATGGTTATGTAACTGTTTCTAATGTAAATAAAGGTGATGTCATTACATGGACATTCCCAATGGAAGTAGTTGCTTATGCGACACAGGATAATGAAAACTTTATTGCATTTAAATATGGTCCTGTAGTACTTAGTACAGCACTTGGAACAAATGGTATTAAAGATTCAAATCCAAATGGAATTATAGTCCGTGTTGGAACAAAGGATACTACATGCCAGACAGTAATTACAGTAAATGCAGATTCTGTAGAAGAATGGAAAGCAAATATTAAAGAAAATTTGGTAAGAATTGAAGATAGTGAAGATGGTAAAGTACAGTTTGTTCTGAAAAATACGGATTCACCGGATTTAATTTACACACCACATTATATGCGATACAAAGAACGTTATGGTTTATATATGACCTTTGAGGTAGTGGATTCTGAGAGTGCACAGAAACGTATAAAAGCAAGCAAAGAAATGTTGCGTGATGCAGAAACATCTATTGATTCTTTATACAGTTTTGATGCAAATAATTCTGAAGCGGCAAAAAATATGCAGTCGAATAAATCCTCTGTTGGTTCATGGATGGGACGTACATTCCGTCATGCAGAAAAAGATGGCGGATGGTTCAGCTATGACTTAGCCGTAGATCAGGCAGCCGATTATAATTATTTAGAGTGTATATGGTATTCAGGAGATAAAGAAAGAAATTTTGATCTTTATATTAATGATGAAAAATTGCAGACAATTACGATTACGGATACAGCGGGAACAAACGTATTCTATGCAGAAACATACGAAATTCCGGAAGAATATTGGGCAGATAATGATGTGATAACTGCTAAGTTCCGAAGTAATGGAAATACTGTAGTAGGTGGTATATTTGGAATTGCAGTTAAGAATACACTTGAATATAGTGATAATCCAGATATTACTGCATTAAGTTTCGATAAAGGAACACTTTCACCGGCATTTGACGGAAGTGTAAAAAATTATACATTAACTGTTCCGGCAGATACAGAGTCCGTAGCAATGAATTTATCACCAAATGTAGCAAGTGGTATGATTTATGTTGGAGACATTTTAATTGATGATACGGTAGAAAGAATAATCCCACTTACAGGCGATACAACGTTATTAACGTTTGATGCTTATGCACAGGATCACGAAACCAGCACAGCCTACACTGTAACCATCAAAAAGCAGGAAAAAGCTACAGGTGGAAATGAAACAACGCATACGCACGCTTACACCTACAAAGATAACGGAAACGGTACACACACAGCGACATGTAAAGACAATGACAGCACCGTTACCGAAGCACACAAATATGTAAATAGCGTATGTATCTGTGGAGCAAAAGAAGCTGTGAAAGATTCTTCTATCAGCACAGGAAAAGATACTACACCACAGCTTACCACCCCAACCCCAGACCTCATCTTAGCAGACAATGCAGCTATTCCAACCGGAAAATCCGAGGAAGCAAAGGGCGCAAAATTTGGTGTACTAAAAGCACAGGTAAAGAAAAGCACAAAGAACAGTAACAAAGTACAGTGGGCAAAAGTAAAAGAAGCAGACGGTTACGTTGTATTAGGTAACATGTGTAATTCCGGTAAGAAGAAATATGCATATGAAGTGCTTACTATTATTGATAAGAACAGCACAACTTCTTACACCCATAAAGGACTTAAAAAAGCTACCTATTACAAATATATTGTGCAGGCATATAAGATGGTGGATGGAAAAGTTTCTATTCTTGAAACATCCAAAACTATCCACTCTGCAACAAAATCAAATAAGAGTGCAAATGTAAAATCCTTAAAAGTCAACAAAAAGAAAGTTACATTAGCAAAGAAAGGCAAGACCTTCAAGTTAAAAGTAACCCAGAAAAAGACAAGTAAGAAATTTACAAATCATCGTGATGTTTCTTATGAGTCTAGCAATACAAAGGTAGCAACTGTAGATAAAAATGGTAAGATTACCGCTAAAAAGAAAGGTACATGTACAATTTATGTGTATGCACAGAATGGTGTTTATCAGACAGTTAAAGTTACAGTAAAGAAATAATGTAAAAGAAGAAAATGCAGTGGAATGGTGCAAAATTGTTCCGCTGCATTTTTGGGTTGTAAATATCAAAAAAATCATATAAGCTATAGTTACTTACACATTTCAGGAGGTGTGATGATGGCAAAAACCGTAGGAATCGGAATACAGGATTTTGAAAAACTTATCAAAAGAAACTGCTTTTATATAGATAAAACAATGTTTATCAAAGAATGGTGGGAAAGCGGTGACGATATAACACTCATTACCCGTCCCAGGCGTTTTGGAAAAACGTTGAATATGAGTATGTTAAACTGTTTTCTGTCTTCTGCTTATGCAGGAAAGGGAGAGCTTTTTCAGGGTCTTTCTATCTGGCAGGAAGAAAAGTACAGGGAATTGCAGGGAACCTATCCGGTAATTAATTTATCCTTTGCAAGGATAAAAGAAACAACCTATGCGTATACCGTTCGTCGCATCATTGAGTTGTTAATGGAGCAGTTCAGACAGTATCCGGAATTGATGGAAAGTGACAGATTATCCAGACAGGACAAAGAATATATAGAACGTATGCAGACAAATATGACGGAGTTTGATGCTAGTGCAGCATTGCACCGCTTGTCAGAATTATTGTGTAAACATTATAACCAAAAGGTTGTTATTCTTCTGGACGAATATGATACTCCTATGCAGGAGGCTTATGTAAATGGCTTTTGGGACGAACTGGTGGCATTTACAAGAAATATGTTTAATTCCGCATTTAAGACAAATCAATATTTGGAAAGAGCGGTTATGACAGGAATTACCAGAGTGAGCAAGGAATCCATTTTCTCAGATTTGAATAATTTGAAAGTTGTTACGACTACGTCAGATGAATATGCCACTTCTTTTGGTTTTACTGAGGAAGAGGTATTTGCAGCTTTGGAGCTGTGTGAATCAGGATTGGAAAAAACAAAAGTAAAAGAATGGTATGATGGTTTTATTTTTGGAAAACATGGGGATATATATAATCCGTGGTCTATATTAAATGTTTTAGATACTGGAGTAATTACAACCTATTGGGCAAATACCAGCTCTAACAGTCTGGTAGGAAAACTGATTCGTGAGGGAAACGGAAACGTCAAGGAACAGTTTGAAGAATTATTGCAAGGCAGACATTTATATGTTCCTGTGGATGAACAGATTGTGTATAATCAGTTGGATGATAATGAAAATGCAATTTGGAGTCTGCTGCTTGCCAGTGGTTATTTGAAAGTATTAAGTTATGAAGACTGGTCGGAAATTGAGATAGGCGATGAGGCGAACTATGAACTGGCAGTTACCAACAGGGAAGTATTGATAATGCTCAATGGCATGGTAAAATCGTGGTTTCGGAAAACGAATAAAGACTATAATGATTTTATAAAAGCAATGCTTATGGGAGATTGTAAAGCGATGAACGTATATATGAATCGTGTAGCACTTACCATATTCAGCTATTTTGATACAGGCAGACGTCCCACAGGACAGGAGCCGGAGAGATTTTATCATGGGTTTGTATTAGGACTTATTGTAGAGTTGCAAAAAGACTATATCGTTACATCTAACAGAGAGAGTGGGTTTGGCAGATATGATGTAATAATAGAGCCTAAGAATCCGAATAAAAATCCGGCAGTAATTATGGAGTTTAAAGTGTATGACAAAGACGATGAAGAGACATTAAAAGATACAGCCTTAGCAGCCCTTGCCCAGATAGAAGACAGGCAATATGCGACAGCACTTTTTGCAAAGGGTGTATCGGCGGATAAAATATATAAATATGGCTTTGCCTTTCAAGGGAAGGAAGTTTTCATTGCAATGGCAGAATAAAATCCACTATCGGAGGAAATATGATTACAAGTACAGCAAATCCACAGGTGAAAAACCTGATAGTATTAAATAAAAAAGCAAAAGCAAGAAAAGAACAGGGCGTATTCATTGCAGAAGGCAGAAAAATGTTTGAAGAAGCACCAAAAGAATGGATACAAAAAGTCTATGTATCAGAAAGCTATTATGCTGCAGAAGAACACAAAAAAGCATTGGCAGATACAGCCTATGAAGTGCTATCCGATACGGTATTTAAAGCAGCCTGTGATACCCAGACACCACAGGGGATTCTGACGGTGGTATCCATGCCGCAGTGGAATGAAAGAGAGCTGTTAGCAAAAGAAAATGCCAGCTATCTTTTACTGGAAAGTATACAGGACCCGGGAAATTTAGGCACCATGCTTCGTACCGGAGAAGGTGCAGGTATAACGGCAATTATTGCAAATAAGACAACCGTAGACCTGTACAATCCCAAAACGATACGCTCTACTATGGGCAGTATTTATCGCGTTCCGTTTTTGGTGGTGGATGATTTGCAGGCTGCCATTGGAAAAATGCAAAAAAAGGGTATAAAATTTTATGCAGCACACTTAAAGGGTACACAGATGTATGATGCACCAAATTATAAAACATCTACAGCTTTTCTTATTGGAAATGAAGGAAATGGTTTGAGCGATGAAATTGCAGATTTAGCAGACGATTACATTAAGATACCTATGGAAGGCAGTGTAGAATCGTTAAATGCAGCCATTGCAGCCACCATATTAATGTATGAAGTCAATCGGCAGAGAAGAGGATAAGCTATGTTTCGATTATGGGTAAAAGAAATAAAAGACAGTCATTTAATCAAAGATATTACTATAGAAAATAACGAAGAAGATACCAGAACCCACAAGATATTTCAGGCATTAGATGAGGCATGTTATAGTTTTGATTTGGCAAAACCTATCTGGTTAGACAATAACATCGAAGAATTTAAGCGGATTGCCAAAACCAGATTTTATCAGGACAATTTTATAGAAAGTATTGATTTTGATTATTTGGAAATACATGTTATTGAAGAAGATTAAAAAGTGTTAAGTTTTTATGAAATCCTGTCAAATATCCCCACAAAGAAGAGAAAAAGTGATACAATATAAATATACTATGAGCATAAATTTGGGACAGGATGGAGGTTTTTAAATGAACGAACTTACAAAAAATGGAAATATCGGTGATGATGTGGATAGTTGGAAAACACTGATGTTTATATATAACAGTGCATTAAAAGAAGTTGGCACCAAGCTTGAAATATTAAATGATGAATTTCAGCATGTACATCAGTACAATCCAATTGAATATATTAAATCACGAGTGAAATCCCCGCAGAGCATTGTTAAAAAACTCAAACGTGGCGGATACGAAAGTACACTTTCGAATATGGTAGAGCATGTCAATGACATTGCCGGAATCCGTATAGTATGTTCTTTTACATCAGATATCTACCGTATGGCAGAGATGATAGGTAAGCAGAATGATTTGACAGTAGTATCTGTTAAGGACTATATCAAGCATCCAAAGGAAAGTGGATATAAAAGTTATCATATGCTGATTACAATTCCGATTTTCTTATCTGACCGTGTGGTGGATACAAAGGTAGAATTGCAGATTCGTACTATAGCCATGGATTTCTGGGCAAGTCTTGAGCACAAGATTTATTACAAATTTGAAGGGCATGCACCGGAATACATCAGCCGGGATTTGCGTGAGTGTTCAGAAATTGTTTCTTTATTAGACGATAAGATGTTGAGTTTAAATGAAGCGATTATGAAAGTGAAGGAAGAACAGGAATTAGACTAATGAAATTAACCGTTTTAAATGAAAATACCGTATACCGTAAGGAATACAAGGGAGAACATGGTCTGTCACTGCTAGTTGAATGTAGTGGCAGACATATTTTATTTGATGCAGGACAGACAGATAATTATTTGCATAATGCCAAAGTTTTAAAGGCAGATTTGTCTGCAATAGATGCCATTGTGCTAAGCCATGGGCATTATGACCACACTGGGGGAATACCTTTTTTTCATAATAAAAAAGCTGTTCCAATCTATATGCAAAAAGCTGCTCTGCGCCGGAAGGTAAGTTATCAGAAAGACACAGACAGCTATTATTTTAATGGGATTCCATGGTTAGAAAATTTACCAAAAGAATTACATCTGTTAGAGGATGCATGTACCGAAATTCTGCCGGGTATGCATCTTATCAGCCATATATCCTATCGTACAGATTTTGAAAAACCAAATCCGAAATTCTTCTTAGCAACAGAAGATGGATATGTGCAGGATGATATGTCCGATGAACAGATACTTGTTGTTGAAGATGCGGATAAAATTCACATTTTTGCAGGATGTTCCCATCCGGGTATTATCAACTGTATTTATGAAGCCAAGCACTATTTTCCGGATAAGAAAATCGGCTGTATTGCTGCCGGTATGCACTTAATTGATGCAGGTGAAATGCGAAGAAAAAAGACGATGGAGGCTTTGGAAAAAGAAGAATTTGACATGCTCATTCCCATGCATTGTACGGGGATGCATGATATCATAAAACTCAAAGAAAAATTCGGGGAGAAGTGTAAGATTTTAAGTACAGGGGATAGTTATGTGAGTGATGCGTTTTAAAGGATAAAAACAGGAGAATGGCAAGCCATTCTCCCAATTCTTTTATTATATTATACCTGCTCACTCACCTTAGCAGCATCTTCCGCCGCTTTTTCATCGCCATTTTTCCAAGCATCAAACTTCTCTAAAACAGCATCGTAAGTCTTCTTGGAAATATCCGGTAATTCCTTGCCCCAGGATTTTGTAGCATCTTCAAAACCTTTTTTGAAAGCTTCTAACATCTCTTCAGCCTTATCCGGGTCATTATTACTCAAAGCCTTTGCGAAATCTAAAATACGGTCAGAGGTCTGTTCTACACCCCAGTAACCATCATCCGCAATATCTGCCTGTGCCTGTGCTTTTACATCCGCAGATACAGTAAAATCACCACTGGCTAAGAACTTCCACATACTGTCATCATCAGCCGCTTTGCCGATGGCTGAACCCTGCTGGGACATCATTTTTTCAACAAGACTTCTTAACTGTGCAGTTCTTGCTTCTGCATCAGCCTTTAACTGTGCAACAATAGAAGAGTTGCTTTTCTTTACATAACCGGCATCCTTTGTTGATGAATTTTTCTCATAAACTACACCGGAATTTTCCTGTTCTGCCTTAGTTGTAACGGTGGATTCTGCTGCTTTTTCTGTTGTCTGTGCAGCGGTATTTGCCGCCTGAACCGCAGAAACATTACTAATTGGACTAATACTCATAATATTGACCCTCCTTGGCATAATAAATTTGTATCCTTACATGTAACTTCAATATATATATCGGCTTATGCTAAGAAAAGGTAAAGTCGGATTGACCTTTTTTTTAATAAATGTTAGAATCAACGTTGTATACAAAAAAATACAAACAATGTGTAAAATACTACGGAGAGAGAAATGGATAATATCAAAGTAAAAGCACTTGCAAAAATAAATCTTGGTCTGGATGTATTGCGTAAAAGAGAAGACGGCTACCATGAGGTTCGTATGATTATGCAGACCATACATCTTTTTGACCAGTTGGAAATCGCAAAGACAAAGGAGCCGGGAATCTTTATTACCACAAACTTAGATTTTCTGCCTACCAATGAAAACAACCTGATATATAAGGCGGCAAAGCTTTTACAGGACACTTGCGGTATTACCGATGGTGTTTCTGTAGATTTAAAAAAGCATATTCCTGTGGCAGCAGGAATGGCAGGAGGCAGTACCGATGCAGCAGCGGTTTTATATGGTATGAATGAAATATTTTCTCTTGGTTTAAAACGTCAGGAACTCATGGATTTAGGCGTAAAAATCGGAGCAGATGTTCCCTATTGTCTCATGCGTGGGACAGCCCTTGCAGAAGGTATTGGAGAAAAGCTAAAAAGTCTTCCGCCTGCACCGAAATGTCCGGTACTGATTGCAAAGCCGGCGGTTGGCGTATCGACAAAATATGTATATGAAAATCTTAAATTAGATGAAAATACCGTTCACCCGAATATAGATGCACAGCTTACAGCCATTCGGGAAGGCGATTTAAGAGCCCTTGCAGACAACATGGGCAATCTCTTAGAAACAGTTACGATACCGCAGAATCCTGTCATTGATGACATCAAGCGTTGTATGATAGGAAATGGTGCCCTAAATGCCATGATGAGTGGCAGCGGACCGACGGTATTTGGTTTATTTGAGGATGAAGAAACAGCGAAAGCGGCATATGAAAAGATGTGTCAGTCCCAGCTTGCAAAACAGGTTTACCTGACAAGTATCTATAATAATCGTAGAGCATAAGACAGAATACAGATGGAGGAAAATTATGCAGGATTTAGAACTGAATACCGATGCGTATCTGCCCTTGCGGGATGTCGTGTTTAATACTTTAAGGGAAGCAATTTTACGGGGAGATTTAAAGCCTGGTGAGCGTTTGATGGAATTACAGCTAGCCGCAAAGCTTGGTGTCAGTCGTACACCGATTCGTGAAGCCATCCGTATGCTTCAGCAGGAAGGACTTGCGGTGACGATACCACGCCGTGGAGCAGAGGTTGCCGGTATGACGGAAAAGGATATGGAAGATGTATTACAGATTCGTGAAGCCTTAGAAATCTTAGCCGTACAGCTTGCCAGTGAAAAAGTTACGGATGAGCAGGTAGATGAGCTTGCAGAAAAGGTAAAAGCTTTTGAAGAGGTTTTAAAGACAAAAGATATCAAACAGATTGCACAGGCAGATATTGATTTTCATGATGTTATCTATACAGCCGCAGACAATCCTAAGCTCTTAGGTATGTTAAATAATTTAAGAGAACAGATATATCGCTATCGTGTGGAATATCTAAAGGATGAAAAAAATTACCCACGTCTGATAGAAGAGCATCAGCAGATTTTAGATGGTCTAAGGCGCAGAGATAAAGCTTATGTAGCAGAAATGACAAGAACCCATGTGGATAATCAGGCAAATGCCGTTAAGAATATTATCCGTAGACAGGAATAAAAAAATTAAAAAGCAGGATAATAAACAGAAACAGACAATACCATGTTGTTTGTTTCTGTTTTTTTGTATCATAGGAAACTTTTTTGAAAGGAAAAAATATGGTTAAGGAATTAAGCAAAAATAAAGCCGATTTTCTGCAGCTAATGGGCGAATCCGCAGACATCAAAAAGAAAAGCATGCAGGTAGGAATCGGCAGGGATGTGGCATGCTTTATTGCTTATGTGGAAGTGACCGGCGGCAGCTTTATGTTTGAAAATTCTGTGGTGGGCAGACTTTTAAACCAGTTATGTACCATGGATAAAAAGGACATCTATGCCTGTCTGGAAAAAAACGCTTTAGGCATTTCCGATGCGACTCTGTTTGAAACCGTAGAAGAAGCCGCTATAGGTATGCTTACCGGAGATGTAATTTTATTTATTGATGGCTTCGACAAAGCGGTAAAGATTCCGGATAAAGGCTACCCTGCAATGCCTGTAAAAGAACCGGATTCTGAAAAGGTTATCAGAGGGTCAAAAGAAGGTTTTGCAGATTCCATAAAGGTAAATACCGCATTGATTCGTAAACGTCTGCGTACGCCAAATCTGCGGGTAAAGGAAGTGCGGGTAGGCGTTCGCTCCAATACCAATGTGGATATGGTGTATATGGAAGATTTGGCAGAACCTGCATTATTAGAGGAGATAGAACGGCGGCTGACCCGTTATGAAATCGATGGGATTTTAGATAGTGGCATGTTAGAACAGTTGTCAGAAGAAAAATGGTATTCACCTTTTCCGCAGATTCAGACAACACAAAGACCGGACAGGGCTGCCATGGCAATTTTAGAAGGCAGAGTTGTGGTACTATCGGATAATTCCCCGACGGGTTTGATTGTACCTGCGGATTACAACTCCTTTATTAAGACCAGTGATGATTATTATAACCGCTGGGAAATTGCTTCCTTTACCCGGTTTTTGCGGTATTTAGCAGCTTTTTTTGCCATGACTTTGCCGGGAATCTATCTTGCAGTGACAAATTTTCATACGCAGGTATTGCCGACAACACTTTTGCTTTCCTTTGCAGCGGCAAGACAAGGTGTGCCATTTCCGGCAGTGGTAGAGCTTTTGCTGATGGAATTATCCTTTGAACTATTGCGTGAAGCAGGACTGCGTCTGCCAGGACCCATGGGCAGCACCATTGGTATTGTAGGAGGACTGATTATTGGACAGGCGGCTGTAGAAGCAAATATTGTCAGTCCCATTGTGGTGATTGTGGTAGCATTTACGGCATTATGCTCCTTTGCAATTCCCAACGAAGAATTTGCCACCGCATTTCGACTGGTAAAGTTCGGTTTTATATTTTTATGTGCATGGCTGGGCTTTTATGGCTTTTTGTATGGACTGTTACTTGTTTTAATCCATTTATCCCATTTAAAAAGCTTTGGAATTCCGTACCTTATGCCTTTTGTGGGGGCAGATTTAAGCGGATATGAGGATGAAAGAGATTCGTTAATAAGACAGCCATTGTTTTTTATGAAAAAACGTCCGATTTATGCCAGAAAAGAACAGCGTACACGGTTAAGAAAGAAGGAAAATCATGTTTTCAAAAAATAATAAAATATCCGGTCGGCAGATATTTCGTCTGCTGACCTATGATTTGCTGGGCGTGGGAACATTACTTCTTCCGGCGGCATTAGCAAAAACCTCCGGCAGAAATGGCATGTTATCCATTGGTATCGGCATATTTACAGGGATAGCGTTTACTCTGCTGCTTGGCAGGGTTATAGCCTCCATGCAGGAGGGCGAGAGTTATCTGACATATTTACAGAGGTGCTTTGGGAAGATTGGTGGCAAAATTCTGTTATTTGTGTATTTTATCTATTACTTATTTTTGGGTGGATACTGCACATATATTTTTGGACATCTGATAATTACAGAATTGTTAAAGGAACAGTCATTCTATTGGATTTGTGCCGGTATTCTTTTGCTGGCAGTATACGGTATATTTCAGGGCATTGAAGGCAGGGCAAGAGTATATGAGATACTGTTTTGGTTTTTAATGATACCATTGTTTCTTATGTTGTTTTTTTCAGCAGAGGATGTGGAGGTGCCAAGATTATTTCCGCTGTTTACAGAAGGTACCCAAAATGGTCTTTTACAGGGTATCTATATGAGCTTTGGAATATTTTCCTTAAGTGGATTTTCTCTCTTTTTAGTGCCGTCAGCAGTAAATAAAAAGCATATCCAAAAGGCATGCACCATGGCAGTTCTCTTCTGTGGCGTGGTGCTGCTGGTGCTGTATGGAATTTTGCAGGGGATTTTCGGCGTAAATTCTATGCAGACGCTTGAATACCCGGCGGTTACATTGATGAGTATGATTCAGATTCCCGGTGGCTTTTTGCAAAGACAGGATGCACTTATGGTGGCTATCTGGTTTTATACGGTATTTGCCCTTCTTAGCAGCAGTATGTTTTATGCCTCGGAGACCATCAAAGAACTGCTGTTAAAAAATAAAGGAAAAGTGGGAATTTTTCTTTCCGGGGCTGCACTGTTTGGCATAAGTGTCTGGTGTTACCGTTCACAGACCTTTGCTGACAGACTTTTAGAAAGCTTCTTTATGGTGGCAACCCCCTTTGTTGTAGGAATACCGATTTTGGCACAGGTATGTCTTTTGTGCAAAACTAAGCTGAAAAAAACGGCAGCATTGATGTTGTCCTTTGGATTTGTATGCCTTCTTTCCGGTTGTAGCACCATGGAGCTTGAAAATCGCAATTTTCCGCTAGCCATGGGGATTGATAAAGATGATGAAGAATGTCGTATCAGTTACAAATTTCAGGATTTAGCAGCTTTATCCGGGCAGAATTCCTCTGCGAACAGTGGTACAGACTTTTTTATCCGGGATAAGGATTTTTATACGGCAATGACAAAATATGCCAATGATACAAATAAAATATTAGATTATAACCACATGAAAGTACTGGTATTATCCAAAGCTTTTTTTGAGGATGAAAAATCCATGGCATATTTTCTGGAAGTGTGCGAAGCAGAGGATTTAATAGCGCGAAATACTTTGCTGTTTCTGGCAGAAGATGCGGGAGAAATCCTTGCTTTGGATAAAAATCTGGACCGGACCATTGGCAGCTATCTGGAGGAATTAATTGAAAGCCGGGAAGATTATGAACTGAAAGATGCAGTGACGCTGGGGGATGTTTATAATGAAAAAGAAAATAAGGAGCAGTTGTTACTGATTCCTGTTCTTGCCGATAAAGGCGGTCTTCCTGTGGTGCAAAGCTATTATGCCTGTGCCTTTGGTGAAACGAAGGGAGAAATTGGCATTGAAGATGCAGTGTTATCGTATTTAAGTCAGGGAAAACTTAAAAAATTATCCTTTACCTTAGCGGATGGAACTCCGGTTTCCATTGACCGTATTACGGTAAAAAACAGCTTTTCAAGAGGAGAAGAAATTTCTTACCATACCCGGATTTCTTTGGAAACATCTGTAGGGGCAGAAAGCGCTACGGCAGAAAAGGAAATTGCAAAGCTTGTGGAAAATACACTGAAAAAAAGTGCACAGACCCTATTAAAAGAAAAAGGTGTGGATATTACCAACAGTTTTTATCGTCTGGGCATGAGTAATCGGGAAAAGTACAAAAAATATCAGAACAAAAGGACAGAATATATTGGGGAATTAAAACAGAGTTTTGAAGTGAAAGCCCTGTTTGTTGCCACGCACCCATAAAAAATGGTTTAACCTTCCATTTTCTGGGAATACTTTTATTAAAATCGGAAAAGGAAGGTTGCATATTTATGAGAAAATTATATAAAAAAGCAGTATGTGGAATGTTGGGGATATGTCTGTTTGCAGCAGCATTTCAGTATAGAAATGACAGGCTGCAGCAGGATATCGCTGATAAAATATTAAGATTTCATGTGATAGCCAACAGTGACTCCAAAGAAGACCAGCAGTTAAAACTAAAGATACGGGACAGCATTGGTACATATCTGCAGGAAAAGCTGCAAAATGTAAGCAGCTTAAATGCGTGTATCGCCATTGTGGAGCAGGAAAAGACAGCAATCGAAACCTGTGCAAAGGAAGTGATGGAGCAGGAGGGCGTTAGTTATTCGGTAAAAGCAGAAATTGCGCAGGTGGATTTCCCGGTAAAAAGCTATGGCACATACACCTTTCCGGCAGGAAATTATCAGGCACTTCGGGTAACAATTGGAGAAGGAGAAGGCAAAAACTGGTGGTGTGTCATGTATCCAAATATGTGTTTTTCCGGCAGTATGTATGAAGTGGTGGATGAAAAGGCAAAAGAAGAACTGCATGCGGTGCTTACTGAGGAGGAATATCAGGAAATCATGGCAGAAGGTAAAATTCATGTAAAATTTCGTTATATTGAAAGAATATTTAACAAAAATGAATAAAAAATAAGAAATTGGATATTCCATTTGTAGTACGAAAGTATTATAATGATGATAGTATAGGGAAAAAGGGGGACAAGGCCTATGAATCAGGAAAAGTTGATGGCATCCGGTATCAATTATGCAGAAGGTTTGAAGCGTTTTTCCGGCAAAGTACCTATATATGAAAAATATTTAAAACAGTTTATGGATGATTCGAATTTTTTACAATTAGAAAAAGAAATGCAAGATGGTGCATATGCAGATGCATTTGAAACAGCACATGCATTAAAGGGCGTAACGGGTACATTGAGTATAGAAAAGCTTTATGATATTTTTTGCGAATTAGTGGAGGCTCTTCGGGGAAATGATACAGAGAAGGCAGAGCATATTATGCCACAGGTTATAGCAGAATATCAAAAGATTATGGGCATACTTCGGGATGCCTGTGCAGAATAAGGAAAAGAGACAGACCATAGGAGGAAGAGAGATGACAGAAAGTGGATTACTCATTTTTTTTGGGATTATTATTTTATTTGTAGTGATTGTAGCAGTAATTGCAGTAGTGTCCGCAGTATCTGGAGCGGTAGGTGCAATTGTCAATAAAAATATAGAAGAAGAGGAATAACACAGAAGTGAAGTGTCCATGCAGATGGGAGGGGATAGCATGGGTGGACAGATGTGTGAAAAAATACATCCGCTGACAGGATTATATAACGAGAAAACTTTTTTTGAAAAGGTAGATGAACGGCTTACACAGTTAGAGCCGAATACATATTGTCTGGTTGCCATAGATATTGAGCATTTCCGCCTGTTCAATAAGATATATGGCAGAAAAGAAGGCGATTATCTTTTAGAATATGTAGCAGATTGCGTAAAATACATTGCAGACGAATGGCATGGTATTGCCGGATATTTAGGTGGCGATAATTTTGGTATTCTTATGCCAAATCAGAAGGACATACTGAAAAAACTCAAAAAAGACATTTCTGCAGGTATTAAGAAAATTAGTAACACCGTAGGCTTTCTGCCGGCATTTGGTGTGTACTGTATTGATGACGTTTCACTTTCCGCAATGGCATTATATGACAGAGCTACACTTGCGCTTTCTCATATTATTGGAAATTATGCCAAACGGATTTGCTATTATGATGATAGTATGTCGGATTCGATAGAAGAAGAGATTATGCTTCTTTCAGAGATACAGACAGCACTGGATAATCAGGAATTTACCTTTTTTGCCCAGCCGCAGTGCGATATATCCACAGGTAAAATTGTCGGAGCAGAGTCATTGGTTCGCTGGCGGCATCATAGTAAGGGGCTTATTTCACCGGGAGTATTTATTCCGGTTTTAGAAAAAAATGGATTTATTGCAGACCTTGACCGCTATGTATGGGAAAAGGTATGTGAATGGATTCGTAGCTGGTTAGACAGAGGGTATCATCCGGTACCGATATCCATCAATGTATCCCGGATAGACATTTTTTCCATGAATGTGCCGGAGTTTTTGACACAGCTTATACATAAATACGATTTAGATACAAAAATGCTCAAAATCGAAATTACAGAAAGTGCCTATGCAGAAAATAATGACAAGATTAAGAGAACCGTTAAGGATTTGCAGGAAGCAGGATTTCTTGTCATGATGGATGATTTTGGAAGTGGTTATTCATCCTTGAATATGCTGAAAAATCTTGCAGTTGATGTGTTGAAAATCGATATGCGTTTTCTGGAAATCGGCGAAAATGACATGGAAAAGGGTATCGGTATCTTAGAATCTGTGGTGAATATGTCACGTCAGATGGGTGTTCCGATTATTGTAGAAGGTGTAGAAACGAAAGCACAGGAAGATTTTCTTCTTGGCATGGGTTGTCGGTATACGCAGGGCTTTTATTACTATAAACCACTGCCGATTGATGAATTTGAAAAGATTTTGACGGATGAGAAAAAGCTAGATTTTAACGGCTTGTGGTGTAAGCAGTTTGAACCGCTGCATGTACGGGAATTTTTAGACAGCAACATTTTTAGTGATACCATGCTGAATAATCTTTTTGGTGCTACGGCTTTCTATGATGTTTATGAAAACAAAATAGAAATTACCCGTGTAAATGACCAGTATTATCAATTAGCAGGCATTAATAACGGTACAGATGCGGACGAAAGCCGCAAATTCTGGAGTCATGTGCCAAGAGAAGAGCAGAACAGGCTGTTATCTCTGTTTGAACAGGCATATTCCAATCCGATAAATGGAGCACAGGGATATGTACATTATCTTAGAGCTGACGGAAAAATGTTATGGGTATATTTGAGAGTATTTTTCCTGCGGGAAAGAGAAGGACATAAGTTATTTTACAGTTCTCTTACAGACATGACATTTTTGAAAGAAGAAAAACACAGAGGCTCTATACAGACAGAAGCCATAAAAGAACTGACAGAAAAACAGCACAAGCATTTAGAAGAGTATTATGGAGATATGCCATGTGCCATGGGTGTAGCAAAGCTTCTGTTAGATGCAGATGGTAAGCCATACGATTATGATATGGTATATGCCAATAGAGAATTAGAAAACATCTGTGGTAATATGCAGCGTTTAAGAAATCTTGCGATTAAGCTGTTTGAAGGAAAAACCGGTCTTATGCTTGAAAAAGCATATCAGGCGGCATATTTAGGCGAAGAAGTAACGTATTATGCCTATAGTCCGGTGACTTTTAGATATCTGCAGCTTACTTTGTACCAGTTTGAGTATGGTTATCTGACACTTATGATAAGTGATGTCACGCATAGGCATATTCATGAAGATGCATTGCAGAGCATGATGCAGGCATATCAGGAGATTTATTATGTACATTTAGAGGATGATTATTACCGGATGATTTATCCGGATCAGGATCATTTGTTAGAGCGGGGAAATTATCAGAAGGTTATTGACAGATGGTTTGCCACAGGTAAGATATTGCCATATGATGAAGGAAACATCCGTAAATTCCTGTCTAATGATGCATTAAAGCGTGAATTAGCCACAAAAGATACCATCGAATATAAATTTAAAAAGCAGATGGAAACAGGGGAAGAAGAATGGAGTCTCATTAATGTTTGTGTCAGTGAGCGTGTAAACGGAGTTCCGCAGGCAGCAGTAATGACCATGCGTACCATTGATGCTGTTTTCAAAGAAGAAGAGCGCAAGCGCAGAAGAAATATGGCAGAGCTTTTAGCCCATACGACAGATGGATTTTTCATTTACCGGGCAGAAAGAGATGAACAGATACTCTATGCGAATGCACAGGTATTAAAGATATTTGGCTGCGAGACGATTCAGGAATTTAGGGATTTGACAGGAAATTCCTTTAGAGGTGTGGTACATCCCGATGATTTAGCGAGAGTAGAAGCTGAAATTGCAGAACAAGTACGAACATCAGAACGCTGCGAAGATTATGTGGAATACCGTATTATCCGCAAAGATGGTGAGGTACGCTGGATAACCGACTGTGGACATTTAGACACATCTGAAAAAGGAAATAGTATTTTCTATGTATTTATAGCAGATGTAACTGACCGCATGCGTAAATAAAAAGAATAGTTTGTTCTTGACAAAAAAAGAATTTCTGCGTACTATAATAAAAGTTATATGCAGAAAAGTAATGAGAAAGAGGAGTACACATATACGCCCTCCAGAGAGAGTTGTCCATCGGGTGCAAGACAGCTTAGAACACGGTATGTGGAAGGTAGCTTTTGAACTGGGAAGCTGAACCGCAAGCTTTTGCGTAAGTAGGTTTTCACGGGTCATTCCGTTAAAGATGGAGAGATGTATGACATTCCCGTTATACAAGCAAGGTGGTACCGCGCAGTTTATTCGCCCTTGGAAGATAGAATCTTCCGAGGGCTTTTCTTTTTATCAAAACTTGTGCCCTTGCAGTTACTATATATTTTAGATGCAAAAGGAGAATAAAAATGAGCAAAGAATTAGCAAAGACCTATGATCCAAAAGGGATTGAAGACCGTCTTTACAAAAAATGGGAAGACAATGGATATTTTCATGCCAAGGCAGATAAAAGTAAAAAACCATTTACTATCGTAATGCCACCGCCAAATATTACAGGACAGTTACACATGGGACATGCCTTAGACAACACCATGCAGGATATTTTAATCCGTTATAAAAGAATGCAGGGCTACAATGCATTGTGGCAGCCGGGAACAGACCACGCAGCCATTGCTACAGAAGTTAAGGTTATCGAGCATTTAAAAGAACAGGGCATCAATAAAGACGATTTAGGCAGAGAAGGTTTCCTTGAAAAATGCTGGGAGTGGAGAGAAGAATACGGCGGACGTATTATCAGACAGTTAAAGAAATTAGGCTCCTCCGCAGACTGGGAAAGAGAACGCTTTACCATGGATGAAGGCTGCTCAGATGCCGTTTTGGAAGTATTTATCAAATTATATGAAGAAGGCTATATTTACAAAGGCTCCCGTATCGTAAACTGGTGTCCGGTTTGTCAGACCTCCATTTCCGATGCAGAGGTAGAGCATGAGGAGCAGGATGGATTCTTCTGGCATATCAACTATCCGGTAGTTGGTGAGGAAGGCAGATTTGTAGAAATCGCAACCACCAGACCGGAGACCATGTTTGGAGATACTGCAGTTGCCGTAAACCCGGAAGACGAAAGATACAAGGATATTATCGGAAAGACCTTAATGCTTCCATTTATCAATCGTGAAATTCCGGTCATTGCAGATTCTTATGTAGACAAAGAATTTGGAACCGGTTGCGTAAAAATCACACCGGCACATGACCCTAACGACTTTGAAGTAGGAAAACGTCACAACTTAGAAGAAATCGTTGTGATTGGTGACGATGCAGTAATGAATTCCGGTGCCGGCAAATTTGCAGGTATGGATCGTTATGAATGTAGAGAAGCATTAGTAAAAGAATTAGAAGAGATGGGACTTCTTGTAAAGGTTGTGCCACATTCCCACAATGTAGGAACCCATGACCGTTGTAAGACAACCGTAGAACCGATGATTAAACAGCAGTGGTTCGTAAAAATGGATGAGTTAATCAAACCAGCCATTGAAGGCGTAAAAAATGGAGAAATTAACCTTCTTCCAAAACGTATGGAAAAGACCTACTTCAACTGGACAGACAATATCCGTGACTGGTGTATTTCCAGACAGCTCTGGTGGGGACACAGAATTCCGGCATATTACTGCGAAGAATGTGGGGAAATGGTAGTTGCAAAAAATGCACCGGAAAAATGTCCGAAATGTGGCTGCGTACACATGAAACAGGATGAGGACACCTTAGATACATGGTTCTCTTCTGCACTATGGCCATTCTCCACATTAGGCTGGCCGGAAAAAACAGAAGATTTAGATTATTTCTATCCAAATGACGTATTAGTTACCGGATATGATATTATTTTCTTCTGGGTAATCCGTATGATTTTCTCCGGTTATGCACAGATGGGAAAAGCACCATTCCATACCGTATTATTCCATGGTCTTGTTCGTGACTCACAGGGACGTAAAATGAGTAAATCCTTAGGCAATGGTATTGACCCATTAGAAGTTATTGATAAATATGGTGCAGATGCACTTCGTCTGACATTAATTACAGGTAATGCACCGGGAAATGATATGCGTTTCTATTGGGAAAGAGTAGAAAATTCCCGTAACTTTGCCAATAAAGTATGGAACGCTTCCCGTTTCATCATGATGAATATTGGGGATACAGAACTTTCTACCCCTGCAAAAGAAGACTTCCTTGCAGAAGATAAGTGGATTTTATCCAAGGTAAATAATCTTGCAAAAGAAATGACTGAAAACATGGATAAATACGAAATGGGTATTGCCGTACAGAAGGTATATGATTTCATTTGGGATGAATTCTGTGACTGGTATATCGAAATGACAAAACGTCGTACCTATAACCGTGAACAGAATCCGGTATCTGCTAACACAGCACTTTGGACATTAAAAGAAGTACTGACACAGGCATTAAAGATGCTGCATCCATTTATGCCATTTATTACAGAAGAAATTTTCTGTACATTACATCCACAGGCAGATACCATTATGCTTGCAGACTGGCCGGTATATACCACAGAGCGTGATTTTGCCAAAGAAGAAGCCATGGTAGAACGCTGCAAAGAGTTAGTTAAGAGCGTAAGAAACCGTCGTTCCGAAATGGATGTACCACCATCAAGAAAAGCAACTGTATACATCGTATCTGATAATACAGAAGTTCGCGATATCTTTGAAGCAGAAAAAGATATGTATGCAGGTCTGATGGGTGCAAGTGAAGTACTTGTACAGGCTGACAAAGCAGGAATTTCCGAGGATGCCGTATCCGTTGTTATCCCGGATGCCGTAGTTTACATCCCATTAGAGGACTTAGTAGATATGGCAAAAGAAAAAGAACGTTTAGAAAAAGAGCAGGCACGTTTAGAAAAAGAGCTTGCCCGTTCGAAAGGTATGTTAAGCAATGAACGTTTCTTAAGCAAAGCACCGGAAGCAAAGGTAGCAGAAGAAAAAGAAAAGCTTGCAAAATACGAACAGATGATGGAGCAGGTAAAAGCACAGTTAGCTTCTATAAAATAACGAATGTTGTAAATTCTGGGAAAAAGTTGCAAATTTGTGCAAAATGTTGCGATAAGATAATAAAAACTTAACATTTTTTTGCTTGCATAAGCATAGGAGAACCACTATATTATAAAAGGTATAGTGGTTTTCTAATTGTTCAGATATATAAATTACAGGAGGCAAGTGATGATAAATTTTGAAGAAGAATTAAAAAAATTCCAGCCAAGTCTTGAAGTTGAAGAAGCAGAAGATGCGATTTATAATCGTGATTTAACAGATATGACAGACATTCTGATTGAAATGATGAAAGAGAAACATCAGTAAGTAAAGGTAGAGGTAAAATATGGAATGTTATAATTGTGGTGCACCACTTAGCCGGGCACATTATTGTGAGCAGTGTGGTGTAGATGTAAAAATATACAAAAAAATTATAAAAGCATCCAATAGCTATTACAACGAAGGTTTAGAACGTGCGAGTGTAAGAAATCTTACAGGTGCCGTAGAAAGTCTCAAAAAGAGCCTTCAGTTGAACAAAATGCACATTGATGCCAGAAATCTCTTAGGACTGGTTTACTTTGAAATGGGAGAAACCGTTGCAGCATTAAGCGAATGGGTGATTAGTAAAAATTATAAAAGCAGAAACAATGCAGCCAGCAAGTACTTAAAAGAAATCCAAAGTAATTCCGGCAGGCTTGAAACCATCAACCAGACCATAAAAAAATACAATCAGGCATTGCTGTATTGCAGACAAAACAGCAAAGATTTAGCAATTATCCAATTAAAAAAGGTACTTTCCTTAAATCCTAAATTAGTAAAAGGTCATCAGCTTTTAGCCTTGCTTTACATGGAAGAGGGCAGATATGATCAGGCAAAAAAAGCCCTTCGAAGTGCAGCAAAAATTGACACAAACAATACCATTACTTTACGTTATGTAAAAGAAGTGGAGCGTAAATTGCGGGAAGGCAATCCGAAAAAGAAAAAGAATGATGATTTGATTTCTTACCAGAGTGGGAATGAAACCATCATCATGCCGGCACATTTTAAGGATAATTCTGCATGGACAACAATCGTAAATATTGTGATTGGTGTAGTATTAGGTATTGCCATTACAGCGTATCTTCTTGTGCCAAATATCAGACAGCAGGCAAAAAATGATGCAAATACTGCATTAAAAGCAGCAAATGACACAATTTCCACAAAAGAACAGGAGATAACCGCTCTTGAAAAGGACGTGGAGAAGCTGACAAAAAAAGTGGAAAAAGCGAAGGATTCCACGAACGAAACAGAATCAAAAATGGCATCCTATGAGCAGCTTTTAAGTGCATATTCTGCCTATGCAAATGAGGATATGAATGCATCAGGAAGTGCCATAGAGCAGGTAAATGAAGCGGATTTAAGCAGCAGTGCCAAGGTTATGTATACAGATTTAAAGGCGAGAGTCAATGAAAAATACATTGTAACAGCCTATGATGAAGGCTACAAGGCATATTCAAGGGGTGATTATACAACGGCGGTGGATAGATTAAAGAGCGTTGTAGAAATGGATGAAACCTATGAAGATGGAAATGCCGTATACTATCTTGCACAGTCCTACCGTAAAGCAGGAAATATGCAGGATGCCGTAAACTACTACCAGAAGATGGTGGAAAACTATCCGGGAACGGAAAGGGCAAGAACTTCCCAGGCATGCCTGGATGAAGCAGCCGCTCAGGGAATATATCCGAACAGGCTGCCGGAAACAACAGAAACAACGGAAACAACCGAATAAAACAAGCATACAAAAGACGTTAAACCAGACAGGTTTGCGTCTTTTTTTATCATAATAGGAAAGGAGAATAAGATGGAGTGTAAATATCAGTTAAAAGAAGGATGTATGACAATTACCATGCCAAGGGAGGTGGATCATCATTGTGCAGAACAGTTGCGAAAAGAAGCAGACCTGTTGATAAATGCATATCGTATACATAAACTCATTTTTGATTTTTCCGGTACGGAATTTATGGACAGCTCCGGTATAGGTGTACTCATCGGACGCTGTAAAAGCATGGGCTATCAGAATGGCGAAGTGGAAGCAGTGAACTTAAATGCACGGGTACAGAAAATTTTTGTTGTATCCGGCTTACATAAACTCATTAAAGTGGCAAAAATACAGACAGGCATTTAGAAATAAAAAGCGGAGGAAAAGAAAAATGAATAACGAAATGTGTGTAGAATTTGATGCAAAGTCAGTAAATGAAGGATTTGCCAGAGTTGCAGTTGCTGCATTTTTAACCCAGTTAAATCCCACATTAGACGAGGTTGCAGATGTAAAAACAGCGGTATCGGAAGCCGTTACCAATGCGATTATACATGGATATGAAAAACAGGAGGGAAAGGTAATTTTGTCCTGTATTTTAAAGGATAATGAAGTAAGCATTGTAGTAGAAGACAAAGGAATCGGTATGGCGGATGTAAGAAAGGCGATGGAGCCTTTTTATACCACAAAACCGGAGCAGGAACGCTCGGGCATGGGCTTTGCCTTTATGGAAGCTTTTATGGATGAAATCTTTGTGGAATCAAAGCCTGGATGCGGCACAAAAGTAACTATGAAAAAGAAAATCGGACAGAAGGAAGATATGAATCAGGATGGATGTGGTGACAGCTCTTATTAGGCAGGCACACGAAGGGGATAAAATGGCACGGGAAAAACTGATATCGGACAATCTTGGTCTGGTATGGAGTATTGTCAGGCGTTTTGAGCACCGTGGTCATGAAAAGGAAGAACTTTTTCAGATTGGCTGTATTGGCTTGATGAAAGCAATTGATAAATTTGATACCACCTATGAGGTACGGTTTTCCACTTATGCTGTACCGATGATTATGGGGGAAATTAAGCGTTTTTTGCGGGACAGCAGTATGATGAAGGTTTCCCGTTCTTTAAAAGAAAATGGCTGGAAAGTAAAAAAAGCATCAGATATGCTTTCACAGAGATTTGGAAGAGATGCCACTTTGCAGGAGATTTCCGATGAAATCGGCTTGCGTGTAGAAGAAATTGTGGAAGCCATGGAGGCAAATGAAGAAGTTGCCTCTATTTATCAGCCGGTATATCAGTCGGATGACAGCGAAATATATTTAGTCGATCAGGTCGCAGGCGGCAGTACGTCAAAAACCGAAGAACTGGTAAATCATTTATTGTTAGAACAGCTATTGGCAGAACTAAATGAAGAAGAAAAAGAACTCATTGATTTGCGGTATTTTAAAGAAATGACCCAGTCACAGATTGCAGTAAAATTAGGAATCAGTCAGGTGCAGGTGTCAAGAATGGAGAGACGGATATTGATGCGGATGAAAAAATCCAGCGAACGTTAGTTTGTATATCCTGTACACTTACTTCTTGCAAATAAAAGCGGTCATGCGTATAATGAAAGGTAAGACACTTGCCAATTATTACTGTGAGTGAAGTAAGCGGTAATAAGTCAGACGAAGGGATTTCGACATGAGAAAAGAGAAGGATAGACGTCCCACAATAGGCATCATGCTTGGGGACGTGGAGTCAGACTACACAAGAGAATTATTAGAGGGATTTTATGCCTGTGCACGGGAAGAAGATGTAAACCTCATTTTTCTGGCAGGACCACAGATACCGCAGTATTGTGCGGATATTCTTGCCTACAATCTGGAGGGAAATTACAACTATCAGTTTGACACGATATATGATTATGTACATTTTATGAATCTGGATGCGCTTATTGTTGCAACCGGTTCCATTTCATACTATTACCATAATTATGATAGAAAAAGCTTTTTGGAAAGCTTTGCAAAAGTTCCGTATCTAATTATACAGGATGTAGATGAGGAAGGCAAAATCCCATACTTAATGTCAGATAATTATAATGCCATGCGTTCCTGCGTAGAACATTTGGTAAAGGAGCATGGTTATAAAAAAATAGGATTTATTGGTGGACCAAAGGTAAACCGCGAGGCGATTGAACGTCTGGCGGGTTATCGTGATGTCATGAAAGAAAATAATCTTCCTGTGGAAGATAAAATGATTGCCTACGGAAATTATACGGAGTTGATAGAAGGTTTAGTTATTCGTCTTTTGGATGAAAATCCGGATTTAGAGGCAATTGCCTGTGCGAATGACAATATGGCAAAGGCATGTTATAAAGTATGTGAACAGAGACATTTAGTCGTTGGAAAAGATATTGCCATTACCGGTTTTGATGATGTGGATTTGGCAAAAAAACTTAATCCGCCATTGACAAGTGTAAGCCAGCGAAGCTTCAAATTCAGTTACAGGGCATTACAGAAAGCGATAGCCTTATGCAAAGGTGAAGAGATTACTTCCGGCAGGGTATCCACTGTTTTTATCAAACGTGGCTCCTGCGGCTGCGGCAGATGCGGTTCTATGCATATGCAGGTAGAAAAAGAAAAATTAGAAATATCCATACGGCAGGCTGCGGCAGAAGTAGCGGCTTATATTTTGGCAGGGTTACCCTATAAGAGTGAGAAAAGTCATTTTACAGCACTGGTGGTAGAGTTTTTTAATTACATATACAGGACGATTCTTATTCCGGGAGAAGAAAGATTTGAAATGAAATATCTCATGGATATATTGCAGAAGTTTGTGGACTATCCGCATATATCCGATAGAGGTTTAGCCATGCATTTTTCGGAATTATTGCAAATGTTAGCAGTAAATGCGCAGGATGCAGCCAAAAGTCAGCAGATTGTATATATTATGAATGCCACAGAGCAGTTTGTATACAACTCCATCAATCAGAAATTAGAAAAAGAACAGCTGATTATGAATCGAAAAGCATGGTTTGTTCCGAATTTTACCAGAGATTTAAACCGCAAAGGGAAAAGAGAAGATTTGCGTGAAGTTATGCGTCCGGTGATGGAACGTTTTCAAATGATGGGAGTAAAAAGCTGTTATATTTATCTATATGATGAGCCTGTGATTTATGAGGAAAATGCTGCATTTAGGTGTCCGGACGAAATTTATCTTACAGCATATTACAATCCGAACGGAATAGCCTGTTATGCAAAGGAAGAACGCCCCCGTGTAACAGTAAAAAATGGATGCTCTTCTTTTTTGCATGCAGAAGTGCCGGAGGTATTAACCTCCTTTATCCTTTTTTCAGGTGAAAAACAGTATGGTATTTTACTTTGTGAAGTAGAATGGGAAGACATACCTTTTCTGCAGATTTGTGGTATGCAGTTAGGCGCAATGTTTAGTTACATGCACCTAAACTGGGCAGAACAGGATTCCTATAAGGGACTGCAGGAATCCCTAAAGGTTATCCGTGAGCAGAATCACATTTTAAGCTTTATATCCGAATACGATGAGCTGACAGGTTTATTAAACCGCAGGGGATTTATGGAGCGCGTACTTTCCTGCTGTGCTAAAAATGATGGACGAAAAGCACATTTGATATTTGGGGATTTAGACCGCCTAAAGGAGATTAATGATAAATTTGGACATGCCGCAGGAGACTTTGCAATAAAAACAGCCGCAGACAGATTGCGGAAGGTATTGCCAAAGGATGCCATTGTGGCAAGAATTGGCGGGGATGAATTTGTGGCAGTAGTAGTTTCGGATATGCCGGGCTTTGCGGATGCCTTTATCCAGCAGATAAAAGAAGAAGGAGAGATTTTTAATCAAAATACAGAAATTCCTTACTTTGTGGAAATATCCGTAGGAATTTGTGAATTTTACTGCGAACCGCAAATAAATGTTGATGCTTATATGCAAAAGTCCGATGAACTTTTGTACATAGCAAAAAAGAACAGACGGAAAAGCGTACAAAAATTTATACCGGAGGAATGAAATGGAAACAGAATTTGACATTACACTGACAAGTTTGGATATGTATCGCTTTAGTATGTATCATACATATACCGGAATGCAGGGGATTCTTTCTATCATCATAGCCATTATGTGTTTTGTGGCAGCCGTTGTTACAAGAGGCAATGTTACCGATATGTATACGGCATTGTATGCTGGGTTTGGTGTGATTTTTCTGTTATATATGCCATTTACCCTGTATCTGCGGGCAAAAAGACAATTTTTAATGTCTAAGTCACTGCGCAGCACATTGCATTACCGGATAGATGAAAAAGGAATCCACACCACACAGAATGAAGCTTCGGCGGATTTGTCATGGGAGCAGGTATATAAAGTGGTATCTACCAAAAGTAATGTACTCATATACAGCAGTCGTATTCATGCGTATATTATTCCAAGAGAACAGATTATAAAGCAATATGAAACCATTCGTAAAATTGCAGGTGCAAGTCTGCCTGCATATCGTTTTAAAATGAAATAGAGGAAAACACATGCAGACAATATATGAAACATATTCTCCGGAAGAAACAGCTAAAATCGGCAGACAGCTTGGAAAAGAAGCGCTTCCGGGAGATGTATACACACTGATTGGCGACCTTGGGGTGGGAAAAACCGTGCTCACACAGGGCATTGCCGCAGGTCTGGGTATTACCGAGCCGGTAAACAGCCCGACATTTACCATTGTACAGGTATATGACAGTGGCAGAATACCATTTTATCATTTTGATGTATACCGTATTGGTGACATTGAAGAAATGGATGAAATCGGTTATGAAGATTACGTTTACGGGGAAGGATTATCCATGATTGAATGGGCGAATCTTATCGAAGAAATCCTTCCGGAAAAAAGAAAAGATATCGTTATTGAAAAGGATTTAGAAAAGGGATTTGATTACAGAAAAATAACGATAACGAGTAAGTAGGATGATAACAGAGGTGACAGAATGAAAATATTAGCAGTAGACAGTTCGGGTTTAGTTGCCAGTGTGGCAGTTATTTGCGATGAGGATATGTTAGGCGAATTTACCATGAATTATAAAAAGACCCATTCCCAGACATTACTTCCTATGCTAGACGAACTGGCAAAAATGATAGATTTGGATTTACAGACCTTAGATGCCATTGCCGTAGCAGGCGGTCCGGGGTCTTTTACAGGTTTGCGTATAGGTTCGGCAACTGTCAAAGGACTGGCATTAGCGTTGGATAAACCGGTAATTTCAGTGCCGACAGTGGATGCTTTAGCTTATAATTTATGTGGGCATAAGGATATTATCTGTCCACTTATGGATGCCAGAAGAAACCAGACCTATACCGGATTGTACCAGTTTGAAGGCAACCATTTGCAGGTAATAAAAGAACAGTGTGCGGTTGATATTTTGACAATTCTTACCGAAATAAATACTATAGGAAAACCGGTTGTGTTTTTAGGTGACGGTGTTCCGGTTTTTAAAAAGACAATCGAAGAAAATGCAAAAGTGCCGTTTAGTTTTGCGCCGCCCCATATGAATAAACAGCGGGCAGGTGCAGTAGGCGCATTAGCTGCACAGTACTATGCTAAAGGCAGAGTAGAAGATGCAAAGGAGCATAAACCGGAATATTTACGTTTGTCTCAGGCAGAAAGAGAGCGTTTGGAGAAGGAAAAGCATGCAGACAATTAAACATATGACAGCAGCGGAAACAGCACAGGTGGCAGAAATTGCAGCAGAAGCGTTTTCACAGCCATGGACAAAGCAGGGATTTGATGAATCCTTATCCGGTGAAGATAACTTTTTTCTGCTTTGCATGGAAGAAGAGCATGTGCTTGGGTACTGCGGGTTATACATGGCAGCCGATGAGGGAGAGATTATCAATGTTGCGGTAAAGCATGCATACAAAGGACAGGGAATTGCCGATAAACTTATGCAGGAAATGCTTGCCGAAGGAGAAAAGCATGGAATTACCCGCTTTTTTTTAGAAGTGAGAGTGAGTAATACACCGGCAATACGCTTATATGAAAAGCATGGGTTTACCCGACAGGGAATCCGCAAAAATTTTTATGAGAATCCGAAAGAGGATGCCTATGTTATGAATCGAATTATTGAATAGTTACCGAAAAATTTAGAACAGACGGGAGAAATACATGTTAGATGTATGTTTACTTGGAACAGGAGGCATGATGCCGCTGCCGTATCGGTGGTTAACTGCCTTAATGACACGATATAATGGCAGCAGTTTACTTATTGATTGTGGAGAAGGTACCCAGATTGCCGTAAAAGAAGCAGGCTGGAGTTTTAAACCTATAGATATTATCTGTTTTACGCATTATCACGCTGACCATATCAGCGGTCTGCCGGGGTTACTTCTTACCATGGGAAATGCAGAACGCAGTGAGCCGTTGACGATGATTGGACCGAAAGGCTTGGAAAAGGTAGTAGGTGCACTTCGGATGATTGCACCGGAGCTTCCCTTTGAAATTCGCTATATAGAATTGACGACACCACAGGAGGATATTGAAAGCAATGGATATCACATCCATGCATTCCGGGTGAATCACAATATTACCTGCTATGGATACAGCATTGAAATTCCAAGGGGTGGAAAATTTTTTGTAGAAAAAGCAAAGGAAAATGCCATACCGCAGAAATACTGGAGTCTTTTGCAGAAAGGGCAGACAGTGGAGGCAGACGGAAAGGTATACACACCGGATATGGTATTAGGTCCACAAAGAAAAGGCATAAAACTTACCTATTGTACAGATACCCGTCCGACAGAAAGCATTGTAAAAGCAGCAGAAGCCTCCGATTTGCTTATCTGTGAGGGCATGTATGCAGAAAAAGAAAAAATTGCGAAAGCAAAGCAATACAAACATATGACGTTTTACGAAGCAGCAGAAATAGCCAAAGCCGCAGCAGTAAAAGAGCTTTGGCTCACCCACTTTAGTCCGTCACTTGTACATGGCGAAAATTATATGCCACAGGTAAAAAAGATTTTTGAGCAGACAAGCCTTGGATTTGACGGAAGAATTGTGGAATTAGATTACGAGGAGGAATAGCCATGAAAAAAATCAGAATGGTAGTTATCGGAATTATCTGTATCAGTTTGGTGGTGGGTTTTTATTATTATATATCCAATCGCAATACGAAAAACAGTGAAACCGATTTGACAGAAGTACAAAAGGTGGTGTTGAAAGACATTTCCGGAGATAATTATCCGGCAACACCAAGAGAAGTTGTAAAATTATACAACAGAATTTTATGCTGCTACTATAATGAAGAGCATACCGAAGAAGAATTTTATCAGCTTGCAGACAAAGCGCTTGCATTAATGGACAAAGAGCTTGCAGACAACAATCCGGCGGAGCAGTACTATCTGCGTGTACAGCAGGAAATCGCAGCATATCATGAAAATAAAACAACGATTAATAATGCATCTGTATGTGATACGAATGAGGTGGAGTATAGGACCTTAGATGGTGTAGAGTATGCATATGTAAAAGCGTCCTATTTTATGAAAGAAAATGGAGGCTTTACAAAGAGTAACCAGAATTATGTTCTTCGTGAAAATGAAGAAGGCGACTGGAAGATTCTTGCATTTGAATTAGCAGAAGGAGAAACAACAGAGGATGAGTAATAATAAAGAAGTCCGTATTTTAGCCATAGAGAGCTCCTGTGATGAAACAGCAGCAGCTGTTGTGGTCAATGGGCGGGATGTGCGTTCAAATGTTATATCCTCCCAGATTGATTTGCATACGCTTTATGGTGGAGTAGTACCTGAAATTGCCTCAAGAAAGCATATTGAAAAGATAAATCAGGTTATCACAGAGGCGTTAAAAGAAGCGGATATGACATTAGATGATATAGATGCTATCGGAGTTACCTACGGGCCGGGACTTGTAGGTGCTCTTTTAGTGGGCGTGGCAGAGGCAAAGGCTATCAGCTATGCCAGAAACATACCTTTGATAGGTGTACACCATATTGAAGGTCATATTAGTGCAAACTATATTGAAAACAAAGACTTAGAACCGCCGTTTTTATGTTTAATCGTATCCGGTGGACATACCCATCTTGTGAAAGTATTAGATTATGGTAAATACGAAATATTAGGCAGAACTATGGATGATGCGGCAGGAGAAGCTTTTGATAAAGTAGCAAGAGCCATCGGTTTAGGCTATCCGGGTGGACCTAAAATTGAAAAAGTATCTCATGAAGGAAATCCGCATGCAATTCCGTTTCCAAGAGCACATGTGGCAGAAGGTGCGTATAATTTCAGCTTCAGTGGGATGAAATCTGCTGTTTTAAATTATTTAAATGGTTGTCAGATGAAGGGGATTGAAATTGTGCAGGCTGACGTTGCAGCATCATTTCAGCAGGCAGTTATAGACGTACTCATTGGAAATATTGAAAAAGCATTAGAAGAAACCGGCATGAAAAAGTTCGCCATAGCCGGTGGAGTGGCTTCGAATGGCACATTGCGAAATGCTATAGAGGAAGCCTGTACAAAGCGTGGAGTGGCATTTTATCGTCCATCGCCAATTCTTTGTACGGATAATGCCGCAATGATTGGCGCAGCAGCTTACTACGATTATCTGTCCGGTATACGCTCTGGCTTAGACTTGAATGCCGTTCCAAACCTTAAATTAGGAGAAAGATAATGCAGAAAGAAAAAATTGCAGCAATCGTTTTAGCAGGCGGCAGTGGAAAACGTATGGGAAGTGCCTGCAAAAAGCAGTATTTAGAGCTGGATGGAAAACCTGTGCTATATTATGCATTAAAGGCATTTCAGGACAGCCCGCTTATTGATGAAATAATTCTTGTTACAAATGAACCGGAATTTTGTATGAAAGAGCTGGTTTTTAAACATAATATGGATAAAGTAATAAAAACCGTTCCCGGAGGCAGGGAACGGTATCATTCTGTATATAACGGTTTAAAGGCGCTGCAGGATGAAAAGATGTGTAGTTATGTTCTGATTCATGACGGTGCCCGTCCTTTTGTAACAGAAGATATTATTTATCGTTCTATAGAAGCAGCAAAGGAATATCAGGCATGTGTAGTAGGTATGCCGGCAAAAGATACGATAAAAATAGCAGACGGCATGGGTTTTGCAGATGTCACACCGGAACGAAGCAGTGTATGGATGGTGCAGACACCGCAGACATTTGCATTTCCATTAATTATGCAGGCATATGAGCAGATACAAAAAAATACGCCAAAAGGAATTACGGATGATGCTATGGTAGTAGAGTCACAGCAGTTAGCCAGAGTGAAACTGATAGAAGGAAGCTATGAAAATATCAAACTTACCACGCCGGAGGATATGGAGATTGCCGAAGTGTTCTTAAAAAGGCATAAAAAGGGCTAAAAATGCAGTCTGAAAAAGAATTTTTGAAAAAAATAAAAAAAATGTAAAAAAGTTGTTGACAATTAGTGGTATATGGTGCTAGAATCATTCTTGCGCTGATTCAAAAGCGAAAATAAATACGGAGAAGTATCGAAGTGGTCATAACGAGGCGGTCTTGAAAACCGTTTGTCCGAAAGGGCGCATGGGTTCGAATCCCATCTTCTCCGCTCGACTGCGAAAACAGTCACAATTGAATAAGTTTCACAATTCGGAGAAGT
>JAGAMY010000019.1 GCA_017624495.1 Lachnospiraceae bacterium | reverse complement strand
TGCAAGAAATTATGGAAAGTACTATACTAATGGCATTGTAAAAATGATGGTAACAGAAATGGAGGATATACACATGGCAATCACTAAGGATATGACAATCGGTGATATTTTAAGAGCGAACCCAAAGGTAGCGCCTGTTTTAATGGAAGCAGGTATGCATTGTTTAGGCTGTCCTTCCGCACAGGCAGAAAGCCTTGAAGAAGCAGCAATGGTTCACGGTATGGATATCGATGCTTTAATGGCAAAGATTGAAGCAGTAGAAGCGTAATGCCAATAACATAGGATGTAAAGTAACAGAAAGGGCTTTTGTAAAACGGATGAGCGTATCCGGTTTGCAATAGCCTTTTTGTATGATGACAGATAAGGAATGTAAAACAATGGCACGAAAGACCGAAAAGGTAATAATATATGCAATAATCATTTTGATCGCAGCACTTTTGTTAAAAGGATGCGGTGGTATCTGGCTAAGGCTTTTAGGACCATCTCCGGAAAGTGCCATGGTAAAATATCTGGAAAAAAAGTATGATGAGGACGTAACCTGTCTGAAAACCTATGGACTGGACAGTGGCTATATGGTAAGCGGCGGCACACAAGGAGAATTTATCAGTAATAAACATCCGGAACTGACGTTTAAATGTTCTGCATATGGAGAGGGAATATGGACCTACAAATTTTATGATGATTATCAGGTGAATTTTTACCAAAATGATGTACAGAATGTTATGAAAGAGAACGCAGAAAAATATTTTAGTGGAGAGTATTATGTTGTTGCAGATGTGGGAATCTCTGATCCAGATACTGTAGAGGCAATGTCTTTTGAAGAATATGTTAAAAGATATGACAGGTACTGTGTACTAATCTATGTGTTTGATATGTCTGACGAGGAAGCCTGTGATGCTATGCAGAAATTTGTTGCGGATGTGGAAAAGCAGGGATTTCAATATACTTTCTATCTGGGAAGAAATGTAGAATTTGAGAAAGAGGATTTTATAGAATTAATTTATGATAAAGATTTTAGTCCATGGTACAAGGGCGTAGAGTGGATTTACTATAAAAGGTTACCAGATAAAGAAGGAGCAGAAGAACCTGAAATTTATATAATAACGGAAGAAAAAGAATAGGGAAACAAAAATATTGAATAAAATAAATCCCCTCAAAATATTGGAACAAGCTGCCATATTCTGAGGGGATTATTCTATGCCATATTTAATTTCTGTAATGCATCTGGACCTGCGATCAGGTCAAAATGCTCTTCATAGTAAGAGTGACTGCTGGATACGCTTTTTTTCAGGCGTCCGTACTCTGACAAAATATTGCAGGCTTTGTTAAATGCTTCTTTTTCCGCATTTGCACGGGTAACTACCAAGAAATATCTGCCATCTACAGGCTCTTTGTAGAGATAATTGTTACCTGTGTAAAAAGAAACAAGTGCTGCCGGTTTTAACAGATCCTTAAAACTGTCGAAAGTAAAAATACGGAGTGTATTTAACGTAGAAGAATCTTCTTCAGAGGTTTTCTTTTCAGAAGAAAGTTCCATTTTCCCCTCTGCTTCGGGAACTGCTTTTGCTAAAGAAGCAGCATGATCCTTGATCTTTTTGAACAGATCTAAGACTTCTTCGCCTGTATGGGAAAGATCAGCAGCAAGGCTTTCTTCTTCTGTCATATCGTCATCCTCGTGAACGGATGGAGCAAATTTGGAAAAACGGGTGTCCAGTTCTTCCGGATCTTCCACTTTTGTAATAATGAGTACGATGCAGTCAGAATTCAGCGGAATTGCTTCGATCATCAAAGGGATATCTTCCGCTTCGAATCCAAACTTGATGGCGGCCTGCTGCATCATGTCACGGAACAGGCTCTTTGCTTTTTCAGTGCCATAAGCCAGTTCGCTTATCTTTAATTCGCGATCAGCCAGATCAGCTTTTGTTAACGTGCAGCGGATCTGATGATCATTTACTTTTTCTATTTTCATTATGATCAACCTTTCTATTGCCTGTCGAATATGACAGGTGCAAACCTGCCGGCAAAATAATCGTTACATTATAATACTGTGCTGCTGCCGGTTTGTTGCGGAAAAATGTTTGTATTTTTCATATAAAATACCTGTGTGACAGTTGATATTTCCTGTATCTGTATTTTATATGGGATAAATTCGGAAGTCAATACTACCGCAGGGCGTACAGATGTTTTTTAATAAAAAAATTATAAACTTCTTGCTTTTTTTGGTATATTGCCATATACTGACAACACAGATGCGTCGGACAATCCGTAATGGAAGGAGGATTGTTCATCCATCGATTCATTTTTCGAATCTATTTTTTCAAAGCAATAACACATGCATGATGCATGTTGTCTTACAAGCTACGTGCTTGATCAGAATTTAGTATTTCCATGCTAAAATTTTTCAATCGTTATAATTTTATAATTCACATTTACAAAAGTTAGTATTCTGTTTTTTCTATTTTCTTACACGTTTGACGCATCTGTAAAAACTATGAACCCGTCGGATTTTACTTCCATCAAAACATACATTGAATATATCACATGTCCTTTTGGAAGAATGTATGACAGGAATGTTACTGTCTCTCATGATTTGAAAAAGCAAGAAAAGGAACCCGTATACCGGCTTGTAATTTCGAAAACATTAAGAAAAATCATAATGACGATGGGATAATAGTTTGGTATAATGTAGGGCAGTCAGGAGGTAACAAAGGATGAAAAAATTCATTCCGGCGATCGTCGCGATTGCCCTTATTATTTTAGTATTAGCAGGAAGCTTTGGAATGAAGCTTTTAGACCGTTATTCCTATTCGGATGAAAAGCAGGATCTGAAAGAATATTATAATCTGTCAGCCGGAGAGGAAAGCAGCATTGCGATCGTGCTCCAGAACGAGAAAATAGATGTACAGGCAAAACTCATGGAAGGCCGTGTCTATATGGAGATTGAAGCCGTATAGGATCTTTTAAATGAACGTTTTTACTATGATAGAAACGAAGGTCTTCTTATCTACACAACACCTACACAGATAATGAAGAGTACTGTGGGAACCGGTGTATACAGCGTAGATGGAGAAGCGATTGAGAAAGATTATACAATTGCTGTAGCTGATGGCGATGCATTGTACATTGCTCTTGATTATGTAAAGGAATATACAAATTTTTCATATGAATTATTTACGGAACCGAACCGTATACAGCTTCGTACACAGTGGGGAAGCAGGGATAGTGCAACTATTAAGAAGAACACCAATGTACGTATCAAAGGTGGTGTGAAGAGCCCGATCTTAAGAGCTGTGGAAGCCGGTGAGGTGGTAACCATCTTAGAAGAGATGGAAACATGGACAAAAGTTAAGACTACGGATGCCATGATCGGTTATGTGGAAAATAAGTTTTTAAAAGACCGT
>JAGAMY010000018.1 GCA_017624495.1 Lachnospiraceae bacterium | reverse complement strand
TATAAAAAGGCACTCCCAATTATCCTCCAGAGGCAAAAAAGAGTAGCCTAAAGATAAGTGAATAAGCAAGAAAAAACAAAGACCTTGTAGAGGAAAAATAAATCCTCTATGAGGTCTTTTTGCATCCCAAGACCTTGAAAATAGAGGGTTTGAGAGAAAACCAAGAGAAAGAAAATAGAATTTATTTTGAGGTAAACCAAGAAAAATCCGAGATTGGGCGAGGATAAAGAAACTTGCCTTTAGAGGATAAAGAGGGTTGCCTTGATATAGTTTATATGAAAAGAGCTTAAAACGAGATGGATATTACAAACTCGTTTTAAGCTCTTTTTTAGAGTTGCTTGTAAAATAACAATTCGCAAATCAAAAAGATAGGAGAGGATTGCAAGGAAAAAAGACGAAGTGCAAATCGGGCATTTAACGCTAGTTGCTATTTAACGGTAATAAAACTCTTACAGTAAACACCTGATTCTCAGCCATAAATTCATACTGTCCATGATAGGCATCTACAATAGCAGCAATACTTTTCGTGCCAAACCCATGATTACTTTGAGAAGCACTTGGAATTTGATTATTATATGCTACTGTTCCGGCAAATGGGTTATTTATTTGTATTAAAAGAGCAGAATTATGGATTGCCAGTCGGACCTCGATGGTTTTGTTTCCGGATTTTTCCGTAGCTTGTAAAGCGTTTTCTAAAGCATTAGACAAAATAGCACAAAGCTTTGTATCGGAAATAGGCAGGTCTTTCGGAATAGGAGCCTGAATGTTTAATGTTATCTGCTTTTTGACAGCTTTTGTATCATAAGTGGAAAGTATCAGATTAACCAATTCATTCTGACAGAATCTTTGAGGAGTAATATCGTCAATATCAGATTGGATGGTATGGATGTAATTTTGTATTTTTTCCAAATCTCCTGTAGCAGCAAGTGCCTGCAAATAAGAAAAATGATGGCGCATGTCATGACGGTATGTCACAGTCTGTGTCTGCATGGCACGCATATTGTCAAGTGTGATGGCAGCATGCTTTAACTGCAGATTCAACGATTCCGCCTGTTGTTTTGCCTGTTCCTGTACGGTCATTTCCCGATAATAATAAATAATAAATACAACGTAGAAAAGACAGCTGATGGTTGGCATGAATTGTATGACAATTTTATTATCGGAATAGAACCAGTTCGTATATATGGTTCCACCATAGTAGAGGATATAGTAGATGAATGGAACGATACCAAGAAGCAGTGCACTTTTTGTTGTCTGCTTCATAAAAATCTGCGCTAATTCCGCTACATGGCGATAAATGATATAAAAGATAAGAGCAACGGATAGTACATATATGACAGCGTAGATAATGATATTATCAGAAACGGACTGGATAAAAATGCTGCACCATCGAGGCAGCTGACAACAGATGAAGCCTATCAGGACACTTACTATAGAGTTTATCAAGGAACACTTATGTACCAGTACGAACAACAGAATCAGTGGCAAATGCGTGATTAGAGGATATAGCTGCTGCATAAGGAGAACGCTAAAAGTGGCGGAAATTATACGCTGTAGTAATCCATCTAAGATACAAAAAACAAGTATGGAAAGGAGGCTTTTCCGGTTCATGGAAATGCCTGCAAAGCATGCACTGACAGCTACACCGTAGATAAGAATGATTACGGAAAAAATGATTCTAAAGAGAAACATAAAACACTCCTTTCTATTGCTCAAATGAAATAGAGCATGCAAAATCTAAAAACTGTTTTGAAATCCTGGCATAATTATTTCTGGAAAGAGGAATTTTTCTGCCGTCAACTAAACAGATTTCATTTTTATCTACGTATTGAATAAAGTTCATATTTACCACATAGGAGCGATGCGGATGGATAAAATCCGGGCACGAATCCACCAGCTTTAGCAGCTCTGTAAAGGTCATGACAGAAGAAATTATGGTGTTATTTGCCATGTACAGGTTAACCGTCTTGAGCATGGCTTCACCGTATACAAGCTGGGAAAATAAAATTCTGGTGTATTGCCTGGAATTGTTGTAAATGATAAAACCGGCATCCTCTTTTTTGTTAAGCTGCTCTAAAACACGGTCTATGGCGGCAGAAAATTTATTCTCCGACACAGGCTTTAACAAATAGTTTCTTGCATTTACCTCATAACTGTCCACGGCATATTCCGGAGTAGAGGTTAAAAAAATAATTTCCATGTCAGGCTGGCTCTTGCGGATATCCCGTGCAATATCAATGCCGTTTTCTCCGGGCATTAAAATATCCAGTATCGCAATATCAAACCGTTCCCCACAGTCAATGGCATCTAAAAGGGAGAAACCATTTTGAAAAGAATAAAGCTGCAGGGGAGTTGGTTTTGATTCTTTGTATTTATTAAAAAGACCGGTTAGTGTCTGCAGTTCCTCTGGATTGTCATCACAAATGGCAATTTTTATCAAGTAAATCCACTCCTTTGTCTGGTACTCGAAAAACTTCGATTTTTCGTAAATATTATAGCATAGATAAAACACATATGTATGATATTTTGTGCCTGTATGGTAACATTTCGTACCCCTATTTCAATATTTCGTACCCTAGTAAAATTTGTTCATAGATATGATGGTAAAATAATACCATAAAATGTGTCCATAGAATAGGGTACAAAACTAAAAGGAGGAATATTTATGAGCGAATTAAAAGTACAATGGAAGAGACTCTTAAGCATGTTATGTATCACAAGTCTGCTGATACCTTTCGGTGAGCCTCTTACCGCACAGGCGTATATGAAGCCGACAGAAGCTGTAACAGAGTTTTCAAGCTCTACTCTGCCAGACGATGATTGGACCACCAGCTATGATGCTAAGATAGAGGATGGTATCATAACCTTTGATATAGGATGCCCGGAAGCATCCACCAGTGCTATGTTAGGTACAACATGGTCAGCGACAATGATGGTGACCAATAGCGGTAGTATAGAATATGCAGATGCAAACTTTCCATCAGGCTCTGGAAGTTGTAGTGTATCCATGGATTTGTCTGAGATGGCAGACGGATTAAAATCTGTGTATGTAGATATATATGCCGGAGATACAAAGATGTATCGGGCAGTGAGTGGTGTGACTCTTGAAGTGGCGAATGGTGAGATAGGTCTTTACTCTTCATATGGTCAGGCTGCCATTGATGATATAGCATATTATAATGAGAAGTATGCTCCGGAATTGTATATGAATCCGGCAACGGGAACAGCTTTGAATAATCCCTATGCGGAGTATGAGGATTTTATTAACAAAGCAGAAGAAATTACAGCAGGATGCACCACAGACATAGGCAAGATAGAAGCTATTTATGACTGGATGTGTACAAATATGGCTTATGACTATGAAGCATTAAACAGCACCAGCTTTGACGAACAGCTTAGAGGAAATGACGAGGGCTATATGTTGACAAGCATGCGTGGAATGTGTGGTGCATTTATGGATCTGGCATTGATATTGTTCCGTGCAGCCGGTATTCCTAGTGCAACTGTTGATGGTTATGCGAAATCAAGTGGGTTGGATGATAGTATAGAAGATACGCTAAGCGTTAATCATGGATGGCTTATCATATACTATGAAGGCTCCTGGCATTATGTGGACCCTACCTGGGGATGTCAGAATAAATACTATGGTGAAGGTAATGAAAAGAATGTCTCTGGAAAAGCACCGAATTACAGATATTTAGGAACACCGGCAGCAATCTTTGGAGAAACTCATTATGAACAGGGTACGAATCCATGTCCGTATGCAACAGGACTTCAAGTAACCGGAGGAAAGACACAGTATCTTTTGGGCGAAGAATTTTCAAAAGATTACAGCATTTCTTATATCGTTTCAACCGGTGGTACATGGAAAGAAGATGGTATCGGTCTGGGAGAATGTACCGGCTATGATATGAACACATTGGGCAAGCAGACGGTTACTGTTTCCTACAGAGGCTTTACCGGAACTTATGAGATTGAAGTGTTGGATGCAAAAGCAGTGGCAGAAATTACTGCAGCAAAGACCAAGACCACCTATGAACTGGGTGACACCTTAGACACAGATGACATAACGGTAACCGCTGTTTGTGCAGATAAGACCACAAAGGAAATAACGGACTTTACTGTGGATGCAAGCAATGTAAATATGAAGAGAGCCGGAGAGTATACCATTACTGTTTCCGGAGAGGGTAGAACAGCAGAGATAACCATTACGGTAAATCCACATATTGTGAAGTTTGATGCCAATGGTGGAACAGTCAGTAAGAATATTCTTAAATTTAACACAAACAATGCCACAATCGGTTCATTGCCAATACCAAAACGTGACGGATATATCTTCAAGGGTTGGTATACTGCCAAAACAGGTGGAACCATGATAACAGCAACTACCAAGGTGACAAAAAACATGGTAGTGTATGCACAGTGGAGAGCAGTAACGGGAACAACAGAAACAACAGGAACAACAGAAACAACGGAAAAAACAGAAAAGAAGGTAAGCAGTGTAAACTTGGTACAAACCAAATATACATATACTGGAAATTATATAAAACCAGCAGTAACGGTTAAAAATACTGATAATGAAGTAGTTAGCAGTGCGAATTATACGGTTCTTTATTCCGGAAATTTAGGAGTAGGAACTGCAAAAGCGACAATTATATTCAAAGGTGACTATGCAAATAATGGCAAAGTAGAAAAGACCTTTACAATTTCACCCAAGGGTACGAAGATTGCCAAAATAAAAGCAGGCAAAAAGAAACTGACAATCAAGGTTAAAGCACAAAAGAAACAGACTAGCGGTTATCAGATTCGGTATTCAACAAAGAAAAATATGAAAGGTGCTAAGATAGTAACACTGAAAAAGAATACCAAGCTTTCAAGTACCATTTCTAAGCTGAAAGCGAAAAAGAAATATTATGTACAGGTTCGTACCTATAAGAAGGTTTCCGGTAAGAACTACTACAGTAGCTGGTCAAAGGCAGTTTCTAAAAAGACGAAGTAAAAAGCAATGGCTCAGGGCTGTCGGTATAGACAGCCCACTTTGTATTCTGCAAAACAAGAAAAAGGAGAGGATTGTAATGAAAAAAAGAAATCTTTTGAAAAGAATTTTCTGTCTGCTGCTGGTGGCAATACTGACGGTGCATACAGGCGCTGGTATTGCACAGGCGCAGACTATGTCATGGATTAATATCACGGACTTTAAGCCCATGTACAATGCAGTAACTTTTCAGTGGTATACAGAAATGACGTCCGATACGACACCTTTTGATGGGAAATACTATTACAAAGAATGTATACCTAAAGGTGAAACCGTCTATATTGAGCAGTTGTATGAGTCCTGTACCGGACAATATTATATTGTAGATTATAAGGGAAAAGGTTATTATCTATACAAATCGAGCATTGAAAAATTAAATAAAGTAAATAAACCAAAACGGACAACCAAAAAAGATGTAGTAAAAAAGAAAGGCTTAGCAGGTGATGTGCAAAAGCCAAATGATTACTGCTACATTTATTCAAGTCCGGATGATAGTAAGGCGGCGAATTGTTATGGTTGTGTTCCTGCCGGAACCGCCATTGAGATTTTGGATAAAAACTACAATGCAGACTGGATGAAGATACGATATAAGAAGTACTATGTCTGCTATATAAAAAAGGCAGATGTTAACATAAAAGATGCGTATTTAGCAGGTGCTGCTTTTGTCTATCAGCCATACATCAAACTGGCAAAAAAGGCAAAATTGACCTACAGCGGTATTTTAAAGGATTATGACAAGACACTGACAAAAAAGGAAATGTGCAGACTGGCGGTTCTATGGTATAAGGCAATGGGAAATAAACTTCCAAAGCAAAAAAAGACATCACCTTACAAGGATACAAAGGATAAATATGTAATCATGGCGCATCAATTGGGCATCATAAAGAGCACTTCCAATAAGAAGTTTTCGCCTAATAAAGCGCTTACAGCAAAGAGTTATAATGCAATCGTGAACAAATTGATGAAGGTTACAGGTGCATCGGATGTGGCTTGTGCTGTAGCACGAAAAAATGGCTGGGCAAAACAAAAAGTGACCAGGGATGAAGCAATCGTCAGACTTTACAAGGCATTGTTGCCGAGCTATAAGACGGGATATCTGGTGAATGACAATCAGGTAGATTATGCGATTGTGCCTTATGATAACCAGAAAGTGTGTCTGGATGTCATGGAGGAAAGCCGCCAGACGGGTGCAATCATTGGTCTTTGGGATTATAAGGGCAGTACAAATCAAAGGTTTTATATTGATTGTAATAATGGTATTTGTTCCATTAAAAATAGAAATTCCAATTATACCCTTACTTATTCATCAAAGAAGGTTTGTCAGCAGTTACAAGGATATACAAGTCAGAAAATAACATTTGAATACAATGATGATGGAACAGTATGTATTAAAAATGGATATGGTCAGTATTTAGACATTGTGGGGGGAAATGCGGTTTCTGGCGGAAAGCTGTTTTTCAATGATAAAACAGGAAGCAGTTCGCAGAAGTTTGTATTTAAATATTAAAAGGAATCACTATTACAATGATTTTTCTGGTTTCGCTTCTTGAACACAAAACGAAAGTGGAATATAATGTGGTTTAAAAAGATAAAGGAAAAGACTTCATGCAGCCAACAGAAAAATTAAAGCAGGCAACAATAGAATACAAAAGCGGAAATGCAGAGGCATTTACTATTTTATACGAGGAATCCAGCAAATATATATACACCTGTATCTATAAAGTCATGTCAGGAAATGACAATGCAAATGATACAATCTGTGATATTATGCAGGATACTTACATAGAAATCAGCAGATACATAACACAGCTTGAAAATGAAGAAAAATTCCTGTCCTGGGCAGGAACGATTGCAACCAGAAAATGTTATGCATATTTGAAAAAGAATAAAAAATATGTGCTTTTGCATGAAGAGGATGATACTTTCGAGAATCTTTCAGATGATGACAATATCATCCCCGAAGAAGTTATGCAGAATAAGGAAAAACAGCGGTTGGTAAGAGAAATTATTGATAATGAACTTACAGAAATGTAGAAGCTATGCATAGTTGCTTATTATTATAATGAGCAGAAGCAGTCTGAAATAGCTTCAGAGCTTGGTATACCTGAAAACACCGTAAAAACCAACCTTTCCAGAGCAAAAGCAAAAATCAAAGAAGGTGTTTTAACCCTAGAGAAAAGAGAAGGTACAAAACTATACAGCACAGCTCCATTACTTTTATTGCTCTTTACAGAAGATGTGGCGGGTGCGATTGTGCCAAAGGAGATTGCTAAGGGAATAATATCCGTCGCAGCGTCATCGGCAGTAGCTGAAGCTGGAGTCGGAACAGGTACATCTGTATCGGCAACAGCAGAAATAAATACTGCGGTAACATCATCAGCAGCCAAAAAAGGCATCTTGGGAAAAATTGCTGCTGTCTCAGCAAAGACGAAGATTCTAAGTGCAGCAATTGGCGTTAGTCTACTAGGTGCTACCGGTGGTATGTTGTATACACAAAATGCCCCGGATGAAGAATATCTGGCTAAAGTAGCCGCAAATGCGCATGTATGGCAGGATATATACAGAGAACATCTGTTGTCCTTAGAAAATGCTGTAGGTTTTGATTTGAACGACTTTGATGAAGATGGAATACCGGAAATTCTAGTCCTTGAGGAAAATACCTTTACCACCGTATATTGTTTAAAAAATCAGCAGATAGAACGAGTGGAAAGTTTACAGGGACAGGCACACTCTACTTTGCCGCATGCGGTGGAAGACTGGTATTCCTGCAATTTAGGATATGGAATGGAAGCGGATGAATAGATAAATTTAGATTATGCCATCGGAACGATGAATGATACAGGAAAGCAGTATGAAACAGCTTGCCGATTTTATCTTAGATATACTAAGGAGCAGTTTTCAAGACATACAGCAATACGAGATAAGAAAAGAGCAGAAAAAGAATTTAATGAAATTGTGTATTCTGAGTTAAATGCAGAGGATGTGGATACAAGATTTGCTGAATTTTTAGAAATCGGTAACCGACCAAGACATAAAAAATTATTTGGTGTAAAGCCATAGTATACAATTATAAGTGGAAAGAACTTTAAAGCAGAAAAAATGTTTTAAAGTTCTTTTTTTTGAAACCTTTTTTTCACAAAAGTACTCTCTTATATAGAAACAAAGTAATTTGCATAGATAAAAAGGAGCGTGTTTACATGAAAGAAAAAGAATTGAAAAAATTTTTGCAAGAACTGCTTGCCATGGAGTTTTTTACAGTAAACAGTGATTTTTCAAAAAAAGACTTGGAAGGAGAAATAGTTTACAGGTATCTGCTGCTATCCATGCTGCTGTTAGATACAAGAGTTTGTCCGGAGTTTGCCGATAAGGAATTTTTTACACTTTCCATATCACAATACGATACAAAAATATCTGAAAATTACAGTTATCAGCAGGCAAACATATTAAAGTCCGCCATTTGCTACCTTAGTGATGCTTTTTGGGAAAAACGTTCTTATATACAAAAAAATGCCATACCTGTGCTGATTTATTTAGCAGATATGGCAGAAGATGCAGGTGTACAGCCGGAAGCGTTTAGGCTTTGGTGGGAGCAGATTTGCGCCGTTTTTTACGACTCATAATTTCTTCTCTGCGAATGGTAATATCCTGTAATTCTTCGTCAGTTGCCTGAAATTGCAATATATCTGAAGCATTGCAGTTAAGTATAAGACACAGCTCGTTGAGTGTTGTTGTGCTTATTGGTTCACCATGACTCATCCGGCGCAAAGTGTTGCTGGAAAGTCCCCAATGGTAAATAAGCTGGTATTTAGTAATATTTTTGGTTTGGAGAGTAGTCCAGAATGGTTCATAGCTAATCAAATATATACGCCTCCTTTAAAAAGAGCAGTAGTGGTAGTTAGTATGTGTAAAAAATTACTAAGAATATTCTAGAATACTTGCAAAATGTTGCAAATGAGTTAAAAATTACATATGCAATAAATTGCACATAAAATTATTGCGAAATAAACAAATTCAGGATATAATAAATGGGAAATCAGTACTATATATTGCCCCTATTTTTGGCTTGAAAAAATATTTGATTTTTGTACCGTAACTATGAAACTTTTGTAACTATTCAGTAGGTCTGCGCATTTACTGCGCTGACCGTAAGAAAATGATTCAGGTGTGCAAAAATCTCATCGCTGAAAGCGATTTTAAATAGATTTTTGCATGTAACTGTGAAGGTACTGAACAGTTACAAACTTTTTTTAAATAAGAGCACTCTCTTATATAAAGATATAAAAAATGGAGGATATGCATATGGAAGACAAAAATTATTTAGAAAAACTGCTTATTGCAAACAAACATGTGAAATGCGAACTTTGTGGAGGAAAAATCTATTATTTAGACAGCGGCAAATATAAATGTCGTTCCTGTGGAAATGAAACCTTAGACGATTTTGGAAAAGTGAAGGCATTTTTAGACCAATGCGGAGCAGCTCCTGCATCTGTAGTTTCACAGGCGACAGGTGTCAGCCCTGAAATTATTGCGTATTTTTTGAAAAAAGGCCGTGTAGAAATCCCGGAGGGAAGCAAATACTATCTCAAATGCGAAAGATGTGGATGTTCCATACGTTATGGACGGTTTTGTGTGGAATGTGCAAAAGAATTAACCGGAAGTCTTCAGGCAATGTTTAATGAAGATATAGGGGAAAGACCAAAGCATGAACCAAATCCTGAGATGTCAGGCAGAATGAGGCACTATGAAAAAGGTATCTGGTATTAGATAGGAGAAACGTTATGAAGATAAAAAATATTTTAGCATATAGTATACTGGGAGCAGCAATTTTGCTGTATATGCCGGAAAATGTGACGGCAGAAGAAAGCGAAGAGGAAGTCTTTCCTACCTGCTATGAGGATGGAAGTATTTCTCCGGTGACAACTGACGGAGATAAAAAAATTTATCTTAACGGTGCGGATGTGATTTTTAAAGAAGGAAAAATGTATGAAGATATAGCACCGTTTGGTGAGTTTGATGAGAATGATATACACATTTATACCTATCCATATGTAGAAGAATGGAAGGATGAACTTGTAAATGGGGAAACATGGTATGATGGAAAACATGAAATGGATTTAGAATATGTATATGTAGAAACTGGTGGTGATGGCGATGGGCAGTATACGGGAGATTGTTATTTGACCATCGAAGATACCACATTGCGAGGCGTTTATGTTGACCATGTGGAAAATGCTGTCGTACATATTCAGGATTCGGATGTTTTGCGTAATTACATTGAAAATGCGGCAGGAGATGTAAAATATACAATTGAAAATAACACAGGTGAGGTTCAGGAAATTTATTTTCAGGATACAAGTGCAAAGGAGAATGTCGGTCTTGTACAGGGGGATTTGACACTCACTTTAAACCATGTAAAGAATGATTCTGCATGGGTAGATATATTAGCCAGTGGCACGGTTTTAGGGGATACAAAGATTATTGTGGCGGATTCATCCATAAATGAAGTAGAGGCTGCCCATATTACCGGTTCGGATACGCAAAAAGGAAATGTTTATATGGATGCAGTCAATTCTACCTTTGACAGTATCCATGGGATAAGTAATGGCTGTAATAGCGCTGAAGCAACGATAAACGGAGATATTGATATACATTTGGTAAATTGTTCGGTTGGCGGAGTTTACGCTTTTTCTTCCTATATATGGGATGGCGCCATTGAGGACCTTGCACATACAGTGAATGGAAAAGGCAGTATATACGCAGAAAATTCAAATATCAAAGAAATACGCACCTATGATAAAAAAGAATATGGGTATACCCGGAATGAAAATACGGAAGTTACACTAAAAAATGTAGAAACAAATTATGTAACTGCGGGAACGGTAAACCTGATAGACAATGTAGCTGCAACGATAAGAACAGATACTTTAAATGCAGGGAATAATGCCTGTCTGACTGGTAATGCAGAAGTTTACTGCGGTATAAATGGAGCATTGACATGGCAGCCATATTCGCCAGGGAAAGATGTGACATTTATCTTTGGAAAAGATATATTTTTTGGAAAAGATGCAAGTTTAAAAATTGTTCCGATAAGAAAAACTGAAGAAGGTTATAAGATTCTTGCAAAGGATGAATATTTAGAAGGGTATATAAGGATTGCTTTTGACAAACGTTTAGATGCGGAAAATTTCTTAACTGTCATAACCTGCGATTATAGTGATTTACGCAGCTATGGTGGAATACATACAGACTTTATGGGTGTAGAGGCAGAATATTCGGGAATTGAAGTCTTAAATTATTGTCCAAACCACGACTGGCAAAAGGCAGCAGACAGTGGATACGCACACATCATGGATTATGCAAACTTGTATAATAAAGCTGCGACCTGCGCAGAAACAGGCGTGGAAACCTATTACTGTACACTTTGCGAAAGATATGAAATTCGGACAACATCTGCATTAGGGCATAACTATTATTGGAACTATAAAGTAGAGCCGACCAAAACAGAACAGGGATATACCATATACACCTGTTCAAGATGCGGTGACAGTTATAAAACAGCTTTTGTGGATAAATTGCCGAAAAAACCGACACTTTCCTCTGTAAAATCCACAAAGAAAAAGACGATTAGCGTAAAGTGGAAAAAAGATAAAAACGTAACGGGGTACATCATTCAGTATTCCACAGATAAAAAATTCAAGAAAAGTAAAGGGCAGGTTACGATTAAGAAAAGTTCGACAACTTCTACGAAAATTAAAAAGTTAAAGTCAAAGAAAACGTATTATATAAGAATGGCATCTTATAAGAAAGTAAATGGTGTAACTTATACAAGCGCATACACAAAAGCGAAAAAAGTTAAGGTGAAATAAATTGTGGTGAGAAATTTATTCGTTACAGAACAGATAGAATGTGTTAAACTATTTCTATCAAAGACAGAATAGGAGAATTACAAATGCGAGTAGGAATAGGATATGATGTACACAAATTAGTAGAAGATAGAAAATTGATTCTTGGAGGCGTGGAAATTCCACATACTTTAGGTTTGCTGGGACATTCCGATGCAGATGTATTGCTTCATGCCATTATGGATGCCTTGTTAGGTGCAGCAGCACTTGGGGATATCGGCAAACATTTCCCCGATACAGATGAAAAGTATAAAGGGATTTCTAGTATCAAACTTTTAGTACATGTAGGTGAGTTGTTACAAAAAGAAGGATATCTTATTGAAAATATTGATGCCACGATTATTGCACAGAGGCCGAAGCTTCGTCCACATATTGAACAGATGGAGAAAAATATTGCTAAAGCTTTAAATATTGAAGACAATCAAATTAATGTAAAAGCAACTACCGAGGAAGGATTGGGTTTTACAGGAACGGAAGAAGGAATTTCCTCACAGGCAATTTGTTCTTTAAGCCGTTTTTATGAAAATAGTGTGATGGTGTCTGATAGCGAAGGCGGATGCTGTGGTGGTTGTGGAAGATAAAAATACGGTTTAGCGATGGGTGATATCCCGGAAATGTTGTGGGGACGGACGACATAACGTACTTAAGATTTTTTATTGTATCATTTTTATGTGTAGTGAAGTCATCGGAAAAGGGACGGGTGTCTACAGATGTCGGTTGTCCAGTCGTAAGATGTACTAAATATTCTTATATAAGTGATTGATAACGGACACGTCGGTTCAAATCCGCCATCCAGGCGGTTGAACCTAAATTTGCCATCCATGGCAAATTTCCGTTAGCAGAGCAAAGAATATTAAGTACATCTAACTCCTTACCAAAGGTCACCTGTAGACACCCATCCCTTTTCTGATGACAATTTACGTTATGAAAAATGATACAATGGTAGACTGTATACGTTATGTCTGTTTATAATTTGCGGAATATGCATACATCGAAACCTCTACAGGTAGGTGGCTTTGAAACACTTGTGGCTGCATATTTACTCTATGGTTTTGATGTATATTATTTCAAATCCTTTGTAACCTAGGTAGACACGTCTTACGCTCTCTAGTCCGGTATCACAGCGTAAATCAGGAAAGCAGGCAGGGGGAGTAGCACTGTGGAATTGGTAGTGAAAAGTAGTGTTTCTTACATTTTCTAAGCGACATAGTTATGCGCAAACATGGACGTTTGCGCAAGAATCCGCCACGGCATGGACGCCGTGTCGGATTCGGTAACGAACGATGCCACTACATAAATGAAAATGTTTAGAAACCCTCTTTTCACGGACTTCCACAGTGCTGCTTCCCCTGCCTGTTTTACTGACTTCATACACTATGAATACCGGACGGAAACTTGTCACACAACGCACGTCTGCCGGAAGCTTCTAGTATTGGTGAATTTATCCCGCAGTGCCGACTTCTATTCCGCTTTTACCTTGGCATTGCTCATTGATAAACGTAAATTCATTTCATGCACCCATCCCCTTTTTATGTTATACTAAGAAAAAGCCAAAATGGGAAGAAGGGATTGTATGCGGATAACAGAACTGGAAATACGAAATTTCAAAACCATTCGGTACATAAAAATTACAGATATCGAAAATGCATTGATTTTAGTAGGACAGAACAATACAGGAAAAACAACTGTATTAGATGCCATTCGTGCAGTTGGCGGAGGATATACCATCCAACAGGAAGATTTCAATGAAGAACTGGCAAATATTGAAATTTCTGTCGCTATAGAATACAACAAAGAGGATTTAAAACAACTTCAGCAGGCAGGCGTTATCAGTAACTACCGAAGATTCGATATCTGGCGGGAAGATTTTTGCAAAAAACTGCCTTCTTATCAGAATGGTATTTTACGGTTTTCCTATGTAGCCAATCGAGAGGGAAAAATCCGTTATCAGGATGGATATGCAAAAAACAATCCATATATTCGTGAGATTTTTCCAAAAATCTATTACATGGATGCTGAAAGGGATCTAAAACAGTTAGAAGAAAATCTCTTGCTTTTACAGGAGGATGAGCTGATTAAGCAAATGCGTTCCGATTGCTGTCTGTTTGATGTGGCAAAAAAATGTCAGCACTGCTTTTCCTGTATGGGTCTGATAAAACAGAAAAAGCCTGAGGAATTAAATGCTTTTGAAACAGCAAAACTGTTAGATTACAAATTATATCAGTTGAATCTTGATGCCTTTGCCAGAAAGGTCAATGAGAATTTTCATAAAAATGGCGGTCAGGAAGAAATTCGCTATTCCATGAACCGTGATATGGAACGAATGTTAAAAGTGACATCAGAGCTATATCATCCATTGCAGAAAATCACCAGACCAATAACACGTTTAGGAAAAGGCATGCGGAGCATTTACATGTTATCCCTGTTAGAAACCTACACAAAATCAGAGGATTCCATTCCCTGTATCATTATGGTTGAAGAACCGGAGATTTTTCTTCATCCTACCCAGCAAAAAGTGTCAGGAGAACTATTATATCAGCTTGCAAAGAAAAATCAGGTAATCTTTTCTACACATTCGCCAAATCTTCTGGCGAATTTCAGTACAAAACAGATTCGTCAGGCAGTATTAGATAGTGATGGATATGCGAGTGTAAGAGAAAAAACGGATATCAGTGTGATTTTAAACGATTTGGGGTATACAGCAAGTGATTTGATGCATGTAAACTTTGTGTTTATTGTGGAAGGAAAACAGGATAAGTCAAGACTGCCGCTTTTACTTCGAAAATATTATTCGGAAACCTTTGACGAGTCAGGAAAATTGCAGCGGATAGCCATTATTACCACCAATAGCTGTACAAATATTAAAACCTATGCCAATTTAAAATATATGAATCAGATATATTTAAAGGACCAGTTTTTAATGATTCGTGATGGAGATGGTAAAGACCCGCAGGAACTAAAGCATACGTTATGCAAATATTATGAAGAACGAAACATAGAGGATGTGGATAAGCTTCCAAGAGTAACAGAAAAAAACGTACTTATTTTAAAATATTATTCCTTTGAAAACTACTTCCTCAATCCAAAGATTATGGCGCAGCTTGGGATTGTTGAGTCCGAAGAGGCATTTTATCGTATTTTTCTGCAGAAGTGGAAAGAGTATCTGCATAGGTTAAAAAGTGGTATTCGTTTAAAAGAAATTATCGGCAGGGATTTAGAAACGGTGGAAGATGTAAAAAATTACATGGAGGAAATTCGCTGTCATATGCGTGGGCACAATCTGTTTGACTTGTTTTATGGAAAATATCGCAGTAACGAAGAAGAAATTTTGAAAAAATACATTGCGCTTGCTCCCAGAGAAGATTTTGCGGATATTTTAGAGGCTGTTGACCGTTTTGTTTTTTTTGAAAGCAGAAGGAAAGAATAACCTGTTGCCAGTGGCTTTTAGGTCTGCTATACTTATGCCCGATAGGAAAAAAGAACCATATGAAGTAGGAGAAGTAAGATGAAAGAAAGAGAGAAATTTGGATCAAGATTAGGCTTTATTCTTGTATCAGCAGGATGTGCCATCGGACTGGGAAATGTATGGAAATTTCCATATATTTGCGGGCAGTATGGTGGGGCAGCGTTTATTGTGATTTATTTGGTATTTTTGGCAATTTTAGGTCTGCCCATTCTCATCAGCGAGTTTGCAGTTGGACGCGGGAGCGGTCTTGGAATGGGAAAGGCTTTTGAAAAGTTAGAAGCAAAGGGAACTTCATGGCATCATTTGAAATGGATTAGCATTTTAGGTAACTATTTATTAATGATGTTTTATACCATGGTTGGCGGATGGATGTTGTATTATACATACAAGATGGCTAGTGGACAATTGTCAGGAGTGACATCTGATGAAGTGTCCGGTGTATTTTCTAATATGTTGGGTTCAGCACCGACAATGCTTGGCTGGATGGTTGCGGCGGTTTTGATTTCTTTTGCGATTTGTGCAATGGGTCTGCAGAATGGTGTAGAAAAAATAACGAAAGTTATGATGACGGTTCTGATTGTCATTATGATTATTCTTGCAGTAAATTCCTTGATACTTCCGGGGGCAATACAGGGTGTGAAATTTTATCTTGTGCCGAATTTTAACCTGATAAAGGAACATGGAATAGGAGAAGCTGTATTTGCGGCAATGTCGCATGCATTTTTCACCTTAAGTGTAGGCATTGGTTCAATGGAAATTTTCGGAAGTTATCTGAAAAAGGAAAGAAAACTGCTTGGTGAAGCAGTTGGAATCGTATGTGTAGATACCTTTGTGGCATTAACCGCAGGATTTATTATTATACCGGCGTGTTTTGCTTATGGGGTAAATCCTGACGCAGGACCGTCTCTTTTATTTATTACACTGCCAAATGTATTTAATAATATGGCTGGTGGAAGAATCTGGGGAAGCTGTTTCTTTTTGTTTATGTCTTTTGCGGCATTGTCCACAATTATTGCCGTATTTGAAAATATCATTTCATTCTTTATGGATATGGCAGATATGGATAGAAAAAAAGCAGTTCTGCTAAATATTGTATGCATCATACTATTATCTGTTCCGGCAGTATTGGGATTTAATGTTTTATCGGGTATTCAGCCGCTTGGAGAAGGCAGCACGATTATGGACTTGGAAGATTTCCTTGTATCGTATAATTTATTGCCCTTAGGAAGTATGGTATTTGTACTTTTCTGTGTAAAAAAGAATGGATGGGGTTGGAAGAATTTTATCGCAGAGGCGAATACAGGAAAAGGAAAAAATATACCTGCCTCCCCGGTATTAAAATTTTATATGTCCTATATTCTTCCATTGATTATCATTGCTGTCTACTTGAAAGGATATTATGATACTTTTGCAAAAATGGGAAAAATGGCTTTAATAGGCTGGATGACCTTTGCGATAGTATTACTTGCTGCGATAATGGCAGTTGTGCTGAAAAAGCCATCGGAGAAAATAAAATGAAAAAAATACTAATTATGTTATTGCTAATGGGTGCATTGTTTACAGGCTGTACACAAAATAAAGAAAATATAGAACAGGAAGAAATATCGCAGGAAACAGAAACGGAGCAAAAACCATATATTTTAAATTTTGAAGCTGTTACAACAGAAGGTGATATGCTTACATCGGATTGTTTTGCGGATTCTAAATTAACGATGTTGAATGTATGGGCAACTTACTGTGGACCATGCCTTAATGAAATGCCGGAGCTTGGCGAAATTGTAAATGCATATGATAAGTCGGAATTTCAAATGCTTGGAATTATCAGTGATGTATATGAAGATGCAGAGGAAAGTACTGTTCAAAGCGCAAAAGATTTAATTATTGAAACGAAAGCAGATTATTTACATGTGCTTTTGAGTGATTCACTTTATGAAAGTCTTGTTTCAGGAGTAACCTCTGTACCGACGACATTTTTTGTTAATCAGAACGGCGAAGTGTTAGGCTATGTGGTTGGTGCACAGTCGAAGGAATCCTGGGAGGAAATAATTCATGAACTATTGGAAAAAGAGCAGTAGTCCGAAAAAAAGAAATTCTTTATGGACACTAGGCATGGGCTTAGGTATGGTATTATTGCTCATTGGCTTTTTGGACGGTCAGTTGGAAGAAATTTACCGGAAAGCGGTAATGATTTGTCTGGAATGTATTGGTATCGGATAAGGTCGGGTGAAAGAAATGAAGAAATTTAAGTTGGCTAAAATTCGATTATTTTTTCAAATAATATATACAATTCTGACAAATGGATATATGTATGGTTACTTAAACGGAAAAATTTATAAAGGAGCGTTAAAATATACCTGTGTCCCGGGGTTAAACTGCTATTCCTGTCCGGGGGCTTTATCATCCTGTCCTTTAGGTGCATTGCAGTCTGCGCTTAACAAAAAAGGTTTTGAAATACCTTTTGCAATATTAGGGTTTTTCTTTATTTTTGGAAGTGTTTTCGGACGATTTGTATGCGGCTGGCTGTGTCCCTTTGGCTTATTTCAGGATTTGTTGTATAAAATACCTTTTTTCCATAAGAAAAAACAATTGCCATGTCATGCAGTTTTAAAATATGGCAAATATCTGGTATTGTTTGGACTGGTAATTATCGGCTCTGGATTTTTGTTTACAGGATTTGTAAAAATACCTGCGTTTTGTAAATATCTGTGTCCATCCGGTACGTTGATGGGAGCAATTCCATTACTTTTTGCGGATAAAATGCTGCGTTCACAGGTTGGTGGACTGTTTTACTGGAAGTTAGCAATACTCATTATACTGATTGTCTTTTCTATAAAGATATATCGTCCATTTTGTCAGTATCTATGTCCATTAGGGGCAATTTACGGATGGTTTAACCGATTTAGTCTGGTACAGATTTATTGGGAAAAGGCGGCATGCATTTCCTGTAATGCCTGTCAGATGGCATGTCCTGTGGATTTGCCGCCGGAAAAAATTTCTGTTTCAACAGAATGTATCCGGTGTGGAAAATGTGTAGAAGCCTGTCCGGTGGATTGTCTTAGCTTTAGAAAAAAAGGAGGAAATGATGAGAGAGGAAATACATACGATTCCCATTGAGGATGCATTTTCTAAAGACTGTGAATGTCCGGTTTGTGAAATGTATCGTAAACTTGAAGAAAATGCCATTAATTTTACCGTTGGTCCGTGTGCGAGTTATATGGAATCGGATATAAGAGAACAGAGTGATGCGCAGGGATTTTGTCAGAAACATTTTCAAAAGTTATATACATATCCCAATAAATTAGGACTTGCACTGATTTTAAAAACACATATGGATAAAACAGTAAATGATTTGGAAAAAGCCGCTAAAGCAGCGTTGCCTAAGCCAAATGCTTTGTTTAAGAAAAAAGAAATACAGCCTCATGCAGTTACCGACTACATAACAGCATACCAGAAGGAATGTTTTGTATGCAGTTATATTCACCGCAATTTTGACCGTTATATCGTGTCTATTTTCCGTTTATATGAAAAAGAAGCGGATTTTCGGGTGAAATTTGCAAGCTCAAAGGGCTTTTGTATCGAACATTATAAAGTTTTATTTGAAAAAGCACCTGCATACTTAAGTAAAAAATATCTTGAAGAATTTTTAAATGTATTAAATCAGCTTTTCCTTGAGAACTTTAAACGGGTAAGAGATGATTTAGAATGGTTTATTCAGAAAAATGATTATCGTTTTCGGGATGCTCCATGGAAAAATGGACAGGATGCATTACCTCGTGCACTGACAAAGGTTGGAAGTATCTGGGAAGAGGGCGAATAAAAAGAGAGGAATCCTTCAAGTCATTTCATGACGTTTGGATTCCCCTCTTTTTTTCATAAAATTTATCTAAGTTTATTTAAATTTTCTTTATATTGAAGTTTTAACATTTTTCGTGACAGAGTAGCGGCATAAAAGGAGGAAACGGCTAAATTAAAAGCATTGGTATACTGTGTATTGTACCATTTTAATTTATCCTTCCAGTTATCTAGGGTAATAATACGGTCTTCGTCTATATGGAAATCAAATAAATTGTTGCGAAGCTCATAGGCAACAGCATATTCAAATAAATGCTGCATCATAGTGATACATTCTTCTTTGCTTTCGAGAGAAGCAGACTCTAATGCGCCGAAACGATAAAGTCCTGCAAATTTTGAATACGGATGAACTACCTGCGGGAGTGCATCTGCAAAAGCACATTGTTCAATCGTTGTGTCGAAAGCATTTAAGGTAGCAAGAATGAGTGTATTGATTAATTCCTGATACTTTGGATGATTTCTGCAGTTTTTGATTTCAAAATACTCATCCATAAAATTATATAAAACAAAATCTTCGCAGGAAAAGTGGAAATCTTCCTGATATACAGATAGAAATTTAGGAAGGTAACTGCTAAGCAGAGCTTCATAATTGGCAGAAAGCAGGTATAATCCGCCAAAAAATGCCGTTTCCTCCTCAAAATCCTTTGTAATCTCTGTAGATATATCCGAAAAATCCAAATTAGAAAGTAACGGACAATGTGTGGTAATTATGGAAGAAAGAAAATCAACATGTATAACTGCATCTTCAACAGCCATAATTGCATAATATAAAAAGAATATGTCCAGACTGTTTTCGCGAATACCCGGTGAAAAGAAAAAGTCCTTTGAAAGATAGTTTAAAGCGATTTCTAACGGTTCTTCGTTTAAGGGTGCTTGAAAATGTTCCTGTAAATGATGGACAAAGGAATCATCTGTTTTAGAAACAGAGGAAAAAAAGCGGTAAAGCGTATAAATACGAAAACGTGATAAGCCATCCTTGTTGTTAGAAACATAGTCAGATATAAAGTCTGTTGGAAAATACTGGTCTAAAAATTCATTCATCGTACAATTACTCCTTTGTTTTCTACTAAATACTATCAGTATAATGTTTTTCTTTCAGATGTACAAGAGAAAGTAGAATTAAGTTTTTCTTAATAGATAAAGGAAAAAAATGTGTTATAATGGGCAGAAATATTACTGTGTATGCTTAAATAAAAGGAGGAAGCAGGTTGAAAGAATTCTTATATTATATAGTAGAGATTATTGCAAAAATACATAATCGTATCATGCAGTTAAATAATGCATATGAATATGACTTTACAGATAAAGAACTGCACTTTATTGTGATAGGTATTTTAGGAATGGCGTGTATATTTTGTGTATATCCGATATTTAAGTGGCTGGCAAATAATAATCATGTTATGGTAATTGCATGGATATATGTATTTACACTAATTATCGTAATTACATTTGCAATTGAAATTGGACAGAAGGTAACGCATACAGGAAATATGGATTTTGCAGATATTGTATTTGGCATAGTTGGCTTCATGGCACTATTTGCGGTATTTTCAGTTATCAGGGCAATATACCATGCAATCCTAAAGGGGATAAAAAATCTGTCAGATAAGCGGCAGAAACGTTGATTTTTCAGTGCAGAAATGCGAAAAAAGAAAAAAATAAAAATAAATTGAAAAAAACTGTTGACAATTGTTTGACTGGGTGCTATTATAAACAAGCTGTCGCACGGAAATGTGTGTAACAGTCAAACAATTCAGTGAAATAACTGAAAAAAATAAATAAAAAAAGTTGTTGACAAACGATTTGCGACATGTTATTATAACTAAGCTGTCGCAGGGACGACAACAAAGAACATTGATAACTGAACAGTGAAATAACCTTGAAAGATTTTGAGAATCATTAAGAAAAATCAGGATTGAAGAATTGCAAGTTGCAAGCTTGCTTGCGAACGAAGCATATTCTGAAAGACGATTTGGCGCATGCCAAACAGCGAGAAGAAACGAAGTGGATTCGAGCTGAGATTTTTCTCTTCAAGAACAGCAACGAAGCAATCAATTTACTTCGTAAATTGGTTACACAGTTGCAAACCTTAAAACAGTAAACATCACTTTAGTGATGAAACGGAACAAGGAAAAGCCAAGTTTTTCCTTGAACTAGAATTAAACTTTTAACATACAAGAAAAACTAAAAGATTTGCGAGTTGTGGAAAAAGGATTCACGCTGAAACAGCTTGCAGATGAAAC
>JAGAMY010000017.1 GCA_017624495.1 Lachnospiraceae bacterium | reverse complement strand
GCGTAAAGCGCTATCTAAAGTCTCGTTCTCTTTTACGATTACATTTGACATAGTCTCACACCTAACCTCCCTCCAGTTGCGTATTGTGCATATTCAACTGATTGGGTAATATTTTATTGCACTAATAGACATTATAGCATAATTTTCCCATTCGTCAACCACTTTTGAAGAAAATTTTTATAAAATATTACAGTTCAGTTTCATAGACTATGGATTAATTCATCTGACCTTCTACTACAGCCTTTACTTCTGCAATTGCTGCATCAATACCAGCCGGATTCTTACCTCCAGCCTGTGCCATGTTTGGACGACCACCGCCGCCACCGCCAACAAGGCCTGCAATACCTTTGATAAGGTTACCTGCATGCGCTCCCTGTTTCATGGCTGCATCTGTTGCCATAGCAATTAAATTTACTTTTCCGTCATTTTCAGATGCTAATACTACCACACCTTCGCCTAACTTCTCTTTTAACTGGTCTCCTAATTCACGGAGTCCATTCATATCTACGCCATCGGCTCTTGCTGCAAGAACTTTCACGCCCTTAACTTCAACAACCTGATTCATGACATCCCCTAAAGCATCTTTTGCTGCTTTGCTCTTTAAGGATTCATTTTCACTCTGTAATGCTTTCATTTCAGCAAGTAAATGCTCAATCTTTGTCACTACATCTGCCGGTTTTGCTTTTAATAAAGCTGCAGCTTTTTCTAACTGCTCTTCCACCTTGTCGTAGTAAGCAAATACAGCATCAGAGGTCAATGCCTCAATTCTTCGTGTACCTGCAGCAACACCGGATTCAGATACAATCTTGAATGCTGCGATGGTAGATGTATTGCTTACATGTGTACCACCACAAAGTTCTGTGGAAAAATCACCCATGCGAACAACTCTTACTGTCTCGCCATATTTCTCACCAAATAATGCCATAGCACCGGTTTTCTTCGCTTCTTCTAAGGTCATAACATCGGTTACAACCGGAATTGCCTCTGCAATCTTAGCATTAACGATAGCTTCTACTTTTTCTAACTCTTCTGCTGTCATCGCAGAGAAGTGGCTGAAGTCAAAACGGAGACGGTCTGCATTTACATCAGAACCAGCCTGTTCTACATGGTTTCCTAATACTTCACGAAGTGCTTTCTGTAATAAGTGGGTTGCAGAATGGTTTTTACCGATTGCAAGACGCTTGTCTGCATCTACTGCTAATTCTACGGTATCGCCAACTTTTACCATACCTTTTACAACTTTACCGATATGTCCAACTTTACCGCCTAACATTTTAACGGTATCTTCTACTGCAAATTCAAAATCGGCTGTACGAATAATACCTGTATCTGCATTCTGTCCACCCATGGTAGCGTAGAACGGAGTCTCTTCTACAAAGATTGTACCATTCTGTCCATCAGATAATGCTTCTGTAATCTCTGTTTCAGAAGTTAAAACTGTAACCTTAGAAGAATAAACAAGGTTATCATAACCCACAAATTCCGTTGTAACACTTGGGTCAATAGAATCATAAACGGTCGCATCTGCACCACTGTAGTTAGTTACTTTACGAGCTTTACGGGCCTTGTTTCTCTGTTCTTCCATGGCAGTCTTAAATCCGGCTTCATCAATGGAGAATCCTTTTTCTTCTAAGATTTCCTGTGTTAAATCAATCGGGAATCCGTAAGTATCATATAATTTGAATGCATTGTCACCGGAAAGGACTTTTTCACCCTTTGCTTCCATCTCTGCCTGCATATCTGCTAAGATAGCAAGTCCCTGGTCAATAGTCTTGTTAAAACTTTCTTCTTCCTGTGTCAATACTTTAAAAATAAAGTCTTTCTTTTCATCTAATTCCGGATAACCGTCTTTGCTCTCATTTATAACGGTTTCACTTAATTTTGCAAGGAATACGCCATCGATTCCTAACATTCTGCCGTGTCTTGCCGCACGACGGATAAGTTTTCTAAGGACATATCCTCTTCCTTCGTTACTTGGTGTAACACCGTCAGATACTAAGAAGGTTGAAGAACGGATATGGTCTGTAATCAGACGGATAGAAATATCGTCCATCGCATCTGTCTGATAGGTTTTATGGGATAATTCGCAAATCTTATCACGAATTGCTTTCATGGTATCAATATCAAATACGGAATCTACATCCTGCATAACTACAGCAAGTCTTTCAAGTCCCATACCTGTATCGATGTTCTTCTGGTCTAATTCTTCGTAACCACCCTTACCGTCACCGTTGAACTGGGTAAATACGTTGTTCCATACTTCCATGAAACGGTCACATTCACAGCCTACTTTACAGCCCGGGTCACCACAGCCATATTTCTCGCCACGGTCATAATAAATTTCTGAACATGGTCCGCAAGGTCCGGCACCATGCTCCCAGAAGTTGTCACACTCGCCTGTTTCCGGGTCACGATAGAATCTTGTAATCTTCTCTGCCGGGATACCGATTTCTTTGTTCCAGATTTCAAATGCTTCCTCGTCTTCTCCGTAGATTGATGGATAGAGACGGTCTTCCTCTAAACCTAATACTTTAGTTAAAAATTCCCATGACCACGCAATTGCTTCATGTTTGAAATAGTCACCAAAGGAAAAGTTACCAAGCATTTCGAAAAATGTTAAATGTCTTGCTGTTTTACCAACATTCTCAATATCACCTGTTCTTACACATTTCTGACAGGTGGTAACTCGTTTTCTAGGTGGTATCTCTGCACCTGTAAAGTATGGCTTTAATGGTGCCATACCAGCATTAATTAACAATAAACTGTTATCATTATGTGGTACTAAAGAGAAACTTTTCATCGCAAGATGCTCTTTACTTTCAAAAAATTCTAAATACATCCGGCGAAGCTCATTAACTCCAAATTTCTGTTTCACAACAAATTCCTCCAACGTTTCTTTCTTACTCTTTTATCTGTGTATCCGCATTTTCAGATACGATTTGTGCATTTTTACGGGCACGAAGCTTTTTACCTGCAAATATACCTAAAGCTGCTGCTATAAGCATAATAATTAACATTCCTACATAATAAATAAATCCTGCTGCAAATGCCATGCGTATTCCTCCATTCTTTTTGAAATCGCAATATCCATTAAATTATAGAACATTCGACCTGTTTTTGCAATAGTTTCACCAGACAATCCTTGCCACAAAATGCAATTCCATAACGGTATACGGTAGAATAACCATCATCCTCCAACTCTCTTACATAGTTTTTCTCTTCTATCTGTGCCAATGCTTTATCTGCCGCATCTTCTAGCTTCTGTATCTTATCTGCCACCTTAAATTCCAGTACATATGCCGATTTTCTTCGGCTCACCGGAACGATAAACAAATCACTACGACCGCTTCCACCTTCGCGATTGGATTTTACCCTATAACCTTTCATACCAGATAAAATACCGGCTAAAAATCCATGATAAAAGCTTTCATAGGCATCATTAAAACTGATCGTTTCTAAGAGCATATCCGCAATTTCTTCTTCTACTGTTTCTGCATCAAGTTCTATCAACGCTGTAAAGAGCTTTGAACGGTCACGGGCTTTTACTTTTTCATTAAACCAGGTACGGACTTTGTTACGAAAAATATATTTTACTTCCCGGTTTGGAATTTTTAATTCCATTATATGATTATCCGCTGCATCTACTCTTTCATTAACTTTTCGAAAATATCCGGTGAAATACATAAAATTCCACAGGTTATCCATGGTCTGATATATTTCATCATAAGTAATGTCCTCATGAATTGGTTTCTCAATGGTTTTACCCTCAATTAAAGCTTCTATTTCTGCTTTCGTATCTTCATCTGCGACATCAATCAGTTTTCGCACGATACTGTTAGAGCTTGTATTCGCCCAGTAGGCTTTGGGATATTCCTCTTCATATTCACACAAATCATCCATAAACTGCATAACACTCCATGGATTGTACACATTCGCATCTCCAAACAAATACCCATTATACCATTCTTTGAATACCTCAAACTTATGCGGCATATGGAAATCCTCACAGATTTTCTGTACCTCTGCATCTGTAAAACCATAATATTCATCATACTGCCTGCTTAAAATTGAATTAATTTTCAAATTATTCATTCCTGTAAAAATAGATTCTTTGGAAATACGCAGACAACCGGTAATCACTGCAAATTCTAAACTGCTATTGGTCTTTAGGGCTGATTCAAACAGTGAACGGATAAATGCAATCATTTCATCATAAAAGCCATACACATGCGCATTTTCCAGCGGAACATCATATTCATCAATCAGTATAATGACTTTTTTGTCATAGTATATTTCTAAACACTCCGATAAAAATTTTATTGCATCTGCATACGCTTCCTCATCCGCTTTTTCTTCCATGATTTTTTCATAACGCTCTTTGTACTTCTCTAAACGTATGTCCTTTAATATATACATATGCCGAAAATATTCACCGATAATCTGGCGTCTTAATAATGCATAAGCCAATGTATAATTCGGCTGTTTTCCACTTTTTAAAGACATATTTATCACCGGATACTGACCCATATGGGATAAATACTTCTCTCCCGTTTCCATAATTTTAAGTCCGTTAAACAGATACGCATTATCTATTTTTTCTCCATCAAAATTTCTGCCATCCTCAAAGAAATATTGCAACATACTCATATTCAGTGTTTTTCCAAAGCGTCTGGGACGGGTAAAAAGATTTACGTCAGCTTTTTTATCTAACACCTCTTTTATAAATAATGTTTTATCTATAAAATAGTATCCTCTTGTTACCAGTTTTTCAAAATTATCAACACCAACTGGTAATGGTTTATGCTCCATAGCTGTCACCTCTTTCTTATCAAAATTTATTTTACAAGAACCTTTACCTTTTTATACAAACCAAGAGTTTCGTAATTTATTACCTTTGTTTTTTGCACATCTGTCAGTGCATAGTAAAAAACAGAAACCTCATCCAGCAGTCCAACAAAATATTTTCCCTCTTCCCAGTTTGCTTTTCCAATATAAAAAATCCGCTACACATATCATTAACGATAGTATAGCGAATTTCCTATGAAAATACAATTTTTATTTGCCATTAGAAAATTACCATCCTTTTAAAACGGATATCTTATAATTTCTAATATTCTCCGGATGTTTTCTGACTTCTTTTCTCCACTGATGAGGAGATGTGCCCGTTATTTTTTTGAAATTGCGCATAAATGTCGTCAGTGCCGGATAACCTACCATTTTTCCGATTTCCTCAATACTTTCTCCCGTAGTTATCAATAACTCACAGGATTTGTTTACGCGTATCAGCCGCAGATAACTCATGGGGGTTTCATGCATATATTCCAGATATATCTTTCGCATATAAGTTTCACTCAGACCACAAATCACTGCCAGATTATCTGATTCTATATCTTCCATGTAGTGTTTTTCAATATAATTATTTACAATGCGTACATATTTAAAATGCTGATAATCCGTTAAACTGCTTTCTGTGTTCTCAAGCTTTACCTGTCTTGCAAAAAACAGTAAAATATTCGCTGACAGTGCACTTACTGCATAAGAATAATATGGCTTTTTTTCATTTATCTCTGCTATAAGCATTTGTATGAATCCGGCAATATCCTCTGCTTCTTCTTTTCTCAGCACAAACCGGCTGTATCCTAATTTTAACTGTATTTCACTTATTTTCTCCTGCCTGTCCGAAAATACATTTCCGATAATTCTGTCTGTATCTATAAATAAGTATTCCCATTTTTGATTTTTTCCAATATATTCTTCTGTCGGTTTTGTCCTATGCGGCATATCCTTTGGAATAAAGGTTATCGTCCCAGCCTCATAAGGAATTTCCGCATCACCAAATACAATTGTCCCTTCACCATAGTGACAATAACCGATTTCTAAGTAATTATGAAAATGCATAGCATCAGTACCATATACGATTTCCCATCTTTCTCCCGTCAATGCCAGAACCGGAAGCTCCTGCGACATTTCGTAAAAGCGATATTCGGCTTTTTTCATAGCTGGTCTCCTTTTCCTTTTTTGCCTTTATACTTATATTTTATATCAATTTTGCAGCATAAAGTTTCCATTTTCGATACTAAATCCTTCATTTTTGATACTAACAGAAGAGGGAAATGCCACCAATCCGGCATTTCCCTCTTCTCAAATCTTTCTATACCATTTATTCAATTAATACATTTTTTCCTTCAAATGCAAATCCATATTTTCGTATCTGTTCTACCTTAAAGCCTTTTGCCAACAGAGCTTTTGCATATTGCTTTTCTTCAATCTGCGCAAGTGCCGCACGCACGGTATCTTCTAAGGATTTTTCCCTATTTGGATTGTACACTTTAAACTCCAGAATAATCGCATCCTTATCATGGTCTTTAGGTTCTAATATCACATCATATCGCCCAAAGCCACTTTCCCGATTGGATGTAATAACGTATTTGTCACGAAGCACTGCAACCAGCCCAAGAACAAATCCATGATAAAATCGCTCTGCTGCACCACGAGGAGACCTTTTTTCTGTATCGAAGTAACTGAATATTTCCAGTGTAATGTCATTCATATAAGCATTCATAGCTTCAACATCTCCGCAAAGCAGCGATTTAATAAACGAATCATACTCTCCACCAGCTTTGGCGAACCAGTCACGCACCATGGAAAAAAACATACGTTTTACCTCTAAATTCGTAATTCCAAGTTCGTACAACGGACAGCTATTTTCATCTATCTCCTCTTCATTTTCTTTGCTTAATACCTTTAAATACCCACTGGCAAGCAGAAGACTCCAAATTGCATTTTCATTATAATCCAACTGATTGTATACAATTTGTTCATCAATAGGACAGTGAATGGTTTTATTGTCAAGCAATGTCTCAAAAGTGGTCTTAATCTCCTTGCTTCCCTGTCTTATAAGCTTACCCACAAGACTGTTACTGCTGGTGTTCGCCCAATAGGTTGAAATTTTCCCTGTATCTAAAAAGTTTAAAATTGACCATGGATTATAAATATCCTTATAATTACCAAAAACAAATCCGTCATACCATTTTTTGACGTTTTCTTTTTCTTTCTCCAGTCCACATTCTTCCAATGCTGCAAATACTTCTTCTTCTGTAAAACCAAAAGCCGCTGCATATTCATCGGATGTGGTTGTAATTACCTTTAAATTATTCAAATCCGAAAAAATAGATTCCTTGCTTACTCTGGTAATTCCCGTCATAACAGCTCGTGCCAGGTATTGATTCGTTTTAAAGGTTGAGTTAAACAGACTTCTGATAAAAGAAACTATTTCATCCCAAAAACCATTGACATAAGCCTCCTGCATAGGTGTATCATACTCATCCAACAATATAATCACGTTCTTTCCATAATAACGTGAAAGGTAATCACATAACTGATAAATGGCAGATGTTGCATCGCTGTCACGAATATCTACTTTCAAAATCCTGTCAAAAAACTCTTTATCTGCATCTGTCAACACATCACTATCCCTTAAATAGATATGTTTTACATATAAATTCGTCAATATCTGATTGATTTTCTCACGGGTGGAGATATAGTTTGTTTCTTTTATTCTTGCAAAAGAAAGACTAATTACAGGATAAGTTCCCTGTAAATTTCTATATTTTTCTTCTTCCCAGATAGAAAGCCCTTCAAACAAATCTCCTCTGTCTGCATAATCCACAGAAAAGAACTGTTCTAACATACTTATATTCAAAGTCTTTCCAAAACGACGTGGACGGGCTATCAATGTCACATCATCTGCACTTTCCCACCATTCTTTGATGAATGATGTCTTATCCACATAAAAGCAGTTTGCCTTCCTTATTTTTTCAAAACTCTGTATACCAATTCCAACGATTCTTCCCATAATAAAACACCTCTGTTTCAACGACTGTCTGTATTTTCTACAGTATACTGGATTTCATGCATTTTTTCAATTCATAAAGAAAAAGACCGCAAAGCTGCGACCTTTTTCTCTGTTACTACTTAATCTTAATGGTTACGGTTTTCTTTTTGTTTGTTCCATCTGTAGAGCGAACAGTAATTTTTACCTTTTTGCCTTTTCCGGCTTTCTTTGCTGTCACTTTTCCTTTTGCAGTTACGGTTGCAAATTTTGGATTGGAGCTTTCCCATTTTACGGCTTTATTGGCATTTTTACCGTTGGTTTTCACCTGTGCTTTTAAAGTTACTTTCTGTCCTGCCTTTAATGTCTTTGGTGCATTTTTGATAGATACCTTCGTAACCTTGTGCTTCATGATTTTGATACGGATTTCGGCTTTTATTCCGCTTCCATCTTTTGCAGTTGCAGTAATGGTAACGGTTTTGCCTTTTCCCGCCTTTGTTGTCTTTACTACACCGGATGCATTTACCGTAGCAAACTTCGGATTGGAGGAACTCCATTCCACCTGCTGATTATCTGCATTTGCAGGTAATACTGCTGTACTTAATTTTACACTCTTACCTGCGGCAATCTTTTTAGATTCTGCATGGATGGAAATTTGGGTTACTTTTACTTCCTGTGGTTTTTCCGGATTCTGCGGATTTTGCGGGGTCTGTGCGCCACCTGCATTATCGTCCGGAATCTTATTTCCGCCGTCATCTTTGTTTCCGTCGTCGTCTTTGTTTCCATCGTCGTCTTTGTTTTCGTCGTCGTCTTTGTTTCCGTCGTCGTCTTTATTTCCGTCGTCGTCTTTATTTCCGCCGTCATCTTTGTTTCCGTCGTCGTCTTTGTTTCCGTCGTCAGTTTTTACAGTACCTGTAAATAATTTCAATTCTGCTGCGGATGCATAGTCACCAACACCTGCCACGATTTCTAAACGAATGAATCTGGCTGCGCCATCCGTACGGAATTCTGAAACCTTTTCTTCTTTATCTTCTGCCCAGGTGCCGCTTCTTACTGCTGTAAAATCAGCATCTGTCAGTTCACCAATTGCTTTATCTGCATTGCTGACGAGAATTGTATATGCGGTAGCAATACCATTGCTGTCCTTATCCTGTCTTGGCAGATAATTTAACTGATATAAATTCTCATAGGATTTTCCTAAATCAATGGTAAGGCTGTGTGGCATTGGTGTAACCGCTCCACTCCATGCACTGTGCCAGATAGTTTCACTATTGCCATCAATTGCATGAACTGCTTCATTTCCCGACTGATAAGAGTCGGTTGTAATTGTTTTTCCAATCAGACTGATTTCTTCTGTTTCTACTTCTATGGTAACCAATAATGCCACCGCATCTGTGATTGCTTTTGCTGCATTTGCAATTTCTTCCTCTGTTGCCGCATCCGTTAAAGCATTTGCTGCATCATATGCTTTTTCCACAGCTTCCCAGCTTTCTACCGTATATACTGCTTCCGCTCTGTTTTCTACTTCTGCTAATGCTGCATCTAAAACGCTCCATTTCTTTATAGCGGCAACCGCTGTGGTAATTGCTGTTTCTAAACCTTCTACATCTTCTGTATCTGCACTATAAGAAAGGTTCTCTGCTTCTGCAATAAGTGTCTGTAAATCCTCCCAGCGTTTCTGTCCAAAATCATAGTCTGCTGCGGATAACGCTTTTGCATCTTTTACGGTACGATTTAACGTGATTCTTTCTTCACTATTTAAGGAATCAAAATCTTCTAAAGTCCATGTATCACTCCATGAAATGGTAAGTACAGCATTTTCGCTGTCTATCTGAATTGGCAGCCACTGGTATCTTGAATCCTTTAAGTTGTTCTTATTCCATTTATCTCCCATATAGATATAACAGCCATCTTTTCCCTTTACCGGAAGGACATATGTACTCTGACCGCCAAAGGAAATGTTGCCATTTGTACCTACGCATGGATTCTGTAAATTGCTCATCTGGAATGGTCCGTTGCCACCATCTTCGGACATACCCATACGAATATCATCTGTCACGGAGTAGCCCATCTGGTTTGGGTCCCAGCCTGTACAGCCGGAAGTAATCACATAGTATTTACCGTCTTCTTTAAAGATTGCCGGAGCTTCTCTTGCGTAAACACCTTTGCTTCCGCCTTTATCTACATAGTTACGGCTGTATAATCCTGTTAATCCTGTATAATCTGCATTTAACTCTGCAATATACATGGTCCAGTTATCTTCTGATGAATGAAGCAGGTACGCTGTTTGATTCTCATCATCATCCACAAACAATGTCATATCACGACTTTCAAATCCATTTGGATTAATCGTGTCAATGAGTTTAAATGGACCTGTCGGTGAATCACTGACGGCAATACCTGTCTGTGCAAGGTCGTATGTACCGATACCTTCGCCATCTTTGTGAAACCACATAACATAGTTATTATTTTTCTTATTATAGATAACCTTTGGACGCTCCATGACGCAGTTCCAGTTTAATTTGTTATATAAATCCTGTTTTTCTGCTGCAGTGGCATCTGCATAAAGAGCATTAAATGCTTCAATTCTTGCCGCTGTATTGTATTTTTCTAAAGTATCGTATTCGGATACTGCAAGACCAGCTTCTTTTGCTGCCTGATATTCTGCAGAAGATTCTGCTAAATACAGTGGTGTATCCGCTGTGGCTTCTCCTTCTGTTAAGAATGTCGGGTTATTAAATACCGGAAGAGCCATGCCTTCATATTTCCAGTTATATAAATCTGTAGAAGAATAACAGGAAACACCGATAGCTACAATACCGCCTGTAGAGGTCTTATCTTCTCCTTTATTTTCACCATACCAGTAGTATTTCTGTGTATTTTCATCCCACATAACTTCTCCGCCATGTGCCTGAATCATTTCACCATTGTTGTCTAACCACTGGGCATTTGGCGCAAAACTGTCATATACCACTGCCGGAAGATTTTCATCTAAACGCTTGGTTTCTGCTGATAGTTCTTCTGCTATGGCTTTTACTTCTTCTTCAACGGCATAAGCATTTTCTGCAAGTGCTTTTGCTGCTGTAAGTAAGCTGTTTAATACCGTTAATTCTGTTTCCTCTTTGTCTGTATCTGCTAAATAGCTTTCGGCTGCTGTAATTGCAGAGGAAAGTTTTGCTTTTTCTGCTGCAATATCTACTTTTCCACCAACCGCTAAGTTGATTTCTGCTGCGGAAGCATACTGGTCATGTTCATTTGCGTTATTTCCCTTTGTATGGGTAGCTGTTAACTTCACATATTTTGCAGCTACCGGAGCAAAAGTTGCGCTTTTTTCTTCCTTATCCTCTGCCCATGTACCTTCTGCTACTTTTGTAAAACTTGCATCCTCTGTATTCGTAGCACTCACATAAATTTCATAGTTTAAAATATCACCATTCCACTGGTAATCTTCTTTTTTCTTATCCTGTCTTGGCAGGTAACGAAGCTGTGTCAAATCTTCATAAATGGTATCTAACTCTAATACGATGGATAATGGCACTACCGTATGTCCTGTTGTCCAGGAAGTATGCCACTTTGTAGAAGTATCTCCATCTACGGCATTTGCTGCTGCTTCCTGCGCACTGTCTGCCGTAGCTGTGATTGTATTTTGTGCAATATCTGTGCGATTTGCATTTACTGCCTTAGCATCTACCGTTAATTCAATCACTGGGACCATGTCTGCTGTGGCATTTGTCATGTTCGTAACGCCTTCTTTACTTACAAATGCAAGCTCCCAGCCATTTTCATCACAAATAGCAAGACTTAATGTTTCTTCATCCTCTTCTAATGCTTTTACAAAATCCGTAACATCAATTTTTACTTTTGTACCATCGATTGCCTGACTTGCTGCGTATTTCTCATCCTGCGCCATAACCACGTCATTGCCATCTACAGCAAAGGCATTAGAGCTCTTAACAACTGTTGTATCTATAACCGGCATGGTATTCCATGTCATTTCACTTTCTGTCCATGCACCATCTACGGCTGCTGCTAAAATCTTATCTTCTCCTGTTTTTGTACTTTCTCGTCTGCCAATATATGTCAGCACTAACTCTGCTTTCTGCAAATTCTCCTTATATCCAAGCATGGTGGCTGCATCAAAAGATAAGAAGGATATTTTTGCATCCTTGGTGTCACTTGTACTTGTGCCAGCACCTTCACCGAACATACCTACCGTAGAATCCTCATTAAGAGAAGCTCCCATACGCAATGTACGAATATAATCTAATGTTCCATAATTGCCGGTTTTCTCTGTTTTCCATGCTTTTACAGTCGCATCTTCTTCTACTGTCACTGAAACCGTATTGTACTTAGAAGATTTTACTTCTATCTGAATAGTTTTCTCTCTTGCTTCGTGTACATCTGCTGCCACAAATGTCACTGTATAGGAACCCACCTGCGCTTCTGCCGGAGTCCAGCTAAATGCACCTGTAGCTGCATCAAAGACTGCACCTTCCGGTAACGTATCTTCTTTTACAGAAAGACTTACGCTTTCCTCTTCACCTGCATCACTGTCTGTTGCTGCTACGGTAAATGCAAGGGTTTCTTCTGTTTTTACCAGAAATGCATCCTGTGCCGGGGATGTATACACAGGTGCTTCATTGATAATCCAGTCATAGTTTTCTGTGTTAACATCTGTTGCTGTAAGCTTTGCCTGACTGCTTAACGTTACATCACCGCCTACATATAAATCATTCACTGTAAGGGTATCTACATATTCAATATAACTGTTGTTTGCACCATTCGAAAACCAGCAGTTCTCTAAGGTTACTGTTCCGATTTTATTTTCTGTATCTAATCCATGAATATTGATATTTGTACCTACTCTTGTGGTATCAAAAGAGCAGTTTGTAAAGGTAATATTTTCATAGTATGGATATGGATGTTTATTTCCCAATCCATTCTGTACGGTAATACCATTGCCTCCACCTTTAAAATTCGTGGTATTTACATTGTTAAAGGAGTAATTTATCATTTTATGGTCATATGTATTGTGTCCCATACGGATACCATTTCCACCCTCATAACTCCAGCCTATAGTATTGCTTACGGATACATTTTTTGAATCCTCTGTATCCCATTCCAGACAATCACTATTATACTGGTCAAACCCTGGTACGGTATTTGGAAAACCATCACTTGGATTGTAATGTCCACTGGCAAAATTATCATCATTTCCCAGTGTAATTGCTCCGTTAATGGTTAAATCCTGCGCACTTGCCATATCCAGTCCATCTACCCATGGCTGATTGTACGGAGTAAGACCTTTGATATTGTTCAATGTACAGTTTTTGCTTCCATGGGATTCCCAGTTCCACTGTTTTGCATCCCTTACATAGGTATCGTTAAAGGTAATATTCGAAGAACGTACAATCATGACACCACCCTGATGACAACTGTCTTTTGCATCATGACGGTCTTTTTTGTAGTTTTCCACACCATTTCCATCAAAGATTCCTCTACCGGAAATGGTAATATCTTCTGAATCCCAGATACCGATTGCCGGCTCCATTGCCTGCATACATTCCTGTATACGGTTCTTTAAAAGGGCTCCTTCTTCTACATAAATGGTAACATCTTTTCCTTTACGGTCACGGATTTCAAGACCAGACCATGTATAGGTGCCTGCCGGAAAATATAATGTATCATAAGGTGAATTTTCTTCGTAAATTTCATCCAAAGCTGCCTGTAAAGCATGGGTCATATCATCCTCTGCTATCAGACGCTTATCCGGAAATCTTACATCCTTTGTATCAATTGCTACAAGTTCACCTGCTTCATATGTAGTTCCACCGCTGGTAGTATCCGCCGGTTCTGCCACCTGCACTTCACTGTTTGGATGTTCTTCCAGATACTTTTCCATAAAGGTTTTTGCATTTAATACATTTGCATCCTCTAAGCTTGGAATATCCTCTTCCTTTTCCATTGGGTCATTGATAATTGCTAAATATGGTTTTCCTGCCTGATCCGCCGGACCGCCATTAATCATCACAAAGGCATAACGAAGATTTTCCGACATAGTAAACGTTACGCTATGCTTATCCTCACTTACCACAAGACTGTCTTTTGCGTAATATCTTTCCGGGTATACGGCTACTGACTCAATGGTTTCATTGGCTACAGTTACCGTATATTCCGGTGTAGCATCATCAGATGCGAAACGGGCAATGTCAAAGTTGTTGCCATTTGCACCATACTTAATCACCGGAACTTCTGTTCCGTTGGCTGTCATGGTATATTTTGATGACTCCACATCGCCCGGAGTCTCTGCATATACATGAACTTTGGTGTTCTCAGTTTCTGCTGCTTTTACGTTTTCCGGTATTGCGGGCAAAAGGCTTGTCATACACATTGCCGCACACAAAACCAGTGATAAAAGTTTTTTTCTCATATTTTCCCTCCAATAGTTTTTATCATTTTCAATTATCATATTACCCTATAAAAACAGGCATGTGTCTGCATTTATGACAAAAAAATAAGCATTTTCGATTCTCTTAAAATCGAAAATGCTTATTTTTCTTTTAAATCTTAGTAATCATATGTATAAATTCGTCCACTGCTGTAATAATGCGCATATGCAGAATGCTGATACTTAGCATTTACAGTTGCAGGATATGTTTTCTTACCTTTTTTATAATATGGTAAAATTCTTACATATACATATCCACTTTTATTCATATTTCTTTTAAATGTATAATTTGTTTTTTTGGTACTACCTACCTTCTTATATTTTCCATCGGATTTTGATGCAATATACACATTGTAACCTGTTGCACCCTGTACTTTTTTCCAGCTTGCTTTGATTTTATTGCCGGATACTTTTTTTAACTTTGTACCTGTTGCAACACAACGGCTGATATAATCACAGTCAGACCATTGACCATATTTCATCTGGTTATCTGTTGTACATACATATCCGCAAACACGAACTCTATACACCTGATTTGTTTTTAACTTACTATTATCCACAGATGACCAGTCGGAAGAATACGTTCCTGTAATCAAAGGTTTCTTTCCATTATATTTATAAATTTCATATTTGTAACCATCTGCAACCGGATTTTTATCCCAGTCAAGAGTTATATTTCCCTTTTTGGTATACGGATTAAAATATGTACAGTCTAGGCCTGTGACCTTTGTTGGTAATGTCGGCACGTTAAATATACGTCTGCCCCAATCCTGTTTTGCCGTAAATACACCGTTAGTACGATATGGATATACGCTAATGGTATATTCCGTATTCTGTGCAAGACCTGTCAATACTGCCGCTGCAGTTGTTACTACTGTAGAACTGCATGTATCTTCATTTTCTCCACTTCTCCAGTAATTTACGGTATAGTGGGTTGCACCCTCTACCGGTGTCCACGCAACGGATACACTCGTTTCTGTCGCATCTGTAAACAGAATAGACTCAGATACCACCTCATCCGGTACAGTAAGTACTTCAATTACCTGTGACCATGTAGTATCTGCCGGAGCCGCATCATAATCATGGGTTGCGGACGTACCTACCTGCACATAATAGGTTTTTCCAGCCTGTAAACCATAGATATTTACTTTGCAGTCACTACTTCTAATAGAATTTTCCTCGTCACTTCTAAAAGATGTAAATGCACTGTTATCACTGATTCTCCAGTAATACCACATATTATCACCAAATACAGCATCCCAGCCAATTTCAACAGATGATTCACCTGCACTTATCTGCTTTACTCCTGTCGGTGCCGGTGTCGCTGCACTTGCATCTGTTTCAAACATAAACATCATGCCAAATACCATGGCTAATGCTAAAAATGCATGCGCAAATTTGTTTCTTATCATTGCTTTCATTTTTAATCTCCTTTTCTTTTTCCTGTATTTCCCATTATATAAGGAGATTTAAACTTTCACAAGTTGCCCGATGGTACTATTATTTTGTCCATCCTTTTAAAACCTTCGTCTGGTAGGTAACATATTCCTTTTCACCCATGCCCTTTAATTTCCATTGCTTTGGTGTTTCCCCGACTACTTTTTTAAAATTTCGCTCAAAGGTGGAAACAGAGGTAAATCCTACCTTCCAGGCTAACAGATTCACAGGTATATCTTCCTTTAACAAAAATCCACATGCCTTCTGGATACGGACTATATTCACATACTCTAGCGGTGTCACTTTCATACATTTTACAAATAATTTACGAAAATATGGCACACTGATATTGCAGACTTCCGCTAACTGTTCAATTTTTATTTCTTCACTGTAATGCATGTCTACATATATTAATGCAGCGCGGATTTTATCTGTATGCAGATTCCATTCCGTATTGGTATATGCAATGCTTTCATTCAGCCTTAAAAGCTCCTGCACGAAAATATACAGGTATCCGTTTACCACCTCTTTGCTTAAGGATTTCGGATTACGGTTTTCTTCTAAAATTGCACGAATAACCCCTGCTAATGCAGGATATTCTTCTACCGAAATCAGCAGTGGTGCTCTTGTAAGCTTTTCTAAAACCTGCTGTTTATACTGTGGTTCATCCTTATAACATTCTTCCAAAAAACCTATAACATCCACAAAAAGCCATTCCCAGAAACAAACTCCGCCCTCTATACTATCCGCAGCATGGGCAAAATTTGCAGGAATCAATGAAATCATGCCACCTGTATATTTCGGCTTGTCCTTTCCCATATAGACAATACCCTCACCCTCATGGCAGTAGCCGATTTCAAAATAATTGTGAAAATGCAGCTCACCAGCCCTGTATGTGGTCTTCCAATCATCCCCTGTAAATGCCAAATCGTATCTGCCTATCGGCATCTCATAAAACCGGAATTCAACGATTTCCTCACGTCCTGGCTCCATATCCTCACCTGCCTCTTGCGTTCTTCGCTTACTGTAATTCTACATCCTCTAAAAGATTTCCTCCATCTGCCGCTGTAGTCGCTAATAAATCACACCGTTCATTCTGGGGATGTCCGTCATGTCCCTTTACCCAGTGAAAGGTAATCTCATGGGGCTGTTTTAATTCTAACAGCTTTTTCCAGAGGTCAATATTTTTTACCGGCTTATTGTCCGACTTTTTCCAGCCCTTTTTCAGCCAGCTATAAATCCAGCCCTGATTAAAGGCATCAATCACATATTTTGAATCGGAATGTAAATCAATCTGACAGGGACGATTTAAACATTCCAAAGCACGAATAACTGCCATTAATTCCATACGGTTGTTCGTAGTCTTTTTGTAGCCTGCAGATACTTCTTTTACATGCAGTTCTCCCTTGCTGTCTACATATTCAAGTACTGCACCATAGCCTCCCGGTCCATCGGGATTTCCTCTTGCTGCACCATCGGTATAAATCGTTACTTTCATCATAATATCTCGTATGCCTCGTTTTCTCCTGTAATTGTCACTAAACGGCTTAAAAATGCTGCATTTGTCGCTTTTGCCTTATATTTTGCAATCGGACTATAGTCCTGCCACATATGCATAGGAAAAATTGCCTTTGCATCAATATTTTTCATATAATAATCCAGTCCGTCTGTGGCAAAATGCTGTTGTCTGGAATCTACCACAACAAACGCCACATCGATTTCTTCCTTTTCAAGCTTATGCATCTCTCGTTTAAATGCTTTTTCTTCTTTGCCGTTTACCAAATCACCGGCACCTTCCCATTTCCATGTATTCAAGTCTCCGGCGTGGTAAATACATTTCCCCTCTGCATAAACTAAATATGCCACGCCCACATCCGTAGACTTTAAGGTTTTGATTTCCATATCATCTATAAAATATTTTTTGTCCGGCTTCGTAAAGGTTATCTTTTCCTTTATTTTAGGGTCAATTCCGTTTCGTGTCAGGTATCTGTCTCCTAAACGAATGGTCTTAGATAAAATATAGCGAATATTCGCATATTCCTCTGCCCATCTTAATATTTCCAAATCAAAATGGTCCTGATGAAAATGACTGGAAAAGACATAAATTGGCTTATCCGTTGGAAATTCCGGCAATACACCGGTAAATTCATAACCCTTCACATTTTCATTCCGAAAATAATCGAATATCAACATTCTATCCTGCATTTCCACCACAAAACAACTGTGATGTACAAATGTAATTATCATTTTGTCATCCTCCTGATAATTGCATTCGCCTCTGCATAAATTTTTTCTACATCTATGCCAATGGCAAATGCATTGTTCTCATATAGTATTTTTCCATCAATCATCGTCAGTAAAACATTCTGCTTACTGCCGGAATAAACGATATTTTTCACAAAATTATTCTCCGGCTGCATATTGGGCTGTTTTATATCAATCATGATAAGGTCTGCTTTTTTGTCCACTGCCAAAGCATCGCAGTCGGTTAAGCCCATGGCTCTTGCGCCTCCTGTAGTTGCCATATAAAGCACATCCTCAGCGGATACACAGGATGCATCCTTCTGCCGCACCTTTGCCAGTCCACTGACTAAAAACATTTCCCGAAACATATCCAGACAATTATTACTGGCAGCACCATCTGTACCGATTGCCATGGAAATACCCTCTTCTAAAAAACGTTTTACCGGAGCAATTCCACTGGCAAGCTTCAAATTTGAAGCCGGACAGGTAACAGCCGAAAGTCCTCTTTTTTTATAGATTTCAAAATCCTTATCCTCAAAATAAATACAATGGTATCCACCACCGCCATAGGCATACATGCCAAGCGCATCCGTAATCTGCGTTGGTGTCATGCCATAACGTTTTTTACATTCATTTACTTCATTCTGTGTCTCTGCATTATGCAGCCACACCGGGGATTTTAGCTTCTGCGCCAAAGCAGCAACTCCCTCTAACAGTGGCTTTCCTGTGGTGTACTCCGCATGAAATCCCAGCACAAAGCCTGTCAGCTCACTCATGGCATTAATCGCATAAAACTGCTCTTCGACTGCTTCTAAAGACTGGGTAAAGTCATTTAATCCGCTGGTCTGCAGCATACGAAAACCACAATCCGCAGATGCCTTTGCGATAGCAACAGGGTCTATATACATATCAAAACCTGTGGTAATTCCACTTGTTAAGTATTCCAATATGCCCAGACGGCACAAGGCATAAATATCCTCATGGGTAAGCTTTGCTTCCATGGGAAATACCTGTTTGTGCAGCCATTCCTGTAAGGGAAGGTCATCTGCATAGGAGCGTAAAAAAGTCATTGCCGTATGGGTATGGGCATTTTTAAATCCGGGCATTAAAACGTTGCCTTTCACATCAATTTCTCTGTCCCAGCCTGCAGCTTTTGTATCTGCCACTTCTGTTCCTTCACCGATATAAACGATTCTATTTTCCTTTACCCAAAGTTCTCCTTCTATAAGAGAAAACTGTTTTTCCTCATTTACAATAAGTATTCTGGCATGATAAAAACGAATATTCATCCGGCCACCTCCATTTATCTGTGCAGGTATTCTCCGATTTTTTCAATGGATGCATAAACAAGCCGTTTAAAATACGGTGCAGCTTTATCCGATGCCTCCTGCACTTCTGTATGATTCAGCGGATTTGGTGATATACCCGCAGCTAAATTGGTAATACAGGAAATTCCCACAATTTTCATCCCCATATGATTTGCCGCAATGGCTTCACAGGCTGTACTCATTCCTACCGCATGAGCACCTAAAATACGACACATTGCCACTTCTTCCGGTGACTCATACTGTGGACCTGTCATTTGCAGGTATACCCCCTGTTTTAATGGAATCTCGTTATCCAATGCGGTTTTCTTTACGATATTTTGTAAATCTTCGTCATAAATATGACTCATATCCGGGAATCTTGTCCCTAATTCTTCGATATTTGCACCAATTAACGGTGACGGCACAAAGCTTGCAATCTGTCCGGTAATCAGCATAAAATCTCCGGCTTTAAAGCCCTGACCGATACCACCGGAGGCATTTGTCAAAAATAATACCTTCGCACCCATCAGCTTCATTAAGCGGATGGGAAGTACAACATCCTGCATGGAATAGCCTTCATAATAGTGTACCCTTCCCTGCATACATACCACGGGAACATTTCCGATATATCCAAAGATATATCTGCCTGCATGTCCTGCCACGGTGGAAACCGGAAATCCTTCAATTTCATGATAATCCAAGGTTGCCTCAACCTTGATTTCACTGGCAAAATCTCCAAGCCCCGAACCAAGAATCAACGCAACCTCAGGTGTAAAATCAATTTTTTCTTTAAAGCTGTCAAAACATTTTAATAACTTTTCGTATACTTCACTCATCTGTCCATCTCCTTCTCTTTGCGTTTCTATCTATAGCATTTTCTCTCCCCTGTGGTTCTAAATATCTATATTTATTATAAATGGAATTACCATGTGCCGCAACCTTTAAATAATAATGCAGACAAGACCACCGCTGCTGTCATTGACAATCTTTTGCATGGTATCCTGCAATTTCATTTGACACTCATCATCCATCATGGCAATTTTACTCTTAATACCATCCTCCATTAAATCACCAATGGATTTGCCGAAAATATTCGTTTCCCACACGCCATTAGGTGTATTCTGCCCTTCTTTGATATAATTTATCAAATCCTTTGCCTGTTCCTCACTGCCCACAATCGGCGCTATTTCTGTTTCAATATTGGCACGAATCAAATGTACGGAGGGAGATGTTGCTTTTAGCTTGACACCATATTTATTTCCATGATGAATCAGTTCCGGTTCTTCTAAACGGATATCCTTTAATTCCGGATGAATGACACCATATCCTTTCATTCCCACTGCATTTACCGCATCTGCCACCTTCGCAAAGGCATCCTTTTTTTCGGAAAGTTCTTTTATCAGTGAAATTAACTGATACTCTCCTTCAATGGGGACTCCCGTTAATTCGCTGATATTTTCATAATAAAATTTTTCTTCCATATCCATTTTTATCTTTAAAAGTCCATTTGCTAAATCCATTTTATCCAAATGAATACCGGCTATGTACTCCGAATCAATCAAATCCTCTATTCCACGCACATCCTTTGCCTTTGTAACATGGTTTAATATGGTTCTTGCATTTTCAATTATGCTTTCCTTCATGCGGTTTGATTCTGCAAGCATTTCTGCCCATTTGGGAATATAAAATTCCATTTTTACCATTGGAAATTCGTACAAAATATTCTCTAATATTTTATTGATATCTTCTTTTCGAAGCTGTTCACAGTTTACAGGAATTACCGGTGTCTGGTATTTTTCCATCATGCGTTCAGATAATTTTACCGTTTCATCACTATAGGGACGTTCTGAATTTAAAAGCACTATAAAGGGCTTTCCTAACATTTTTAGTTCTTCAATGGTCTTTTCTTCTGCCGGAATATAATTATCCCTGCCAATGTCTCCAAAAGAACCATCTGCCGTCACTACAATGCCAATTGTGGAATGTTCCTTGATAACCTTCTGCGTACCGATAGAAGCCGCATCCACAAACGGAATTTCATAATCAAACCATGGCGTTTTTACCATACGGTTATTCTCGCCTTCCATATGACCTGCTGCACCGTCCACCATATAGCCTACACAGTCAATCAGGCGGACTTTTACCTTAGTATCCTTATCTAAACGAATTTCTGCCGCATCCTTAGGGATAAATTTCGGCTCAGTAGTCATAATGGTCTTGCCCTGTGCTGACTGTGGCAGTTCATCCACAGTTCTTGCCCTGCTGTTTTCATCCTCCATATGGGGGAGCACCATAATATCCATAAAACGTTTAATAAATGTCGATTTTCCGGTACGCACCGGACCTACGATTCCGATATATATTTCACCGCCTGTTCGCTGCTGTATATCTTTATAAAGATTAAATTCCATAAAAAAATAACCCCTTTCACACAATGTATATTACCGGCTTGTAACCGAATGTTTTATACATTGTATGAAAGGGGGTATTTTTTATGACTGTTTTTTATACAATGATACCAACGGATTTCAAAGCCTGATTTTGAGACCCTGGTATCACACAATCTGTACTTTCATCATATTGGTTGTACCGGAAACACCAATTGGTACACCAGAGGTAATCACAGTGATATCACCCTTCTGCAAATATCCCTGTTCTTCGCTTACTTCTAACGCATGGTCAAAAAGTTCAAAAATATCTATCTTTTTCTCCAATATTACAGGAATCGTACCCCAGACAAGATTTAACTGTCTGGCTACCTTTTCATCCATTGCTCCACAGATAATCGGACATCCCGGAACGTATTTTGCAATGTTTCGTGCAGAATCACCGCTCTTTGTAACGGTAACAATTGCTCTTGCGTTCAAATCTAATGCAGAGGTGCAGGTTGCATGGCAAATAGCATCTGTCACATCCGGATTTGCTTTTCTTTCCCTTGCAAAGAAACGTTTTCTGTAGTCGATATCCTGCTCTGTACGGTCTGCAATACGAATCATGGTCTCTAATGCTTCTACAGGATACTGGCCTGCTGCGGTTTCACCGGATAACATAATCGCACCTGTACCATCATAAATTGCATTGGCTACGTCTGTAGTCTCTGCCCTTGTTGGTCTTGGATTTTTCATCATAGAGTCTAACATCTGGGTAGCTGTAATAATCTGTTTGCCCATTGCCATACCCTTTTTGATAATCATTTTCTGAATCACCGGTACTTCTTCGTATGGAATTTCCACACCCATATCACCACGGGCAATCATGGCACCTTCTGCCACTTCTAAAATCTCATCGATATTCTCCACACCTTCACGATTCTCAATCTTTGCAATAATGCGAATATCATATCCGCCATGGTCATTTAAAAATTTGCGCATCTTAATCACATCATCTGCTCTTCGCACAAAGGATGCTGCAATATAATCTACGTCATTTTTGATACCAAACAAAATATCTTTTTTGTCTTTTTCACTTAAAAATGGCATAGAAAGGCTTACATTTGGTACATTCACGCCTTTTTTATCAGAAATTTTTCCACCATTTTTTACCTGACATACAATGGATTTTCCCTTTACTTCAAGAACTTCCATACCCACTAAACCATCATCAATCAAAATGGTTGTCCCCGGCTTAACATCCTGATACAAATCCTGATAAGTAATGGATACACCGTTAATATCCCCTTCCTTATCTTCACAATACAGCGTAAAATTCTGTCCGGCCTCTAATACAACTGCGTGTTCTTTGAAATCCTTCAAACGAATTTCCGGTCCCTTAGTATCTAATAAGATTGCTGTGAGCTTATTATATTTTTTACGCAGTTCCTTTACACGATTAATTCTTCCGCCATGCTCTTCATAATCTCCATGGGAAAAGTTACAACGAACTACGTTCATACCTGTCTGAATCAGTCTTTCTAGTACATTCCCTTTATCTGTGGAAGGACCTAATGTACATACAATTTTGGTTTTTCTCATTCTCTGTTCTCCTCTTTGTTTCCTAAAAACAATTTGTCGTCAACATTTTATACCAACAGTCTTTGCATTTCAAGACGATTTACACAGAAACGGTGTTAATTTTTTGTAAAGTTTTCATAAAACTATTGCTGTAACTGTATTCTTTTTTGAATTTCTTTATTTAACTGGCTCTCATATGCCTCCACATCTACTTTGGTATGATAAATCTGCATATAGTCTTCCCATGTCTCCTCAAACATTTCTTCCTTAGACATAATCACCTTTGGCAGCCACAAACGTTTGACTTCCTCCATGTTTACTTTCGCCTGTCCAAAAGAAGTATCTTCTTTCCAGTCTGCCGTACAGGAATATAGCGGAAACCATGCTTCTCCCTCTATTTCTTCCCCCATAAATTCCTTCCATGTCTTATGCCCGTAAGCATCTAAAATCTTTTTATCATACGCGGATAATCTGTCATAATATTCCCCCGGCTGTTCGGATGGATGCACAGTATTTATTCCATCTTTAAGCATCCCTTCATAACAGGGAAAATAGGTATAGCTACAGGAATTTTCCTTCAGATAATCTCCATTTGTCCAGTTTTCTCTCTGCTCAACATTCCGAAAAAACAATCCATTGTCATCCACACAATAATCGATTCCTTCTTCTCCCCAGTTTCTAAGGCTCATCACTTCAGGCGATAACAAATCATTTAAAAACTGCAATGCACCTTTTACATCTTCACAATCCTTCGTAATTGCAATTCCGGCAGCAATGTTTAAGTTTTCTTCCGTACAGTTATATTTTGGCAAAACATTTTCATTTGCTGTGATTGGAAAAGGTACATAGGTATATTCTTCTTTTCCATTTGCATACAGGCTGTTTTGCGCATCCAAAATCTGCCAATACTGGTCGACTACGCCTAAGACACTGCCCGAAGATAATTTGTCAACGTATTGCTGGAAAGTCAGCATAAAGGTTTCCGGTTCAATCACACCGGCATTATACATTTCACATAGTTTTTTATAATATTGCTTTGCCTCAGGAATGGTGTCATAAACCGTGGCTTCTTTTGTTTCTAAATCAACGATTGCACAACCATCATTCGGATAGCCTGCCAAAAACATGGGCGGATTTTCCAGACAAAAATATCGCCAGTCTTCACATAAGATAGCAAAGCCTGTGTTTTTTATACCGTTTGTTTCCGGGTGCGCCTCTAAATATCTTTGTATCAAATCAAAATATTCATCCAGCGTTTTCAGCTTCGGATATCCTCCCCATTCCAATACACGCTTCTGTATCCAGAAGGCTTCTCCGGATATCATGGTAGCAGTATTTTTTTCATTATACACACCAAATGGTGGTATAAAATAAATATGTCCATCTTCTTTATATAAAGATTCCCATTGCGTTTCCGTTAAATAGGCATACAAATACGGATACTCTTTTATGTATTCTTCCAAAGGTATTAGTGCACCTGCTTCAATCAATGCATCTGTCGCATCCGAACCATTAATAAAATCCGGATACTCATCCTTTACAATCATGCTTTCGATTGCTTCCTGTGCAGTCTGTCCTGCCAGCCATTTTGTGTCAGCTTTTGCACCGGTAATCTCTGCAATTTTCCCCATAATCCGACTTTCATTATGCGTTTCTTCACCGGGGACTGCAAAAAAAGCCGTATATTCCCGCACTTCTTCTTTTCCGGTGTACAAATACATACCTGCCAATACGAAAAGCATACATCCGATTCCAGCTAAAATTCCCAGTTTTCTGCCCTTCATCCAATCACCTCTGTCTGCTATTATTCTTTATGACGTATACGATACTGATTTGGTGTCATATGATTCATTTGCACAAATTTATTGATAAAATATTCTACCTTTCCAAAACCTACCGTTTCTGCAATAGTATAAATCCGCATATCTGTACTTATCAGCAATTCCTCTGCTTTTTTCATACGCAGAAGATTTAAATACTCCCGAAATACAATGCCATATTTCTTTTTATAAATCTGTCCTAAATAAACATTATTGATAAAAAACATTTCTCCTAAGGATTTTAAACTGATTTTTTCCATATAGTGTTCCTGTACATATTCATCCACTTTGTCTAAAACCTTTTTTGATTCAGCCTTGCGAACCTGTGCTAAATATCCGGCATAATCAGCAAAAAATCCGGTAATCTCTTTTGTATCCCCACTCAAAACCAGTTTATTAAAAGACTCTTTTCCTATGTATTCTAAAATCTCCTGCTGATTGGTCTCATCATCAAATTCCTTAACCATTTCCATTAAACGATAAAGAATATGATAAATACTTGCATTTACCATTTCCATATGCATATCACTGCTTCGTATCTGCTTAAATATCTTTTCACTGCAATGCTCTATTTCTTCTAACTGATTATTCTTTACTGCCTCTAACAATAACTCCACTTCCTCTTCCCGGACAGCAAGGGTAATCTTTCTCTGTCCTGCAGTTTTATCTGCTATACTTTCCCGATTATCTCCGGCAAGTCCATGCAGACATCTTGCTACACGAATGGAATAAAAAGACTTTGATATTTCTTCTAAAGCTTTGCATATTTCTCCGGAATACACCTGTACTCTGTAGTCAAAATGCTGCGTTACCCGTTTCTGCAGATAGTCTAAATACTCCTCTTCCGCCATTTCACGACTTTTGCAAAGATTTTCATTCCACAATATTCCCACACCAAAAATATTTTCTTCAGACACAATCATAGGAACTACATGAAAAACATATTCCACAAGCAAATCCTGTAAATATTTCATCAATAATCTCTGCTGTTCTAAACGTTCTTCTCTTTCTAACTGCAAAAAATCCTTCTGGTGTTTATCAAACTCAAAGCTGATATATTTCCAGTTTTCTCCTGCACTTAACCTTTCTTTTGCAGACACAATATCTTCTTTTGAAAATTTTCCTGTCAAAAGCTTTGAAATATGATATTCATATTTCTCCAATTCATCCTCTAATTCCTTTGTATATTCCCGATTTACTTTTTTAAGAATTTTTACAAGTTCTTCCTCCTGAACAGGCTTTAACATATAATCTACTACCTGTAACCGCAGTGCTTTACGAACATACTCAAAATCTGCATACCCGGTCAAAATCACAAAATGCAATGGACGAAAATGTTTTTTCTGCAGATATTCAATCAACTCTATTCCCGTCATACCCGGCATACGAATATCTACAAATACCAGTTCAATATCTGTCTGCTCTAAAATCTCAATCGCCTGTAAACCATTTTCTGCTTCTGCTGTTACATCAAATCCATATTTGTTCCAGTCAATCAACCTACGCAACCCCTGACGAATAAACTGTTCATCGTCTACCAATAACACTTTTATCATTCCTGCCCCTCCTCTTTTGGAATCTGAATGGAAATCTCCGTTCCTTCATGTTCTGCACTACTGATGTCGATTTTTACCCCTTCTCCATAATACTGTTTCATACGAATGACCGCATTTATTATGCCAATGCTTTTTTTCGCATGCTGAATATATGCTATGTCTGCCTGCTCTATTAAAACCCGTAACTGTTCTAAGTCCTCGTTTTTCATGCCACTGCCTTTGTCCATGATTTCAAAATACAGATGTGTTTCATCTTCGGATACCATTACGGTAATCGAACCGCCATCTACACTTTTTTCAATCCCATGTACACAGGCATTTTCCACAAAGGTGATAATAATAAATTTTGGAATCCGGCAAGTTTTACACTCCTCCTGCACATATAGATAATAATCTAAGCGGTCACCAAAACGGTATTTTTGTATCTCAAGATAACGTTCTACGCTTTCACACTCTTCTTCAATGGTAATAAAATCCTGATTCCACTGAATATTTTTTCGCATTAAGGCGGCAAAATTTTCCAATATTTTTGCTGTTTCCTTCTCCTGCTTGATAATGCTGTGCATACGGATACTTTCTAAAGCATTAAAAATAAAATGTGGATTCAACTGACTTTGTAACGCATTCAATTCTGCCTGTTTTTTGGATATTTCAAGACTTTGTTCTTTTTCCTTATTCTTAAAAATCACTTCTATAAGCTCTTTTATCTGTACAACCATCAAATTGTAGCTATGCACCATATCGCCAATTTCATCCCTGCCTTCCTCAATAGGAAGTACCTCATAAACACCTTCTTTCATATGCTCTAAATATTGTCTGGTGACAGCAATTCTATCATGTAACGATTTGTATAAAATATATACAAATCCTAATGGCAGCACAAGATTTAACACATATAAAAGAAACATCGGTATAACCTCATCTTTTAGCATGGATGTAATCACCTGTCTGTCAGCAGTCACATAAATTGTAACGGTTTCGCCAAACACTTCCATATCCCGTTTCAAAAAATACTCTTTTTTGTCATAAGCATCTGCCCTTGTAAAATCCTTTTTTATATGACTTGTTTCCTGCGTGGAAAACAAAATTTTATCCTCCATACAGATATATCCCTCTGCATCTCCGCAAAGCATCTGCATAGTATCTACGACATCCTGATAATCCATATCAATCATAATCATGCTGTTTTTTCCACAATAATACAATTCCTGCATAATTACTACATGTCTGCCCTTTTCTATATATCCTCCTGAATCCTGTCCATCCTCAAAAAAAGCATACAAACACAATTTCTTTCCACTATCTATGTATTTTTGATACCAGCTGCTGTCTGCTGCAGTCTTTTGTTCTATGAAATAGCTGCCATTTGTAATGGTATCATTTTCTGTGCATATGGCAATGTTTTGCACAGACTGCGAAGTATAATAATACTGAATAACCTCATCTTCTAACAACTGCACATATGCCTCATAGTATTCTGTGGCATCCGCATAATCTTTTTCCAAAAATTGCTGCAGTTTTTCATTTCGATTCAGATAATCCGCTATAGAAATATGCTTACTTAACCGATTCTGCAATTCAAACTCCAAACGGTCTGCGATACTTTCAAGCTCCTGTTTCTGTTCTTTATTTATGCTGTTTTTTACGCTCCAGAGGATATAGCTGTTCGTTGTGATTAAGGGAATGACAACGCAGACTATCAATAAAATAATAATCTTTCCCCGAAGCATGGTATTGTTCATTTTTGTAAGAATTTTTTGTTTCATTTTCCTCATCCTCTCCTGCTCTTATTTTAAACCATTCTCACACAAATGAACAGCTTACATAGTAAATATATTTTTAAAAAGGGTTCCCATTAACTGAGAACCCTTTTCTTTTTATAAAGTATATTTATTTTACTTTATAATTCTTTGTGTTTGCTTTTTTCAAAAGCTTTTTGTAGTATTTAATCTTCTTATTATTTACATCAAAAGTTGCATTTTTCTTAATGCCTTTGAATGCATTTTTACCAATGGATTTTACAAGTGTGCCTTTAAATTTAATTTTTGACAATTTTTTTGCATTGTAGAATGCCTGTGTACCGATGCTTTCTACATATTTTCCTACAGTAACCTTTGTCAGTTTCTTCTGACTCTTAAAGGCTTTTTTCTGAATAGCTGTTACTTTAAATGTCATGCCTTTGTATTTTATTGTACTTGGTATACTGATAGTTTTTAACTGTTTTTTTGCACCATATACAGTCACTTCTTTTTCAGCTGCAGTACATGCAGTTACCTTATATTTTAGATTTTTACTTGTAAATGTTTTTCCAACATAAGAAGCAAGTGTCTTATCTTCGGTATCTGTTGTACCTACTCCGGTGTTTGTATCTGTTCCAGTGTTTGTATCTGTTCCGGCTGTACCTCCTGTTCCGGCTGTACCTCCTGTTCCGGTTGTACCACCTGTTCCGGTTGTACCACCTGTTCCGGTTGTACCACCTGTTCCGGTATTTGTACCTGTTCCGGTTGTACCACCTGCTGGTTTATCTGCTTTTTCTGCCTCTTCAAAGAGGTAGTAATCCACGTTCATGATGTTTTTCTTATCTTCACCACGGAATACTAAGAATACATTTCTTACACCGGTAACGTTTGTTACTTCACAATTTACTTCTTTATACGTATCTTCACTTCCCGTTGCAGCTACTTCTGCTGTGCCAATCAATGTACCTTCCGGGCTGTCTAAACGGATTTCAATACTTCCACCTTTTTCTGATGCTGCGGATACTTTGAACGCTTTTGCACCTTTTTCACCAAAGTTCACCTGTGCAACGGAAGTCCAGTCACCGTCTGTTAATTCTGTCAGGTTCATGTTGTAATCAGCAAATAACTTTCCTTCTTCTGCACAAATTTCTGTTTTTACACCTGCATTCCATGCAATGGTTTCTGCATCGATTCTTTCATAAGCAGACATATCTCTAAGCTGTGCAATGCCTTCATAAGTTCCCTTGATTGGACGGATAGAACCGTCAGAGTTAAATTCAATATTATCAATATGTGTAGAACGATAACCTTTTTCGATACCTAATGCTTTCGATACTGTCTGTGCATGGTAGATAAAATAGGTTTCTCCTTCAAATACGAAGGTTGCATGATGGTTATTTCCACCTACACCAAACCATACCGTAGGATTCTGGAATACTTCTCCTGCATATTCATATGGTCCCATTGGGTCATCACTTACCATATAGCAGATTGTTCCATATCCCGGATATCCATCACCATGTGGATTGATGAAGTTTGAACAATAGGTATAGTAGTACTTATCTTCATATTTAAAGATACCGGAATCTTCAAACATACAAGGTGCATCAATTAACTGTGCTTCACCTTCAATACTAATCATATCTTCGCCAAGCTTTGCTACTCTGGCTGTATTTGGATGTAACTGTTTTCCTTCCGGTACGCCACCGCCAAAGTAAATGTATGCACTTCCATCGTCGTCTACTAATACTGCCGGGTCAAAACACCATTCTACGCCTGCACATCCCGGTGTCTGTCTTGTAAGTAATGCTTCGCCAATTGGGTCTTTCCATGGTCCAAGTGGTGTGTCTGCTTCTAATACACCAATACCTGAAGCATCATTTGCAAAATAAAGGAAGAATTTATCTTCTCCGTCGATTTCCTTGTAAGCAATTGCCGGAGCCCAGGAATGTGCTGCCCATTTTGCCGGAGCATCTGCACCTGCCACCTGAATCTCACCATGATCTGTCCAGTTTAACATATCATCGGAAGATACTACTCTTAAACTCTTAATATAACCAAAATCATTATCTTTTACATTTCCATTCTCATCATACTGGTAATCATCCGCTGTCATGTACACATATACACGTCCATCATATACAATAGCATATGGGTCTGCACCAAATTCCTGTGTCATAATCGGATTACCATAACCTAATTCTTTTGCGAGAGCTCTTGTATCTAAGTATTTTAATGCAATTGCACACTCTGCTGCTGTCACATCATAATCTGTCTTTCCATTGTCTGCCATCACATAGTCTGCTCTTACAGATACAGTTTCATCTTTCGATACATAACGGTTTAATTTACATTTAACTGTAGCAAATAACTTATCGTCTGCTGTAAAAGTTACATTTTCTCCTGTTACGGATAAAACTAAACGATTATTTTTATAACTATATTCTGTATTACCGGAAATAGCATTTGCGTTAAATACCACATCTTCTACAGTAAGCATTTCCGGAATGGAAATAGATGCTTTTAAAGAAGAATGGTTATCTGCTGTCAGTGCATCTAAGTATACATTTACTTCTGCTTCACTATTGATTACACCAGAAATTTCTTCTGTTGCAGACATAGTTGCTGCTAAAGCACTTTCTTCTCCTTGACTGCTTCCTGTAATTTCATCGGAAACACGGAAATAATCTACATCCACATAACCACCTGTGGATTTTGTTGCATAATTAAAGATTGCAAAACGGCTGCCCATAAAATGTGTAAGTTCATAGGTAAGTGGCATGGTATTGCCAAGTTTTGTCCAGTTTGCTCCGTCAAAACTGTAATAAAAGCTTACGGTATCTTTATTTTCTCCGTTTGCATCCCCTGCAAAATTAAAATCTTCTTTTAAATATACCGTTGTACCTGTGCAGTCCACTTCTTCTACTGTCTTTGGCTCATCTTTGCCTAATTTGGAATTTTCGGATGCATCCACCATAACAAGTTTTGCTCCTGCATTTTCCTTTTTCACAGCAATATAACCATAATTATAGGAAAGTGCTGCTAAACCTGCCACATCTCCTACTTTCATATTGGAAATATCCATTTTTATCTTACCGGAGGATGTCGGTCCATAGGTTCTCTGTGTTAAAGTATTTCTTGCATCTAAAAGACCGGATGCTTTATTGCCTGTGGTTAATCTTAAGTAACCGCTTCGGTCAGTTAATGACCAGTACTTGTTGTTTGGATTGTGATTCCACTGCCATACTAAGTCTAAGTTTGAACCATTATAATCATTTTCACCTGACTCTTCTAACTCTTTTTCTGCCGGAATCTGTTCTATCATGGATACATTATCCACATAGAAATCCATTAAATCTTTTTCTGCTGTAGGTGTCGTCGCACTCCATGGTGTTTCAAAGAACAGATAATTCTGTGTTGTAATGGCATCTTCAGGCATCACATATTTTACTTCAATTTTCGTCCATTCACCTTTTTTTGCTGTAACACTTCCCAAAACTGTTCTGTACTGATAGTTTGGTCCATTCTGAATCGTTACATTAAACTGTTTGCTGTCTACGCCTTCATTGTATTTTACATACCCTGTAATCGTATAAATATTTCCTGCTGTCAGTTTATTACTTAAATCCTGACTTGGACCCTGTGCACAGGCTGTACGATTTGTTGTTAATACAGATGTACTACCCTCATATGATTCCTCTGTAGATGTTTTAATGTCAGCATTTTCAAATCCTGTCCAGTTTTTGATACCGCTTTCAAAAGAACCATTACGAATCATATCATCGGATTTTGTTGTCATGGAAAAATCATCCAGATAATAGGACATCAGGTCATTTTCTGCATCCGGTTTTTCTGTCCATTTTGTTTCCACAAAAATAAAATTCCGTGTCGGATCGAATGGGAATTTATCACTCGTATCATGTACGGTGTATGCACCGCTAAATTCTACCCACTCACCTTTTTTCGCCTTAATAGATACTAAATTCTCACGATAGTTAAAGTCTGCACCATTCTGAATCGTTACAATAAATTCCTTTGTATCCGGTCCGTCTGTATATTTTAATTTACCAGAAATTGTATAGGTCTTGCCCATCACTAATTTTCCACTAATATCCTGACATGCACCTGCACCTGTTCCCTGACGATTTGATACATAAAGTCTGTTCTCTCCAGGTACCTTCTCATCAGGAACAACTGTCAAAGCTACCGCTGTGTCTCCAGGTGTACTTGTCCATCCGGCTGTATCTCCGGTTTCCACACCACCGTTAGTAATCAGCTCAATCAGATTTTCATCCTCTACGATTTCTTCTTCAGCGGAACCTGTTTTTGTATAAGTCATAGAAATGTCATCCAGATAAAAGTTCATTAAATCATTCTCAGCTGCAGGTCCCGCTGGCCAAGGTGTTTCAACAAAAAGGGCATTTTCTGTTGTACTGAAAGGGAATTGTTCACTTTTATCTGCGGCTGTATAACTAAAGCTAAACTCTGTCCACACGCCTTTGTTGGCTGTAACATTTCCAGCTTCTACACGATACCGATAATCCGGTCCGTTCTGTAACATAATATTAAAACGTTTCGTATCCGGTCCGTCTACATATTTAATTTTACCGGAAATTGTATAGGTTTTTCCTTTTTTCAGCATACCGGATAAATCCTGCTTCATACTAGAAGATGTATTTACTCTGTCTTTTATCATCAGGACATGATTGGTATCCTCTTCTTCTATAGAACCACTTCCGTTTTCATTGCTTTCCCATCCGGTCATTCCATCTTCAAAATCACCATTGGTAATCAGTTCTACGATTTCTTCTTCCGGTTCTTCTGCCATAACCACATCTGCTGCATAAGAAACAGCCTCCACTTCGTTGACTGCTATAGTATTCTGTGTTTCTGCTTCAAATACACGATGTGCAGCATCATTATAAAATTCATCGGATTTTACAATAGAAGTTTCTGCGCTGCCTGTCATTGGAAGCTCCATAACTTTTTCTACGGTTTTTCCATCGCCATCTTTACCAAGCATTGGCCAGCCGTCTTTCCATGTACAATCTGTCAATACAGGTACACGACCTACTGCACCATGGTCCTGAAATAAAAATCCATACCAGTCACCATCCGGTGTATCAATCACACCGCCCTGTGCTACTCCGCCGTTTACACCATTGTTCACAAAATCTGCACTTAAAATGGTTTCGTTTTCCCATTTTGTACCTGGAAATGCAGCACTTCTATGACAAACCTCTGTACGAGGACTGCCCTTCGGCCAGCAGATATTAAATACATAGTAGTAGCCGTCTTTTTTCATGACATGTGTGCCTTCATAGCCTAAGATATAGCCATTACTGTTGGTTTTTTCTCCTTCGTCATTGGCAGAAAATAAGGTACCACTTAAACCATTTTCTTTTTCGCCAGTCAAATCTTCGTTTAACTCCACATATTTAATTTCTGTATTTCCATAAATGATATATGTATGTTCATCATCAAAAAACAGTGCCATATCATGATATGCTTTGCTTAATTCTGTTTTTGTCCATGCACCATTTTCAATATCCTCTGTAGTAAAAATATATGCTTTTCCGGTTGTGTTGGAATTAAATGCCACATAATATTTTCCATCATGAAACTGTAAGCTGGATGCCCACTGACCGTTGCCATACATTTCTTTGTCATTTCTTAAGCTCATGGCATCTTCTGTTCCCAGACGGTCATACACATAATTGACGATTTCCCAGTTTACCAAATCGGTGGACTTCATAATTGGACACCCCGGTGACAAATGCATGGTGGTACTTACCATATAGTAAGCATCTCCCACTCTTATGATGTCAATGTCCGGTACATCCGCATACAACATTGGATTTGTAAATTTCCCATCTTCTGTAACGGTAGATGTACCTGCATTTACATTTACAGGCACTCCTGTTGTCAGCATAGCTGATGCTAATACGATGGAACACACTCGTTTCCATCCTTTTCTCCTTTTGTTTCTCACAAAAAAACCCCTTTCTTTTTTGAAAATCAATGTTTTACATGGTATGATTTTCACATAAAGAAAGAGGTTTTTCATTCCCAAAAAGTATAGATTTTTTATACCAATCTTAAGAATTTCTTTATTTTTTTATATTTTATTACTACAAAATTATCTGCATTTTCTTCTCTAAACAACTGATTTCTACGCAGTTATGCATACCACAATACTCTCCATCTGTATGCAGAACTGCTTTTTTTGCCAGCTTTACCTGTAATTTTTTGCAATCTACGATTTCAAATCCCTTAACCTTTTCATGTTTTCCTAACACTAAAACCGGTAATAAGAAAAATGTCTTCCATCTGGGAATTCCATGTACTAAACAAACCGAAAGCTTTTCATCGAAAGCATTTGCCCGTGGTGCCATGGGCACTCCACCGCCTTCCACCCTTTGGTTCATGGCAGCAATAAAAATCACCTGTTCTAAGGTACGCATTTCTCCATCATCAAATCCCACCTGTGCCCTTACCACAGGCATTGTAAAGAGGGATTTTACCGTTAGACACACATACGTCATACTGCCTAAACCTATGGCATTTAAGACTCTTTTTAAAACCGAATGTTGTGCTTCTTTACATACAAACGCATCAATTCCCATACCGGAGCTGATGGCAAAATACTTTTTCTTTTTGTTTTCTGCATATTTCACACAGCCTAAATCCATCCGTTTTGGTGTGGGATTTGCCAGAATTTTATCCAATGCTGTTAAAGGCTCTCTGCAAATGCCTAAGCCTCTGGCAAGGTCATTCCCTGAACCCATGGGAATATATCCAAAAACAACTTTGCTAAAATCCTTTACGCCATTGATAACCTCATTCATAGTGCCGTCACCACCCACAACCACTATGTTTATCTTATCTAAGGGCAGCCCTGAAATTTCAGCCGCTAACTCCTTAGCATGTCCTTCACATTTCGTAATAAATGCCTGATAGGAAATGCCTCTTTCCTTTAAAATCTGCTCTATCTGTTTCCAGATATCTGCTGCTTTTCCGGTTCTGGATTTGGTATTGACGATAAAATAATACATGATTTTCCCCTCATATACACATAGGAAAGGAGTCTCCTATAGAGATTCCTTTCCCTGATTTTTTACTCTTCTATTTTATTGGAAATTTCTTTTCGATCGCGTCCATACATTTTCATGTATTTTTTTAGTTTTTGTGCAAGCTGCGGTGTAATCGCATCTTCCTTTGCTCTCCATTTCCAGTTACAGCCTAAGGTAGACGGTGTATTCATACGGGCTTTACTGTCTAAGCCTAAGATATCCTGCATTGGCACAATAGCCATATCACTGACACTTGCCCATGCACCACGCATCATTCCCCAGTTATAACCTTCTTCTTTTGTCAGATTAAAATATTTCTTTGCAAAGTTTACGCTTTCCTTTGGTGCAGTCTTCATCCACCCTGTAATTGTATCATTATCATGGGTTCCTGTATAGACCACACTATGTTTTTTGTAATTATGTGGAAGATAATCACTATCGTCTCTGGTATCAAATGCAAACTGAATCAGCTTCATTCCCGGAAAACCTGAATCTTCTACCAGTTTTAATACCGATGGTGTTAAAAAGCCTAAATCTTCTACAATAATATTTAATTTGCCTAATTTCTCTTCCAGTGTACGGAATAAGTCCATACCAGGACCTTCCTTCCATTCACCGTTTCTTGCTGTATCATCCTTTGCCGGAATTGCATAGTAGGAATCAAATCCACGGAAATGATCGATTCTTACAATATCATAAAGCTTTGACATGGCACGAATACGATTTGTCCACCAGCCATAGCCATCCGCTTTCATCACATCCCAGCGGAACAGTGGATTGCCCCAAAGCTGACCATCTGCTGAAAAAGCATCCGGCGGACAGCCTGCCACTTCGATAGGATTTAAGTCCTCGTCTAAATAAAACTGTTTTGGATTTGCCCATACATCTGCACTGTCACCAGCCACATAAATTGGCACATCTCCAATAATCTGAATACCTTTTTTATTGGCATAGGCTTTTAAACTCCACCACTGTTTATAAAAGAGATACTGCAGCATTTTATAGAAATTGATTTCTTCTGCATATTCACTGTACACCTTTTCCATGGCTTCTGGTTTGCGGAAACGAAGGTCATCACTCCACTGTGACCATGCCACACCATCATTGGCATCCTTTAATGCCATAAAAACAGCATAATCATCCAGCCATATTTTCTCTTCTTCGCAGAAAGCAGAAAAATCCTTTGGCTGTTTTTTCATAAAACGTGCATATGCTTTTTTCAGCAAATCATAACGATTTTCATATAAGATACCAAAATCCACTTCGGTCTTTTTCTTGCCCCATGTGTAAGACTTACATTCCTTTTCCGTTAAAAGCTTCTCTTTACACAGAATTTCCAAATCAATAAAGTACGGATTGCCCGCTAAACTGGAAAATGACTGGTAAGGGGAATCTCCATAACTGGTAGGACAAATCGGAAGAATCTGCCAGTATGTCTGACCGGATTTCACAAGAAAATCCACAAATTTTCTGGCTTCTTTTCCTAAAGTTCCAATTCCATACGGGGATGGAAGGGAAGATATATGCATTAATATTCCGCTTGTTCTCATTTTTATTCTCCTGCTTTATGTTTATATCTTATGTACGCTCTCTCCCTTAGCAAGCTCAAAAGGAATAACCTCATGAACTGCCGGCATCCCAAGCTCCAACAGATTAAACAATATTTTCACACTGCGGTTTGCCAACTGTTTATATTGCTGTTTTATAGTGGCAAGCTTTGGATTGTAATACTCTGCCAAAGCTACACCATCAAAACCGATAACAGAAATATCCTCCGGCACACACAGACTGCGATCCTTTAAGGCACGAATCGCACCAACTGCCATAACATCACTCATTGCAAAAACTGCAGTAAGTTTTTTATTTTTATCCAAAAGCTCATTCATCGCCTGATATGCCCCTTCAAAGCTAAATCTTGCAGATGCATAAGCCTTATCTTCTTCATAATGAAGATTGTTTTTTTCGAAACTTTTCATACAGCCTTCATGACGCATACGACTGGTATGGGACTTTTCTAAACTACCGCCAATGATACCGATTTCCTGATGACCGTTTTCAATCAAATAGTCTATGGCACATTCTGCTGCTGCAATATCATCTGTACAGACACTGGCAAGATTCTCAAAGCCTAAGCTCTCTCCTGAGTTTGTCACCAGCACAGAAGGCACTTCCACATCTGCAAACTGCTGCTTAAAATTCTCCGGGTTACCACCTAAAAAAAGCAGTCCTAAGGGTTTTCTCTCCCAGCAAATCTGAATCGCCTGCTGTACCTCATTATCTGTTTCATCTATGTATGCCACAACAGATGTATATTTCGTTTTTTCCAGCATCCGCTGAATCTCTTCCACAATATCTGCAAAGAGCATATTTGCTGTACCCTTTACTAAAATGACAATCGTTTCGCTGACTGTCTGTTTTAAGGATTTTGCATTATTGTTGGGTACAAAATTGTATTTCGCCACAATCTCTTCTATTCTTTGTTTTGCCACCGGACTTACATCCCTGCGGTTATTCAGCACACGGGAAACTGTGCTGACTGAATAACCGGATTCTTTTGCGATGTCCTTTATCGTTACCATTTGTATACCTCTTAACTGTTTATCATGAATTTTTAACCCTTAACAGCTCCGGCAACAACGCCTTCAATAATATGTTTCTGACATGCAATGTAGAAAATAATAATCGGGATGATTGCTAATACAAGCATCGCCATCATTGCACCCCAGTCGATGGAACCGTATCCACCCTTTAAGTACTGAATTGCAATCGGAATTGTCTTATATTTCTTAATATCCAATACCAGATACGGTAACAAATAATCGTTCCAAATCCACATTGCCTGTAAAATTGCTACGGTAATTGCTGTTGGTTTTAAAATCGGAAATACTACCTGAAAATATGTCTGTACCGGAGTACATCCATCAATCATTGCTGCTTCTTCGATTTCCAATGGAATACTTTTTACAAATCCGCAGAACATGAATACTGCCAGACCTGCACCAAATCCCAAATACACTAAGATAATACCAATTGGATTGGATAAATGCAACATATTTGCAATTTTCGACAAAGTAAACATAACCATCTGGAACGGTACAATCATGGAAAACAGACATAATAAGTAAAACATTTTCGTGAATTTAGTCTGTACTCTTGTAATATACCATGCACACATGGAAGTACATAATACGATGACTGCCACAGAACATACGGTGATAAATAAGGAGTATCCAAATGCTTTGAAAAAGTCAATTTTTTCAATACCTTCGATGTAGTTTTCCAATCCTACAAACATCTTACCTGTTCCAATTTTAAATGGAAACTTGTTAATATATGCTTTTCTCTTAAAGGAGTTCATCAGCACAACCAGAATTGGCATAACATATAATATGGATAATAAGGAGAAAAATACACTAAGGGCTGTGCCATGTTTTGCTTTTCTTACTGCGCTTACCTGACTGTCTGCTTTATTTGCTTTCTTTGCCATTATTGCTGTACCTCCTTACGTCTTGTTAAGTAGTTCTGTCCCATAGCGATTAAGGCTACTAAGATAAAGAATATCACGGCTTTAGCCTGACCAACACCTTCCCAGCCTGTTCTGCCGTAGAATGTATCGTAAATATTTAATGCTAACATCTGTGACATATCGGATGGTGCACCATTGGTAAGTGCAAGGTTCTGGTCGAATAACTTAAATCCATTGGTTAATGTTAAAAATGTACAAATGGTAATGGAAGGCATAACCATCGGCAATGTTACATGACGAAGTACCTGACCGGATGTTGCACCATCGATTTTTGCTGCTTCAATCAGCTCGCCCGGAATATTCTGAATACCTGCAATATAGATAATCATCATATAACCAACCTGCTGCCAGCACATCAAAATCACCAGTCCCCAGAAACCATAGGCTTCACTATATACCAGTGTTTTTCCAAAATTAGCTAAAATACCATTTAAAATCAACTGCCAGATATAACCAAGAACAATTCCACCGATTAAGTTTGGCATAAAAAATACTGTACGGAAAATATTTGTACCTCTAATTCCCTTTGTTAAAAGCATCGCAATCACAAAAGCAATCACATTAATAAGTACAACAGAAACGATAGTAAAAAGTGCGGTATACCAAAGGGCGTGTACGAATGTCTTATCCGTAAAAATCTTTGCATAGTTGGAAAGTCCCACAAATTTTGCATCCGTTACCGTTGTAAATTCACAAAATGACAGGTAGATACCCATAATAAAAGGAACTATAAATCCAATTGTAAATGCTACAAATGTAGGTAATGCAAAAAGTGGAAAATATTTTTTAATGGATTTTTGCATGATTATTTTCCTTTCTTTTTCTGGCAGAAGACGGATTCTCCGCCTCCTGCCTGTAACTTAACTGTATACTTCTTAACAGTTTATAATTAGTGTGTTACTGCGTACTCTGTTGCCCAGCCTTCAACGAATGCTGTTTTTACTAATTCCCAGTCGCCTGTGCCCTGTGCATATTCTGTTAAAGCTGCACCAACACCGTTTTTCCATTCTTCAGATGGCATTGTAGAAAATACCCATGCTACCGGAGTTTTTCCATCTGCAATATACTGGTTTGCCTGTTCAACGAATGGGTTAGCTGTTGTATATCCATCATCAAATGTATCAAATGGTGTTACGAATCCCATAGCATTTGCCATGCTGTCACGACCTGTATCACTTGTGATTACCCAGTTTAAAAAGTCTTCTGTTGCTTTGATATCTTCTTCGGATGCGTTTTTGTTGATACACCAGTAGTTTTCAGAACCTGTACAAAGTCCCTGATTTTCTTCACCTTCTACACCAACATAGATTGGCATCATACCAAGGTCTTCATCTGTTAAAAGTCCTGCATCGATAATTCCCTGATAAGCCCATGTACCATTCTGGTAGAATACTGCATTTCCTAAAGCAAATTCTGCTGTTGCATCATCATTTGTTTTTGTAGCAATCATAGATGGTTCACATGTAGAATCTGTAATGTAAAGGTCAAAAATCTGTTTGTACTGGTCTAAGTAAGTACCTTCAATGGCATCTGTTGTTTCGATACCTTTGTTCTGGTATTCATAATATACCGGAAGGTTTGCAAGGTGTGTTTTGAATCTCCAGTCAGAAGAAGAATCCATACCTGCGGATGTGAATGCACCTTCTAATGCATAAATGTCTGTACCTGCTGCTTCGTTAGCTGCTGCACTTACATCAGCTAAACGTGACTGAATATCATCCGCTACTGCTTTTAATGTAGCAAAATTATTGATTTCATCTGCGGAAGCAATTACCGCTCCGTCCATGCCACAATAAGCATCTAATACTGTTTTGTTGTAAATTAAACCATAAGTTTCAATAACGTATGCGATACCTTTTACTGCATCACCATCTTTTAATACGAAGTCATCACTCTTAACATGGGAGTAAATGTCTGTACCGGATAAATCCATACAGTAATCTGTCCATGACGCTAAACCTACAGGTCCGTTTACCTGAAATAATGTAGGTGCATCTGTTTTTGCCATTTCTGCTTTTAATGTGGATTCATAAGTTCCGGATGCTGCTGTAACTACGGTTACAGGTACGCCTGTTTCATCTGTATAAGCTGCTGCTAACTCCTGCCACTGTTCATCCTGTTCCGGTTTGAAGTTTAAGTAGTAAACTTCTCCTTCTCCTGCCTCTTCTTTTGCTGCTTCTGTCTTTCCTGCTTCTGTCTTTCCTGCTTCTGTCTTTCCTGCTTCTGTCTTTCCTGCTTCTGCTGTTCCTTCGTCACTGCTTCCGCATCCTGCGAACATTGTTGCTGTCATTGCGAGTGCTGTTAACATCGCTACACATCTTTTTTTCATTTTTCATCCTCCTAAAATTGTTCCCTTGTTTACTTTTCTGAAAACGTTATCTGCAACGTTTCCGGTAACGTTTTCAGTTGTTGATTTCAGTATAAACACTTTTTTTAAAAAAGCAATACTTTTTTGCATATTCTGTACATTTTCATAAAATCCTATTCGTGGTTTTGTTGATTTTTACTAGAAATTTGATTCTGTAGAACGATATAGAAAAAAAGTTTGGAAAATAAATGAAAAGTGAATAGAGAATATCCCTACTCACTCTTCTGCTTGTGAAACTATGCTATTTTTTTATTTTGTTTTTGCATCCATCGGATAAAATCTTCCAAAGGTATAGGTTCGCTATACAGGAAACCCTGAAATACATCACAACCTAAAGATTTTAACTGTTCTTTCTGGGCTGTGGTTTCTACATATTCGGCAATGGTAGTAAAGTTTAATGATTTTCCTAAATGAACAATGGATTCTATGATGCCCTTGTTTCGCTCATTTGTCAGGATATCTCTGGTAAGTGAACCATCCATTTTGACTACATCAAAGTAATTGGTCTGTAAATATAATAAAGAAGTGTGTCCCATGCCAAAATCGTCTATCAGGAATTTGTACCCTTTTCGTTTCAGTCGATGCAGTTTTTCTATAATTTCGTTTGAAGATACTAAAGCCTCCTGTTCCGTAATTTCCAGCCAGATTTTTTCACAAGGAATCTGATGCCTTGTGACGCAACGTTCTAAACAATCCTCGAAGGCTTCCCATTCTAATGTGTGATTTGTGATGTTTATGGAAATTTTAAAATCATCCGATACACTGTTTTGAATCTTAGCTGCTGCTTCTATTGCTTCATCAAGAATACTTTCTTCTAAATCATGCAGGATGTTTTTTTCTCTGGCAAGCTGCACAAATAATGGTGGATATATGAATCCGGCAAGGGGATGATTCCATCGTGCTAAAGTTTCTGCACCGATACATTTTTCATCGGTATTTACCTGTGGCTGGTATAACAGAAACGTTTCTTTATTTTGGATGGCTTCTTCTAAATCTGCAGCTAAATATCTGGAAATTTTTCCTATCTCATCATCACGCTCTGTCAATATGCCGACATTTAAATGCTCTTCCTCCTGCTGAAATTCTTCAATCAGTTTATGAATATCTTTGGCTAACTGTATTTCTGTATTTTTCTCTGCTTTGCGGAAAAACGGCAGATAAATACAGACACCTAAGATAAGACAGACAAGCTGCAGAATTGCCCCTGCCCATGAACCTGTTGCCTGATAACCACTTAAAAAAATCGGTGTAGTCCATTCCACTTCACGAACCACTTTTGGTACAAGTCCAAAATAAACAGCACCATAGGAAATCATGTAATTCGTTAGCGGCACTGTGATAAACGGCAGCAGATATACAGGATTAAAAATCAATGGCAAACCAAAAACAATAATCTCACTAATATTAAACAACGTTGCAGGAAATGCTATTTTTGCCAGGTTTTTCGTGTTCTTTCTTTTAGAAAACAGTACGATGGCAATTATTAGACAAAGTACAGAACCACAGCCGCCTAAAATAACAAAGACATCCTGAAAGGTTTTGCTGTATATCCCATTTTCGATTGCAGAAAAATTCTGTCTAAGCAATGCATCTAACACATTGCTGCCATGAATACCAAAAAACCACATCAAATGTATGACAAACAGGATAAATACACCGGATAAGAAATTATTATCAATGCGTTGTATACAGGAATTCGCAAAATTTTCTAACACTTCCTGAATACTGCCTACCTCAAAAATCATTTTAAATCCCTGACTTAACAATGCAAAGAACAATATCACGACCACAGCCGGAAGTATGCCATCTAGGGCTTCCGTATAGACACTTTCACTGCTGACTGCCCGTTTTTTCTTTTTCTGGTACATGTGATTGCGAATGACAAAAAACAGTTTTCCTGAAACTAATGCCACAAAAATTGCTGTAAATGTGTTGGTATTACTTAGCTCCTTTACAGAAAAATCCGCAAACTGTATACCTGAATATCCCGCCAATATTACCAATGTAATAAGCGGCAGTACTATGATACAGTCATAACCGGCATATTCCTTGTGCACACGCCTTTTTAACATAGCATAATTAAAGCTTGTAGATGCTGCTAAAATAACCGCAAAAAAGTCCATTACTCCGCTATAAGCAAAGTCTAACATTTCTACAACCTTTCCATTACATAAACCGGATAAAAAGATCTGGTATGCCGGAATTGGCAGACTTATCAGCATAAGCGCAACGGAGCTTACAATCAGAAGCGGCATCATCATCAAAAGTCCCTGACGAATAGCTTTAAATACGGAATTTTCCAAACGGTTCATAAACTTCCCCCTTTTTCCCCTAATTAGCGTATATCTTAACGCACAAAGCAGAACTGCCCAAAATAAGACAATTCTGCTCTGAAATCTATTTTTCGTATAAGAATTTTTCCGGTAATGTCACTTTAAAATCCTCTGCTAAATGACGGAATTCCTCCGGCTGTATGGTCTGTAATTTATCCGGTCGCATGGAAAGCATTTTCACTAAGATTTCTGCTGCTTTTTCTACGGTATGCATCAGACCAAAGGTCAAATCAAAATCTTCCCCTGCGGCAAACATACCATGATGTGCCCAGATAGCTACATCATACTGTTTCATCAGTTCACTGGTGGCTACTGCAATATCTCTGCCTCCCGGAACCATCCATGGCACTACACCGATACCATCCGGAAATACCACCGGACATTCTGTTGCCATTTCCCATAACTCTCTGGTAAATACTTCATCCTTCAATGGAAGTACAAAGGTTAAGGCAATGACATTTGTGGTATGCGCATGATAAATCACACGGTATTTTCCATCCGTTGCCAACATCTTTACTTCATGATTCATCAAATGGGATGGTAATTCAGAGGTTGGTCTGCCCCCATTTACAAGTCCCCAGACGATGCGGTAATTTTCACCTTTATCGTCTAATTCTATCATACAGATGGAATCCTCCGGTTTGATAATCACGTTGCGGAAAAATTTACCACTGCCGGTAACAAGGAAATATTCGCCTGCTAGCTTTGGCACAGTTGTACCGATTGGCTGCCATTCCTTTGCCTCTAAATTTTCTTTTACGGATTCTACTTCTTCCGGTTTTATGCGGTAGGAAAGATTCCCACCATTTCTTTCATGCCAGCCTAATTCCCAGCCGTCATTTGCCATACGGATAAATCCCTGTACAAATTCTGCATCTAAAAATTTCATATTTGCTCTCCTTTGTTCTCGTTATATTAACCACGTTTATTTAAAACTTCATCTTCATATTTTACAATTTCATCAAACCAGCTCATATCTGCTGTCACACCGCACTGTCTGCAATACTCAGCCCAAACATCTCCTAATGGATACATTTTGATTTCTTCCTGCATCATCATAAGTCTTGTCATTTCATTGTTGTCCTGCAGCTCTTTTAATTTTGCATTTGGTGTACAAAGTGCACTTAATAAAGCTTTCTGCCAGCTTCTAAAACCAACTACCCATGCGGATACACGGTTAATGCCTGCATCAAAATAATCCAATGCCATATATACACGGTTTAATGCATCATTTCTTACGATTTCTTTTGCCATTTCTTTTGTTTCATCATCAAATAATACTACATGGTCACTATCCCAGCGAACCGGTCTTGTAATATGTAATGCAATTTCCGGATGATAACAAAGTAATGCAGGTATCTTATCCGAAACCACTTCTGTCGGGTGATAATGTCCATTATCCATCAGTGGCAGACATCCTTCGTGAGAAGAAGCAAACCCTAATGTAAATTCTGCTGAACCTACTGTATAAGATTCTACACCAATACCAAATACTTTAGATTCCACACATGGTTTTACAAGATTTTTATCGTACGGTTCTGCTAAAATCTGCTCAATGGAATCTTTGTAACGTAATCTAGGTCCCATACGGTCTGCCGGAATATCCTTATATCCATCACCAATCCAGATATTCATTACGCATGGAATTCCAGTTTCCTTTGCAAAGTATTCTGAAATACGAATACATGCTTTTCCGTGATTAATCCAGAATTTTCTGGTCTCTTCATCCGGGCTGGATAAGGTCAGACCGTCTTTTACTTTATCATGTGAGAAGAAGGTCGGATTGAAATCGATACCCATATTTCTTTCTTTTGCAAATTCTACCCATTTTGCAAAATGCTTTGGCTCGATTGCATCACGGTCAACAAATTCTCCCTCTTCAAAGATAGCATAACTTGCGTGAAGATTCAATTTTTTTGTTCCCGGCATAAGGCTTAATGCCTTATCCATATCCTGCATTAATTCTTCCGGTGTTTTGGCTTTTCCCGGATAATTACCGGTTGTCTGAATTCCTCCGGTAAGCGGACCGTCATGGTCAAATCCTGTTACATCATCCCCCTGCCAGCAATGCAGAGAAACAGGGATATTTTTTAAAGTTTCAATAGCTGCATCGGTATCTACACCGATTTTTGCATACATTTCTTTTGCTAATGCATATCTTTCTCTTGTATCCATAATTCCATTCTCCTTCTCATTTTTACATTATTTGTAACAATTCAGTACTTTATAGTTACCATTTTCAATATACTTTTTCATTACTCCGGCTTATACTCTTTTATTGCAAAAGATCGGTATATTTTTTCCCTTGCTTCCTGTAAATCTTTCCATATACCATCCGCAAGCATCTGTGCTGCAATATTTCCAATGGCTGTTGCCTCTGTCGGTCCTGCAAGAACAGGTTTACCAATGGCTGCTGCCGTCAGACGGTTTAAGTAATCGGCATTTGCGCCACCACCTACAATATGCATCTGCGCATACGTCTCTCCAGTCATAGCTTCTAATTCCGCCACTGCTTTTGCATAGCATTTTGCAAGGCTGTTGTAGATGACTGCCGCCACTTGTGCTATATCTTCCGGTATCTGCTGACCGGATTCCTGACAGGCTTTTTGCACTTCTCTTGTCATATTCCTTGGATTTAAAAAACGGTCATCATTACAGTCTACAATGGATGAAATCTGCTGTTTTGCCGCCATTTCACAGATTTCTCCAAAACTTAAGTCTGCTGCAATTTCTTTTCTTACAGACTGAATCATCCAAAGTCCCATGATATTTTTCAAATAACGGAAACGATACTGATAACCGCCTTCGTTGGTAAAATTCTTCTGCCGGCTTTCTTTGGAGCAGTCAGCCTCTTTTAACTCTGTACCAAGCAGTGACCATGTACCGGAACTGATATAGAGCGCATCTCCACTGGCTGCAGGAACTGCCATCACTGCAGAACCTGTATCATGGGTCGCCGGAAGAACCACTTTACAATTGAAGCCAACTTCTTTTTGTATTTCTTCTGTTAATTCACCAAGCGTAATTCCCGGTTCTTTGATTTCCTGAAAAATCTCCTTTGGATAACCAAGTTTTTCGATTAATTCCATATCCCACTGTTTTGTAACAGGACTTACTAACTGTGTTGTTGTGGCATTTGTGTATTCGGTTACTGCCACGCCACTTAACAGATAGTGAAAATAGTCCGGTATCATCAGCATTTTCTTTGCCTGCGCTAAAAGCTCCGGCTTTTTTTGTTTGAGTGCCATGAGCTGATAAATGGTGTTGAATTTCTGCTTCTGGATACCTGTGCAGCCATATAATTCCTCTTCCGGAATTACTTTGTATACACATGTGTCCATGTTGTCGGTTCGCTTGTCACGATATGCAACTGCGTTTCCAATTCGCTGATTGTTTTCGTCTAACAACACAAAGTCCACTGCCCATGTATCAATGCCCATGCTGACAGGAATTTTTCCTGCTTTGGCACAAGCTTTCATACCATTTTTGATTTCTGTGAAAAGACGTTCTACGTCCCAGCACATTTCCCCGTCCATGTCTGTCATGCCATTTTCAAAACGGTACATTTCTTCTAAGACAAGTTTCCCCTGTTCGATATGAGCTAACATGTGACGACCACTGGAAGCTCCTATATCTACTGCAAGATAATATCTGTCCATAGTTCTTCTCCTTTTGCTTTTCGCTCTGCTGTTTATATATCTATCTTAGTAAATATTGTGGAATAAAAAAAGACACTTTTTTGGTAAGAAAAGTGTCTTTTTTTGTGTGCAGTTGATTTTAGTGGTCATAAGGTTTATTATCAATACTGAAGTATTGGGGGGTATCCTTTACATGTTCCCATATTTCCATATATTATAATCCATTTTGCTCTACACCATAAACTGCTTGTTCATAGGAAAACCCTTCATACTCTAATTGGTCAATTAATTCTGAGCGTGAGAACGATGATGACTTTAAATATGATGCTGCTGTTTCTACTGCTTCATCCATCCAATCAGCACTACAATTGTCAACTCCATATTTAGCTTCTTCTTCAGTATATCCTTCATATTGGAGTTGGTTTAACAAACCTTCGTATGAAAATCCAGATGAATCCAAATATGATTCTGCATTTCTAAGTGCCTGTTCTTTCCAGTTAGCACCACAATTATCTGCCCCATATATTGCTTCTTCATTTGTATACCCTTCATACTCTAATTGGTCAATTAACCCTGTATAAGAAAATGCTGAAGACCTAAGATATGATTTTGCTTGGTCTACTGCACCTTCTCTTCCGGTCTTTGTATAATCATAACTGTAATCATTACTATAACTGTCATAGTCATAATCATTGTTATAAGTATAGTTGGAATAAGAAGAATTATTGATGCTATTTTTATCTGCCTGATACCATATAATACAAACTAATGCCACGATAATAATTGAGCCAACTACTATTATATTTCTTTTCTTTTTTATTTCATCGGTCTGGTCAGTTTTCATGTTATAATATCCTAACAAAAGTAATATTATTCCAATTCCCAGAGGTATAATTAACTGATTTCTCAATTTCCATATCTCTATGTAATCTTCATCTGCCATTTTCTTATATTCATCTGCGATATTTTTATAAGCAATATTAAAATATCCACTATATGAATCTGCCTGCTCGATAGCTTCTTGATAACCTTCCATACAATCTTCATAGTGTTCTAGGTAAAAATCATAATCGTCACTATTTATTCTTGTAAAAGCAAATATGCAACAAATCAATCCTATGATACACAATAAAATACCTATGTTTTTTTTATTACCACTAATATTTTTTTCTGTTGTGCTAATCAACTCCGGTTTTACTGGAAAACCACAATCAGGGCAACTACATATCTCCTCCTGTAATTCTCTTCCACATTCAGGACACTTGTTATACTCCATAACCTTTCCCCTTCTCATTTGCTGTCTTTTATTATACTATTTCTTGTAAAAAAAACACAAGTAAATGCTATACAAACAGATTAAAGAATTTACTTTTTCAGCAAATTCCTATAAAACCTACTCTATAATCTTAATTGTTGAATATGCATCATTTTTTAATACAGTTTTCAATCTACCCATATCAATACTTCCAATTGGTTCTCTTTCTTCATCTTCAAGATAAATATTTATAAGACCGCAAGTAATTAAATCAACTAAATCATCCTCATCGTCCTTATCATAATCTTCTTCATCCAAAGAATCACAAGTTCCCAAAATTTCATATCCTTCATTTTCAGTGCTATACATAGCAAACAAATAGCCTGTCGTATTACCACCAAAACCATTTTGTGCCCCATAGTGCATAATACATACTGGATAACTTATTTCTTCACTTTCTGTTCCTAAAACTTCTGTTTCAGTATTTTCCAAACTTTCTGCTTTTTTAATAACATCTTCTTCCTTCTCTGTTGAATAGAACATTATCTCATATGGCTGAAATGAATCTGGATTTTTCAAATTCTGCTTGATACTGTTAATTACAGAGTACGCATAAGATTCATATATCAACTGCTCCTGAATAATATCTACATCGTTATATCCTTTGATAGTATCAAACAACTTGTCTGCGTCTTCATATTTTCCTTTCTCTAGCAATGCCACCGCTTCTTCGTATGTCTTTTTGGGTTTTACAATTTTCACATTATAAATAACTAAACCTATAGCAACCACTACAAGTGCCAAAATGGCAATTTTAATTATATTCTTTTTTGAATTGCTATTCTTTGCATTTTTTATTGGTGTATTTACTTCTGAAACAATCTGTTCTTCTTCAAAAGGACATCCACAAAAACTACATTCATCAGCTTCAACCGGATTTTCATTACCACATTCTCCACAAATTTTCGTCTTTGGCTTTTCCTCAATTAATACTGCACCACAATGAATACACTTTTTTGCTTTGTCTGAAATATTTTGTCCACATTCAGGACAGTTAATCATAGCCATAACGCTTTCCTCCATTTTTCTTAATTTCTCTCTTCGTACTTCTTTAATTCTTCTTGTAAATCTCGCACAAATTTATAATCTTCATAACATGGTTCACACATATTAGTCCTTGCAATACTCCTAGTATCTGTGAAATTTGTAAATGTCTTTCCACAAGAACCACAACTTTTATTATTTTGCATTAGTCCACCCTCCCTTTATCTTAATACATAAATTATAGTTATCTTTCTGACTATAGTCAAGTATAAGACTACACCATATCATACATAATATAAGATGAAAGGTGGTGCGGATATGATAGCATACAGTCCATTTTGGAACACTTTGAAAAATTCCAGTGAAACAACATATTCGCTAATCAACAAACATCATATTTCTAGTGCCATCATTGATAAATTGCGAAAAAATAAACCTAAAAAAATCGAAAAAAATAAGGCACATCAAGTATCTCTACCTGATATGCCCTATATACTATTGCACGCTTAAAAATTAAACATTACTACTTCTTTTTTATGCACTGTTTTCCTAATTACTCCATTAGAAGAGTTTCTTCTTATTTGTGCATAAACCTTTTCCTTCTCACATCTAAGCTCAGAAACAGACATGTTCCGATACTTCTCCGGAATATTTAGTTTGTCATTTTCATACATCATTGTCCGTTACCTCCTTAAATTTGAATTCGAATTTCTCTTTAAGTTCTTCAATTGCATTTATCTGTGCATCATATTCATTATATCCTTGTTTTATATACTCTGCAACAGTTAAATTGTAGTAATCTTGAGAAATATCTTCTTCTGCACTGTACATATATATTTTACCATCATGGCAAATAATTATTATATTTTTTGACAACCTCTTTTGTTTTCTTTGAATATATAATTTCCTGTTCTACATCGCTTTGCGTTTCTTCTGCCACAATCTCCATCGTATTCAAATCAATCCAATACATGTCCTCATACAGTGTACCCGAACGATGGAGCAACATCTTTTTTGCCAATTTGAACAACAAACGATTTAACGGCAAATTACCAGAAATACAATCAAATTTTTTTCGATACTTCCCACTATTAATATATGTATGGTCTATGGTTGTGTGTTTATTCCTACCATATCTCTGTTCTTCAACTTCTCGTGTACAATAAATAGCCAACATCTACCTTATCAAAGATTTTATATTATAGTTATACCCCAACTTATTATACTTGACAAGTATTCTCACAAATAATCGCTTGATATACTGATTTTACAGAAAAAGCACCTATTATCCTCTCTCTGATAAATTCGTCCTGCAAATGCAGATTCTTGTAATGCTGATTTATACATTTGTTTTTCCTCCTATCTGTTTTTGTCAATAGAATTACTCTTTCAAAGCATCACCTATATAGGTGGCTCTGAAGCATTCTGTGGCTCATTTAGCCACTTTAATGTTATTAGTGTGAATTTCTTCGTTTAAATAAATTTAGGCATTAAGAAAGCCCGCTACCAATCATATTTCTATAACTGGTAATGGACTTCATTATTTTTCCTGTCCCACCCTGTAATGCCTCGGTGTCAACCCATACTCCTTCTGAAATATACGGTGAAAATAGCTTAAATTTTCATATCCGACTGCCATTCCCACATCCATAACCGAAAGCTTTGTATTTTTCAGCAGATATGCCGCCTGATTCAGCCTTTTTTTCTGCACAAGCTCCGTATACTTACATCCGGTCAGCTTTTTGATTTCTTTTGAAAGCCAATAGATATCACAGTGCAATATCTGTGCCAGTTCCGCTAACGAACCTTCTTTATAATTCTGCTCAATATACTGTAAAATGGTAAATGTCAGTTTCTGTCCCTCCTGATTGGAATTTTGATGGGCTATACGGTCAATATGATTCGCCAGCTGCATAATCAAAAGTCCCATGGTCATTTTATTAATATCCTTACGGTTTGCTTCTTTATATACCAGTGCCCAAATCATGTTTTCCACCAGATTTTGTATAGGAAGAATATCCGCCACATGAAAATGGATGTAATCTATGCCTTTCTGCTCTTTCTGCAATGCACCGGTAAAAAACTCACGAACCACATTCTCTTCCTCTACCATTTCAAATGCTACATCAAAAAATTCCGGCATCACAATGAAGTTGACTGCAATATCATCCTTTCCTGCCATTTTGATTTCGTGGGTGGCGTTCTGATTTAAAAACAGTAAATCTCCCTGCTCTAAAACCACCTTTGTTTCCTGATTAATGATATGTGTTGTAGAACCGGAGCACATATAGATAATTTCAATATAATTATGGCTGTGCTGCGGAAAATGTACAAAACGGGTATGTGTACGAATATCAATGAGCTTTCCTTTTTCTAACATTTTATTGCGGTCTATGACAAAACGTTTATCCGATGTATACAAACTCTTTTCCACACTGCCTTTTTTATCTAAAATACGCTGTTCCTCCGGCGTTATTTTCTGTAGTTTTTCTAAAAGTTTCTGCTCCATACAAGCCTCTCCCTGTCTTGACAATCCTCTTTTTCGTGCTAAGATATTGTTAGTTTATGAGCACTTATGAGGAGAGTATTTATGAATCGTGAATATGTAAAACACAAAATTGAACACAACACACAACGTTTTTTTATTGCCGTAAAATGGGTTATTTGTGCAGTTTTATCCGGGGTTCTTGTAGGACTTGTGGGTGCAGCCTTCTGCATATGCATGAATTTTGTTAATGGCATACGCACAAATTATCCTGCCATTATCCTGCTGCTTCCCTTTGCCGGAATGTTCATCGTAGGTATTTACCATTTGTTTCATAATGAAAAGGATACCGGTACAAATTTAGTAATTTCTGCCATTCATTCCGATGACAGAGTACCTTTGCGCATGGCACCTTCTATCTTTATCAGTACGATTATTACACACCTTTTCGGTGGTTCTGCCGGTCGTGAAGGCGCTGCCCTACAGTTAGGCGGCAGTATTGGTGGTTCATTAAGCCGTCTGCTTCGCCTGGATGAAAAAGATACCCACGTCATGATTATGTGTGGTATGAGCGCTGCTTTCGCTGCACTTTTTGGTACACCTATGGCGGCTGCTATCTTTTCCATGGAGGTTGTCAGTGTCGGTGTTATGTATTATGCCGCATTAGTACCCTGCGTAATTGCCGCATTAATCGGCAATGGTATCACTTCCTATTTTGGACTTTCCGAGCATATTTTTCATGTATCGAATCTGCCTGAATTTACGATTCGTGGTGCTGTGATTACTTCTATTTTAGCGATTTTATGTGCACTTGTCAGCATGCTTTTTTGTATTCTTTTACATAGTTTCGGACATGGATTTAAAAAGCATATTGCAAATCCTTATTTAAGAGCCTTCATTGGCGGTCTTTTGGTTGTAATCTTAACATTTTTTGTTGGAAATCAGGATTATAACAGTACAGGTATGCATGTAATTGAACGAGCGTTAAATGGTAACGTTGTTCCTGTTGCTTTTTTACTAAAAATGATTTTTACTGCAATTACCCTTGGCTGTGGTTTTAAAGGTGGTGAAATTGTACCAAGTTTCTTTATTGGTGCATGTTTTGGCTGTTTATTTGGAAATCTGACAGGATTTTCTCCGGTACTTTGTACAGCAGTTGGCATGGTGAGTGTATTTTGTGGCGTTACAAACTGTCCGATTTCTTCACTTTTGATTAGTTTTGAGATGTTTGGATTTGAGGGTATGCCTTTTTATCTGTTAGCTTGTGCTTTTAGCTATATGCTTTCGGGGTATTTTGGATTATATAATAGTCAAAAGATTATGTATTCGAAGTTTCATACGACGTTTATTAATAAGGAAACGCATTAGGAAAATTACGGTTTGACGATGCAGTTTATCCCGGAATGTCGGGCGAAACTTCCGGCAGACATGCTTTGTGTGGCTGGTTTCCGTCCGGTATATAAGGTATTGGAATTTGGCAAAAAGAGCCGGGGACTATGCAACGGCAGAGTGTCCGTGAAATAAGTATTTCTAATTATTTTCATATAGACTGTGGCAACAGACGCCACCGTTTTCAACATGACATCCATGTCATGGTTCAAACTTGCGCCGACGTCCTGTCGGCGCATGGCTATGCTATAGTTGAAAATAATAAGAAATACTAATTCCACTCCCAAGTCTGCCGTTGCATAGTCCCCGGCTCTTTTTGCCAGATTTACATTTTGAAACCGGACT
>JAGAMY010000016.1 GCA_017624495.1 Lachnospiraceae bacterium | reverse complement strand
TGTTCGTAGGCTCAAGAACTTTGCTACACCACTTCCTTCATCCATACCATTACTGATACCGACTTGTGGTTCGCTACACTTGGCGGTAAATACCCGTGACTGGACTTGCACCAGCTAGATTAGTGCCATGCTTGGCACACCAGAAGAATGGCAGGGGTATTTCACAACCCCTGCCATTTCCTATGCTTATAAAAAAACTAATTATCCAACCACACGATTCAATGTAGCAATAACCTCTGCATCATTAAATGGTTTTGTCACAAACTCCTCTGCACCACGTTTAAGTGCATCCACCATTTTCTCCTTCTGTCCTGCGGCTGTAATCATAACAACCTTTGCCTCTGGATTTTCTTTCTTAATCAATGTAAGTGACTCAATACCATCCATGGTCGGCATGGTAATATCCATAGTCACAATATCCGGTCTTAACTCTTTATATTTTAAATACCCTTCTTCTCCATTTACAGCCTCTCCAATGACTTCAAAGCCACCTTCTTCTAATAAACTCTTTAAAATCTTTCTGGATGTTCTTGAATCATCCACGATTAATACCGTATTCATTTTCTACCTCCTGTTATGCCAGTTTTGCAACTGTAAAATAAAAACCTTGATTACCGATAAAAATTGGTATTCTGCAAATCTTTTTCTGCGCCTTTGCATTAATATCCTCATATTCAGGAGGCATAAGCTCTAAAAACCTGCCATCTCTGCTCAATGATGATGCATATAAACCATTGATACAGTTTAACAATTCACCGGAAGCATCTAATGCATCCAAATCCAGCTTCTCAAACTCCTCTTTTCCAAAGATAGAGCAGACATTCAGCAATGCGCCATCCTTTTCAGAAAGAGCATCAATTATACCCTCTTCTCCTTTTAACCCCTGACTTACTAAGTCAGCAGCAGGAAACGCGTCCACCATCTCCGCCTGACCTACATAAATATGTCTGTCAATGATTCGGATAAGTGTACGAACCGCTGTAGCAATAATTTCTGTAAATTCTTTTCCCTCTTCTGGTATAAATAGTGGAACAATACGATCCACTTCATCACTCTTTAATGCATCTATTTCTGAATTGCTGTAGCCATTTTTCTGGCGGAAATCCTTCATGACTTCCTCAAGCCCTTCCATGCTGATGCATCCACTGTCTACCAATGCCTGTACAAACATCAGAAAATTGTTTCCCTGCATTTTTAACAGTTTTCCTACCTGCTCTTCTGTCAGACAACCCATGGATACTGCAATATCTCCAAATCGTTTATCCCGCAAAGCCTGCTGTCTGTTTACTTCATCTGCCTGTTCAAGTGTCATCATGCCTTCTGCCACTGCAATCAGACCAAGTTTGACACGAACAGAATCCTGTTTATCTAATGTCTGTGTCAACTGTTCTCTGGTAATTTTTCCTGTATCTACCAGATAATTTCCCAGTATGTACTCTACCATATACCTCTCCTGCCTTTGTATTATTTTGTAATATGCTGCCCATAATAATTACTATATTTGTTTTCATTTACAGCAGCTTTTTATACAATTTTACCAATTTTTAGTATACCGTTTTCAAGGTGGAGTGTCAATAAATCTATGATTTTTTATAGATAAAATAGCATAAACCACCAACGACAACCATTCCACCAAGAATATTTCCTATCGTCACCGGAATAAAATTGCCAAAGCTGTGTAAAACATCCAGATTGTAAATCTGCTCACTGGTAATATTATAGACTTCCTGCGCTTTATGTGCATAATATGGATTCTTTGCTGCCAAAATTCCTAGCGGAATATAAAACATATTCGCCACACAATGCTCAAAACCACCAATTACAAATGCCCATATAGGAAAAAATATAGCCAGAGCTTTTGCTGCAATATCTCTTGCTGCTGTCGCCATCAAAATTGCCACGCATACCAGCACATTACATAAAATCCCGGAAGTAACAGCCTGTACCGGAGCAATATCTGTTTTGCATAGAGCCACTTTTATTGTATATGCACCTAATAATCCATCGGAATAATTCAAATTTCCACTATAAAACATCAAAATATCCACAAACAATGCACCTATAAGATTGCTAAAATATACTACCGCCAAATTGCGCAGCATTTTTGCCAAGGTTATACGTTTTGCAAATACATCCATAACCATCAGACAATTTCCGGTAAACAACTCTCCTCCAACAAAAACAATCATCATCAACCCCACAGGAAAAATTGCTCCGGCTAAAGTTCTCGCCAATCCTGCATTTTCAATGGCATGCACTGCTGTATTACTTGCAGCACCACCAAGGGCAATAAACATTCCTGCCAAAATTCCAAGTAGCACCATTTTTCCAAACGGCAAATTTGCTTTTCCTTCACTGCCCTTCATATTTATCTCAATCACCTCTGTCGGTGTATAAAAATGCTTTTCCACAATATATTCCCTTTCCTGCGGCAAAGTTAGTCTTGTCGAACTTTTGTCGCATGGAGTAAATGTAGCACACCTTTTTCCCCTAAGCAATACCGATAAATCAACATTTTTTCTCATTTATTTTCATTTTCCATTTACTGTTTTAATCGTAAAAATTACATAAATTTTATAAAATGGCAAATACTCTACTATTGACAAATAGATTTTATAAAAATATAATTGATTTTGCACAATCTAATTTTATGCAACACTCATTTAAAAGGAACGAAAAATATGATTGATTTTAAGCCAATTTCTTTACAGGACAAAAAAATATACGAAAACTATTTATTTAAAGAGGACGAGCACTGCTGCAACTATTCCTTTGCCAACCTCTTCATGTGGGGTGAACAGAGCACAGCCATTTTGCAGGAGCATTTTTTGATATTTACCCACTTTAAAAAGATGCAGGTATATCCCTATCCCTTGGGAAATGGAGACAAAAAAACAGTCATCGATGCCATTATTGCTGATGCAAAAGAACGGGGAATCCCCTGTAAAATCACGGTTATGGGCGAAGCACAGAAAGCTGAGCTCGAACAGTTGTATCCGGGGAAATTCACCTTTTACGGTGACAGAGATTCTTCTGATTATGTCTATGCAATTGATGACCTTGCTGATTTAAAGGGGCGAAAATATCACCGCAAGAAAAATCACTATAACGGATTTAAAAAATCTTATCCTGATGCTACGGTTGAACCTTTAACAAAACACCTTCTTCCGCAGGTAAAGGAAATGACTGATAACTGGTTTTTAAATAAGCTGACACAAAATCCTGATGGTGATTATGAAATGGAAAAGATTGCCTTAAGCCGGGCGCTTACGCATTATGAAGAGCTTGAAATGGAAGGTCTTGTACTGCTGGATGGAAATGAAATTTTAGCCGTTACATTAGGCAGCCGGATGTCTGAAAATACCTTCGATGTGCATTTTGAAAAGGCAAGACCGGATGCACAGGGTGCATATGCTGCCATCAACTGTGAATTTGCCCGCTATATACGCACAAAGTATCCGCAAATCCAATTTTTAAACCGGGAAGAGGACTTAGGTATTGAGGGACTGCGTAAAGCAAAAGAAAGCTATCTTCCACATCATATGGTTGAAAAATACCAGGCCTGGCTGAATGAAAATTAAGGGACTTTACCATGATAAAAATTATTACTCCTGACAACTCCCATATTCTAGCACTTCGCCGTCTTTGGAAAGAAGCTTTTGGTGATTCCGATACATTTTTGGATGCCTTTTTCTCAACGGCATATCATGCCAACCGCTGTCGCTGCATCTGTAAAGACGATTTACCTGTAGCCGTTTTATACTGGTTTGACTGCCTGTATGACAATCATTCTATTGCCTACATCTATGCGGTAGCAACAGCAAAAAGTTATCAGCATCAGGGACTTTGTCACAAGCTTTTAGCAGATACTCATGTGCATTTAAAGGAATCCGGTTATGCCGGTGCTCTGCTTGTTCCCGGAAATGAAGCTCTCTTTAAGCTGTATGAAGGCATGGGGTATAAAACCACATGCTATATCCACAAATTTACCTGCACGGCAAAACATTCTGTCTTTCCGGCAGATTCCGTTCCACCTGTAGACACCGTTGTACCTGTAGATTCCGTTTTGCCTGCAACTGTCAATACCTCCCTGCGGCGTATTGATAAAAAAGAATACCGGCATCTTCGCCGTCACTTTCTGCCGGAAAAGGGCGTAATACAGGAAAATGAAAATTTAGACTTTTTGGAAACACAGATGGATTTTTATACCGGAAACAATCTTTTGTTTACTGCCTGTAAAAAAAACGATATACTACATGTGGCAGAATTATTGGGAAATACAGAAAGCGCAAAGGAAATCCTACAGGCACTTGGCTGCCGCAAAGGTTTTTTCAAAACACCGGGCACAGATTCTCCCTTTGCCATGTATTATCCTTTAAATAACAAAAAATTAACGCCGCCTTCCTATTTTGGACTGGCATTTGATGAATAATATTTCTTGGGGGAAACATGGAAAATACACATAATTGTCAGAAAGGTCTGACGGGTAATCAATTAAAAATACTGGCATTAATCTCCATGACCTGCGACCACATAGGAAAGCAGTTGTTACCGAATGTACTTTTTTTGCAAATAATAGGAAGATTGGCGTTCCCTATTTTCGCCTTTATGATTGCAGAGGGCTGTCATTATACCAAAAATCGTAAGAAATATTTAGGAACTATGGCTCTTCTGGCATTTATCTGCCAGATTGTATATTTTGCTGCCATGGGTTCATTATATCAGTGTGTGCTGGTAACTTTTTCCCTGTCCATTAGTCTTATTTATATTCTGGATACCTTTGTTTTCCGAAAACCCGAACAGTTCTCATTGCCATGGGCTTTTTGCACCTTTTTAGGACTGACAGCAGCACTCCTTTTCTTATGCTTTATCTGCATAGGTTTACCGGAGCTGCTCTCTGCCACGGATTTTGCTATTGATTATGGCATATGGGGCGTTTTACTGCCTGTTGTTATCTATTTTACTGCGCACAAAACAAATCTACCGGCTGGATTTACGCTTCTAGCTACTGCCATGGATTTAATTTTTCTTAGCTTTTCCCTAGGCGGTATTCAGTGGTTTTCTCTAATCACAATCGGTATTTTAGCTTTTTATAACAAAAAAAGAGGCTCCCTAAACTTAAAGAACCTCTTTTATATCTATTATCCGCTGCATTTAATTGTCATTTATGGATTAAGTTTATTCTCCTGAATCACTCTTTTCTGCAATTTCTATCGTGCTGGTATTTAGCAATTCTTTGTATTCAGCTTCCGGCAAAGGCTTTGAATATAGATAGCCCTGAATATAATTACAGCCTATACTGTGCAGAAAATCTGCCTGTTCTGCGGTTTCTACGCCCTCTGCAATAACCGGCATCTGCAGCCATTTTGCCATGCGCACAACAGAGCTTAAAATCGTACCTCCACGATTGCTCTCCGATGCTTCCGACATAAACAGCATATCCAGCTTAATCATGTCCAAATCAATGTCTTTTAACACATTTAAGGAGGAATAGCCGCTGCCAAAATCATCCATTTCCACAATATAACCACAGCTATGCAGTCTTTTCACCACATCATTCACATGCGCACTGCCACCAACAGCCACAGACTCAGTAATTTCCACACGAAGATATTTCACCGGCACATCATAAGCCTTACGAATTTCTTCTAATTTTTCTACAAAATCCGGCTGAAAAATATCATATCTGGAAAAGTTCGATGAAACCGGAACGGTGGATTCTCCCCGGTCCAGTCTTTCCTTCACAAAACGGCAGCACTGTTCAAATACATATAAATCCAACTGAGTAATAAATCCGTTTTTTTCAAAAATTGGAATGAAAATCCCCGGTGAAATCAGTCCACGCTCCGGGTGATTCCAGCGAACCAGTGCCTCGGCTCCCACCAGTGTTCCGGTAGAATGGTTGTACTGTGGCTGATAATACACCACAAACTGCTTTTCTGCCAGTGCACTAACCATCATACCTGCAATTTCCTGTTCACTCAACATATCCTTTCGCAATGACTCTGTATAAAAATTGTATCGTTTCGTATAGCTGCCTTTGATGGCAGACTGCGCCAAAACTGCACGGTCTATCATGGTATTTGCAGATACCACACCTTCATTTGTCACATAAACACCGATATTACAAATCAATTTAAATGGCAAATCATAGTCTGTAATTTTATTTGAAACATTTTCTACAAATGTCTGCAAATCCCTGCCCTCTGTGCGAATAAAAATCATAAATTTATCCGAACCTAAACGGCATACCATATCTGCATTTCCAACCGACTCTAATGCTCTGTTTGCAATGTATTTTAGCAATCGGTCTCCTTCCTTCATGCCAAACATATCATTGACCGCTTTAAACCGCAGTATATCAAAGTATATCAGTGCATATTTTCCTTCCTGCATACCCTTTTTATCTTTCTGCGCAAAGATTTCCACCCGTCTGACAAAAGCATTACGGTTAAACAGCCCCGTCATTTCATCGTATTCACTCATTTGCTCTAAGCGGTAGTTTAAGGCAACTTCTTTGTCAATATCCGTAACCGTAATCGTAAGTGTCTCTCCTAAAACCGGACAAACCACTCCCACACGATACCATTTCCAAATATTCCTGGTATTCCTTATCAAACATTCCGCAAAATATGCCTGTGGCGTATCTGCTTGCGACATGGTCTTAATTTTTTGCTCAAACAACATAGCCGTGCGCTCTGATGTCACATTATCCTCTAGCATAATCTGCCACAGGGGACGTTCATCAAAACTTGCCGGAAAATATTTTTCAATCGATTTTGGATAAATAAATCTTTTGGCTTTGCAGTCATATACAATGACAATGTTGTCTTCATAAATACATGCCATACGATTAGACATATCTGCTTTATTCTGTAATGTATCCTCCATAGCTTATCTCCTGATTAATAATCACAATTAGGACTCAAATAGTACTTATCTACTATATTATATACCATATTATGGGGAAATTCTATGGGAATTTTTTCTTCCACACCCCTTTTACATAAAATCCCAGCGTAAGTCCTGTACCAATTGCCCATCCTATCGGCCACGACATCCAAATTCCCGTCGTACCAAAGGGTACAGCCAATATATATCCCAACGCCACACGAAGAATCAAATCACTAAACGTCGCCACCATAAAGCTTGCCATCGCACCGGAACCACGCAGTACACCATCTGTTGAAAGTTTTAGGGAAATCACAAAATAAAAGGGCGCAACTATCCGCAAAAACTCCACACCTGTTTCTAATGCCAGTATCGTTTCTTCCTTCATAAACAGACGAATCAAAAATGTACCGTCAAAGAAGCAAAACAGGAAAAATGGTATACCAATCAAAAGTCCCATCCGCATGCCTGCCCTAGCTCCCTGTTTTACACGCTCATTGTTTCTCGCACCAATATTTTGCGCTGTAAAACTCGAAACAGCGTTTCCAAGCGTTCCAAAACAGGTCACAGCAAAGGTATTGATTTTTACTGCGGCGGAATATCCGGCAATTACGGATGAACCAAAGCCATTAATCAGACTTTGGATAAAAATATTTCCCACGGATATAAAGCTCTGTTGTAATATACTTGGAATGGCATACAGTGCAATTTTCTGCAGCATGGGAAATGAAAACATCTCCGGCTTCTTTTCACAGACAATGGATTTTAACCGCTTCTTTAATGTCAGTAATGCTAATATGCAGGCAATTCCCTGACAGATAAAAGTTGCCCACGCCACACCGGCTACATCCCAATGAAGCAGGGCTACAAATAACCAGTCTAGGGCAATATTACTTAAAGATGAACCAATCAGAAAATACAACGGTGTTTTCGAATCTCCTAAAGATGTAAAAATACCGGTTACAACATTATAGAAAAACAAAAAAGCAAATCCACCAATGTAAATTTTTAAATACACATTGGCATCACCAAATATGTTTTCCGGCGTATGAATAAGCTTTAACATATTTTCACTAAAGAAAAGTCCAAAAAATGTCAACAGAAGTGACAGCACAAGGGATGCCAGCAGGGTTGTCGATACCGCTGTTTTCATTTCCCTATAACGCTTTGCTCCAAAAAACTGAGAAATTACCACTGCACAGCCGACATTACAGCCCATGGCAATTGCCATGAAAATCATGGTAATTGGATAAGAGGCACCGACTGCCGCTAATGCCTCTTCGCCCTGTCTGGCAAAATTCCCGACAATAATGCTGTCTGCAAGATTATAAAACTGCTGAAATATCACACTGATAAACATAGGCATGGCAAACTGCCACAAAATTTTCCGTGGATTTCCTTCTGTTAAATCCTTTATCATAAAGTATCCTCTTCCTTTCCAAAAATCTTGTCAAAATATCCTTTACAATATTAAAACGCAGATTTTGAAAATTCAAGAGAATTTTCCGGCTAATTTTTATATACAATTTCTCCATTAATAATGGTATATAAGGTTTTTGTAAACACCTCCATGGGATTTCCTGTAAAAATGGCAATATCAGCATCTTTTCCCGTTTTCAGGCTGCCTACCTGCTTATCTACTCCACAGATTTTGGCTGCATTTATGGTAATTGCTTTTAAGCCTTCCTCTAAAGGCAGCCCTGATTTTACGGCAAGCCCGGCACAAAGCGGAAGATACTGTATCAATGCCACCGGATGATCCGTTGTAATCGCAATCAAAACACCTGCCTCGTGAAGTATTTTATTGGTTTTAAAGTTCATATTCTGCACTTCCAGCTTTGAACGGGATGTCAAATCTGTTCCCACAATAACCGGAAACCCGGAGGCTTTTATCTCATCTGCAATCAAATGTCCCTCTGTTCCATGGTCAATGGTAATATCCACATCAAACTCCTTCGCAATCCTTATGGCAGTCAAAATATCATCCGCTCTATGAGCATGTGCCTTAAGCGGAATTTCCTTATTCAGCACCGGAATCCACGGCTCTATTTCAAACTCTTCCTTTTCAAGCTTTCCATTTTCTTTGTCTTTTTTGTATTGTACTGCCTGGAATAATATTTTCCGAAGCAGAGCCGCTGCTGCCATTCGTGTAGATGGATACTGGTCTTTATCCCCATAAGTCGTCTTTGGGTTTTCACCAAATGCCACCTTCATTGCCGCCGGATACTTTACGATCATATTGTCTATGCATCTTCATCCTGCTTTTGATAAGCCTCCATTGCGCCAGCTTCCTGAATATATTTTCCCTTTGTACGCACATAACCGCAAGGATACGTTTCTCCTTCCATTGTCAGTATTCTGCCATTTATAATTTCCACTAGTTTACTCCTCCTTACAACAAATTCTTTTCAAACTATTCCCAAAAACTTCCTTCTGTATACATAAAAACTTTTAAACAAACAGTATATAACAGTTGACAACAGTTTCAAACTGTTATATACTGTTTATACAACGGAGGTAAAACAGTGAACATTATTATTCATAATTCTTCTATGATTCCTATTTATGAGCAACTCATAGAACAAATAAAAAGTAAAATTATCAATAACGAACTGACAGAAAATGATGCTCTACCCTCTGTCCGTACATTAGCAAAAGAGTTAAAAATCAGTGCCCTGACGGTAAAAAAAGCCTACGATATTTTAGAGGAAGAAGGATTTACCGTTACCGTTCATGGAAAGGGTACATATGTTGCCAAGGCAAACACCGGACGAATCTTAGAAGAATACAAAAAAGAAATTGAAAAAGAATTAGAAACCACAATACATCAGGCAAAGGTCTATGGACTGGAGAAATCCGAAATTCAAGACTTATTTGCACTTATTATGGAGGAATGGTAAGCATGATTAAAGTAGAAAACCTGCAAAAAAACTATCGTGATTTTTCCTTAAACTGCTCATTAGAAGTAGCCCCCGGCACTATTACCGGTTTGATTGGTCCAAACGGAGTAGGAAAAAGCACCACCTTTAAAGCGATTTTAGGACTAATCTCTGTTGATGGGGGAACAGTAAAGGTCTTAGGCAAAAATGCCGACAGTTTAACTGCCGAGGATAAGCAGCACATCGGCGTATCTTTATCTGAATCCGGCTTTAGCGGTTATTTGACGATTAAAGGCATTATTTCTATCCTAAAACAGATGTATCCTGCCTTTGACAAGGCAAAATTTACCGCCATGTGTACACAGTTTAAACTGCCTGCGGACAAGCAGATAAAAGACTTTTCCACCGGAATGAAGGCAAAGCTAAAGGTATTAACGGCTATATCCCATAACGCATCTCTGCTGATTTTAGACGAACCAACCACCGGTTTAGATGTAGCTGCAAGAGAAGATATTTTAGACATGTTAAGAACCTATATGGAAGAAGATGAAAACAGAAGTATTCTTATCAGTTCGCATATATCTTCAGATTTAGAAGGACTCTGCGATGACCTGTATCTTCTTCATAACGGCAGTATTTTACTACACGAAGAACTGGATACACTTTTAAATACTTATGCCATCTTAAAAGTAGATGCTGCGCAGTATAATGCTTTGGATAAAAATTATATTCTTTACCGGAAAAAAGAAAACTTTGGCTACACCTGTCTGACAAATGAGCGGCAGTTTTATCAGGAAAATTATCCGGATATTGTCATCGAAAAAAGTACCATTGACGACTTAATTTTAATGGTGATAAAGGGGGAAAAACGATGAAAGGTTTATTGACAAAAGACTTACAAATTGTACTTATGCAGAAAAAATTTTTAATACTACTTACCGGTATTGCATGTTTTATGGGAATGACTACGGAAGATAGCACCTTCCTTATCGGATATATTTCTTTCATGTTTACCATATTGGCATTAGGTACGATAAGCTATGATGATTTTGATAACGGTTATACATTTTTATTTACTTTACCGATTACCAAAACAGGTTATGTGGTGGAAAAATATCTTTTTTCACTCCTTATTTCTCTTGCTTCCGGAGTGTTTTCTACAGTATTAAGCCTCCTTATTTCTCTTGTAAAAGCAGGTACTGTGGACATAAAATTTCAGGTTGTAACAGCCTTAATGATTTTGGCTGTATGCCTGATTATGCTTTTTATCATGATCCCACTGCGAATGAAATTTGGTGCTGACAAATCCAAAATTGTGATGATTAGTATTGTCGGTATATTTGCCATTTTCGGTTACATTTTAAAAGCAGTCATTTCAAAATTGCAACATATAATCCCTATTAATTTTACAAAAATTATAGCTGCCGTTTCCTCATGGAATGAGCTGTCTGTTATTCTTTTTACCTTTCTTATTTGTGCAGTAATAATGGGAATTACCATGAAAATCAGTATAAATATTATGAAAAAGAAGCAGTTATAAAACTGCTTCTTTCATACTTTTTATGTATTCGCCTACAATCTTTTCGGATGTTTTTCCATGCTTTTCTATCAACTTCATAATAGCAGAACCCACAATAATTCCATCGGAAATTTTTGCTAATTTTTCTGCCTGCTTTGGTGTGGAAATCCCAAATCCAATGGCGCAGGGAATATCTGTATTTTCACGAACCACCTTGATAATTCCCTCTAAATCCGTAGTAATTTCCTGTCTTGTTCCCGTCACACCAAGGCTGGATACAATATACAAAAATCCTTCTGCTTCTTTTGCAATTTTGGCAATTCGCTGTCTGGAAGTTGGTGCAATAAAAGAAATCAATTCTACACCATATTTTTTGCAATAGGGTAAAAATTCTTCCTTCTCTTCATAGGGTAAATCCGGCAGAATAATTCCATCCACACCGACACTTTGACACGCTTTAAAAAACGCATCTGCTCCATAGGAAAATACCACATTCGCATAAGTCATAAATACAAATGGTATCTGTATATCCTCTCGCAGTTTCCTTACTAAAGCAAAGATTTTGTCTGTCGTTATCCCACCGGATAATGCTCGAAGATTTGCCTGCAATATCACTGGACCTTCTGCTGTCGGGTCTGAAAATGGTATACCCAGTTCAATCAAATCTGCCCCGTTTTCTACTGCTGTCCGCACAAGTTTTTCTGTGGTTTCTATATCCGGGTCTCCACAGGTAATAAATGGAATAAATGCCTTTCCCTTAGAAAAAGCTGTTGAAATATTACTCATAAATTTCCTCCCCTCTGTATCTGGCAATGGCTGCACAATCCTTATCTCCTCTTCCGGAAATGGTAATCACAATAATTTTATCTTTATCCATTGTTGGTGCAATTTTTATGGCATGGGCAATGGCGTGAGCAGATTCAATCGCCGGAATAATGCCCTCTGTTTTCGATAAAAATTCAAAGGCTTTTACTGCTTCCTCGTCCGTTACAGGTACATACACGGCTCTTTTTGTATCATGTAAATATGCATGCTCCGGTCCAATTCCCGGATAATCAAGCCCGGCAGAAATTGAATACACCGGAGCAATCTGACCATAAGTATCCTGACAAAAATAGGATTTCATCCCATGAAAAATTCCCACTTTTCCTGTGCTTATGGTGGCTGCGGTTTCAAAAGTATCCACTCCACGGCCTGCTGCTTCGCAACCTATTAACTGTACCTCTTTATCCTCAATAAAATGATAAAAACTGCCCATGGCATTTGAACCACCGCCCACACAGGCAATCACTACATCCGGCAAACGGTTTTCTTCAGCTAACATCTGCTCCTTAATTTCCTTAGAAATAATCGACTGAAAATCCCTTACAATCATAGGAAAAGGATGCGGTCCCATCACTGATCCCATACAGTAGTGGGTATCCTCTATGCGTGAAGTCCATTCCCGTAATGCCTCTGAAACAGCATCCTTTAAGGTAGCTGTTCCGGTTTTCACAGGCACAACATCTGCGCCTAACAGATGCATTCTATAGACATTTAGAGCCTGACGTTTCATGTCTTCTTCCCCCATAAAAACCACACATTCCATATTCATAAGGGCTGCTGCCGTAGCTGTGGCAACACCATGCTGTCCTGCTCCGGTTTCCGCAATTAGTCTGGTTTTTCCCATTTTTTTTGCAAGCAGTGCCTGCCCTAATACATTGTTAATTTTGTGGGAACCGGTATGATTTAAGTCTTCTCTTTTCAAATAAATTTTTGCTCCGCCTAAAGCTTTTGTCATTGCTTTTGCATAGTACAAACCGGATGGACGGTTAGCATATGCATGAAAAAGTTCCGCCAATTCACTTTGAAAATCCATGTCATTCTTATAGTGCTTATATGCCTCCTCCAGTTCAATCACTGCATGCATCAGTGTTTCCGGTATATATTGTCCTCCATACATACCAAACCTTCCATTTTTTTCTGTCATACCTCCATCATCCTTTCTTCTTTGTCTGACAGCATTTACAAAATCTGTCATTTTTTGTTTATCCTTTATGCCATTTGTTTCTAACCCTGAACTTGCATCCACTGCAAAGGGATGCAGTTTTTCAATTGCCCTATGTATATTTTCAGAAGTAAGCCCTCCGGCAAGAAAATAAGGACGCTTTATTTCCTTTATCAGTGCCCAGTCAAATGTTTCTCCTGACCCTTTGCCGGAATCTAAAAGTACATAGTCTGCGACAGATTTATTTGCGGCATCTATACTATCTTTTGATTCTATGCGAAATGCCTGTATAATTGTGCACTTTATCTGTTTTCGCAGCCTGTGAATATAGTCTTCATCCTCATCTCCATGAAGCTGAACCAAACCAATTATCTGCCGATTCACTAAATCCACAATCGTATCCATTCTTTCATTGACAAATACACCCACAGACATAATTTCTCTATTCAGTTGCCGGCGCAGAATTTCTGCCCTTTGCGGTTCTACATATCTTTTACTTTCTTTAGCAAAAACAAACCCCACATATTCCGGCATAAGCATATTTGCATAAGCAATATCCGAAGGTCTTTTCAGACCGCATAATTTAATTTTCACTGTAACCTCCTGTCTTTAGTTCTGTCAGCTTTGCTTTTTTATCCTCTGCGCGCATAAGGCTTTCGCCAACTAAAACCGCATCTACGCCTATTTCACGAAGTATCCGGATATCCTTTGGTGTCTGTATACCACTCTCGGATACAAAGAGAACATCCTTTGGTACAAGTTTTCTCATCTTTTGGCTGTTTTTGGTGTCCACCGTAAAGTCTTTTAAATTCCGGTTATTCACACCAATAATTTTTGCCTTTGCCCTTAATGCAGACTGAATTTCCTCTTCGTTATGGGCTTCCACTAAAGCAGAAATGCCTAGCAAATCACATATTTCGATATACCTTCTAAGCATATCCTCCGGCAGTATGGCACATATCAGTAAAACCGCCTGTGCGCCTAAAAGCTTTGCCTCATACAACATATACTCATCCACCACAAAATCCTTTCGCAAACAGGGAATATTTACATTTTCGGCAATTTCTTTCAAATATGTATCCTGACCTAAAAACCATTTCGGTTCTGTCAATACAGAAATGCAGTCTGCTCCGGCTTTTTCATATTCCTTTGCTATTTTTACATAGGGAAATTCTTCTGCTATAATCCCCTTAGAGGGTGATGCTTTTTTACATTCACAGATAAAGGATAATTCCGGCTTTTTTAATACTTCTTCAAAGATAAATGTCCCTTTTGGCAGCTGCATTGCCTTGGCTTTTATCTCTGACTCTCCTAATCTTTTTTTTGCCTGTTCTATCCGTAGTTTTGTATATTTTTCAATCTCGTTTAATATACCCATATCTGCCTCCCTACCTATTTTATCTGACTTAAATTTATGAATTTTTGTAAGGTTTCATATGCTTTACCGGAATCGATAAGTTCTGCTGCTAATGCAATACCTTCTTTCATCGTTTTCGCTTTTCCACCGATATACAATGCCGCTCCGCTGTTCATTAAGACCGCATTTCGTTTGTGCCCTTTTTCTCCACTTAAAATAGCCCGTGTAATTTTTGCATTTTCTTCCGGTGTACCTCCCTCTAAATCTGCTTTTGTGCAGCGTTTGAAGCCAAAATCCTCCGGTGTAATCATGTAGGTTTTAAACCATCCGTCCCGAAACTCACATACAGTTGTCGGTGCACTCATGGAAATTTCATCTAACTTTTCCTGTCCATAGACCACCATGCCACATCTTACTCCAAGACTCATCAACACCTGTGCTAAAGGTTCTACCAAATATTCATCATACACACCTAAAAGCTGCATTTTAGGGCTGGCAGGATTTGTCAGTGGTCCAAGAATATTAAACACGGTACGAAAACCAAGTTCTTTTCGAATAGCCCCCACATACTGCATAGAGGTATGATATTTTTGTGCAAAAAAGAAACACATTCCCACTTCCTTTAAAAGCTCTATACATTTTTTTGGACTTTGCTCAATATTAACCCCTAAAGCTTCTAAACAATCTGCCGTTCCACACTTTGAAGAGGCTGCACGATTCCCATGCTTTGCTACTTTCATTCCTCCTGCTGCCACAACGAATGCAGATGTGGTGGAAATATTAAAACTCTGTGCATTATCACCGCCTGTTCCAACGATTTCAAATACATCCATATCCGTTTCTATCTTTGTGGCATGTGCCCGCATAGCCGCCGCACAGCCTGCAATTTCATCCTTCGTTTCTGCTCTTGCACTTTTTGTGGATAAGGCTGCAAGAAAAGCTGCATTTTGTGTCGGTGAAGTTTTGCCGCTCATAATTTCATTCATCACCGTGTACGCTTCCTGAAAAGTCAAATCTTCTTTGTTTACAATTTTTACAATTGCCTCTTTAATCATTGTCCCATCTCCTTTTTCATTCTACGATATGATAAAATTTTGAAGCATCCTTTTACCTTCCGGAGTCATAATGGATTCCGGGTGAAACTGCACACCATAAATGGGGTATTTTTCATGCTGCACTGCCATAATCTCACCATCCTCTGTACGGGCTGTTACCTTTAGTTCTTTTGGAAAAGTACCACCATCTGCTGCAAGGGAATGATACCTGGCAACCCATATACGCTTTGGACACCCTCTAAACAACAGACATTCCGGGTCAAATTTAATCTCTGACTGCTTTCCATGCATTAAATTTTTTGCATATGTAATTGTTGCGCCAAACGCTGCACAGATTGCCTGATGTCCCAGACAAACGCCCAGAATAGGAATGTTTTCCCCCAATTTTTTTACAATTTCAATACAATTTCCTGCCTCTTTTGGTCTGCCTGGACCGGGAGAAATAATTATACGTTTTGGATTTATTTTTCTTATTTCCTCCACAGTTATCTCATCATTTCGAAGGACTTTTATATCCTTCTCCAGTTCACCAATCAATTGATACAGATTATAAGAAAAACTGTCGTAGTTATCGATTAATAGGACTTTTGCGCACATAAATCTTCCTCCTCTGCAAGCTTTAATGCATTTACAACCGCCTTCGCTTTATTTACACATTCTTCATACTCCTTTTGGGGTATAGAATCAGCAACAATTCCTGCACCGCTTTGAACGAAAACCTTTCCATTTTTCTTATAGGCTAAACGAATGGCGATACAGGTATCCATGTTTCCGCTAAAACCTATATAGCCAACTGCACCACCGTAAATACCACGCTTCTTCTTTTCCAGTTCACGAATAAGCTGACATGCCCTGATTTTTGGTGCACCTGAAAGTGTTCCTGCCGGAAGTACCGCTTCAATGGCATCTATGGCATCAAATTCTTCTTTAATTTCCCCTCTTACTGTCGAACCGATGTGCATGACATGGGAATATCGTTCAATAGAATGGTATTTTTCAAGTGTAACCGTTCCAAATTTACTGATTTTTCCGAGGTCATTTCTTCCTAAATCCACCAGCATATTATGCTCTGCAAGCTCTTTTTCATCTGCTAATAATTCTGCTTCTAATACTTTATCTTCCTCTTCATTTTTCCCTCTTGGTCTTGTGCCTGCAAGTGGATATGTATGTAAAATTCCATCCTCTAATTTCACAAGCGTTTCCGGTGAAGCTCCTGCTGCTTCCACATCCGTTCCTGAAAAATAAAACATATACGGAGATGGATTTATGGTACACAAAATGCGATACGCATTTAACAGACTACCTGTATAAGAAGCACTTAACCGATTTGACAATACAATCTGAAAAATGTCTCCTTCATAGATATGTTTTTTTGCTTTTTTCACCATTTCACAATAGGTTTTTTCATCAAATTCAGGCGTAATTGCACTGGTAAAATGTCCTGCTGACTCATGTTTTTTTACTCCATTCTGCAGTAAATTTTTCATTTGTTTTAATTCCATAACTGCCTTGTTATATGCCGTTTCCGGCTCATTTAACTCCATATTTGCAATCAAAATAATTTTCTGCCGCAAGTTATCAAAGACAAACACCTTATCAAATAACATCAAATCCATATCCTTAAATTCGTCTGTATTCTCTATTTTTCTGTTTATCGATGGCTCACAATAGGCAAAATATTCATAAGAAAAATATCCTGCCAAACCACCTGTAAACGATGGTAAATAAGAAAAATGCGGGCTTTTATATTCTGCTAATATCTGCCGCAGATATGCAGATGGTTCTGTGGTTTGTACCTTCACATTTCCTATTGTCATTTCCCCATCTATACAGGTAATTTCCAGCTTTGGATTGTATCCTAAAAATGTGTACCGTCCAGACTCTAGCATATAGCAGTGCGCAGATACATTTTTTAAAATTTTCATTGCCTGAATCGGGGTACAAATGTCTGCTGGAATTTCACAGCTTACCGGTAATATGTCATATTTTCTGCTGTCTGCAATTTCTTTTACAGTTTTTAATTCCGGTAAAATTTTCATGTCAAACACCTCCTGAAACTCATTGGTATTCTGCCAATTATCAGCAATTTTTGCGAAAAAAAACGCCCCTGACAGAATACATAAACATATTCTGTCAAGGACGAATAAATACACTTTACCCGCGGTGCCACCTTGATTTACAGCCACGACAGCTGCACACTTAGCAGGATACCTACATATCCCCGGCAACTGACGTATGCCCACACGTCGCAGAATACTTTGCAGGAAAAACTGCATTTGACTGCGCCCTCAGCGGTCCATTTGATAATCTGTTTTTCACCCGACTCTCAGCAACGCGGGCTCTCTGTAGAAGCATAATTACCGTTATCTCCGCTTCAACGGTTTAAATTATTTAATTTGTTATTTAGTAAAACACTATGACGTTTATTTGTCAATAATTTTTTTGCCAGATTATTTTTTCTAATATATTATGCACCTTTTATTAGTTGTGTGAAAATATTTTTTATCCTCTCTTCCCAGTAACTTCCCTTTTAATATTTTATTTTCTGCAAAAAATACTATTGTCATCTGCAAAATGACAATAAAAAAATAAACACGGAGGTAATTATGGAATCTTTAAATCTTTGTACCAGTCCCAAACCATTAGCCATGGCCAGTGTTCCCAAACAGGAATGGTGTGACCCCTATGATTTAAATACCGCATTGATGGAAGGAACGATTTTCCCTTGTCTGAATCTGACATTTCATAAAGCTCCTGCCAAAGAAAATGCCTGTAAAACCAGTAGTAGTATCTCCAATATAGAGCAAAAAAACCGCGAGGAACTCATGAGTTCGCTTTCTGCTGTCAGTTTTGCCCTCAATGACCTTACACTTTATTTAGATACACACCCTGACTGCCCAAATGGAACAGCTTTGTTTCACCAGCTTTTAGAACAAAGATTAAATCTTTTATCTGCATTTGCAGGTAAATTTTATCCATTAACGCAGACATCTATGGTAACAGGGCACTATGATCAAAAGCATTATGGCTGGTCTGAAGGACCAATGCCTTGGGAAGGAGCGTGTATCTAATGTTTGCTTATGAAAAACGATTACAATTTCCGGTAAAAATTAAAAATACAAATCCTGAATTTGCAAAGCTGATTATGAGTCAGTACGGCGGCCCCGACGGAGAATTATCCGCCAGTATGCGTTATCTATCCCAGCGTTATACTATGCCTGTAAAAAAAGTTGGTGGTCTTTTAACAGACATCGGTACAGAGGAGTTAAACCATATGGAAATTATCTGTGCCATGGTATATCAGTTAACAAGAGATTTATCCGAAGCAGATGTAAAAAAAGCTGGTTTTGACGCTTATTATATTGACCACACGAAGGGCATATGGCCACAGGCTGCTGCCGGTGTTCCTTTTACTTCACTGGAATTTCAGTCTAAAGGGGATGCGATTACAGACTTATTTGAAAACCTTGCGGCAGAACAAAAAGCAAGAACTGTTTATGACAATTTGCTTCGTGTGATTGATGACCCGGATGTTATTGCACCGTTAAAATTCTTAAGAGCCAGAGAAATTGTCCATTTCCAGCGTTTTGGCGAAGCTTTGGAAATGACAAAAGAATCTTTAAATTTTAAAAATTTCTATGATTTCAACCCGGAGTTTGACAAAAAATTTAACAAAATAGGAATGTAATTTTAAAGGGGCTGTTGCAAATGACAGCCCCCTTTATCTTTCTGCTTTTTTCTTCACCTTTTCCTCATACATATTCTCATCCGCTTCACGAATATAATCATCCAAAGTCCTGTCCGTTTCCATATCCGTCACCACACATCCGATACTCACGGTTAATGGAAATGGAAAATACACTTTTTCTGATTTTATGCGAATTTCTTCCCGAATGTTTTCCTGCATAGCTTTTAATTCTTTCGGGGAAAGCTGCTGTTGTATCACCACAAACTCATCCCCTCCGGTTCGTACCGGAACAGAATATTTCGGACAATTTTTTAAAATGGCTGCCGCAATGGTCTTAATGGCAAAATCTCCGTATTCATGTCCATAATTATCATTTAAGTATTTTAACCTGTCCATATCAAAATACAAAATCTGCAAATTCTCCCGCAAAGCCTTTTTTTCTTCAAAAAGCTTCTGCGCTAATTTCTGATAGCCAAAACGGTTATACATTCCGGTCATAAAGTCTTTAATGTTTAAATCTGCTAAAACCTGATTTACATATTCAAGTTTTTCTTTTTTATGCAGGTTTTCCATCGCTGAAGTCAGTGTATTTAATATCTTATACAAATATTGTTTTGCCATAAGATACACGCCATTTCGAATCACAAAATACCCCACTGCCCGGTTTCTAAAATGCAATGGCATAAACAGAAAATCCTTTCCACTTTCAGGATGTTCAAAAAATGGGAACAGACTGTGTATTTTCTGTCCATCTTTTGTCAGATTCTGTCCATCCGCATAGGCAAACTCCACCAACATTTCATCGGGATATCCACTCTCACGAAAAGCCTCCGTTTCCAGAAAGTCCCTGTCATAATCACCCTCATTTTTCCGAAAATCATTAATATGCTCGTCCAATACTAAATACATTGCATCACAATTTGCAGAAGTGACACACTTAGGTATCCAGTCTGTCATTTCTTTAATGGTACGACACCCCATAAGCTCATATTCTAAAGAAAGTATCTGTTCATCAAAATCTGCCGTTTCTATACCATATATCACCTGATCCCTTGCATTCTGCTCATGGTCTATGGAATTATCCTTAGCGCAGCCACAGCTTTCCCTGAAAATGCAGGTCGTATCGGTATAATGAAAACGCTCTATTTCCTCACCTTTCCACAAAGCCAGCAGCAGCTCCATACACTTATAACCAACCTCTTCCCGAACATGTCCTACAGTTGTAAGCTGCGGCTTATAATAGGCGGCTTTATCAAAATTATCAAATCCGGTGACACAAAAATCCTGTGGTATCTTATAACCTAACTTAACTGCAGCTTCGCACACACCAACTGCTATATTATCATTCGCACAAATAATCGCCTGCGGCATGCGTTTATAGTGCATTGCCCGCAATTCCAAAAATCCACTATATCCACAATGATATTCAAAGCTTTCGTAATAAAACTCATCCTCTGAATAACGGATACCCTGCGCATCCATATAATCTTTCATTGCCTGCACACGAATCTGATTTTCATAATTATCCTCTGCGCCCATAATAAACCAGAAATTGTCACAATTATGCTCTTCATGCAGATGGGCAATCATAGTTCGCATAGCACCATAGTTATCTATCCCCACATAATAAAAATCTTCAATTTCTTTTGCAATAGAAATCACTGGTTTTCCGGTTTTTTTAGCTGCCTGTATGACATTTTCCCGGACATCTTTGTACCGCACATTGTTTATATCTAAAATAATGCCATCAAAGTCATTTAAATCCGGCAACTGATAGATATTATACTCTCCCATGTTGTAATCTTTGTCTGGATTCCATGAACCGGAACTGTTAAAAATGTATAAATTCACATCCTCATTTGTCTCATTTATTCTCTGCAGAATCCCTGCCGGCCATGCAAAAGTAAAAAAATGCTTCCAGCCTTCCATAATCAATGCGATTTTCTTCATTGCGATATCCCCCTGCATTTTATTTAACTTTATGATACTATCCTAACTTTAAATGTATCAAAATATATTGTAAATAGCCCTCCATATCATTCCTCCAACTTTCAAATTCTCACTCATAAATTATGGTATCATTTAGATTTATTCTTGTCTATACTCTACTAAAAGACCAATAACCTTTGACTAAAAAAATTTTACTTAAGCAACACAAAAGCGGCAAAACCTTTCGGCTCTACCGCTCCAATTTTACAAATATTCTTCTGCATCCTCTATAGATAAACCATATTCATTCATAATAGCCACTCTAATTTCAGAATCATCATGACCAAATTTTCTTAATGTATCTACTGTTCCCTGTATTCCTTTTTTCAAGCCTTCTCTATGTCCTGCCTTTTCCCTCTGCATCAACTGTGGTTCCATAATTTCCATCAATGCTTCACACATACAATCATCTCCCATCATCTCATTTACTATCTGTCTATTGGCTTCAATACTTACCTGTAACACCGAATCTGCCACGGCATGGACGCCGTGTCAGATTCGGTAACGGACGTTGTCACTATCTAAATGAAAATTTATAGAAACCCTCTTTTCACGGACTTCTACCGAACTACTCCCTACGTCTGTTTTACTGACTTACAGTCTACAAATACCGGACGGAAACTTAGCCACACAACGCACGTCTGCCGGAAGCTTCGCCCGACATTCCGGGATATCATGCATCGCCAAACCGTAATTTTTTAATCTTCTGCCAGACAGTCTTTTCCATACACCTCAATCTGGCTTAATGCCGGAAATGGAGATGGGTCATCCGCTTTGATTAATTCACATAATTTTATCCAGCGGATTTTCTTTGGTGCAAACTTTAACACATGGGCTAACTGACTCTTTTCCAATTTCCATTTCATGGAAGTACCATCGGAAAAGCAAAGTGTCACACACTCCCACCAGTTATCATGTGGGAAATCTGAACGGGTAAATAATACCACCTTATCCACTTCTACATCTCTACCGAAATCTACAGTCATTTCTGCATCATCCTGCATATTGATACCCCAGGATTCATACGGCCATTCCCCATGGGAACGGTTCTCACATACACCATCAATGGCATTTTTTGCTGCAAAAACGGACTCTCCTCTGGTTTCTACGTTTGCAAATGCATGTGGATAACAGTTTGTTTCTCCATGCTGATCACATACGTTTAATGCAAGATTTCTATAGCTGTAAATTTCATCTTCTCTTGCCACTCTTGCATATAAATAATGACGATTACCGGAAAATACCTTCGGAGATAAGCAGATTCTCTTCTCACCAAATGGTACATAATACGATACATTATCTGTCACATAGCAGAAAGATGCGCCCAACGCATCATCCACCTGTAAAAATACATGGATATTTTTTTCAGAGGTTTCTAATACGATTCTGTCTCCCTCTTTATATTCTGCTGTGCAGACAAGGCTTACAAAATCTTCACCGCTGCTTACACAGATTGTTTTATCATTTTTATCTAATACTTTTAATGCTAATACTGCCATTTTACCCTCCTGATTAATCTTCTAGATTCCAATTATATTTCGGGAAAATAATATGTCTGTATACCATGGCATGCAGATAGGCAATTGCGCCCACCACCAATACCAGTACCGGCCAGAATACAAATATCCCAAATATAACTACACAAACTGTCATCACCGTCATAAACAATACCCATGAGAAATTTTTCAGACATACCATAAAGGTCATCATAAACATATTTCCCACTGTTGTTGCCAGACGGGCTTCTAATGCAAACATGACATTCAGCATGAAGATATACAACACACCCAGTATCAGGAATATCCAAAAATATACTCCTGCCATAGAATTGTCCAACTGTCTGCATATATACATACCATTTGCCAGCACAAAACCAATCACAGCCATAATTACCCACAAAACGGTAGACTGTCCAAAATTGTCTTTAAATGCCTTAAAAAAAGTCTTTACAATATAACCTTCTCTTTTATCTACCATTTTTAACGCAACATAATATACTGCTGTGGTGGATGCACCAATGGTAATTATGGGCAATGAGCACACTGCCCATAAAATTGTCAGTAAAAAGAAGTCTGCCACTATTCCCATAACTCTCCACACAGGATTATCCGGACTAAATAATTTTGCCATTGCTAACTCCTCCTAACTGTTTTATCTTTCACAATGCTACTAAGTATATCATTTCTCGTAACGAACTTCAACCAAAGTATCCAGTTCGTTTCTTCCTTTGTTAATCTTATAACAAACAGACGGTATCCTTGTCATGGCATGCATTAAGTTGGTATTCGGGTCAGCAATAATCACTGTACCTTCACCTTTTACCCCTGTGGCAGAAACCTTACAGCTACTATAATAATTTTCTACCTGTGCCATGTTTTCCTCTTCTGTTAATTTTTCGCCTTCCACATCAATTTCTACAGCAAAACCGCAGTCATATGCCACACATTCTCTGTCACTTTCGATGATATGTTTACGAATATGTCCATCCGCTGTTGGAATCAAATGAGTTTCTACTGTAATACCTTCATATGGAATCCATTTTGAAATTACTTCATTATCCTTAATTTCATATTCCTCACAGATTCTGCGCACATAAACATAGCCATTGATATAAAATGCCAGCATAGAATCCGGTGCACACTCATGCACTTCACAGGTGGATTTTGCCACATTAAAGCCAAAGCCTGTATCATAGGCAAATTTACCGTATTTTGCAGGAGTCTGTCCATGTCCTGCCGGACTGTATTTACCCGGTGTAAATGCAGTAACATGATTTTTGTATCTGTGCATTAACATCGCCGCTTCTTTTATCGCAAGCTGTGTCTGTAACTGTGGCATCGGCTCTGCCTCTGCCGTCCAGAACGGATGCTCATCCGGCAGCATTAAAATGGCAAAGGTCTTTAATGCCCAGTAAGCTGAGCCCGGTCCATTGTAACGTTCTCCCATTACAAGGTTCGGATATGCATAACCAATAGTTAAAATATCATTTCTGTCAAAAATCGGCTGTTTCATCCATGCACATAAGTGTCTGACAATCAAGCCTTTCATTACGCCTACCGGGAAAGGTTCTACATCAGCCATTAAGCAGGCACAGAAGAAACTTACCTGTGAAAAACGATAGGTTAAAGAACGTCCAAATGGTAAAGACATACCATCTTCTGCAAACCAGTAAATAAAGGTCTGTGCAAATTCTTTCGCCCTCTCTTTGTATTTCGCACATCTTTCCGGGTCTTCTTTTTCCATTACCTTTGCATAAAACAGGCTGTAAAAATGAATAGCAAAGGAAATATAATAATCCTTCTGCCCGGAATCCCCGTCCTGATACCAGCCATTGCCCAGATAAAACTGGTCTAAGCCGTCTAAATAATATTCCATCATCTTTGCATCATACTTCTGTCCTCTTGCCTTTAAAGCAATGTTTACAAGTACTGCAAATAAAATCCAGTTACAAATAGGCAATTCATAGTGGTTGATGCCATCCAGCCAATTCACAAGATTTGCCTTTTCCTCGTCTGTTAATGGGTCCCATACCTTTTCCGGTGCTAAAATCAAGCCGTAGGAAATGGCTGCCATTTCCACAAAACGCTGGTCGAAGGCATGAAATCCTCCCCAGTATTCTTTACTCTTTGGATTTGTACCAGCCGCAAGACCTTTTCTATAAATTTCTTCAAATTCCGGCGCACTTCCGCCGCCAGCCCAAAATGGCACAAGTGCCCAGAGTGGTCTGGAAAAAGCCTCTAAACGAATAGCTTTCTGGTCATAATTTGTAGCTGTCACACCTAAGATTAGTTCCGCTTTTTCTTCACTGTAATATGGAATTAACGGATTGATAATTTCCAATAATAAATCCTGAAAATCTTTTTTACTATGTAATTTTCCTTCCCAGTCAGTTCTCATACAATAACCTCCCTTTTACCAGTATAAGTTCCAGTCCTTCTGTAATCTTGTCAGTGCTTCCATATAGAAATAATCACCCCAGGAGTTACATTCATCCACACCATAATGATTACAGGTGTTGTATGGAGAGTGATTGGAATATGTACTATGAAGCACCAGACCGTTAGACTCTTTGCTGTCTTTTACTGCATAATTGTCATATACGGATTTCATCATCTGCATTGCATATTTTTTATAAATTGCACCTTCTTCTTCCGGAATGTATTTAATCATTTCTAACATACCGCAGGCTGCAATGGATGCAGAAGAAGAATCTCTTGGCTGGTCGTCCCCATCGGTAAACTCTAAATCCCAGAATGGTACCATATCCTTTGGCAGATGGGTCATATAATATTCTGTAACACCTTTAAACAGGTCAATATACTCTTTTCTTCCGGTATATTTATAAGCTAATGCACAGCCATAAATACCCCATGCCTGACCTCTTGCCCATGCAGAACCATCACGATAACCCTGACAAGTCGCACCATGATGCGGTGCTCCGGTTTCCATATCAAAGAAAAATGTATGCCATGTGGAGAAATCTTCACGGATAACATTTGCTACGGCTGTATGAATATGTTTTTCTGCAATATCTCTGTATTTATTGTCACCGGTTTCCTCTGAAGCCCAGTACAATAATGGCAGATTTAATAAACAGTCAATAATCAGACGGTAGTTTTCCGGTGCATCCATCGGTCCCCATGCCTGAATAAATTCACCCACCGGATGATAACGGGTAATAAGCTGGTCTGCTGCTTTAATAGCTGCTTCTTTTCCTTTTTCACTACCGATAAGTTTATATCCAGCTACACAGGAAGGGGAATATAAAAATCCCATATCATGGTGGTCTACTTCTATTTTATTGTCAATTCTATGTAAAAAACTGTCAATCTGGATTTCTCCGGCTTCTTTTAAACGTTCGTCCTGACTATTTTCATAAGCAAGCCAGATTTCTCCTGTCCAGAATCCTGTTGTCCAGTAATTATTTTCGATTGGCTGATAAAATCCATCTTCGCTGTATGCTTTCTGGAATTTATGGGTAAATTCAGGTAAATTTGCAATTACCTGTTTTGTAGAAAAATCAAGGGCTTCCTGAATTTCTTCTTTTGTAATGATTGGCATATTTTCAAATAACATCGTTTTTCCTCCTATACAACAAAAGGGGCTTTAAAAAAGCCCCTTTAAAATTAACCTTTCAAACCGGTTGCTGCAACACCTTCTACGAAATACTTCTGTAAACATAAGAACATGATAATAACCGGAATCAATGATAATACAGAACCAGCCATAATCAGACCATATTCAGAAGAATACTGTCCAATGAACATTTTTAATCCTAACTGGATGGTTTTCTTCTCTTCGGATCTTAAGTAAATCAATGGTCCTAAGTAGTCATTCCATGTATTTACAAATGTGAAGATTGTTAATGTAGATAAGGATGGTTTGGATAACGGAAGCATAATCTTTGCATAAATCTTATACTCACTCATACCATCAATTCTGGCAGCTTCACAAAGTTCACTCGGAATACCGTCATAGAACTGTTTCATCATGAACACACCGAATGCGGAAAATGCCTGCAAACAAATCATTGCTAACAACTTATCGTTTAAGCCCATGGAACGCATCATAATAAACTGTGGAACCATGTATACCTGCCATGGCATAGCAATTGTTGCGATATATGCCAAAAACAGGAGATTTTTGTGTTTAAACTGCAGCTTTGAGAATGAATATGCTGCAAAACTGGAAGTCAGTAACTGAAGCAATGTTACAACAATGGTAAGAATTACAGTATTCTTTACAAATGTTAATAACGGAATCTTCGTCCAGATTTCCACATAATTTTCCCATCTTGGATTGTCCGGAATCCATTGCATTGGAATCGCAAATACTTCCCTGTCTGTCTTAAAGGAAGCAGATAGCATCCAAAGGAAAGGAACAAGAAACAGTGCTGTTATAATTATCAAAATTGCATAAATGCAGATTTTCCCAATCAGGGCATTTCTTTTCTGTGAACGAAATTTTTTCTCTTTATTATTCATCTTGGCTCCTCCTTTCCGTCTTACTCACTCAGTTTTTTCTCATACTGGAACTGAATCAGTGTAATGACAAGAACCAATACAAATAATACCATAGCAATTGCACTTGAATATCCTAATTCCCAAGTCTTAAACGCTTTTTCATAGATATAGTATACAAGTACCGTTGCGGATGTACTCAACTGACCATCTCCACCACCGGCAAGCATAACTGCGATATCGTATACTTTAAAGCAGTTGATTGTCAACATAACTACAACGAAGAATGTTGTGGAACGAAGCTGTGGCCATGTGATATATTTAAATTTCTGCCATGTGTTGGCACCATCTAATCCACCGGCTTCATATAATTCAGCAGAAATTCCCTGCAAACCTGCAAGATAGATTACCATGTAGTATCCCATGTATTTCCATACACTGAATAAAATTAATGTAATCATTACAAGATTTCCGCTAAACCACTGTGGAAGTTCTTCATTTGGTACATTCATAACATAATATAAAAATGCATTGATAGGTCCTTTAGAAGGATGGAAAATCATTTTCCAAACGGCTGTAATTGCTACTAAGGATGCAACATATGGGAAGAATGCTACTGTACGGAACACACCTCTGAATTTAACTTTCTGATTCAATACAATCGCAAGTGCCAATGATGCAATCATGGTAAGTGGTACTGTACCAACTACATATACCAAGGTGTTCTTTAACGCTGCAAGGAAGAATGTATCATCCGTTAAACGTACAAAGTTGTCTACACCAACAAATTTTACTGCGTTATTTCCATCCCACTCTAAAAATGCCAGAGCGAATGCAAAAACAATAGGGATAAGAGTAAATACAGCAAAACCGATAAAGTTCGGTGCGATAAAAGAATATGCTATTAAATCTTTTTTTGTCTCTCTACTGATTTTTCTGTTGTTACGCAATGCAACAGCTTTTCTTTCTATCTTTTCCCTTTTTACGATAAGTTTCTTTTTCTTCTCTATATCGTTTTCATTACGAATCTGCTTCATGAGTTCTGCAGATTCTGTTTCTAATTTTTTAAGTTGAGCTGTCTTTTTTTCATCCATTAGAAAACCCTTGCCCCTTTCTTTAAAATGGGGCTGGCTGAATGCCAACCCCATTTTTTATCATTTTCTTTTCTGTCATCAAATTACTGTCCAAGAACTTTTGCTACTTCATCATTCATAGCTGCGATACCTTCGTCGATAGTCATTTCGCGGTTCATGATGGAAGCATGGTATGTATCAAGTACTGAGTTGATTTCAGATACTTTATCACCGTAAGGTACTTCAAGGTAAAGGTTGGAAACTGTAAGAGCTTCTTTACTAGCTTCGTCTGTTGGGAATCCTTCCATACCAGCGATGATAGATGTAATTTCATCTGTTGCGATAGCTGGGAAGTTACCTGTGTTAGCCATAACTTTTGCACCTTCTACGCCAGATACCCAGTTAACGAAATCAAATGCTGCATCTTTCTGTTCTGTAGCACTTGTTACAGCAAGACCTGTAATTGTACCAAGTGTTGAACCAGCTTCTACGCCATCAGCGTGTGGATATTTAACGATACCCCAGTTACCGCAAAGTGAAGAATCATATTCTCCGCTTGCTAAGCTGGACATCATTGTTGGGATATACCATGAACCCATGTTCATCATAGCTACATCTCCGCTGGAGAATGCTGCAGAGTAGTGTAAACCTTCTGCGCTTAAGTCAGCATATTTTCTACAAATTCCGTCATCTTCCTGTCCAAGAACCATTTCATAGTATGGTTTGAAGCAGTCATAGTTACCATCAAGGATAGAGTGCTGTCCATCTAATACACCGAATAACTGAACTGCAGATCTCCATGTATGGTAGTGTGTACCATAAACCTGAGAACCGAAGTCTGCACTACCAACTTCTCTTGCTAATGCATCATACTGTTCAAATGTCATGTCGTTTGTAGGATAGTCAAGACCCTTAGCATCGAATAAATCTTTGTTGTAGAATACTACCCAGAAGTCATTTCTGAATGGTAATTCATATAAGCTGCCATCTACTGTAATCTGGCTGTCAACACCACCGAATACAGATAAATCAATACCTGCTGCGTCGATATAGCTGTCAAGTGGCTCTAATGTTCCTTTAGAAACTAATGTAGCGTATCCTGGAACGTCTTTGATTGTAACAACGTCAAAGTCTGTACCGCTACCGGATAATTCTGTTGCAAGAACTGTCATGTA
>JAGAMY010000015.1 GCA_017624495.1 Lachnospiraceae bacterium | reverse complement strand
TATTCGATACAGAAATGTACTCTAATACAGGTGGTCAGGCTTCTAAAGCTTCCAACATCGGTGAAGTTTGTCAGTTCGCTGCTGCTGGTAAAGAAATCGGCAAGAAGAGCCTTGCAGAAATCGCTATGAGCTACGGCTATGTATATGTAGCACAGATTGCTCTTGGTGCTAACATGGCTCAGGCTGTTAAAGTTATCGCAGAAGCAGAAGCTTACAACGGACCATCTTTAATCATCGGTTATGCTCCATGTGAGTTACACGGTGTTAAAGGTGGAATGAACCACTGCCAGGATGAAATGAAGAAAGCTGTTGCAGCTGGATATTGGAATCTCTTCTCCTTCAACCCAGCATTAAAAGCTGAAGGAAAGAATCCATTCACATTAGTATCCAAACCTGGTGATGGAACATATCAGGAATTCTTAAATAACGAAACACGTTACAGCCGTCTTGCTAGATCATTCCCAGATCGTGCTAAGAAGTTATTCGAAGCATCTGAGCAGGCTGCAAAAGATCGTTATGAACATCTGTTAAGATTAGTTGAATTATATAAATAATCAGCGTGATACAGCAGATTGAGTAAATGTTAATAAGAGATTCAAAATCATACTTGTATGGTTTTGGGTCTCTTTTAACGTTTATGAGAGTTGCCATGCGTTGCACGGCTCAATCTGCGTACGTTGCCAATAAATTTATAAAAAAACACAACACATGAAGAGTTATTAGACATCTATAGCCAGTCAAAACGGTTATAATAGTATCCCGGCAAAAAGGTAGTAAATCCATGAGATGGTGTCTTATTTTTGCATAAATACATAAAATCTGGAAATCCTATTCAAAAAAAGAAAAGAGGATTTAGTTATGGAGCGAAAACAGGCAACAATGGATGGCAACCATGCAGCCGCACATGTGGCATATGCTTATACAGATGTGGCAGCAATATATCCAATTACCCCATCTTCCGTTATGGCAGAAGTTACCGAAGTATGGGCGGCAGAGGGAAAAAACAATTTATTTGGAAATCCGGTAGAGATTTCAGAAATGCAGTCCGAGGCAGGAGCGGCAGGGGCAGTGCATGGGGCATTGACAGCAGGGGCACTTTCTACAACTTTTACAGCCTCTCAGGGACTGTTATTAATGATTCCAAACATCTATAAAATTGCGGGAGAAGGACTTCCGGGCGTATTTCATGTGGCGGCAAGAAGTATTGCAACCCATGCACTAAGTATTTTCGGAGACCATTCGGATATTTATGCCTGCAGACAGACGGGAGCTGCGATTCTTTGCGCATCTTCTGTGCAGGAAGTTATGGATTTGTCACCGGTGGCACATTGTGTTGCGGTAGAAGGAAGAATTCCATTTATCAGTTTTTTTGATGGATTTAGAACTTCTCATGAGATTCAAAAAATTTCTGTCTGGAGTGAAGAGGATTTGCGTGATTTATTTCCTATGGATTCTGTGCGCAAATTCCGTCAGAATGCATTAAGTCCGGAGCATCCTTTTGAATGGGGACAGGCGCAAAATTCGGATACTTATTTCCAGATGCGTGAGGCCACAAATCAGCATTATGAGCAGATTCCGGCATTGGTGGAATCCTATTTTGAAAGAATCAATGAAAAGATTCATACGAATTATCACCTGTTTGAGTATTATGGTGCGAAAGATGCCAAGCATGTGATTATTGCCATGGGTTCTGTGTGTGAAACCATTGAAGAGGTCGTAGACTTTTTAGAGACGCAGGGAGAAAAAGTGGGTGTGTTAAAGGTGCGTTTGTATCGTCCGTTCTGTACGGAAGCACTTTTAAATGCTTTACCGGAAACAGTGGAAAGAATATCTGTTTTAGACAGAACAAAAGAACCGGGCGCACCGGGAGAACCATTATATTTAGACGTAGTTTCTGCATTAGCGGGAACAAAGTTTTCTTATGTAAAAATATGCAGAGGGCGATATGGTTTAAGCTCCAAAGATACCACATCGGGGCAGATTTTAGCCGTATATCAAAATACAGAAAAAGAGGAATTCACTATCGGTATTCGTGACGATGTGACAAACTTGTCATTAGAAACTTTAGAAGACCCAAAGAGCATTACAGAAGGGACTTATAGCTGCAAATTCTGGGGAATTGGAGCTGATGGAACAGTAGGAGCAAATAAGAACTCTGTAAAAATCATTGGAAATAATACAGATATGTATGTACAGGCATATTTTGACTATGATTCTAAGAAATCCGGTGGTCTTACAGTATCACATCTTCGTTTTGGAAAAAATAAGATTAGGTCTACCTATCTGGTGCAGAAAGCAAATTTTGTGGCATGTCATAACCCATCTTATGTATGGAAATATAATATGGTACAGGAATTGGTAGAAGGTGGAACGTTTTTGCTGAACTGTCCATGGGAAGCAGATGAGATTGATAAGCATTTACCGGGACAAATGAAGCGGTATATGGTAGAAAATAATATTCAATTTTATGTCATTAACGGTACAAAAATTGGTATAGAAACGGGCATGGGTCCTACTAGAATTAACACAATTTTACAGGCGGCATTTTTTAAACTGACAAAAATTTTACCGGAAGAAGAGATTGTAAAGCTGTTAAAGGATGCTGTGAAAGCAACTTACGGAAAAAAAGGTGACGACGTTGTAGAAAAAAACTGTGCAGCCATTGATGCCGGTATGCAGGGAGTTGTAAAAATTGAATTAAAAGAAGAGTGGAAAAACAGTGAAAGCCACAATTTATTTGGAAAAAAAGTAAAAGCAAGAAGTGAATATGTTACCCAGTATGTGAATGAGATTCAGCGGGCAATTAATGCCAGTGAAGGAAACAAACTGCCTGTTTCTGTTTTTATGAATTATGCCAGTGGAGCAGTTCCATCCGGTACAGCGGAATTTGAGAAACGAAATGTGGCAATCCGTGTACCAAACTGGATTCCGGAAAACTGTATCCAGTGTAATATCTGTTCTTATGTATGTCCGCATGCTGTCATTCGTCCAGCTGTGATGAATAGGGAAGAACGGCAGAATGCGCCGGCTGGAATGGTAAGTAAGGACATGGCAGGTAAACCGGAATATCAGTTTTCTATTACAGCTTCTGTATTAGATTGTACCGGCTGCGGTACATGTGCGGCTTGCTGTCCGGCAAAGAAAAAAGCCCTTGTCATGGAGCCGACGGAAAAGCATTATCATAAGCAGGAATATTTTAATTATGGCAGAACATTAGGTATCAAAGAGGATTTAGAAGAGAAATTTAAAGTTTCTACGGTAAAAGGAAGTCAGTTTAAGCAGCCACTTTTAGAATTCCACGGAGCTTGTGCAGGTTGTGGTGAAGCGGCATATGCAAGATTAATTACACAGTTGTTTGGGGATAGAATGTATATTGCTAATGCAACAGGCTGTTCATCTATTTGGGGTAATTCTTCTCCGGCAACACCGTATACGGTAAATGAAAAAGGACATGGACCGGCATGGTCAAATTCTCTTTTCGAAGATGCGGCAGAGTTTGGCTATGGTATGCTGCTTTGCGAAGAAGCTATTCGTAAAAATTTGCGAAAAGATGTAGAAAAATTAGTAGAACAGACACAAATGGATACAGTAAAAAATGTAGCGAATAAATGGCTTTCTACATTTGACAATGGCAGGGAAAATAAGGATGTATCTGAGGCTTTGGCAAAGGTACTTTTAGAATGTAACTGTGATTTAGCAGAAAAGATTTTAGAAAAGAAAAATTTCCTTTCCAAGAAATCCAACTGGATTTTTGGTGGTGATGGATGGGCTTATGACATTGGATTTGGCGGTTTAGACCATGTGCTCGCCAGTGGAAAAAATATCAATATTTTAGTATTTGATACAGAAGTATACTCTAACACCGGAGGACAGGCATCGAAATCTACGCCTATGGGAGCAATTGCGCAGTTTGCGGCAGGTGGAAAAGCAGTTCGAAAAAAGGATTTAGCAGCAATTGCCATGAGTTATGGTTATGTGTATGTTGCACAGATTTCCATGGGGGCAGATTACAACCAGTGTATTAAAGCTATTATGGAAGCAGAAGCATATCCTGGTCCATCCTTGATTTTAGCATATTCGCCATGTATCAATCAGGGTATCAAGTCCGGTATGCAGATGGCACAGGAAGAAGAAAAATTGGCGGTTCAGTCAGGATATTACCACTTGTTTAGATACCAGCCGGCAACAGAAGAACATGCCGAGCCGATATTCCATTTAGACAGTAAAAAGCCGACAGGAGATTTCTATGATTTCTTAAATGGAGAAGTCAGATTTAATGCTTTGACAAGAGTAAATCCGGTTAGGGCAAGAGAGTTATTTGAGCAGGCAAAAAAAGATGCAGAAGAAAAATATGAACGATTAGAAAAGTTAAGTGGAAAATAGAAAATGTCCCCTTTGCGTAAATTGGCAGAGGGGATTTTTTTCGTAATCTGGTGCTATGGTGCAGTTGATTTCAAAAAATGCATATGCTAAGATAACAGAAGTAAAATGGAAAGGGGCGTGTACATGGACAATCAAAAGGGGATACATCATACAGCAAAGCAGTTGGTACTGGATTTGTATGGTTGTCCTACGGAATTAATTGATGATGTTGCACATATAAAACATGTAATACATACAATTTGCAAAAATATAGGTGCCGGTATAGTCGAAGAGTGTTATCATAAATTTGAACCGGTGGGTATCAGTGGAGTGGCAGTAATTACCACTTCCCACATGTCGATTCATACCTGGCCGGAATGTGGCTATGCGGCAATTGATGTATTTTCCTGTCAGGAGGAAATTACAACGGAAGTATGCCGACAGTTAGAAGTGTTATTACAGGCAAAAAAATCTGTAACACGAATGTTAGAAAGAAAAATTGGAGAATAGATAAATGGGAAAAGAATTTCATTTTTATCAAAATCAGCACATAATAGCAGATGGTACAGAGTACCGAGTTATTGGTGCTATTGGATTTTATAATCGTTCGGACGGTTCACGGTGGATGGAATATCGTCTGAAAAGTGTATCGGGAAATCAGGAAAAATGGCTAAGTATTGATAATATGTATCAGGAATATGCCATTTATACACCATGCAGCTACAGCAGCAGATTTACTCCTGAGGAAATGTCACGAAACGGTTATTATCAGGCGGATGCCGGAGAGGCACAGGTGTCCGGAGAATGTTTTGGAAACGTGGATGTAGAAGCAGGTGATAGAGTCCATTATATAGAGTACGAGGATAAAACCGAAGAAAAAATTCTTGCCATAGAGCAATGGGAGGATGAAACGGAATATGCAACAGGCTATTATTTAGACTGGGAGGAAATCGTTCCACTAGATAGTGAGAAAATTTCCACAAACGCAGGTAAAAAAACAAATACGAAAAATGTTTTTGTGAATATGATTACAATATTATCGGTGCTTGCGATAGTTATTGGCGTGATTTTTTCCATAAAAGATAGTGGAACTATTCGAAAATTCTTAGAACAAAGTTCTAGTTTTACTTATGAAACATCCATTACATCGGATTTAAACAGTAAGGAAAAAGCGGATGTATACACGACAGATTTGTCTGTGGAAACGGCGGCAATGACGATTATACAGGCGATTGATGGAAATACCGAGGATGTACAGGAAAGTGATGAGGACGATTCCGTTGCTATCCTTACCAAAAAAGAATATTGTCTGGTTTATACCGATACGGAAAATGTGACAAGGGTACAGATTAGTGACCGTTCTTATGTATATAAAAGTACAAATACTCCATATCGTTCCACGCACCGCACCCATTCCTATTATCGTCGTTTTTATTATGATAGGGGATATAGCAGTGATTATGGAAAATATGGCAGTGATACCAGTGGGTATGAAGGGTATGACGGAGCTGCGGTAAGTACGGATACCGGTGATGTTTACCGTACATATTCAAATAGTGTAAGACAAAGTAGTGTAAGTTCTAGGAGTTCTTCCGGTGGCGGAATCAGCTCTGGTAAATAAAAGGAGGATATAATTATGACAGAATTAATTTCAATTGCAGTATATTGTGTGTTAGGAATCGTTTTGATGTTGTTAGGAACTTATGTGGTGGATTTAGTCATTCCATGCCATTTTCCTACAGAAATTAAAAAGAAAAATGTGGCAGTCGGCTGTGTAATGGCAGGTATTTCCATTGGTATCGGTATTGTCATTAAATCCGCAATTATGACAATTTCCATTGATGCGGTAGAAGAAACATTGCTTTCCGGTGTGGTATCTACAGTAGGGTATTATCTGGTAGGCTTAGTATTTTGCATAATCGGTTATCTTTTGCTGAATCTGATTAATAAAAAATATAACTTAAATCAGGAAATCGGTGAAGGAAATGCGGCTGCCGGGATTATGGTGGCAGGCATGTTTATCGGTTTATGTACCATTATCAGTGGAGTTATCATGTAATGGAAAAAGAGATTTTTTCTTATCGAAGGCTGATGTTTACAACCTTTGTGATATCCGGCTGCTCAATGGTGTATGAGCTTTTGATTAGTGCGGTAAGCTCCTATCTTTTAGGTGACAGCATTACACAGTTTTCCATTACCATTGGTTTGTATATGTGTGCCATGGGAATTGGCTCTTTTCTATCGAAATACATAAAAAAGGATTTATTTGAGTGGTTTGTGTTTGTGGAAATTGCAGTTGGTATTTTAGGTGGCAGCAGTGCGCTTATTTTGTTTATATCCAACATTTATTTAGCAGCATATCAATTGGTAATGTATTTGGAAATCATCAGCATAGGTGTACTGGTTGGTCTGGAAATTCCACTTTTGACACGAATTATTGAAGAAAATGCAGGAAATTTAAGAATTACTTTATCAAGTATATTTAGTTTTGATTATATTGGAGGATTGGCAGGTTCTATTGCCTTTCCTCTGCTTTTGTTGCCACAATTAGGATACTTTTCCACGGCATTTTTAGTGGGAAGTTTAAATCTTGCTGTTTCTGTATTTATTTTATTTTCTTACCGCAAATATGTTGGACATTTTTCTAAATGGCGGGGCATTTGTATCATATCTCTTGGCATTATGCTATGTGGTATGTTGTTTTCAGAGAATCTTGCATACAGCGTGGAACAGGGACTTTATCGGGATAAGGTGATATTGTCTGAGCAGACAGCCTACCAGAAAGTAGTAATGACAAAACATAAGGATGACGTTCGTCTGTATATCAATGGGAATATTCAGTTCTCATCTAAGGATGAATACCGCTATCATGAAGCATTGGTGCATCTGCCCATGTCGGCAGCAGAAAAAAAAGAATCTGTTTTAGTGCTTGGAGGCGGAGACGGGCTGGCAGTTCGTGAAATTTTAAAATATCCGGAAGTAAAAGAGATTGTGCTGGTGGATTTAGACCCGCAAATGATAGAAATCTGCAAAACACATAAGGATATTTCTGCGTTAAATGAAAAAGCGTTAGATAGTCCCAAATTAAGCATCCGAAATGCGGATGCTTACCGTTTTTTAGAGGAAAATGCGAAAAGCGGCAAATGTTATGATGTGATTATTGTGGATTTGCCGGACCCAAACAGTGAAACACTGAATAAGTTGTACACAGATTTGTTTTACAGGCTTTGTGCAAACAGTCTTTCTAAAGAGGGAGTGATGACTGTACAGTCCACAAGTCCGTATTATGCAGCAGATGCGTATTGGTGTATTCACAAAACCATAAAAAAAGAAATTCCCAATGTATATCCATATCATGTGCAGGTGCCATCCTTTGGCGACTGGGGATTTCAGTTAGCCTCCAAAAAAGAAATTGATGTGCAAAATATACAATTAGAGGTGAAAGGGAAATTTTTGAGTCAGGAAAATGTGCAAGGTTTGTTTTTCTTTGGTGAGGATGAACTGGCAAAGGAAGAAAATCTTTCGGTGAATTCTCTTTCAACACCACGGCTTTTGCAATACTATCTGGAAGCAGAGAAGAACTGGGAATAGAAATTTTAGATAATTTTTATGGTGACAGAATGTATGTTCTGTGTTATGATGTTATGAGAATTTTAGATAATGATTGCTTGTGGTAGAAAATACAGTCTTATCGGCAGGCATATGAAAGGAAGAATAAAATGGCAAAGAATACGGCATATGATGCAAGCAGCATTACGGTTTTAGAAGGTCTTGAAGCTGTAAGAAAGCGTCCGGGAATGTATATCGGAAGTGTTTCGAGAAAAGGCTTGAATCATTTGATTTATGAAATAGTAGATAACTCCGTGGATGAACACCTTGCAGGATTTTGTGATACTATCCATGTGACTTTAGAAGCGGATGGCTCTTGTACGGTGGAGGATAATGGACGAGGAATCCCTGTAGGTATGCATGCGAAGGGAATTTCAGCAGCAAGACTGGTATTTACCACTTTACATGCCGGAGGTAAATTTGACAATTCTGCATATAAGACCAGTGGTGGATTGCATGGCGTAGGTTCTTCCGTTGTTAATGCATTGTCTACTTATATGGATGTGCAGATTAGCAGTGGCGGATTTGTACATCATGATCGTTATGAAAGAGGTATAGCGGTTATTGATTTAGAGGACGGTTTGCTGCCTACCCTGTCAAAGACAAAAAAAACCGGCACAAAGATTAATTTTCTGCCAGACCCGGAGATTTTTGAAAAGACCCGCTTTAAAGAAGAGGATGTGAAAAGTCGTCTGCACGAAACGGCATACTTAAATCCCAAGCTTACCATTATCTATGAAGATAAGCGTGGGGCAGAAGTGGAGCATATTGAGTATCACGAAGAAGAGGGTATCCGTGGATTTGTTAAGGATATCAATAAAAATTCAGAAAAAATTCATGATGTGGTGTATTTTATTGGTGAAAGTGAAGGTATTACCGTTGAAGCCGCGTTCCAGTATACCAATGAATTTCATGAAAATGTACTTGGTTTTTGTAACAATATATATAACGCAGAGGGTGGAGCACATTTAACAGGGTTTAAGACCACCTTTACGACAGTCATTAATCAGTATGCAAGAGAGCTTGGTATTTTAAAAGAAAAAGATGCTAATTTTACGGGTACGGATATTCGAAATGGTATGACCGCAGTTATTTCTGTAAAGCATCCGGCACCAAGGTTTGAGGGACAGACCAAGACAAAATTAGACAATCAGGATGCAGCAAGAGCTACAGGAAAGGTCACCAGTGACGAGATACAGCTCTTTTTTGATAAAAATTTAGAAACTTTAAAATCCGTCATTAGCTGTGCGGAAAAAGCAGCCAAAATCCGTAAAACAGAGGAAAAAGCCAGAACAAATCTTTTGACAAAACAAAAATTTTCCTTTGATTCGAATGGAAAACTGGCAAACTGTGAAAGCAGAGACCCTTCTATATGCGAAATCTTTATCGTCGAGGGAGATTCTGCGGGTGGTTCTGCGAAAACGGCTCGTGATCGTAATTTTCAGGCGATTTTACCTATCCGTGGTAAGATTTTGAATGTAGAAAAAGCAAGCATTGATAAAGTGCTTGCCAATGCAGAAATTAAGACCATGATTAATGCCTTTGGCTGTGGTTTTTCCGAGGGCTTTGGGAATGATTTTGATATTACAAAGCTGCGGTATGACAAGATTATTATTATGGCAGATGCGGATGTGGATGGAGCGCATATTTCGACTTTATTATTGACATTATTTTACCGTTTTATGCCGGAATTGATTTTTGAAGGACATGTTTATGTGGCTATGCCACCATTATATAAAGCAATCCCATCTAAAGGAGAGGAAGAATATCTTTATGATGATGCGGCTTTAGAAAAATACAGAAAGACCCATAAAGGCAATTTTACTCTGCAAAGATATAAAGGTTTAGGAGAGATGGATGCCAGTCAGTTGTGGGAGACTACCCTTGACCCGGCAAGAAGAATTTTAAAACGTGTAGAAATCGAAGATGCAAGAATGGCATCGGATGTGACAGAAATGCTGATGGGTAATGATGTACCGCCAAGAAGGGCATTTATTTATGAGCATGCACAAGATGCAGAGCTGGATGTATAAAAAGAGGCATTGGTAAAGCCTCTGGTAGTTGATAGAAAGGGATAGACATAGAATGAAGGAAACAGAACAGGTTATTCGTACAGAATATTCAGAACTCATGCAGAAATCCTACATAGATTATGCCATGAGCGTTATCATTGCCCGTGCATTGCCGGATGTTCGTGACGGGTTAAAGCCGGTACAAAGAAGAACCTTATACGATATGTATGAATTGGGTATCCGTTATGATAAACCATACAGAAAATGTGCCCGTATCGTGGGTGATACCATGGGTAAATATCATCCTCATGGGGATAGTTCCATATACGAAGCCTTAGTAGTTATGGCGCAGGAATTCAAAAAGGGTATGCCATTAGTGGATGGTCATGGTAACTTTGGCTCTATCGAAGGCGATGGCGCAGCGGCAATGCGATATACGGAAGCCCGTCTGCAGAAAATTACACAGGAAGTGTATTTAGCGGATTTAGACAAAGATGTTGTAGACTTTGGACCAAATTTTGACGAGACAGAAAAAGAGCCATTAGTACTTCCGGTAAAAGTACCAAATCTTTTGATTAACGGTGCAGAGGGTATTGCGGTAGGTATGGCGACAAGTATACCACCTCATAATTTTGGAGAAGTCATTGAAGGTGTCAAAGCCTATATGAAAAATCCGGATATCAATACAGAGCAGATGATGCAGTATATTACTGGTCCGGATTTTCCAACGGGTGGAATTGTGGTAAATAAGGATGATTTGTTACAGATTTATTCTACCGGAATGGGAAAAATCAAAATCCGTGGAAGAGTAGAAATTGAAAAAGGAAAAGGCGGTAAAGATAAAATTGTCATTACCGAGATTCCGTATACAATGATTGGTGCAGGCATCGGTAAATTCTTAAATGATGTATATAATTTAGTAGAGACAAAAAAGACTTCGGATATTGTAGATATTTCCAATCAGTCCTCCAAAGAAGGTATTCGTATTGTAATCGAATTAAAACGTGGTGCAGATGCCGAAAAACTCTGCAATTTATTATATAAAAAGACCAGGTTAGAGGATACCTTTGGTGTAAATATGCTTGCAGTAGCAGAAGGTAAGCCGGAAACTATGGGCATTGTGCCGATTATCCGTCATCATGTGAATTTTCAGTACGAGCTTGCCACACGCAAATATTCCACATTATTAAAAAAGGAATTAGAGAAAAAAGAGATACAGGAAGGTTTAATCAAGGCTTGTGATGTTATTGATTTGATTATTGAAATTCTTCGTGGAAGTAAAAATATCAAAGAAGCTAAAGCTTGTTTGGTAGCAGGTGAAACAGGAAACATCCGCTTCAAAAGTGAAAAATCAAAAAAACAGGCAGCACAGCTTAGATTTACAGAAAAACAGGCAACTGCAATTCTGGAAATGCGCCTGTATAAGTTAATTGGTCTGGAAATTGAAGCATTATTAAAAGAACATGACACTACCTTGAAAAATATTGCAGAATATGAAGAAATCCTTGGTAACAGAGCAGTTATGACAAAGGTAATTATCAAAGAGTTGGAGAAATTCAAAAAAGAATATGCCACACCAAGAAAGACTACCATCGAAAATGGTAAGGAAATCGTCTTGGAAGAGCCAAAAATCGAAGAGATGGATGTTATTTTCCTAATGGATAGATTTGGTTACGCCAGAACCATTGATGTTTCTACATATGAACGAAATAAGGAAGCAGCAGACAACGAAAACCGCTATGTGATATTGTGCAAAAACACGGATAAAATCGGTATTTTCACTAAACAGGGACAGATGCATTTGTTGAAGGTGACGGATTTGCCTTATGGAAAATTCCGTGATAAAGGTCAGCCGATTGACAATTTAAGTAATTATAACAGCAGTGAAGAAGATTTGGTATTTGTAGCGTCCCTAGAACAGATGCGTTTACATAAAATGCTATTTGTCACCAAAACCGGTATGTTAAAGATTGTGGATGGCGTAGAATTTGATGTGGCAAAACGTACTACAGCAGCCACAAAATTGACGGAAGGTGACGAAGTTATCCGTATTGGTCTGTATGAGGAAGACATGCATTTAGTTATGCAATCAAAAAAAGGTATGTTCCTTCGTATAGAAGCCGGAACAATTCCGGAAAAGAAAAAAGGTGCAGTAGGTGTCCGTGGTATACGTTTAGCTTTAGGTGACGAATTAGAAGAGGCATATCTGATGATGCCAGGAGAAAATATTGTTGTGGCATTAAAAGGCAAAGATTTAGAACTGAATCGCTTAAGAGTAGGCAATCGTGATACGAAGGGTGTCAAACACAGCTAAGCGGTTGGGAAGAGAGGAAAAAGAGCAGTATGAATTATCAAGAAGCAGTAACATTTCATGAAAAAACAAAACAATATGGCAGCATTTTAGGCTTAGATTCGATAAAGAATCTAATGCATGAGCTGAATGATATTTGGAAAGAACTAAAAATTGTACATATTGCAGGTACGAATGGAAAGGGTTCTGTCTGCTGCTTTTTATCCTCTGTTTTACAGGAGGCAGGTTATTGTGTGGGGCAGTTTAATTCTCCGGCAGTATTTGATTTTCGGGAAGTTTACCGGATAAACGGGGAAATGATTAACGAAAAAGAATATGCAGAATGTATGGAGGAAGTGGAAAAGGCATGTCAGTATCTAACGGAAAAAGGTCTGACACATCCTACCGTATTTGAGGTAGAAACGGCTCTTGCATTTTTATGGTTCTATCAGAAAAAGTGTGATATTGTCTTGTTAGAAACCGGAATGGGCGGAAGCACCGATGCTACAAATCTGATAGAGCAGCCCTTGTGCAGCGTATTAACATCGGTAAGTATGGATCATATGGAATTTTTAGGTGATTCCTTAGAAGAAATTGCAAAGGTCAAAGCAGGGATTATCAAAGAAAACAGACCGTTGATAACAACAAAACAGAAAGAGGTTGTTGAAAATGTTTTTCGGCAGACAGCAGAAGAAAAACATGCAAAATATTTTCAGTCACCGGAAATTGCAACATACAAAATTGAAAATGAGCAGCTAATATATGAGCATCCCATGATTGGAGAAGTACAGCTTTCCATGTGTGGAAGCTATCAGGTACAAAATTCTGCCCTTGCAGTTGAAGTATTACAAGTATTGCGGGGGATGGGATACAAATTCGAGGATAAAGCTATTTTGAATGGACTAAAAAAAGCCGTATGGCAGGGAAGATTTGAGTGTATACATAAAAATCCATTTTTTGTGATTGATGGTGCTCATAATACCGATGCAGCAGAGCAGTTAAAGAAAAGTTTACTGGAAAATTTTCCGGATAAAAGAAAAATTGGTATCATGGGTGTGATGGCAGATAAGCCTTATAAAGAAATGCTAAATGTCCTGCTGCCAATGTTTGATAAAATATATACCGTTACACCAGACAATCCCCGATCTTTATCGGCAGAGAAATTAGCAGAGGTTGTCTATAGGCGGGGAACAGAAGCTTTTGCAGCAGCAACTGTACAGGAGGCAGTTGCTCTGGCATGGAAAGAAATAGAAATGGATGAAAAAAATATGCTTGTTGTCTTTGGTTCTTTATACTATTTAGAAGAAGTAAAGGCGGCACTAAAGGGGTGTGTTTAGAAAGGAGAAAATGGTTATGCAGTCTATCTTATTTGATTTAGATGGTACGATTGTTAATTCACAGAAAGGAATCACAAACTGCATCTGTTATGTGTTGGATTATTTTCAGATGCCAAAGCCACCAGTGGAGGATTTACTTTGCTTTATAGGACCACCACTAAAGGATTCTTTTATGAAGCATTTTGGATTTGATGAGGAGAAGGCAGCTTTTTCTGTCGGTAAATATAGAGAACGTTATAATGAAATCGGTGTTTTTGAATGTGAATTATATCCCGGCATTCAGGAATTAATTGAACATCTTCACCAAAAAGGATATAAATTATATCTGGCTTCTTCAAAACCGGAAATTCTTTGTAAGAAAATTTTAGGGCATTTTCACTTGGAAAATTACTTTGATGGAATCTTTGGTGCTACAATGGATGGAAAAATTGGGACAAAAGAACAGGTATTGGAATATTTGTTTGAAACTACAGGAGCAGATAGAAGTACATCGATTTTAATTGGGGATACAAGGTTTGACGCAGCAGGCGCAAGAGAAGCGGGAATTTCCTGTCTGGGTGTGACCTATGGTTTTGGTAGCAAGGAGGAATTAGAACAGGAAGGTGTGGCTGCTTTATGTGATACGGCAGCAGAAGTGGAGGCATATTTTGAAAAAACGACTGCATGCTAGAATGTTTTGGGAAATTGTTTCACCATTGTTTTTGTATTTTATTATTACTGCATTAACATTGGTTGCATTGGACTTTTTAATGCTGGCAATGCCACAGTATTTGAAATCTATGGTTTTTCGTCAATTGATATCATCCATTGTAGTATTTTTCTTTTTATGGACAACATATACACAAAATAAAAGAGAAAAAACAGGGGTAACCAAAAAGGCAGTTTGTATTTCGCTGTTGATTGGTGTCTGCTTTGCCATTGCATGGAATAATATCTTAGGACTGACAGGAATTGTAAATTTTTCAGAAGGTTATCGTCAGGTCTCAAAGACCTTTTATACTGGGCAGATTGTATTGGAAATAGCAGCACTTTGTATAGTGATTCCTATTGTAGAAGAACTTTTATATCGTGGCATTATTTATGATAGAATTCGCAGTTGGCTGGGTATGAAGTGGGCGTTGGTTTTATCTGCCATAATCTTTGGTCTTGTGCACATGAATCTTGTACAGTTTGTTTATGCTACGGTTTTTGGAGTAGTTTTAGCTTTTATGACCGAAAAAACCGGAAATTTTTATGCTGCAGCAATTGCACATATGGCGGCTAATTTTACATCTGTTTTGCGGGCAGAAACAACAGTGTTTAGTTTTTTAGATAAATCTTCCATGGTAATGTTTGTTATTACAATTTTATTTTTTATAATTAGTGCAGTGTGTATTCGCTGGTTTCAAAATCTGGACAGTTAGTTGTCCAGATTTTTTATGTATATCCAAAAATCTGATGACAGCCCAGAACTTACCTGTTTACGCATGAAAATGCAGGGTGTAATATCATCACCAGAAAAGAAGAACACGGAAAGGATGATAGTATGAAAAGTCAGGCAAACGAAAAAAATGCTGTATCAGCAGGTCTGTATGACCCAAGGTTCGAACACGATAATTGTGGAATCGGAGCAGTTGTAAACATCAAAGGAATTAAGACTCACGATACCGTAGCCAATGCGCTGAAAATCGTAGAGAATTTAAAACACAGAGCCGGAAAAGATGCAGAAGGTAAAACCGGTGATGGTGTAGGAATTTTGTTGCAGATTTCTCATAAATTCTTTTCTGAAGCGGTAAAGCCTCTTGGAATTGAACTAGGGAAAGAGCGTGATTACGGAATCGGCATGTTTTTCTTTCCACAGGATGAATTAAAACGTAATCAGGCAAAGAAAATGTTTGAAGTTATCATAAATAAAGAGGGCATGGAATTTCTAGGATGGAGAGAAGTGCCGGTAAATCCGACAACATTAGGGCAGAAAGCTTTAGATTGTATGCCTTGCATCTTACAGGGATTTGTGAAACGTCCGAAGGATGTGAAAAGAGGTTTAGACTTTGACCGTAAGCTTTATGTGGCAAGACGGGTATTTGAACAGTCCAATGAGGATACTTATGTGGTATCCCTTTCTAGCAGAACCATTGTATATAAGGGAATGTTTTTAGTAGAGCAGTTACGTCTGTTTTTTGCAGATTTGCAGGATAAAAACTATGAATCTGCCATTGCGACGGTTCATTCCCGATTTTCTACCAATACCAATCCAAGCTGGGAAAGAGCCCATCCAAACCGTTTTATCGTACACAATGGTGAAATCAATACCATTAAGGGAAATGCGGATAAGATGCTTGCCAGAGAAGAAAATATGGAATCCGGGTGCTTAGAAGGTGCATTACAAAAGGTTCTTCCGGTAATCAACAGCGAAGGCTCGGATTCAGCCATATTAGATAATACCTTAGAATTTCTGGTAATGAGTGGAATGGAGTTGCCATTGGCGGTAATGATTATGATTCCTGAACCATGGATAAATAACACATGGATGTCTCAGAAGAAAAAGGACTTTTATCAGTATTATGCTACGATGATGGAGCCTTGGGATGGACCGGCATCTGTAATATTTTCCGATGGTGATGTGATGGGGGCAGTATTAGACCGTAATGGTCTGCGTCCTTCCAGATATTACATCACGGAAGATGATAACCTGATTTTTTCTTCCGAAGTAGGTGTTTTAGATATTGAACCTACCAAAATTTTAGTAAAAGAAAGACTTCGTCCCGGTAAAATGCTTTTGGTAGATACCAGACAGGGACGAGTTATCGATGATGAGGAATTAAAAGAAAATTATTCCGCTAAACGTCCATACGGCGAATGGCTGGATAGAAAAATGATTGCATTAAAGGATTTGAAAATTCCAAATGAAAGAGTACCGGAGTATACCAAAGAAGAACGACAAAGAATACAAAAAGCTTTTGGCTATACTTACGAATCGTTACAGGAAGAAATTCTTCCCATGGCAAAAAATGGTAGAGAAGGTACTTTTGCCATGGGCGTGGATACACCATTAGCAGCTTTATCCGGTAATTATCAGCCTTTATTTAATTATTTTAAACAGTTGTTTGCCCAGGTAACCAATCCACCCATTGATTCTATTCGTGAAAAAATCGTAACCTCCACCACCGTTTATATTGGTAAAGATGGAAACCTCTTAGAAGAAAGTGCAGAGAATTGTCATGTATTAAAGGTGAATAATCCGATTTTGACGAATACAGATTTGATGAAAATTAAATCCATGAAAGTCGATGGCTTTAAAGCAGCAGTACTGCCAATCATTTATTACAAAAATACCAGTTTGGAAAAGGCATTGGAACGTCTTTTTATGGAGGCAGACAGAGCATATAGAGAGGGTGCAAACATTCTGATTCTTTCTGACCGTGGCGTGGATGAAAACCATGTACCAATTCCATCCTTGCTTGCGGTTTCTAGCTTGCAGCAGCATTTGGTAAAGACAAAGAAAAGAACAGCAGTAGCCATGATTTTAGAATCCGGTGAGCCAAGAGAAGTACATCATTTTGCCACATTACTAGGCTATGGTGCTTGTGCGATTAACCCATATTTGGCACAGGAAACCATAAAACAGTTAATTGATGAGCATAAACTAGATAAAGATTATTATGCAGCTATTAATGATTATAATCATGCTGTTATAGATGGTATTGTAAAAATTGCATCCAAGATGGGAATATCCACCATTCAGTCCTATCAGGGTTCAAAGATTTTTGAAGCTGTTGGTATTGATAAAACGGTAATTGACAAATATTTCACAAATACAGTAAGCCGTATCGGAGGGATTACATTAAAAGATATTGAACGAGATGTGCATGTCTTACACTCTCTGGCATATGACCCTTTGGGTTTAGAAACCGATTTGACCTTGGAGAGTATTGGCCGTCATAAAATGCGCAGTGGCGGAGAATCCCATTTATACAATCCTGCAACTATTCATTTATTGCAGGAAGCAACAAAACGTGGAGATTACCAGCTTTTTAAAGAATACACACGTTTAGTAAATCAGGAAGAAAAAGGAGCAAATATCCGTGGACTTATGGATTTTAATTTTCCTAAAAAGGGTGTGCTCTTGGAAGAGGTAGAAAGTGTGGACTCCATTATTACCCGATTTAAAACAGGGGCAATGTCCTATGGCTCGATTTCCAAGGAAGCCCATGAAACCTTAGCAATTGCAATGAATCGTATCCATGGAAAATCCAATTCCGGTGAAGGCGGAGAAGAACTAGAGCGTATGAATAGCAAAAATTCCAAAGAAAACAGATGCTCTGCCATAAAACAGGTGGCTTCCGGACGATTTGGCGTAACCAGCCGTTACTTAGTCAGTGCCGATGAAATTCAGATTAAAATGGCACAGGGAGCAAAACCGGGTGAAGGCGGACATCTTCCGGGAAAAAAGGTATATCCATGGATTGCAAAAACCAGAATGTCAACGCCGGGGGTATCTCTGATTTCACCGCCACCGCATCATGATATCTATTCGATAGAAGATTTAGAGCAGTTAATTTATGATTTGAAAAATGCCAATAAACAGGCACGAATCACTGTAAAACTGGTGTCGGAAGCAGGTGTGGGAACAATTGCGGCCGGAGTGGCAAAGGCAGGTGCACAGGTAGTATTGATTTCCGGTTATGATGGTGGAACAGGAGCTGCTCCGGCAAGCTCTATTCACAATGCAGGATTGCCATGGGAGTTAGGCTTGGCGGAAACACATCAAACTTTAATAATGAATGGACTTAGAAACAAAGTTCGTATCGAAACTGACGGTAAGCTGATGAGTGGCCGTGATGTGGCGGTTGCTGCATTGCTTGGTGCAGAAGAATTTGGTTTCGCTACAGCACCGCTTGTAGCCTTAGGCTGTGTTATGATGCGTGTATGCAATTTAGATACCTGTCCGGCAGGAATTGCTACACAAAACCCTAAGCTTCGCAAGCGATTTTCAGGAAAACCGGAATATGTAGAAAACTTCATGCGCTTTATGGCAGAGGATTTACGAGAATACATGGCAAAATTGGGCTGCCGTACATTGGATGAGATGGTTGGACGCAGTGATTTATTGAAAGTTCGCAAAGATTTATCCGACAGAGAAAAGGAAATTGATTTATCCGGCATTTTAAACAATCCATTTGCTGCACCAAAAGACAAAGTCATTTTTGACCCTAAACAGGTTTATGACTTTGAACTGGAAAAAACAAAGGATGAAACCATTCTTGTCAAACAGTTAAAAGGTGCTTTGGAAAACAAACAGAAAAGAAGCATACATGTGGAAGTTACCAATACAGACCGTTCCTTTGGTACAATTTTTGGTTCGGAAATCACCAGAAAATACGAGGACGGCTTAGAGGAGGATACCTTTATCGTGAAATGCACAGGTGCCGGAGGCCAGAGCTTTGGCGCATTTATTCCCAAGGGGCTTACCCTTGAACTGACAGGCGATTCCAACGATTATTTTGGTAAAGGACTTTCCGGTGGAAAATTAGTTATTTATGCACCAACCGATGTTAAATACAAAAAAGACGAAAATATTATTATCGGAAATGTTGCACTTTATGGTGCAACAAGTGGAAAAGCCTTTATCAGCGGAGTGGCAGGGGAACGTTTCTGTGTCCGTAATTCGGGTGCAATGGCAGTTGTGGAAGGTGTAGGCGACCATGGCTGTGAGTATATGACAGGTGGCAGAGTAGTGATTTTAGGTAAAACAGGAAAAAACTTTGCTGCCGGTATGAGTGGTGGTATTGCCTATGTTTTGGATGAAGACAATGAATTATATACAAAGTTGAACAAAGAAATGGTATTTTCAGAAGAAGTATCTGATAAATACGATGTCATGGAATTAAAAAATATGATTACAGAGCATGTAGCATTAACAAATTCCGAAAAGGGAAAGGACATTTTAGAGAATTTCAGCAAATATCTGCCGAAATTTAAAAAGATTACACCGTATGATTATAACCGCATGATGATGAGCATTGTGCAGATGGAAGAAAAGGGACTTTCCTCTGAGCAGGCACAGATTGAAGCATTTTATGCAAATACCAGAGGTTAAGGAGGTGCATGATGGGAAAACCAACAGGATTTATGGAGTATACTAGAGAAACGGCTGCTGCGATTGCACCAAAGGAGCGTATTAAAAATTTTAACGAATTTCATATACCTCTTTCCAAGGAAAACCAACAGATTCAGGGTGCAAGATGCATGAACTGTGGAGTGCCATTTTGTCAGTCAGGGATGGAAATTATGGGTATGACCAGTGGTTGTCCATTGCATAATCTTATACCGGAATGGAACGATTTGGTATATAAAGGAAATTGGGAGCAGGCATATTTACGATTAAAAAAGACAAACAATTTCCCAGAGTTTACGGCAAGAGTCTGCCCGGCATTGTGTGAAGCAGCCTGTACCTGTGGGCATTATGGTGAGGCGGTATCCGTCAAGGAAAATGAATATGGCATTATCGAAAATGCCTATGCGCAGGGTTATGCAAAAGCACAGCCACCAAGAGTTCGTACAGGAAAATCCGTGGCTGTCATCGGCAGCGGTCCGGCAGGACTTGCAGCAGCAGACCAGCTCAATAAACGGGGACATAAAGTGACGGTTTATGAGCGAGATGACAGAGTTGGCGGCTTGCTGATGTATGGTATTCCAAACATGAAATTAGAAAAACACATTATTGAGCGGAAAATCAAGGTAATGAAGGAAGAGGGAATTGCATTTTTTACAGGTATTGATGTAGGAAAAGATGTAAAAGCCTCCCAAATTATCAAAGATTATGATGCGGTAGTGTTAGCCTGTGGAGCAAAGAATCCAAGAGATATCAGTGTACCGGGCAGGGATGCTAGCGGAATCTATTTTGCAGTGGATTTTCTTGCGGCAACCACAAAAAGTCTGCTGGATTCAGGTTTAAAGGATAACCAATATCCTACAGCAAAAGGAAAAAAAGTGGTTATCATCGGTGGTGGTGATACCGGAAATGACTGTGTAGGAACAGTCATTCGCCAAGGAGCAACCCATGTAACCCAGATAGAAATGATGCCAAAAGCACCATCCGCAAGAGCAGAAAACAATCCATGGCCACAGTGGCCAAAGGTCTGCAAAACAGATTATGGACAGGAAGAAGCCATTGCCATGTTTGGGCATGACCCAAGAATCTATCAGACCACGGTAAAAGAATTTTTAAAGGATAAAAATGGAAATTTAACAGGTATAAAACTCGTTAAATTAGAAAGTAGGAAAGACGAGAAAACAGGACGCATGCTAATGGCAGAAGTTCCCGGTTCGGAAAGTAATATTGAGGCAGATTTAGCATTGATAGCCGCAGGATTTTTAGGTACGCAGAAGTATGTAGCAGATGCGTTTGGTGTAAAATTAAACGAAAGAACTAATGTAATCACAGAAGCAGGAAAATATCAGACGAATGTAAAAAGGGTATTCACAGCCGGAGATATGCACAGAGGACAGTCCCTAGTCGTATGGGCGATTCGGGAAGGCCAAGAAGCAGCAAGAGAAGTGGATGAGAGTCTGCTTGGATATTCCGGGTTGTCGGTACAGTAGGATGTGAATGTATGGTCCCCAGTTAATCGCAGGGAAAATATTGCGATTGGCTGGGGATTTTCTATGATTTTCATTTCAAAAAAATGTTAAGTTATGGTATAATACACTGAAAATTATTTTTATAAGGGAGGGGATATTGTTATGGAAACAAAAATAAACTATTTTTGTATGGCAGAAAATGATTATCATGATTATGGAGTCATTAAAAAGTTTTGACTAATGAGAGAATACGATAGAAAGAGGACATAACATGTCAAAATCCCTATTCATAGCGGAAAAACCCAGTGTAGCACAAGAGTTTGCAAAAGCATTAAAAATGGATATGCGAAGCTATAACGGATACAAAGAAGGCGAAAAAGCCGTCGTAACCTGGTGCGTAGGTCACTTAGTTACCATGAGTTATCCAGAAGCATACGACATCAAATACAAAAAATGGAGTTTATCAACCCTGCCATTTATACCGGAGGAATTCAAATATGAAGTCATCGGTAGTGCTGCCAATCAATATAAAATAGTAGAATCTCTATTAAATAGAGAAGACATAGACACTATCTATGTTTGTACTGACTCCGGACGTGAAGGAGAATACATATACCGCCTTGTTGAACAAATGGCTAATGTACAGGGCAAAAAGAGAAAACGTGTCTGGATAGATTCCCAGACGGAAGAAGAAATTCTGCGTGGTATCCGTGAAGCAAAAGATTTGTCCGAATACGATAATATCGCCGCCAGCGCATACCTGCGGGCAAAAGAAGACTATCTTATGGGTATCAATTTTTCCCGATTACTTACCTTAAAATATGGCAATGCAATTGCTAATTATTTAAATGAAAAATATGCAGTAATATCCGTAGGCCGTGTAATGACCTGTGTACTTGGTATGGTAGTCAGACGAGAACGTGAAATCCGTGACTTTGTCAAAACTCCATTTTATCGTGTAATTGCCAAATTGAATCTGCAGGGCAGGAGTGTAGATGCGGAGTGGAAAGTAAATCCTTCATCCAAATACTTCCAGTCTCCAAAACTCTACAAAGAAAACGGTTTTCTAAAAGAAGAGACAGCCAAAGAACTGATTACTTCTATAGTAAATGCCATGATGCAGGTAGAAAAAGTAGAAAAGAAAAAGGAAACCAAAAATCCGCCACTTTTATACAATCTTGCAGAGTTACAAAATGACTGTTCAAAATTTTTCAAAGTCAGCCCGGATGAAACACTGGCAATTGTGCAGGAGTTATATGAGAAAAAGCTGGTTACCTACCCAAGAACCGATGCCAGAGTACTTTCTACTGCGGTTGCCAAGGAAATACAAAAAAATATCAGCGGACTTCGCAACATTCCCGGTATGGTGCCATTTGTAGAAGAAATCCTTCAGAATGGCAGCTATAAAAATATTGCAAAGACCAGATATGTCAATGATAAACAAATTACAGACCATTATGCTATTATCCCGACTGGACAGGGCTTTGGTGCGATGAAAACGCTAAATCAAAGGGCTGTAAATGTGTATGAAGCTATTGTCCGTCGTTTTCTGGCAGTTTTTTATCCACCGGCAATTTATCAGAAGGTCGGTCTTGTGACAGGGGTGGAAAATACAAGTCTGGAAAATGCATCGGGCACAGACGAAATACATAAGGAGCAGTTTTTTGCTAATTTTAAAGTGTTATCGGATGCAGGCTATTTAAAGGTGATGAATTATTCTTTCCAGAAAAAGAAAACAGTCGAGAAAGATTCAGCAAATGAGAAGGAAAATACCAGCGAAGAAATCTGCGATGAAGAGCTTTTAGCACATATTTCCAACTTAAAGAAAAAGGATATGATTCATAACGAAGGGTACGAAATCAAAGAAGGTGAAACTTCACCACCTAAACGCTACAATTCCGGTTCCATGATTCTTGCCATGGAAAATGCCGGACAGCTCATTGAAGACGAAGAGCTTCGTGCCCAGATTAAAGGAAGCGGAATCGGCACCAGCGCAACCCGTGCTGAAATCTTAAAAAAACTGGTGAACAACAAACATTTAGCCCTAAACAAAAAGACACAGATTATCACGCCGACGCTTATGGGCGAAATGATTTATGATGTGGTAAATGCATCCATAAAATCATTATTAAATCCGGAGCTTACTGCCAGTTGGGAAAAGGGTCTGACTTATGTGGCGGAAGGTAGTATCACTTCCGAAGAATATATGCAAAAACTCACACGATTTGTTGAAAGTCGTACCAGTGGTGTGTTAAACTTAAACAATCAGTATATTCTTCGAGGAGAATTTGATAAAGCAGCACAATATTATAAAAAAAAGTAGAAAGAGGGAAATAAAGTGGAACAGTGTAAAGTAAGTAGTTTATATGATTTAAATGAAACGATTGCAGCAGATTTGTTAAAAACCGTAGAGTATCCATGGGAGGCTTTAAAGGGCATCAGTGATTTTATTAAAAAAATTGGTCCAACTTTAGATAAAGACATTTACGAACAGCGTGGAGAAGATATATGGGTGGCAAAAAATGCAAAAGTTGCGCCAACTGCCTGTTTAAACGGTCCGTTAATTATTGATGAAGAAGCAGAAATTCGTCATTGTGCTTTTGTGCGTGGCAGTGCCATTGTCGGCAAAGGCTCTGTAGTAGGAAATTCTACAGAATTAAAAAATGTGATTATTTTTAACTCGGTGCAGGTTCCTCACTACAATTATGTAGGAGATTCCGTATTAGGTTACAAATCCCATATGGGTGCAGGTTCTATTACTTCAAATGTAAAATCTGATAAAACGTTAGTGGTTGTAAAAGATGGTAATGAAAAGATAGAAACCGGTTTAAAGAAATTTGGTGCGATGTTAGGAGATTATGTGGAAGTAGGCTGTAATTCCGTGCTAAATCCGGGAACTGTCATTGGCGCACATTCGAATATCTATCCGTTATCCAGAGTAAGAGGAGTTGTTCCTGCAAATTCTATTTACAAAAACAAAGATGAGGTAGTAGAAAAACAGTAAATCTGTTATAGTAGAGAACGAATACAAAGTATAAAAGATGAAGGAGAGAGATGTATGTATTATTGTAAACACTGTGGTGAAGCATACAGCACAGATCAGGCAGTTGTCTGTGTAAAATGTGGAGCACCAAAAGGAAAAGGAAACAATTTCTGTAATAATTGCGGAAGAGCCGTTGCACAGAATGCAGCCGTATGTATGAACTGTGGAGTTGCATTGGATGAAGTACCGGGTGCAGATGCAAAATCGAAAATTGCAGCAGGATTATTAGGAATTTTCTTAGGTCATTTAGGTGTACATAACTTTTATTTAGGATATACAAACAAAGCAGTTATTCAGTTGGTTTTATCTATTGTAGGTTATCTTTTGACATGCCTTGGTGTTGGTGTGTTCTTAGTGGCAGCTTCCGGTATCTGGGGACTTGTTGAGGGGATTATGATTTTAACAGGAAGTATCAGTACCGATGGACAGGGCAAAAAACTAAAAGATTAGTATAATAATCACAAATTTTTTGCTTATGCTACAATGATTGTGAAAAAATAAACAAAATCGACAAAAGTACTTTACGAATAAAAAAAAATATGCGAAAATGAGAGTAGCGTGTAGATTGTTCTATATCTGCATCTCATATAGTAACCGTTTCAGCAGCGGTTATATACAATGATTTAGTCGAAAGGAGTCTTACAATGATTTACACTAAGGAAGTTGAAAACATGTGCCCAGTAGCAAAAGGCGCAAAACATGACCCAGCTCCAATCCCGGAAGAAGGAAAATGGGTACATTCTAAAAAAATTGAAGATATTTCAGGTTTTACACACGGTGTAGGCTGGTGTGCACCACAGCAGGGTGCATGTAAGCTCTCATTAAATGTAAAAAATGGTATAATTGAAGAAGCTTTAGTTGAAACAATCGGATGTTCAGGTATGACACACTCCGCAGCTATGGCAGCAGAAGTTTTACAGGGTAAAACAATTCTTGAAGCATTAAACACAGACTTAGTTTGTGATGCTATCAATACAGCTATGAGAGAATTATTCTTACAGATTGTTTATGGTCGTACACAGAGTGCATTCTCTGATGACGGACTTGCAATCGGTGCTGGTCTTGAAGATTTAGGAAAAGGACTTCGTTCTCAGGTTGGTACAATGTACGCAACAAAAGAAAAAGGTGTTCGTTACTTGGAAATGGCAGAAGGTTATGTAACAGGTCTTGCCCTTGACGAAAACAACGAAGTAATCGGATATCAGTTCGTTTCTCTTGGAAAAATGACTGACTTCATCAAAAAAGGTGATGATCCTAACACAGCTTGGGAAAAAGCTAAAGGACAGTATGGTCGTGTAGCTGACGCTGCTAAGATTATCGATCCAAGACACGAATAGAAACGAGCGTAAGAGAGTCAACATGCTTGCGTGATTGACGAACGACGAGTTTCGCTCGCATGACAATGCGGGCTGAAAGGAAGGAGAAAAAAGAACAATGGCATTATTTGAATCATATGAAAGAAGAATTCCACAGATTAACGCTGTGTTGAATAGTTATGGAATCAGCTCTATCGAAGAAGCTGAAAAAATTACAAAAGATGCTGGACTTGATGTTTATACACAGATTAAAAACATCCAGCCAATCTGTTTCGAAAACGCTTGCTGGGCTTACATTGTAGGTGCTGCAATCGCAATCAAAAAAGGTGCTGTAAGAGCAGCAGATGCTGCAGCAGCAATCGGAGAAGGTCTTCAGGCTTTCTGTATCCCAGGTTCTGTTGCTGACCACAGAAAAGTAGGTTTAGGACATGGTAACCTTGGTAAAATGTTATTAGAAGAAGAAACAGAATGTTTCTGTTTCTTAGCTGGACATGAATCTTTCGCAGCTGCTGAAGGTGCTATCGGTATTGCAGAAAAAGCAAACAAAGTTCGTCAGAAACCATTACGCGTTGTATTAAACGGTCTTGGAAAAGACGCTGCTCAGATCATTTCCCGTATCAACGGATTTACATTTGTTGAAACAAAATATGATTATAAAGAAGCAAAATTAAATGTAGTATATGAAAAAGCATATTCAGAAGGACTTCGTGCAACTGTTAAATGTTACGGTGCTGATGATGTTCAGGAAGGTGTTGCTATCATGCATCATGAAAATGTTGGTGTATCTATCACAGGTAACTCCACCAACCCAACTCGTTTCCAGCATCCAGTAGCAGGTACATACAAAAAAGAATGTATCGAACAGGGCAAGAATTACTTCTCCGTTGCTTCCGGTGGTGGTACAGGTCGTACACTTCATCCAGACAACATGGCAGCAGGTCCTGCTTCCTATGGTATGACAGATACTATGGGTCGTATGCACTCTGATGCACAGTTTGCAGGTTCTTCCTCTGTACCGGCTCATGTAGAAATGATGGGTCTTATCGGTGCAGGTAACAACCCAATGGTTGGTATGACTGTAGCAGTTGCAGTTGCTATCGAAGAAGCTCACAAAGCTGGTAAATGCTAGGCTGAAAGCGATTTATGACAATTGAACTGTGAATGTTTAATTGTATGATCAAAGTTAAATTAGGATTGCATAAATCCAATATGATTTATGCAATCCTTTTTATATGTTAATTGGGAGCAATATTAATATATTAGGAGAATGCTATGAAAAAACATTTTTGGGCTATATTTATGGCTTTTGTTATGATTTTAACCTTAATTCCGTCTAACCTTACCTTGGCTGCATCAACAACAGGAAAGTTGAAGTTTCGTTGGGCAGACTGGTCAAATAATGCCCCGGTTGAAAATTTAAATTGGGACTTAAATACAGAATTAAGTGATTCACCGGGATTTACTCGTAATATGTTCTTTTATTTTGAAGACAGCACAGGAGCAACCACAAGAGTGCAGGCTAGTGAATTGACTTCTTCAGATAATACGATTGTAAGTCTAACACAGAATGCACAGAATGGAGATGCAACAACTGTAGAAATAGTCGGGTTTGGTCAGACTAGTATTAATTATATGAAAGATGGCGTGACATATAGTATAGATGTGGATATAGATATTCCTTTTGCAGGATTCTATTCTACCGCTACCGCAAGCCAAAATTCTTACATTCGTGAATTTACGGTAACTGATACAGTAGATACATTCTATTTAGTTACTACGGATGATTGGACTATTGATGATGTGACTCTTGATAAAAATTTAACATCCATTGCGAGCTGTACCATTGATGCCAGTAAGCAGTTTGCAACAATTCAAGTAACAGGGACACCGGATTCTGACAATAATATTTGGTATGATATAGTGTACACTTTGTCAAATACAAAATACGGTCAAAGTAATTGGCAAAATAATTCGGGTATTCAGATTAAGAATGGAAAGCCGGCTTTGATGTGGTGTTATCCAGAATGGGATGGGAATTCTCACAGTAAACCTAAAAATCCGTGGTGGAACACAAATTTAGTGAATACACCGGGATGTAGCAATTTTTATTTTTCGTATATTGTAAACGGCGTAGAAACACCTTTACATGCATCTGATTTAGTATCTTCCAATTCAGATGTAGTTAAAATATCGCAAAGTAGTGATAATGCAGATATGGTATGGCTTGAATTCTTAAATTTTGGAAATGCTGTCATTACTTATACAGATGTT
>JAGAMY010000014.1 GCA_017624495.1 Lachnospiraceae bacterium | reverse complement strand
CCGGAATGCCGGAGTGAAACGGACGGCAGACGTACACTGTGTGGCTAAGTTTCCGTCCGGTATTTGTAGACTGTGAAGTCAGTAAAACAGACGTAGGAAGTAGTTCGGTGGAAGTCCGTGAAAATGTATAGAAACCCTCTTTTCACGGACTTCCACCGAACTACTTCCTACGTCTGTTTTACTGACTTCACAGTCTACAAATACCGGACGGAAACTTAGCCACACAGTGTACGTCTGCCGTCCGTTTCACTCCGGCATTCCGGGATAAACAACATCGCCAAACCGTAATTTTTATAATACATTCTGAATCACCTGTCGCACCTCATCCACCGCCAGTTCATCCATAAATTCTTCAATTTGTGAAAATACATCCTGATATTTTTCTTCTAACCGACATTTTTTCATTTCATCCAGAATCGTAAATACTTTCGTAAAATCAAAATTGTCCACACAATTCACAATATTCATCAGTACTAACCGTACCTGTTCTTCCGGGAAAATTTCTTCCGGCAGTTCGGAAGGTGGCTCAATTTGCTCAAAATGCAGAAGAACTTCCTCTATTTTTTCCAACAGAACTTTTTGCTTGCTTTGTAATTCATCCGTATGTTTGGCAATGAAAGCCCAATCATTGGATTTGCCGGCTTTTTCCTGTAAAAGTGCCATTTCAGAAATGGTATTTGCACCAAGATTCTTTGCCATGCTCTTTAAAGAATGGACTTTTATGGTGTAATTTTCCACATCATTGCTTAGGAAAAGGTCTTTTAATTCTTCTAATTGTTTACTGCCATAACGCCATGCAATTTCCAAAACGCTTAAGTAGTCTTTTAATGCACCGCCGCAGTTATCCATTCCCTGTGTAATATCCACATCCGGCAAAGTTTTTTGCAGGTAGAGGATATCTTCATTGGAAGAGGTGGATTTTATAGAAGAAGGCTCTTTTTCTTCGTAGGAAATACATTCTGGTGGAAGAAAACGCACAAAAAGCCGTTCTAACTGCTTGTAGTTAATTGGTTTTCCTAAATATTCATCGAAGCCCTCGCTCATTAGGAGGTTTCTTGCACCACTAACGGCATTTGCAGTAAGGACGATAATTTTCGTTGTACCGCCTGCAGCATAGCAAGGGGCTAATTTTCTTATCTGCTTCATGGTCTTTACGCCGTCCATTTCCGGCATCATATGGTCTAAAAAGACGATGTCGTAATGGTTGTTTTTGCATAGCTCTACCGCATCTTTTCCGCAGATGGCGGTATCTACCGTTAAGCCATAGTAGCTTAAGCTGTTTCCGGCAACCTTTAAATTGACATGGTTATCGTCTACCACAAGCACACGCTTACCGGAAATTTTCATGTCACCAATACTGCTTTCGCTATTCTGGGCACTGGCAATGGTGAAGTTCTCACCCACAAGCTCTGTATCTAAAACCTTTTGTTCTAAGATAACGGTAAAAACAGAGCCTTTGCCATAGGTACTGTCCACAGAGATAGTTCCATCCATCAGTGCTGTATAACCTTTTACGATGGCAAGTCCAAGTCCTGAGCCTTCCACACCATAATGGATGGACTGGTCTAACTGGGAAAAACTCTGGAAAAGTGTGTCTAAATTTTCTTTTTTAATACCCACGCCGGTATCGGATATCTTAAATTCTAAAGCAATGTTATCCCCTGTCTGGCGGAGAAGTCTGGTTTCAAAGCTAATGCTGCCTTTTTTTGTATATTTTACAGCATTATTTAAAATATTGACTAAAATGGCACGGATACGGATTTTATCACCATAAAGCTTATTGGGAATATTCGGGTCTACCTGCATGGTAAATTCCAAGCCCTTTTTTTCCGCCTGATTGGCAATGATAAGGGCTACGTCACCTAAAAGTCCCTTCATATAGTAGCTTGCACATACCAGTTCCATTTTGCCGGATTCAATTTTGGAAATATCCAAAATGTCATTGATAATGGCTAAAAGATTGTGTGAAGAGGACTTAATATCCTGTACATATTCTCTTACTTCCGGTGAAAGCTCCATTTTTAAAATCAGTTCCGAAAAACCAATAATGGCATTCATTGGTGTACGGATTTCATGGGACATATTGGCAAGGAAGGTGCTCTTTGCCTGATTGGCGCATTTGGCTTCAATGGTGGCTTCCTCTAAATCCTGCATGGTTTTTACACGTTCAGAAAGGTCTGTAACCAGAATCGTATAACCATTGGTATCCCCGTAGGAATCATGTATTCGGTTGATGACAAGGTTGCAGTACAACCAGTTGCGGCTACAGGTGGCATCAATATCTCTGCGGTTTTCTGTGAAGTCAAAAGCCATATTGTCTAAATCAAATAAATCCTGAAGCTTTAAACCTTCGTAGGCATCTTTTTCCCGTCCAATATTAAAAAATGTATGTGCAGCATCGTTTAAGATTCGAAGCTTTTTATTTGAGTCAAAAACGAGAACCGGAAGTGACAGAGAGTGATAGAGAATCTCTGACATATTCGATACATTGATTCTGGAATGATTGATTTCTGTCAGTGCATAAAAAAGTACTAAAAGTCCCGCAAACTGGGAAAGTGTACTGCCCGGAATGGCAGGGATGCCTAACAGCGGACAAATCGTATCTAAAATCATACCAAGGAAAATAATCAGTTCTGCAATAAGAAAGCGTTTGCAAAATGCCTGCATACGTTTGGCAGTGGAATTTCGCAGTATACAGATAATGGTAATCATCAGGTTAAATGGAATAATAATGGAATACAGTGTATAAATTGTATTCCAGATACCCGGATGAAAATGGTAGGTCATCCCGGATTCACTTAAATAAAATACCGTCTGGTTTCTCTGGACGACAAAAAAGTAAATGGGTATGCCGGTTAAAGCTATGCCGTTAAAAATATTCTGGGTACTTTTTTTGAAGTGGGACAGATGGCATACAATCATCTGCGCTGTAATCAGATATAAAAAAACGCCTATCATCCCAAATGCCCGCCAGATATAAGCAGCATCCGGGCTGGTCTGGATGAAAATTCCACCAAAACCAAAGCTCCAGATGGCACTGGACATGCAAAAAAGGGAAAACAGACGGTTTTCCAGATATTTTTTTTCTTTTGTTATGCAATAATAGATTCCCATAAAAAGTGCCAGTATACAACAGGTAAACAGAGTTACGGAAAAGACGTATTTCATACCATTAAACCTCCTAAGAATTTAAAAGTTGATGAATTTTGCCCAGTAAAGTTTCTTTGGTAACTGGCTTTACAAGGAAACAATCCGGGTTGCTGGTGGAAAATTCTTTAAGGGCTGCTCTGTCAATGGTGCCGGATAATATAATAACAGGAATCGGGGCACTGCCCGGAATACGGTTGACCATATTTAAAAAGCTGGCACCATTATATAACGGCATCTGGTAATCTAAGATAATCAAATCCGGTGTGTTTTTTATCAGGTAGTCTAATGCCAGTTTGGCAGAATTAATAATGACTACATTATAATTATCCTGTAAATAGCTGTTAATAGTTTTTAAATAAGCCATATCATCATCAATGGCAAGGATAGTTTTTTTGTTTTCCTGTAGTTTTTTCTTTGTAACAAGTTCTTCAATTTTCTGGTGTAAAACTTCCTTTTTGACTGGTTTTAAAAGATAGCCGTCACTTCCCATATAAAGGGAATTCATAACAGAATAACGGTCATTTTGTCCGGTCACAAATACAACAGGAACATTGATACATTCCTTAAGATTACGAAGCTGTTCTAAGGTTTTAAATCCATTCATAACCGGCATATTTACATCCAGAAAAATAATATCTACCGGTTGCTGCTGTACACATTCTAAAGCACGTTGTCCACCTAATGCTGTAGTCACTTCAGCAACAGGGTCAAGATATTTGTGCATAAGTTCAAGTTCATATGGGTCGTCATCAACGACTAATACTTTTGGCTGGCTGCTATACATATATGTTTCCTCGTTTTAGTAAATTTGTATAAAAATAACTTTTCTGTTTTATATTTTATCATGTATGCAGGTGTTTTACAAGAAATAAATGGGAAGATACAGTCATTTTCAACAAAAAAAGTTGAGAAAATTCATTGTTTCTTAGTAACTATTCTTGCCTTATGTCGATGAAGTTGTTATAATTTGAGCAACAAAGTGAATAAATGAGGAGGATTAGAATGAAATTTGCAATATTAGCACCGGGAAAAATAGCACACAGCATGGCAAAAGCAGTAACGGCATTAGAGCAGGTGGAGCGTTACGCAGTAGCATCCAGAGATTATGGCAGAGCAAAGGCATTTGCAGATACATGGGATTTTGAAAAAGCCTATGGCTCTTATGAAGAAATGGTAAAAGATCCGGAAGTAGAATTAGTTTATGTGGCATCCCCACATTCCCACCATTATGAACATGCAAAATTGTGCTTAGAGCATGGCAAACATGTACTGGTGGAAAAGGCATTTACCGTAAATGCAGCTCAGGCAGAAGAGTTAGTTGCTTTAGCTAAAGAAAAGGGAGTTCTTTTGGCAGAGGCTATCTGGACAAGATATATGCCGAGTCGGAAAATGCTTGATGATTTATTAGAAGCCGGAACAATTGGAAATGTAACCTCTCTTTCCGCAAATTTAGGCTATATTTTAGATAAAGTAGAGCGTATGCAAAGCCCTGAATTGGCAGGTGGCGCATTGTTAGACCTTGGCGTTTATCCGATAAATTTTGCATTGATGGCATTTCACGGGAATATCGCCAAAGCAGATGCTGCGGCAGTCATGTCTCCAAGAGGAGTGGACTGGATGAATACCATTACACTGACCTTTGATGATGGCAAAATGGCAGCACTTTACAGCAATATGCTGGCTTTAACGGACAGACAGGGTGTGATTAATGGCGACAAGGGATATATAGAAGTGCAGAATATCAATAACTGTGAAGAAATCCGTGTGTTTGATACAGAAAGAAATATGACAGCATGTTACAAAGTACCGGAGCAGATAAATGGTTATGAGTATGAGGTTTTATCCTGCATAAAAGCCATTGAAGAAGGAAAAATTGAATGTCCGGAAATGCCTCATAGTGAAACCTTACGGGTGATGCATCTAATGGATGAAATCCGCGAAAAGTGGGGACTTAAATTTCCTTGTGAATAGCAGGAAAACTTGCATATTTGATACAGATTATGGCAAATCTCGCAAACATTAGGAAATTGCTCTTTTGTTTATAAAAAAAAGGGATTAAAATATATGTAAGAATAAATTTCAGACAAGGAGAATAGAAATGAAAATTGCATTAATTAATGAAAATAGTCAGGCAGCAAAAAATGAAATGATTTGCAATTCTTTAAAAAAGGTTGTAGAGCCAATGGGCTATGAAGTATTCAACTATGGTATGTACAAAGCAGACGATGAAGCACAGCTTACATATGTACAGGTAGGTATTTTAGCAGCGGTTCTTTTAAATTCCGGAGCAGCAGATTATGTTATCACAGGTTGTGGAACAGGCGAAGGTGCAATGCTTGCATGTAACTCCTTTCCGGGTGTTATCTGCGGTCATGTAGAAGATGCTTTAGATGCGTATACCTTTGCACAGATTAACGATGGAAATGCAATTTCCCTTCCATTTGCAAAAGGCTTCGGCTGGGGCGGAGATTTAAACTTAGAATATATCTTCGAAAAATTGTATGTAGAAGAAGCAGGACAGGGATATCCAAGAGAAAGAGCAGTTCCTGAAAAAGCAAATAAGAAAATCTTAGACGAAGTAAAGAAAGTTACTTATCAGGACATCAATGTGATTTTAAAAGCAATGGATAGAGAATTAACAAAAGGTGCATTATCTACAGAAGGTTTTGACAAATATTTCTGGGATAATTGCAAGGATGAAACTATCAAAGCTACAGTAAAAGAGATTCTTGGAAAATAAATAGTTGTGATTTTTGTCGGTGTATGCTAGACTAAAATAAGTAGATAGTAATTCTAGTGTATATACATAAGACAAGGAGGTGTGCGTATGGATATCGCAGGAATGTCAATGGCATTATCGCAGGTGAATTTACAGACAGATATTGGCGTGGCACTGTTAAGCAAGTCCATGGATATGAATGAGACATTGGGTGCTGGTATGGTGAATATGATTGAAGCATCGGCAATGGAACAGTCTGTTACACCACACATCGGAGGCAATATTGATTTATATGTCTAAGTATTGCTAGAGTTTAAGCAAGAACCCCCACGGATAACGTTGCAGCGTTTTCCTTGGGGGTTCTTGCTTATTTGTATTTTTTACATGGACAGATAGCAGAAATTTCTTTTTCCACATCCGTCTGTTTGGAAACGTCCTTACAAAACATCTTTACAGAAATAGAAACTGCTTCTGGTGACAATAGACTGCTGCGTTCTAAAAACTGTCGGTTTTCTGTGGTTAGATTACCGGAAAGATAATTTGAAACCGCAGAATTTAATCGGTGAAAATGGGTGATTAGGTTATTGTAATCACGAATATCGTCTAAAATACAGTGTCCGTATTTTTCATCTTCAAAGCTGCAGGTAGATATAATCTGCATACAAAGATGCAGTTCTCCGGTTACATCGGAAGCCTCCATTAATACATCCGGGCGTTTTTTATAACATTCCATAAAGTAATTTCCGGCAGCCGTATAATCCCGTTTTTCGAAAAAAGCAGCTAGCTGTTCACGCAGCTTTCTCGTTTCATATTTTTCACCAACCATTCCTACTTTACATTCGCAGGTTTTTAAATTGTGATATTGAATCCAGACCGTTTGCAAAAATTCTGACAAAAAGCCAAACAGTCGCTTGTGATAATCATTATACCCGGTGAAATCCGTGCGTTTCTGTACTTCAAAAAGAATAGCAAAGAGCCATTCGCAGTAGCGGTCATAGTTTTCCTTGGAAGTGATAAAAATATTGCCAAAGTAAGTATTTGGACCATGAACTAAGCGGTCAAAGGTATCAGCGTATTCAGGATACATTTCTTTTAATACCTGTTCTGTGGTAATTAAATCCTTCTGGTGATGGTTTTCACCAAAACCATGATAGTAGGAGCAGGTTAAAGTCAGCAGCTTTGTTGTAATAATATCATTTTTGGCTAAAAGCTTTTTTAACTGTTTTTCCGTAAAAATTGCGCCCTGTTCATTTATCAGATAACGTCTGTAATGACAGATACCGATATAGTCAGTTTCGTGATAATTTTTCCAAAGCCAGTACATCCCTGTCAGTTCGCAAAAGTAGGGATTTTGAGCGGAAATAGAATCAAGCGTATCATCACCTGCATAACCTAAATCAGAGGCATTGGCACGTCCGACATGTAAAGGTACATACATGGAATCCTCCGGAGGGGTAAAGGGTTTATGGGTCATAACAAAAATTTTTATCGACATATGAAATACCTTCCTTATATTTGTGGTTATAGTGTAACTATTCAGTAGGTCTGCGCATTTACTGCGCTGACCGTAAGAAAATGATTCAGGTGCGCAAAAATCTCATCGCTGAAAGCGATTTTAAATAGATTTTTGCATGTAACTGTGAGGGTACTGAACAGTTACGTTATAGTTTATAAAAAAACTACGGGAAATGCAATGACCTGTCTTGAAAATCGTTTTTTAGGGGCATATAATACATTTTATGGCTAACTATTCAGTAGGCCTGCGCATTTACAATTTGACAATTGAGGGAGTGTGAAGTAAATGAAGAAATCCTATGAAATGGATATGTGTAACGGACCATTGTTTGGTAAACTTTTAGCCTTTTCCATACCACTGATGCTTTCCGGCATTTTACAGCTTTTATTCAATGCTGCGGATATGGTGGTTGTGGGCAGATTTGCAGGAAATACGGCATTAGCGGCGGTAGGCTCTACCAGTTCACTTATAAATCTTTTGACAAATTTATTTATTGGCTTTTCGGTGGGTGCGAACGTATTAGTTGCAAGGTATTATGGTGCGAAAAAAGAAAATGAAGTAAGCGAAACCGTACATTCAGCCATACTTTTAAGTGTGCTTTGCGGTGTGGTGCTTTTATTTTTAGGCTTGACGGTTACAAAACAGATACTTGTATGGATGGGTACACCGGCAGATGTTCTTGGACAGTCGGCTTTGTATATGAAAATTTATTTCCTTGGTATGCCGGCAATGCTTTTATACAATTTTGGCAGTTCTATTTTAAGGGCTGTGGGAGATACCAAAAGACCATTATATTATCTGCTGACAGCAGGTGTCATAAACGTAGTTTTAAATTTAATATTTGTTATTCGCTTTGGTATGGGTGTGGCAGGTGTTGCGTGTGCAACGATTATTTCCCAGATGATTTCGGCAGTATTGATTTGCCGCTGCCTTATGCGCATGGAAGGCTGCTGCCGCATGGAATTAAAAAAATTGCGGTTCACGGCAGATAAAACTGTACAGATAGTACGGATTGGTTTTCCGGCAGGTTTACAGGGAATGGTATTTTCCTTATCCAATGTACTGATTCAGTCTTCTGTTAATTCCTTTGGTTCTGTGGCTATGGCAGGAAATACGGCAGCTATGAACATCGAAGGATTTGTCTATGTGGCAATGAATACTTTCCACCAGACAGCCATGAGTTTTATCAGTCAGAATTTTGGGGCAGGAAAACAGGAGCGGATACGAAAAATTCTGTTCATGTGTATCGGAATGGTAACTGTGGTAGGACTTGTTTTGGGACTGGCAGCATATTTTGCAGGTACTCCATTATTGTCGATTTATTCGTCCGATACAGAAGTGATTTCCTATGGACTGCTTAGGTTGTCGGTTATCTGTACCACCTATTGTCTGTGTGGAATTATGGACACCATGGTTGGTGCGCTTCGTGGTATTGGGTATTCATTTATGCCGATGGTGGTATCTTTGCTTGGTGCCTGTGGATTTAGAATTTTATGGATTTTTACCATTTTCCAATGGGAAAGAAGTTTACTTTCCCTGTATATATCCTATCCGGTGAGTTGGACGATTACGGGACTTGTACATATGCTTTGTTATGCTATTGTACGGAAAAAACAGTTAAGGAGATTACAGTCATGTTAGAAAAGATAAAAAAAGCTGTCTTAGAAAGCAGTAAAATTATGTTAGAGGCAGAGAATATTTTAGATACAATAGAGGATAAAGGCGGTCATGCTAATTTTGTAACAAAATATGATAAACGTGTGCAGGAAGATATTTTTAAACGTCTTGGGGAGATTTTGCCGGAGGCAAAGTTTATGGGCGAGGAAGAGGATGCACAGATTTTTTGTGACAAGGGCTATTTATTTATTATTGACCCGATAGATGGTACAACGAATTTTATTAAAAACTATAAAGCAAGCTGTCTTTCTGTAGGTTTATTAAAGGATGGTGAGCCGATACTTGGCGTGGTTTACAATCCATATCGGGAGGAAATGTTTTATGCCCAAAAGGGACAGGGAGCCTATTTGAACGGTAAGCCGATTCATGTATCCAAAGAGCCTTTGGCAAATGGATTGATTTTACTTGGTACTTCTCCATATTATGAAGAATTATGGAAACGGGCTTTTGAACTGGCATATTATTATTTTACAAAGGGGCTGGATTTGCGCAGAAGTGGTTCAGCAGCAATTGATTTGTGTGATATTGCCTGTGGAAGAGCAGAATTGTTTTTTGAGTTAAAATTAAGTCCATGGGATTATGCGGCAGGTGCATTGATTGTAAAAGAGGCAGGCGGTCAGGTCATTGGTGCCGATGAAAAACCACTGCAGTTTGCAAAACAGCAGGGTGTATTTGCATTTGGCAGTGGCATTTCCGTTAAGGACCTTAAATTCTAAATGGTTGCAGGCATTTTATGAAAGGGGAATCTCCCAGGCATCAGCTTTTTGGGCGTATTCCTGAGCAGATTCCATGTACATTTCATAAAAATATATATCATCCGGGTTTTCATCCCGGATTTTTTCTGCAATAGAACGATGACAGGAGCTTAAGGCTTCTAACGGCAGTTTTCCCGCTCTTCGTATGTCGATGATGGCTTCTGTGCGTTCCATGGCAGTTTCAAACCACTGTATCGCTTCCATAAAATCTTCTTTTTCCATAAAATGACAGCCGATTTCATAGCTGACTTCCGAGCAGATGGCATCCGGCATCAGTTTAAAGGCAAGAGAGAAAAAGCTATCTGTCTGTTTTTGGATACGTTTTAAATGGCAGAGTACGCAAATCGCTTCTTTTTGCATATTTACAGTGGCATCTAGCTGGCAGAGGGTATGATTGAAAATATCTTCTGCCTTTGCAAAATCTTCATCCGTTCCACTGATAAACAGTTCCTTTGCATACATGGCATGCAGCTTTTCGGAGAGCTTTCCATCCTTTTCAAAAATTGCGTGAAAAATACCAAAGTCTCTGCTGCTATGAAGATTCTGTGGTAAATGCTGTATTTCAATGTCACTGTCATATATAACCGGGTCTAAGCGGACGGTTTCGTGTACGGCATCTATCCATGTAAAAGTACGCAGGCGTTTGTAGAGTTTGGGACGGTATTCACGGATAAAATTTGAAGTAGTGTTATGCTCCGGTGGAGTAATATAATGCATCTGCACCATTTCAATTTCCGGCAGAAGCATTTCTTTTAACTGCATAAGCTTCCAGCGGTTTACTTCGTCTAAAACTTCGTCCGCATCCGCAGAATAGATATAGTCCATGGAGGCTTTGGAAAATGCAAAATTTCTGGCATCGGAAAAGTCATTTATCCAGACATAATCATAGATTTTATCGGTAAATTCAGCGGCAATTTCTTTGGTGTTATCCGTAGAACCGGTATCTACAATAATGATTTCATCCATGATATCTGCAATGGAGGATAAACACCGTTTAAGTACGGTGGATTCGTTTTTTACAATCATACAAAGACTAAAAGTTGTCATATCCGTTTACTCCTTTGTGTTTTTGTACAGGCGCAGTACATGAAGCGCTCTGGTGGCGTTGATATAAAGTGCCTGTTTATGCAGTGGTGTGATATAATTTTGCAAATCCGGGACAAATACAGCATCAAATTCCAAGCCTTTTGCCAAATAAAATGGCATAACAGAAATACCTTTTTCAAAGTGCATACTGTCTTTTTTTAGCAGGGAAATCTGCATTTGCGGCATTTCATTTTGCAGATTTTGGGCGGTGATTTTTGCACTGTAGGCATCTAAACAAAGCACGGCAATGGTATCTGCATCGGTTTCCTTTTGAATGTCTAAAGCTATCTTTTGGTACATTTCCCTTGATGAAGAACAGTCGGTAGTTTGTGGTGGTTCACCATGACGTTCAACGGTTGCTATGCCCTTTTCCTCCACAAGCTGACTGGCAAAAGCAGTGATTTCTGATGTGGAACGATAGCTTTTATTCAAATATACACAGTGTACTTCCTTTCCAAAAATCTTTGGCAGAAAGGAAAGTATATTTTGCTGTGTTTTTGCCATGGTCTGTACCTTATCACCTAAAATTGTCATTGGGCAGTGGAACATTTTCTCTAAAAGAACATATTGTAAATAGGAATAATCCTGCATTTCATCAATGACAAGGTGTTTCACTTCCCGGCGTTTAGGCGGTTCGATAAGGGCGTATTTCAGATATAAAAGCGGATAGACATCCTCATACCGCAGGAAATTTTCTGTAGTGTTCAAAGGAAGTCTGTCGGTTTCTTCTAAAAATCTGTTGTAAAGTTCTAAGAGATTCTGTGTTTCATACATGCGGTTTAAACGGTCAAAAATCTCTAATTTTTCTTCCTCTTCCATGTTTTTATCCCGCAGGGTTTCTTCGGCATCAATGAGATATTCACCGATTTTTTCCATACGGCTTAAAATAGGTACATCAGCTAATTTTTCATAAAATAAATCAGAAATTTCGTTTTCTTTCATTTCCATTTTTTTATAATGGAAATCTTTGAAATTCATCAATTCCCACTCTAAACTTAAAATAAAACCGTCTAATTCTTCGATATACGCTTTTGTCTGTTTATAATCGGCTTCATCGGTGGAAGGTATTAAGGTATTTGCTATAAAATACTCTGCGGGAGCATCTTCATGCAGGGATTTTTCTATTTCGTCGTATCGGTCTTCGGCTTCTCCGTAAGCACGAAGTTCCCGGTAAGCAAAATCATCAAAGGTCATTTCGCAGATATTTTCTTCTCCAAGCTCCGGCAGGATTCTGGAAATGTAATCGGCAAAAATACTGTTTGGCGATAAAATAAGTACTTGCGCTGCATTTAAGTTTTTGCGGTTATGATATAGCAGATAGGCAATTCTGTGTAATGCCACAGAGGTTTTTCCGCTTCCGGCGCAGCCCTGCACAGCTAAAATGCGGTGAGTTGTGTCACGGATAATGCTGTTTTGCTCCTTCTGAATGGTGGTGACGATACTTTTTAAGGAAGCATCGGCATGTTCGGAAAGTGCCTGCTGCAAAATTTCATCATCAATGTTCATATCATTTTCAAGAACATAAATAAGTTTGCCATTTTTGATTTTGTACTGCTTTTTGCAGGTAATTTCACCGGTCAGTGTTCCTGCCGGGGCCAAAAACTGTGCAGGTCCTTTGTCATAGTCATAAAATAAGCCGGAAACCGGTGCACGCCAGTCAAATACATAAGGATTTTCGGCTCTGCCTTTGGCAAGATTGGCAATGCCAATGTAGTAGGTTTCCGGTTCATCTTCATCCTCATAACAGAAATCAACCCTGCCAAAATAGGGAGAATCCGTCATTTTTTCATAACGCATGAGTTCTTTTGTGTATTCGCCCTGTTCTTTGATACGGTTTTTTAATGCTGTGTTGTTATCGTAAAGTTCATAGCCATATTCATCAAATTCGGTATAGTTTTCCCAGAAATAATCATGCATATTTTCGATGTCCTTCTGGTTGCCTGCCATTTTGCCTTTGATTTCGGCAATTTTTTGCTGCAGGGTATCTATCACAAGTGTAAGATAGGATTCTTCGTTCATATTTGTGATTCTCCTTTGATGTCATTTGTCTTAATAGTTTACCATATGAGGACTGGGGTTGTCGATGTGAAAATTACAATGCTTGACATATCCCATTCCCTCCTTTAAGCTAAAATAAGCCAAATTGTAATTCTTGGCAGAAAGGATATATATTATGGAACAAAATAAGCATATTATGCAAAAAACGTTGGTTGTGTGGCTTGGTGCATTGGTTTGCTGTGCCCTGTGGGGAAGTGCTTTTCCATGTATCAAGATAGGGTATGCATTGTTTGCTATTCCATCCGATGCGGTGGCTGCACAAATACTTTTTGCAGGACTGCGCTTTACGTTAGCTGGCGTGTTTGTGATTATCATTGGCAGTATTTTAGGCAGGGAATGGCTGTTGCCAAAGCAGGAAACTGTACCTAAGATATTTAAACTTAGTTTGTTACAGACGGTTCTACAATATTTGTTTTTTTATGTTGGACTTGCAAATACTACCGGGGTAAAAGCTTCCATTATTGAAGGGGTAAATGTGTTTATTGCTATTTTGGTAGCCAGTTTACTTTTTAAACAGGAAAAATTAACCGGTGCAAAAATGGCAGGGTGTATTGTGGGATTTGCCGGGGTTGTACTGGTAAATCTGAATGGAAATGGGTTAGATATGTCCTTAAGTTTTTTGGGAGAAGGATTTATCTTTTTGTCCACAGTTGCCTATGCTTTTTCTTCAGTATATTTAAAACGCTATTCAAAGACGGAAAATCCGGTTTTATTAAGTGGCTGGCAGTTTGTGGTCGGTGGTATTATCATGATGGCAACCGGTATGTTTATGGGTGGCAGACTGACACAGATTTCAGCGGAAGGTATGGGGATGCTTGTGTATTTAGCCTGTGTTTCCGCAGTGGCATATTCCCTGTGGGGGATTTTATTAAAATATAATCCCGTGTCTAAGGTGGCGGTATTTGGATTTATGAATCCGGTATTTGGCGTGATTTTATCTGCTGTTTTATTAGGTGAAGCAGAGCAGGCATCGGGTATAAAGAGTATTGTGGCATTGATTTTGGTTAGTATCGGAATTTACATAACCGCAAAAGAAAATGTGTGATTTATCGATGCATGTAACTGTGAAGGTACTGAACAGTTACGAGTTTTGATAGAAATAGTGGAAAGGAAAGATAAAAAATGACAGTTGTAACATTAAAAAAAGGGGAAGGAAGAACCTTAAAAACCGGTGGTGCGTGGGTATATGACAATGAGATTGCAAGCATCACAGGTACATTTAAAAATGGTGATATTGTACTGGTACATGACTTTGACGGATACCCTATGGGAAGAGGATTTATTAACCAGAATTCCAAAATTCGTGTACGCATGATGACAAGAAAAGCGGAACAGGAAATTGATACAGAATTCTTGCGCATGCGTGTACAGGATGCATGGGAATATCGTAAGAAAAACGTGGATACATCCAGCTGCCGGGTGATATTTGGTGAAGCAGATTTTCTTCCGGGACTGGTCATAGATAAATTTTCAGATGTTTTAGTGGTACAGTCATTGGCACTTGGTATAGACAGATTTAAACTGACAATTGTAGAGCTGTTGAAGGAAATTTTAGCAGAAGATGGCATAAAAATTCGTGGTGTCTATGAAAGAAGTGATGCGAAAGTCCGCAGTAATGAAGGGATGGAGCGTGTAAAAGGATTTATTGGTGAAGAATTTGATACCAACGTGGAAATCGTGGAAAATGGTGTAAAATATATTGTAGATGTCAAGGATGGACAGAAAACCGGATTTTTCTTAGACCAGAAATATAATCGTCTGGCAATTCAGAAATTGTGTAAAGATGCAAAGGTTTTGGATTGTTTTACCCATACAGGTTCTTTTGCATTAAATGCCGGAATTGCAGGTGCAAAAAGTGTACTTGGTGTAGATGCATCGGAATTGGCAGTACATCAGGCTACGGAAAATGCGAAGCTGAATGGTTTGGAGGATACCGTAAAATTCCAGTGTGTGGATGTGTTTGAATTATTGCCGGAGTTAGAAAAAAAGGGTGAGAAATTCGATGTGGTTATTTTAGACCCACCAGCATTTACAAAGTCCAGAAATTCCATTAAAAATGCGATTAAAGGGTATCGGGAAATCAATCTGCGTGGTATGAAATTAGTAAAACCGGGTGGATATTTGGCGACCTGTTCCTGTTCACATTTTATGGATTATGAATTGTTTACAAAGACTATTCATCAGGCGGCGCAGAATGTGCATAAACGTCTCCGCCAGGTGGAATTTAAAACCCAGTCACCGGATCATCCGATTCTTTGGGCGGCAGATGAAAGTTATTATTTGAAGTTTTATGTTTTTCAGGTTTGTGAGGAGAAATAGTGGTGAATTATAATCGTTGTCCTTATGCAAAAAAATGCGGAAGCTGTAGTTTTCAAGGCGTACCCTATGAACAGCAGCTTGCCACAAAACAGAAAGAAATAAAAAAATTATTAGGTAACTATGGTAAAGTTTCTCCAATTATCGGTATGGAGAATCCCTACCATTATCGCAATAAAGTGCATGCTGTTTTTGGCAGACTGCGCAATGGTACAATTGTTTCCGGTGTGTATGAAGCGAAAACACATAAAATTGTGGATATAGAAAATTGTCAGATTGAGGATGAAATTTCTTCCAAAATTATTCGGGATATTCATGGCTTATTACGATCATTTAAGATAAAGACATATGATGAAGATACCGGTTATGGATTACTTCGTCATGTGTTGGTTCGTCGTGGCTTTACCAGTGGTGAAGTGATGGTTGTTTTAGTACTTGGTTCACCAATTTTGCCATCAAAGAATAATTTTGTTAAAGCATTGCGAAAACTGCATCCGGAGATTTCCACAGTGGTTATCAATGTGAATGATAAGAAGACCAGTATGGTATTAGGTGAGCGGAATATTATGGTGTATGGTAAGGGATTTATCGAAGATACCCTTTGTGGCTGCACTTTCCGTATTTCACCGAGTTCTTTTTATCAGATAAATCCGGTGCAGACGGAAGTGCTTTACGGCAAAGCAATGGAATTTGCAGGACTTTCAGGAAAAGAGCGTGTAGTGGATGCCTATTCGGGCATCGGTACAATTGGTATTGTGGCAGCAAAACAGGCAAAAGAAGTGATTTGCGTGGAGTTAAATCCGGATGCTGTCCGTGATGCACGGACAAATGCAAAACGAAATGAGATAAAGAATATTTCCTTTTATCAGAAGGATGCAGGAGAATTTTTAGTACAAATGGCAAGACAGGGAGAAAAGGTGGATGTGGTATTTATGGACCCACCACGAAGCGGCAGTGATGAGGCTTTTTTATCTTCCGTTGTGACGATGGCACCAAAGAAAGTGGTGTATATCTCTTGCAATCCTGAGACACAGGCGAGGGATTTGAAGTATCTGGTTAAGAGGGGGTATGAGGTGAAGAAGATTCAGGGGGTGGATATGTTTCCTTGGACGGGGCATGTGGAAACAGTCTGCCTTCTGTCAAAAAAAGCCCAATAAATCAAAGGTTTCTGCGATTTTGGAAGAAAAATAGATGTGTGTTTCTGTTTCCGAAGAGTGATGATATAATCGGAGATTTACCCCAGGGGATAGGCTTTTTGGAACAGGGATATACATTTTGGCGAAAGGATACTTTTTGACAGAAGAAAAATATAAAATATAAATTTATAGGGGAACTCAGGGATGATTACAATAAAGAATTATATTTCAATGATATATGATGATTTCAGAGAGTATATAGACCAAAACGATAATTTATGTATGCTGAAAACATTAAATTATCAAGCTGGACAAAAGCCGGATTATTCAGACATACATATTCAACAATTATATTTGTTACGGTATGTTTTTTCATATGCCTTTGAATATAAAAGTATGTTTGATACATTATTTGCACGAGAAAAATTTAAAGATAGCATTGAGGTGGCATCCATCGGATGTGGAAATATGATAGATTATTGGGGATTGGTTGAAGCACTTGGTGAGATTGGAAATGGAGAATGTTATATTAAATATAGGGGCATTGATACTATTGATTGGAATTATAAAATAGAAGCAAGGGAAAAAGATGAAGTCAAGTTTACAAAAGTCAATGCTGCAACTATTTTTCAAAAAACAAGTATGCTAATATCCAATGTATATATTTTCCCTAAATCTATTAGTGAATTTTCAAATGAAGAGTTTCAAGATATTTGTGAGAGTTTTAGAAAAAAAGAAATTCAAAGAGATAGAATTCATATATTAATATCTCTTCGTTCTGATCAGGGAAGTATGGATAGAGATATGGAAAGAAGTGAAAAAATCATATCAGCCATGAAACAGAATGGATTTATTACAAAAGATAATGCAACGACATTTATTCACTATAAAGATGAAGATAGAGGAATCAAAAAGATTGATTACAAGTTCGAATATCCGAATGAGGCTATTGAATTATTAACTTCTTTAAATACAGAATGTAGTACATATGTTAGTAATAGAGAAAATTGTACAAGTGATTGCAAAAATTTAAATAGATGGCCGGTGTTGAAAGCGAGAAATATTCGTTATCAAGTGCTGACTTTCGATAGGAAGGATTCATTATGATATTAAGTGTGAGTAGAAGAACAGATGTGCCAAATTACTATTCAGATTGGTTTATTAACAGAATTAAAGAGGGGTTTTTATATGTGCGAAATCCTATGAACGCACATCAAATAAGTAGAATAGATTTATCGCCAGATGTAGTAGACTGCATTGTATTTTGGACCAAAAATCCTGTGAATATGATGGAAAAGCTAGAATGTTTGAAAGATTATGTATACTATTTTCAGTTTACTCTTACGGGATATGGTAAGGATATTGAACCGAACCTTCCAAATAAGAGAGAGGAACTTATTTCAACGTTTAAGGCATTGTCTAAAAAAATAGGAAAAGAAAAAGTAATATGGAGATATGATCCTATTTTGATAAGCAAGCGATATACAATGGATTACCATTTAAAAGCGTTTGAGGAAATAGCGAGTAGTCTTGCAGATTACACGGAAAAGGTAGTTATCAGTTTTGTTGATTTATATGTAAAAACACAACGAAACACTAAGGAACTTGGCATTAGGCAAATGACAAATGATGAGATGATTAGTTTGGCGGCGCAAATGGTACAAATTGCTTCAAAATATAATTTAGTAATTGAATCTTGTGCAGAGCAGATCAATCTTCACAATGTTGGTGTTCAGCATGGAAGTTGTATAGATAAAAAACTAATTGAGAAGATATTAGGGTGTAAGTTGATTGGTGAAAAGGACAAAAATCAGAGAGAAGAGTGTGGATGTTTTGAAAGTGTGGAAGTAGGAGCGTATAATACTTGTCTCAATGGTTGCAAATATTGCTATGCAAATTTTAATGATGAGAAAGTAAAAGAGAATGTAAGATTGTACAACCAAGCGTCCCCATTATTATGTGGAAATATTACTTCGGATGATAAAATTACGGATAGAAAAGTAAAGTCATTAAAAGACACTCAACTTAGCTTATTTGAATAATTTACATTTGGACGAGAGGGAAGGGAATGGCTTCATGGGGTAAATTTTTTACCCCAGCCTAAAGTGAATTATGTACTTTCGCTATGCAGTATAAAATCAAAGTTCAGGGGAATATTGAAACCGTTTGTCTGCTTTCGAGGAAACCTTGATTTTCTGCGGTTTGTTGGATAATAAAGAAAGATAATGGACGTGTGTTTTCTGGTCTTTTGAATGAACCATTTGAATATTGTAACAGTGGGGTGGTTTGAAACCTTGCTGAATAATAGGCTTTTGCTAAAAGGTATCACTTTTGCGAAAATGTATGATACCTTCTGGCAGAAGCCTTTTTATATAAAGATAACTTGACCTGCAAATCTTACGGGTGTAATATT
>JAGAMY010000003.1 GCA_017624495.1 Lachnospiraceae bacterium | reverse complement strand
TAGGCTCAAGAACTTTGCTACACCACTTCCTTCATCCATACCATTACTGATACCGACTTGTGGTTCGCTACACTTGGCGGTAAATACCCGTGACTGGACTTGCACCAGCTAGATTAGTGCCATGCTTGGCACACCAGAAAAAAAGAAGTCTGAATCTCAGACTTCTTTAAGAGCGATAGACGGGGCTCGAACCCGCGGTCTCGACCTTGGCAAGGTCGCGCGTTACCAACTACGCCACTATCGCATGTATTAAGTTCTGCGCCCTAAGCACATTACATATAATACATAAGAATTTATGGTTTGTCAACATATTTTTTTAATTTTTCTATTTTTCGAAATTTTTTTAATTTTTCAGACTATTTTCGATAACGGTATCCCAAGCCATATATTGTTTCAATCGGGGCTTTCTCACCGGTTTTCGCTTTAATTTTTTGCCGAATCTGTTTAATATAATTATCAATATTTCGGTCAAAGCCCTCATAATATTCCGGCAGAGCAGCTTCAATCAATTCCATTCTGGTGAATACTTTTCCCGGATAATGCATCATCGTATCTAATATTTTATATTCATTTTCAGTAAACTGTATATTTTTGTATACATCATTTAGATTTACATCTGTTTTGTAATAACGTTTTAAAATGCCACAAATTCTGGCTTTTGCAATTCTTGGACTAACCGGATAAATCATATAATCTTCTGCGCCTTTTCGAAAAGCTTCTAAAATCCTTTCCTCGCGGTCTTCTTTGGATATAATAAGGAAAGGTATGTTTTTGTCCATACCTTTCCTTATTATATTTGCTGAAAAATCTGTAACCAAAAGCTGTATTGTCTTTTGTGTACTTTTCCCGCTATATATATAAATTTTGTCTTTTTCACACAATTCTTTTAACTGCTTTGTCCAGTTTTCATCCTGTCCCTGAATCAGAATATTCATACTATACACCTGCTGACTATATGGTTAGATATAGTATGTCTGATGTTTCTTTTTTTATACGATTCTACGCACAGAGATAATGGACCGATAATTGGCATTCGATACTTTAATGCCGGTTTTTGCTGAACTTGCATGTACAATCTGACCATTTCCAATATAGATACCGATATGGCCTGAATAGTGTACCAAATCTCCCGGTCTGGCATTGCCGATACCACCAACATTTGTACCGCAACGTCCCTGTTCACCGGAGGTTCTTGGCAGACTGATGCCAAAATGCTTATATACACTCATGACAAAACCAGAGCAGTCCGCACCATTTGTCAGACTTGTACCACCATATACATATGGATTTCCTACAAATTGAAGAGCATAATTTGCAATACGCTGTCCAAGACTGCTGTTGCTTTCCGTTGCTGCATTACCCGCAGAAGCGCTTCCTGCTGATGGATTTCCTGCCGTATTTTCTGATACCGAGCCTCCTCCTGATGTATGCGCTGCATTTCCACCAGCTGATGCCGTTGTTGCGCTTCCTCTGCCGGAAGAATGATTACTTGCCTGTAACTGTCTTTTTCTTTCTTCTTCTGCTGCCCTTGCCGCCGCTTCTGCTCTTGCTGCTTCCTCTGCTGCTCTCGCCGCTGCTTCCGCTGCAAGACGGGCTTCTTCCTCTGCTTTAGATTCTGCCACTGCATGCACAGTATACACTTCCACATGTTCTGCGGAAAGATAACCCGTACCTTCTGCTGAATCCACTTTTACCCATCCTTCTACTTCTTCCTGAACAGATAATACCTCTTCCTTGGGTAAAAGTCCCACTGTATTAGAATCTGTTGTGGCTTCTTCACGGACACGAAGTGTTGTAGCCTCCACCTTCGCAAAACGCTCACCTACTTCATTGGCTTTATTTTGTCCTTCCTCTCCACGCAGGGCATATTCAGCTTTGATATAGCCTTCCACCGTGCCGGATTTAATTTTTAACCATTCACCTTCTTCACCAATGATTTCACCTACAGAATTGTTATGTAATTTCCCTACAATTTCTCCTTCTGTATTCGGCTGGTTACGAACATTAATATAAGAAGTCACCTGTGCTACTGCAAGCTCCGGGACTGCTTTTTTTTCTTCTGTCAAAATATCTGCGGTATAGATGTCTTTTTCGTCTGCCTCAATAATTACCTGAATCGCATCCTTTTCCTTTTCCGCAGCCTGTATAGCTGCCGCTGTCACTCCCGCATGCAGTGACGTTTCCTGTTTCATCACCTGATCCTCAGATTCACGGGCAACTGCCGTCGTGGTATTTGCTGTTGCAAGTATTGCAGTAGTAATACACAGGCATGCAAGTTTCCTGTTTCTTTGTTTCATGTTCTGATTTCTCCTTTCTGAATATGTTACAATTTTATTACAAAATTGTGTTCAGAATATAGAAATCCTATTGGAAAAGGGTGGAAACTTTATATAGCTATTTCCAGCGATACCGGACAATGGTCTGAGCCTAATACCTGCGTATGAATTTGTGCATCCACAAGTCTGTCCTTTAAACATTCAGATACCACAAAATAGTCAATACGCCATCCTGCATTTTTCGCTCTTGCCTGAAAACGATAAGACCACCAGGAATATATTCCTTCCTGATTTGGATAAAAATAACGGAAAGTATCTATAAAACCATGTTCCAGTAACTGCGTAAATTTGGCTCTTTCTTCATCCGTAAATCCTGCATTTTTTCGGTTTGTTTTAGGATTTTTTAAATCAATTTCTTTATGCGCCACGTTCATATCCCCACAAACAATCACCGGCTTCTTTTCTGCTAATTTCTTCAAATAGGAAAGAAATGCATCTTCCCACTGCATACGATAATCTAATCGTGCCAACTCACTCTGCGAATTTGGCGTATATACCGTGATAAGATAAAAATCAGCAAATTCCAAGGTAATTACCCGGCCTTCGTTATCATGCTCTTCAATACCCATACCATAGGCTACAGACAACGGTTCTTTCTTTGTAAAAACTGCTGTACCGGAATATCCCTTTTTCTTTGCATAATTCCAGTACTGATGATAGCCTTCTAATTCAAGCTCTAACTGCCCTGCCTGCATTTTACTTTCCTGTATACAAAAAATATCCGCATCTGCTTCATGAAAATACTCTAAAAAACCTTTGCCCACACAGGCACGAATTCCATTTACATTCCATGAAATCAGCTTCATATAACAAATCTCCTTTGAAAATCTTATTTATAACATCTTTCTGCGTCTTAAAACTAGCAATGTAATAATACAGATAATACCAATCATTGCACAAATAATGAAAAAACCATAAGGTATATCCGATAACGGCATCCATTTTCCATTCACATTCATTCCGTATAATCCGGAGATAATGGTCGGAATCGCCATAACAAGCGTAATCGATGCAAGAAATTTCATCACTTCATTCAAGCGATTGTTAATCACTGTAGATACCAAATCCCTTGTACCGTGAATAATATCCCGGTAAATATTTGTCATTTCTATCGCCTGACGGTTCTCGATAATAACATCGTCTAAAAGCTCCTTATCCTCCGGGTACTGCTTTATCCGCTCATACCTCGTAAGACGTTCTAATACCACTTTGTTCGCACTTAAAGATGTGGCAAAGTAGACAAGGTTGGTTTCTAATTCGTGCAGATTAATCAAATCCTTATCTTCTGTATCTTCAGAACCAATCCGTTTTTCAATCTCACTGCGCTTTTTATCAATCAGACGAAGACATGCCTGGTATAAATTTGTACTTTGCAGCAAAATCTGGTACACAAAACGCATTTTCTTCTTTGTACTAAATCCACGCATACGGTTATTGGAAAAATAATTCAAAATCACGGTATCCTCACTGCACACCGTTATAATTGCTTCTTTTACCAATAATATGCCCAGCGGAATGGTGGTATATGCCCGCTGTTCATTACGGATTTCTTCAAAGGGGATATCCACAAGAATCATGGTATATCCATCCTCCATCTGCACACGGGAGCTTTCCTCCTCATCGAGTGCAGCCCGCAAATCTGCTAAATCTATATCATAATATCCGGCAACTTCCGTTAATTCTTCCATATTTGGCGAAATCAGGTTCACCCAGATATCCGGCTCATAATTTTCTTTTTGCGAAAGTATTCCATTATCGGTCTTATAAATTGTCTTCATGTCCGGCCTCCTGTTTCCTGTTCTAGTCTTTTTCTCAAAAACCCACCTTATTATAACATATTCTTAACAAAATGAACACAAATTACCATATATTATTTTTGGTTTTCTTTTCAGAAAATTTATGCTATAATATTGAAAGATTGCAACTGTCCCTATGGACGATTACTATTACATACTTGGGGGTATTTCATGAGCATTAATGAATCCGCAGAAAATTATCTGGAAACTATACTTGTCCTAAGCCGTAAACTTCCTGTTGTACGCTCCGTTGACATCGCTGCTGAGATGAATTTCAAAAAATCCAGTATCAGCGTTGCCATGAAAAATCTGCGTGAAAAAGGTCTTATTTCGGTGAGTGATGCAGGTTTTATTACCTTAACAGAATCAGGAAAAGAAATTGCAGATATGATTTTTGAACGCCACACATTTTTATGTAACTGGCTGACTTCCATGGGCATTGATCCAAAGACAGCAGAAGAAGATGCCTGTCATATGGAGCATGTCATCAGTCCTGAAAGTTTTGCCGCCATAAAAAAATATGTATCCGAGCATTAAAATAAAGAAGCAGGCAAATGTTATCAAAACATCGCCCGCTTCTTTATTTTAATGTAATTCGTAACTGTTCAGTACCTTCACAGTTACATGCAAAAATCTATTTAAAATCGCTTTCAGCGATGAGATTTTTGCACACTTGAATCATTTTCTTACGGTCAGCGCAGTAAATGCGCAGACCTACTGAATAGTTACTGTAATTCTTCAATATCCTCTACAGGCTCTTTTAAGCCTTCGATATGCACATTTTCCTTTTGTGCATAATCCCAAAGTGCTGCATGAATTGCTTCTTCTGCTAAAAGCGAGCAATGCACCTTCACCGGTGGAAGACCATCTAATGCTTCCATAACCGCACGATTTGTCACTTTTAAAGCATCCTCTACGCTTTTTCCCTTCACAAGCTCTGTTGCCATGCTGCTGGTGGCAATCGCTGCTCCACAGCCGAAGGTCTTAAATTTTGCATCTTGAATAATTCTATTTTCATCAATATGAAAATACATACGCATGATATCTCCACACTTCGCATTACCCACCGTGCCAACACCACTTGGGTCTGCAATTTCTCCTACATTTCTTGGATTTTCAAAATGATCCATTACTTTTTCACTATACATTTGATTTCTCCTGTTCTTTTTTATAGTCTTCATACAATGGTGACATACTTCTTAAACGCTCAATGATTTTTTTCAATTCATCAATTACTCTATCCATTTCTTCCTTTGTCGTCTTTTCTGACAAGGTCAGCCGAAGAGACCCGTGGGCAATTTCGTGGGGTCTTCCGATGGCTAAAAGTACATGGGAAGGGTCTAGTGAACCGGAGGTACACGCAGAACCGCTGGAAGCACAGATACCTTTCGCATCTAACATAATCAGCAAGGATTCCCCTTCGATAAACCGGAAACAAAAGTGTATATTATTCGGCAGTCTATTCTCCCTGCTGCCACTGAATACCGCAAAGGGTATCTCCTTTTCAATCCGTCCGATTGCATAATCCCTAAGCTGACTTTCATAAGCACTTCTTTTCTCCATTTCTTTTTGTGCAAGTCTTGCCGCTGCCGCCATGCCAACAATTCCCGGCACATTGTGCGTACCTGCCCGCTTACCTCTTTCCTGCGCACCGCCATGCAGAAAGGACTGCACTTTTATACCCTTTTTGATATACAAAAATCCGATACCTTTCGGTCCATTGATTTTATGTCCACTGGCACTAAGCATATCTATCTGCATATCTTCAACGGAAAGTGGAATATGTCCAAATGCCTGTACTGCATCCGTGTGAAACAATACGCCTTTTCTCCGTGCAATTTCACCAATTTCTGCGATAGGCATTATCGTACCAATTTCATTATTGGCTGCCATAATGGAAATGCATAGGGTATCTTTGCGAATGGCTTCTTCCAGCTGTTTTAAATCAATCCTTCCTTCTTCATTTACCGGAAGATAGGTAATCTCATAGCCCTGCTTTTCTAAATATGCACAGGTATGCAGCACCGCATGATGTTCAATCTTCGATGTAATTATGTGTTTTCCTTTATGCGCATATGCCTCTGCAATCATTTTCAATGCCCAGTTGTCACTTTCACTTCCACCTCCGGTAAAATAAATCTCTTCCGGCTTTGCACCAATCACAGAAGCAATTTCTTCCCTTGCTTTATCCACCACATTCCAGCTTTCTCTTGCAAACTGATAAATCCCCGATGGATTAGCAAAATACTCTGTAAAATAAGGCTCCATCTCTTTAAAAACTTCAGGATAAAGCTGCGTGGTAGCCGCATTATCCAGATAAATCCGCTGTTTCATACATTTCCTTCTCTCTTTCTTTATTATTCCTATCGAATTAATAGGTTATTATTCCAAAAAAAAATAGCTTTTATACCAGAAGAAAAAGCAACTCTTTTTCTTCCGGTATGTCTTATAGTTTACTCTCTTTTTCCTAGCAAGTCAATGGGTTTTATTTATGGTATCTGCTGAAAAATTTCCGGCAGTTCAAATATATCTGTTTCACCATTTGGATTCTCCTGTGGAGCTTCCTGCGGATTTTCGTTTGGTGCACTCTGCTCCGGAACTTCCTGCTGTGTTTCATTTGTATTGGCAGTATTTTCCTCATTCTGTGACTCACTGCTTAGGGTTACAGCCATTTCCTTTTCAATATATGTGCCATTATTGGCGATAGAAACCGTAATCATAACCGTATCACCCACTTTATAATTACTGATTTTGCTCTTTAATTCTTCCATGGAAGTTACGTTTTCACCATCAATGGCTGTAATGATGTTCCCGGCAAGAATACCTGCTGCCTCTGCTCCACTGCCTTCTACAATCTGCGCCACATATACGCCCTCCGGCATATTGTAGCTTTCAGATACATCCTTTGTCACATCCACACCATAAATACCTAAATACGGTGTACCTGTAGTTGTGGTTTTTCCATTGGAAATCAAATCCTCTAAAATTGGCTTTGCCACATCCATAGGAATTGCAAATCCCATACCTTCTACTGCTGTATCCGAATATTTTGAAGAATTGATGCCAATCACTTCTCCTGCCACATTAATCAATGCACCTCCGCTGTTACCCGGATTGATGGCAGCATCTGTCTGTATCAGTTTGTTTGCAATGGTTTCTCCTGTCATTTCATCCTGAAATGTTACTTCACGCTCTAACGCACTGATGACACCTGTGGTAACAGACTGTCCATAACCTAATGCATTTCCAATGGCAATTGCAGGTTCTCCTACGGAAAGACTGCCGGAATCGCCAATTTTTGCCGTTTCAATGGCATTTAAAGTTTCCTCTGTTAAATCTGCAATCGCTACCTGTACCACTGCCAAATCATTAGATGGTGCTGTTCCTCTTACCGTAGCTGCGGCTGTAGCTTCATCATTAAACTGTACGGTCAGGGTAGTTGCACCCTCTACCACATGATTATTTGTAGCAATGTAAATATAATTTTCGTCTTTACTTACGATAAAACCAGAACCACTGCTTTCACTTTCATACACCTGCCCAAATCCAAAGAAATTCATCACTTCCTGCTGTGTCATACTTGTAATTGCCACAATGGATGGCATAGTATCTTCCACCACAGAAGAAATGTCTGAAGATACGGCATTAACTACCGTATTGGTCTGCTGGATTTTTGCCGGTTCTTCTACCTGTACCTCTGTACCGGATATATCTGCAACATTTGCAGCAATACGGCTATTCATAAAATAGGTTGCGCCTGAAAATGCAGTTCCGCCAACCACACCAAATACCAATGCCAATGCTGCACATTTTGTTAATTTTGCTCCAAAACCATTTTTACTCATAAAAAGACTACTCCTTTCAAACGTATCTTATTGTACCATCTATTGCAACTGTTGAACAGCCACATATTTCGTTTACAAGGAGTAGTCTAATGAAAATTTATGTTCTGTTTTTGATGAAATTATGAAAAAAATATGTCCTTTTACATAATTTCGATGATTTCGCCGGTTTGTACAAAATGTTTGCAATCTAAAACTCTCTGATTTGCAGAGCCTTTAAATTTTAACATAATGCTATATTCCTCTTCTTTATAAGGTCCATCCACCAGCACATCAATATAGGATAAAAATTCTGTGGTATCCTTGGTATAACACTTTCCATCCAAAACCAAATCTTTATCCGCAAGATAGCCTGTATACGCCCAGATATCTTTATCCGGACAGGTTTCTTTTATCTTTTTTACAAAGGGAAGCAACACCTTTTGATTTTCCGGTTCCATTGGGTCTCCGCCAAGCAGGGTCAGCCCTTGAATGTACGTTGGCTGCAAGGATTTTATGATTTCCTCTTCGACTTCCTTCGTAAAAGGTTTCCCATGATTGAAATCCCATGTTTCCGGCTGAAAACAGCCTTTGCAGTGGTTTCTGCAGCCGGATACAAACAGCACGGTACGCACGCCTGTTCCATTGGCAATGTCACAATACTTAATTGCAGAATAATTCATTCCAACTCTCCCTTCAGCTTCTACAGATGCAGTACACGCTCTTTGATTTCCTGCGTTCTTCCCTGATTCCAGTATTGTGTACCAATATAGCCACAGGTTCTTCTGGCTACATTCATTTTATTCTGGTCTCTGTTTTTACAATTTGGACATTCCCAAACTAATTTACCATCCTCGTCCGTAACAATCTGTATTTCTCCATCATATCCACAGACCTGACAATAATCACTTTTTGTATTCAGCTCCGCATACATAATATTTTCATAAATATACTGCATAACCGCAAGAACTGCTTCTAAATTAGAAGACATATTCGGTACTTCCACATAACTGATAGCGCCGCCCGGTGACATATTCTGGAACTGTGCTTCAAATTTCAATTTTTCAAAGGCGTCTATCTGCTCTGTTACATGGACATGATAACTGTTGGTAATATAGTTTTTATCCGTCACTCCCGGAATGATGCCAAAACGGTTCTGTAAGCATTTGGAGAACTTATAAGTGGTAGACTCTAACGGTGTTCCATATACACTAAAACCAATGGTGGTTTCCTTTTTCCATTTATCACAGGCATCATTTAAACGCTTCATAATTTCTAATGCAAATGGTGTAGCCTTCGGATTTGTATGGGTCATTCCTGTCATATAATAGGTACATTCACAAAGTCCTGCATAGCCTAAGGATATGGAAGAATAGCCATTAAATAACAGCTTATCAATTGGCTCACCCTTATCTAAACGTGCTAATGCACCATACTGCCAGAGAATCGGTGCCACATCTGACGATGTTCCCAACAAACGCTCATGACGGCACATTAAGGCTTTTCTGCACAACTCTAAACGCTCATCCAAAATACTCCAGAATTTATCCATATCTTTACCGGAGCTGCATGCCACATCCACCAGATTCAGTGTCACAACGCCCTGATTAAATCTTCCATAAAATTTATAATCACCCTCCGGCTCTTTATATACATTTAAGAAAGAACGGCAGCCCATACATGGATAACAGTTGCCTTCTTTTAACTCCAACATCACTTTTTTGGAAATATAATCCGGCACCATACGTTTTGCGGTACACTCTGCTGCTAGTTTTGTCAAATGCCAGTATTTGCTGTCCTCTGTAATATTATCCTCTTCCAAAACATAAATCAGTTTTGGGAAAGCAGGGGTAATCAGTACACCCGCTTCATTTTTTACACCGGAAATACGCTGACGAAGAACTTCTTCAATCACTAACGCAAGGTCATCTCTTGTTCTGCCTTCCGGCACTTCGTCTAAATACATAAATACGGTAACAAAGGGCGCCTGTCCATTGGTCGTCATTAAGGTAATCACTTGATACTGAATCATCTGGACACCACGATTAATCTCTTCTAATACCCTAGACTCTACCACGCTGTTAATCTGTTCTTCATTTAATTCAAGTCCTGCTAAAGTAAACTCTTTTTTTACTTCTTTTTTAAATCTGTGTCTGCTGATATCCACAAACGGAGCTAAATGAGATAACGATATACTCTGTCCGCCATACTGAGAGCTGGCAATCTGCGCAATAATCTGGGTAGCAATATTACAAGCAGTAGAAAAACTGTGGGGTTTTTCAATCATCGTTCCGCTGATAACCGTTCCATTCTGCAGCATATCATCCAAATTTACAAGACAGCAATTGTGCATATGCTGGGCAAAATAATCCGAATCATGGAAATGAATGATTCCCTGTTCATGGGCTTCTACGATTTCCGGCGGAAGCAAAAATCTGCGGGTGATATCCTTGCTGACCTCTCCTGCCATATAATCACGCTGTACACTGTTTACCGTAGGATTTTTATTGGAATTTTCCTGTTTTACTTCCTCATTATCACATTCTAACAGGCTTAAAATCTGCTGGTCAGTGGAATTGGCTTTTCGCACCAGTGCTCTTTCATAGCGATAAGTAATATAATTTCTTGCCACGGAAAATGCCTGCTGCTGCATAATTTCATTTTCTACTAAATCCTGTATTTCTTCTACACTTAAAGAGCGATTCATACTGCTGATGATTTCCTCCACATGCTCGGAAATCTCCTGTATCTGCTCCTCTGACATCTTTTCGCTTTCTACAACTGAATTATTTGCCTTTGTAATTGCGGTTTCGATTTTTTGAAGGTCAAATTCCTCTTCTGTTCCACTTCTTTTAATAATCTTCATCCTGTTCTCCTTCTCTTCTTCTCTATTCTATCCTTATCCCGTTATTATAGCGTCTGCCGCAACCGGAGACGCTATATTGTATGTAATCCATTATACATGCCTTCTCTATATCTGTCTGCTATCCTGACTACTTTGTCGCTTTGTAGTCACCTGCTGTCCTGAATGCAAAAAAATTGTACCACATATAGTATTGCTCGTCAATTCGCAATCTATATGTAGTACTTCCAATATTTTCCTTTATACAGATAAATGAAAAAATTTTCTGACATCTCCGATAAAATAGAGAGAGCCAAAGGTTATTGTCTTTTCATTTTTAGGATAAATCTTCTCTTTTTTCAAATATGGTGTAAAAACCGACTTTAAATCCTTTCCACTTTTAGCAGGAATTCCCTTTTTACAAATATATTCTGCTAATTTTTCACTCTGCAATGCCCGGCTGCTTTCCGGCGTAACCGTCACGACATCTTTTGCCAATGGAAGAATCAGTTCTGCCATCTGTTCATAGTCCTTATCCGCAAGTACGCCCATGATAAAATGAAATTTTTCCCCCGGATACATGGTTTTTAGGCTTTCTGCAAGTGCATGTACACCATGGCTGTTGTGTGCCCCATCGATTAATAGGAAAGGTTCCTCACAAATTAATTCCATTCTTCCCTGCCAGAGGGCATGAGAAATTCCTTTTTGCAAAGACGCTTCTGTTATTGGATACTCCATCGTCTGCAATATTTTTGCCGCAAGAATTGCTGCACTTGCATTTTCTTTTTGAAAGTTTCCCCGCATTTTCATATTTGAAAAATAATTTTTCATTGTCATTTCTGCCGCATCGGCTATGTGCACGGGGATATCTAAATTCTTACAGACTGCTGTCAATACATCCAAAACTTCCTTATCCTGTTTTTCAATAACCGCCTGTGTACCTGCTTTGCATATACCTGCTTTTTCCGTTGCAATTTCCGGCAGTGTATTTCCTAACACATTTGTATGGTCATAGCCGATTTTTGTAATAATGCTTATAAGCGGCGGTTCTATACAATTTGTGGAGTCTAACCTGCCGCCAAGACCTGTTTCCAATACAACTATTTCACAATTCTGCTCTTTAAAATAAAGCATTGCCATTGCCAGACAATAATCAAACATCGTAGGATGTACATCCAATTCCAGATTAAGCAGCATTTCTCCGATTTCTGCTGCCCTTTCTTTTGGTATCTGCTCACCATCTACGCGAATACGCTCTGTAAATGAAATCAGATGTGGTGACGTAAACAAACCTGTTTTGATACCTGCTTCTTTTAATATAGAAGCAAGAAAAGCTGCTGTCGAGCCTTTTCCATTTGTCCCTGCGATATGCACAAATTTTAAATCCTTCTGGGGATTTGAAACGGCAGATAACAACACACGGCTTATCTCTACGCCCGGTGCGTTGCCAAAACGTCTTTTGTTTTCAATAATTTCTATTACTTCTTCATATTTCATCTTTTCCTCCCACGGTAAACAAAAAATCCCATTTACAAGCTACACGGCTACGATGATTCCCCCATCATTTGCATACATGCTGCTAATACCTGCCGTATCTAAAATGATGATTTTTTTGAATTTCTTTAATTTTTCAATTTCTGCCTTCACATACTCTGCTCTCTGTAAGCAATTGCAATGGGATATGGCAAGAATACAATTTTCACTATCGGACTTTTCTTTTATAATGTTATCCACCATCACCTTTAATGCTTTATGCATCCCTCTTGCCTGACTTAGCTGACAGATTGTACCCTCCGGCGTAGCTCCCATTACCGGCTTAATATTTAATGCGCTGGCAACGAATGCTTTTATATTACTAAGTCTTCCGTTTTTTCGCAAGGTCTCTAAGGTTTCTAATACAAAATAGGTATTTTGGCTGCTAATGTATTCTTCCACCGTTTTTATGATTTCTTCAAAACTCATGCCGGCTTCTTCACATTCCTGCACCTTCATACCGATTAAAGTTTCGCCAACAGAGGCAGAACAGGAATTGAATACATAAATTTTCTTCTTTTTCATACCATATTCTTCTTCATAGAGTTTTTTTGCCAGTTCTGCGCTGTTATACGAACCACTAAGCTCTTTGGATAATGTGACTACATATACACGCTCTGCTTCTCCTTTGTATGCTTCCATATAACACTCCGGAGATGGACAGGAGGATTTTGGTCCCACCGGACTTTCTTTTACTCTTTTCAAAAAATCCAACTGGTTAAAATGTTCATCATCCGTTACATGATAGCCATTCACCTCCATAGATAAGGATACTGTTTCATAATGTCCGTTTTCCTTTAATTCCTGTGTCAGTTCACCGCAGCTATCTATTATAATTTTATACATATGCCACCTCCGCTTTTTTGGTTTCTATATTTAATGATTATCTTTTCTATTATATGTAGTTTTTAATACTAGATGTATATTAGCATATATTTTTTTATTTGTATATAGTAGGAAAAATTTTTTTATTTTTTTCTTGACAATCTGACAAAAAAAGTATATTATATACAAGTCGCATGCGGGTGTGGCGGAATTGGCAGACGCGCCAGATTTAGGTTCTGGTGGGAGACCGTGCAGGTTCAAGTCCTGTCACCCGCATATCCGGAAACGGGCTTATAGCTCAGCTGGTTAGAGCGCACGCCTGATAAGCGTGAGGTCGGTGGTTCGAGTCCACTTAAGCCCATTATGAAACCCCTCAGTCGTTTGGCTGAGGGGTTTGTGTTTGGTGTAGAGGTAAGGTTCACTTAAGCCCATTATGAAACCCTTCAGTCGTTTGGCTGAAGGGTTTTGTGTTTAGCTATGTTTATCCCGAAATGCCGGAGGGAACGGACGGCAGACGTGCATTGTGTGGCTAAACGTTCGTCCGGTATAAAAAGTATTGGGATTTGGTAAAAAGAGCCAGGGACTATGCAACGGCAGAGTGTCCGTGAAATAAGTATTTCTAATTATTTTCATATAGACTATGGTAACGAACGCCACCGTTTTCAACATGACATCCGTGTCATGGTTCAAACTTGCGCCGACGTCCTGTCGGCGCATGGCTATGTTATAGCTGAAAATAATAAGAAATACTAATTCCACTCCCAAGTCTACCATTGCATAGTCCCCGGCTCTTTTTGCCAGATTTACATTTTGAAACCGGACTAGGATATT
>JAGAMY010000013.1 GCA_017624495.1 Lachnospiraceae bacterium | reverse complement strand
TGAGACTATGTCAAATGTAATCGTAAAAGAGAACGAGACTTTAGATAGCGCTTTACGCAGATTCAAAAGAAACTGTGCAAAAGCTGGAATTCAGCAGGAGATTCGTAAAAGAGAACATTACGAAAAACCAAGCGTAAGACGTAAGAAAAAGTCCGAAGCAGCAAGAAAACGTAAATACAATTAATATTTAACGATGATGAGGAAGAGGTTCGTAAGAGCTTCTTCTTTTTTTCTATTAATTTATTTTCTTCTTAGTGCATCGGCAACTGTTTCAAGAACTGTAACACCAAGACGGTTACCAGGTTGCTGTTGAGTTAATTTCTGTCCTTTTCTAAGTAATTTCAATTTTTCTTTGATTTGTAAAAAGTATAATTTAGCAGTATAATAAAAACGTATAGATTGTGAGGTGTTAGCAAATGAAATTATATCATGGTTCAAAGTCTGGCATTGCAGGAAAAATTAATCCTTATAAGAGCAGAACTACATGCGATTTCGGAAAAGGATTTTATCTGGGAGATATGCCAGATCAGCCAAAGGGATTGATTGCGAGCAGAGAGTATGGAAAATACTATGAAATAGAATACGATATATCAAGTTTAAAAATATTAGAATTTAAAGAAATATATCAGGAGCAATTAGATTGGGCATTATTTATAGCCTATAATCGAAATCCAGCCTTGTTTGAAGATTATAATATTTTAAAGCAGAAATATGCTGCATATAATACTTCTTATGATGTAATAATTGGGCTTATAGCAGATGATTCTATGATGAATACCCTGAATAGATTTTTCGCCGGAGAATCCACAGACAAAGTAATGATTGATTGTTTAAAACATGTTAAATTAGGAAATCAGTATGTTTTAAAGACAGAAGAAGCGTGTAAAAGTGACAGAGTAAAAATAATTACAGAGAGAGAACTAGAGCCGTATGAAAAGAAAGCAGCACAGGCAGATTCAGCACAAAGACTTAGACAGATGGATTCTATTATAAATATGTATAGTAAGAAATATAGAAGAGATACCAAAGCGAAGTATATAGATGAGATTATGGAGGAATGGAATAAATAATGGAGCTTACGAGCAGAAACATAATGCTTTGTGAAATGTCTGCAGAGTTATTTAAAATTGCATGTCTTAGAGGTTATGATTCAAAAGATTTTATATATAAACTGATGAAATCAGAAGAAGGCAAACTCCTTTATAGTGATAAATGTATTGATATGTGGTTAGGGGCAAATCATGTAATGCTTGGTATAGAAGTAGAAATTACTGTTGATAAGGGTGAAGTGATTAATCCAGAAGTCATGGCATGGATAGGCTATTTGTTTAAATGTTGGAGTTTGACTTATCCAAATGAAAATTCAGAAGATATTTTAAGACAGGCATCATTTGAAACACTTACAGGTTCTTACATGGGTTTTCATGTGATGTCTTATGAAGATGCAATTTTAAATTTTAAAGAAATATATGAGGAAACAAAAAAATGACCCCAGAATTAAGCTGGACAGGCTTAACCGATAGCGGAGATTCCACAATTCAGGTAGAAAAAGGACAACAATTTTACATAGGTGATTACGGCAGGATATATGATTTCAAAAAAGGCTATCGCTTAGCCTCTGAATTTAAAGTGATATACACATCCAGCAAAGAAGCGGTAGCTGAAATAAATGAAAAAGGTTTGTTTACAGCCAAGTCCACAGGAACTACCAGAGTTACCATGAAATACAAAGGAGCAAAATGTGCCTGCAGGATAGAAGTGGTAGAAGAAGGTGCTTTTGGCACATCAGAGATTATTGAAAAAGCACGAAAGGAAGTAGACTGGCTTTCGCGGATTATTCCACAGAGAGTTACGGTAAAAAATGGTGTTTTGTTGTTGCAGGTGGCGTTAAGATATGAAAATATCATTTCTAAAGAATGTTATTTGGAAATAAATCATTTTGGATTTTTAATGGAAGAAACAGAAAGCTGTAAATTAGCAATCCCACAAGCAGGAAGATATGAGCACTTGAATAGTTTGTTGGCAAGGTATAAAGAAAAGTATTTAGCATATTTTCAAATCAAATCTATATTAGTTTCTACCAAAGAAATTGATATCAGGTTAAAAGAAGAAATCACTGCAAAGCAAATGTTGGCTGCGCAAATCGTTCAATGCCAGATGTACAGCATGTATGCACCATTGCAGAAAGAACAGGCTACACTGCATTTACATATTGAGGATGAAGAGACAGAAGAAACTGTTGTCTGTCTTGGTAAGATAGAAAAGGGCAGTAAGAATATAATAGCAATACCGGTGGAGTTTTCTTATGGAGAAGAAATTACATATACAAAGCTCGAACTAAAAAAAGGACATACTTATTGTCTGGGCGATAAAATGCAATGGTCCAAAGGCAGGAGATTTACTGTAGAGTAACCTCTATAAGTATTGACGAACGGTTTAAAAACGGATTATAATTATTTTGATAAATAAAGTTATCCGTTTTTCAACCGTTTTTGCATGAGGAGGAGGTATTCTATGGATTTATCAAGTATGCGATATTATAAACAGCAAAAAGGCTACACTTTTGCAAAGTTATCAGAGGTTTCCGGTGTTCCGATAGGAACGATTCAAAAGATTTTTAATGGAGAAACAAAATCTCCCAGATACGAAACATTACAGGCGTTAGAAGAAGCATTAAAGCCGGCGAAATATGAAACAGCAGATATGGTTTGTGAGGCAGCTTCTGCATATGTGGCAGAGAAAAGAAAGCTAGGACCGTACACGTTAGAGGATTATTATGCACTGCCGGATGATAGGAGAGTGGAATTGATTGATGGTGTTATCTATGATATGGCTGCGCCGACTACTATTCACCAAATGATTACAGCGGAAATTTATTTTCAAATTCGTAATTATATTAAAAAGAATAAAGGAGATTGTGTCCCATTTATTTCACCTGTAGATGTACAGCTGGATTGTGATGAATGGACGATGGTACAGCCGGATGTTTTGATTGTCTGTGATAAAAGTAAGATTACCAAGCGATGTATCATGGGAGCACCGGATTTTATAGTGGAGGTTTTATCACCAACGGGAAGAACAAAGGATGCTGTGAAAAAACTGGCAAAATATCTGGATGCGGGAGTGAAGGAGTACTGGATTGTGAATCCGGAGAAAGAGTTTTTGCTGGTGTATGTCTTTGAAGAGAGTCAGTTACCGACAATTTATCGTTTTGAGGATGAAATTCCAGTCCATATTTATGATGGAGAATTAAAAATTGATTTTAAGGATATAAAAGAGCACTTAGAAATTGTAGGTAAAGTGTCACAATAAATTCTTGCGTAAATGCCTAAATATCCGTATAATGGACTAGTGTACTGTATCGCTCATAATTGGCTTAATGACGTGATACAGCAGGATTAAAATATTACCATGCGGAGGAATAAAATGGCAATAGATCAGAGTAAAATTCGAAATTTTTGTATCATCGCCCATATTGACCACGGAAAGTCAACATTGGCGGATAGAATTATAGAGCAGACCGGGCTTTTAACCAGTCGTGAAATGCAGGCACAGGTACTTGATAATATGGACTTAGAGAGAGAAAGAGGAATTACCATTAAATCTCAGGCAGTCCGCATTATTTACAAAGCAAATGACGGTGAAGAATACATTTTTAACTTAATTGATACTCCGGGACATGTGGACTTTAACTATGAGGTTTCCAGAAGCTTAGCGGCTTGTGACGGAGCTATCTTAGTTGTGGATGCTGCCCAGGGTGTAGAAGCCCAGACTTTGGCAAATGTATACTTAGCGTTAGACCATGATTTGGACGTTATGCCGGTTATCAATAAAATTGATTTACCAAGTGCACAGCCGGAAGTGGTGATTGAAGAAATCGAAAATGTTATCGGTATAGAAGCTTCCGATGCACCACAGATTTCTGCAAAAACAGGCTTAAATATCGATAAGGTGCTAGAGCAGATTGTAGAGAAAATTCCAGCTCCATCCGGAGACCCGAAAGCACCATTTCAGGCATTGATTTTTGATGCTTTATATGATTCTTATAAAGGGGTTATTGTGTTTTGCCGTGTGATGGAAGGTACAATAAAACCGGGAGACCGTATTCGTATGATGGCAACAAAAGCGGAGGAAGATGTCGTAGAGGTAGGCTATTTTGGTGCAGGACAGTTTATTCCATGTGAAGAGCTTAGCGCCGGAATGGTAGGTTATATTACGGCAAGCATCAAAAATGTGCGGGATACACAGATTGGTGATACCGTAACAAACGTAGCAAATCCATGTAAAGAGCCATTGCCGGGTTATAAGAAAGTAAATCCTATGGTATACTGTGGACTTTATCCGGCAGACAGTGCCAAATATCCGGATTTAAGGGATGCGTTGGAAAAATTACAGATTAACGATGCTTCTTTGCATTATGAACCGGAAACATCCCTTGCGTTAGGATTTGGTTTCCGTTGCGGATTCTTAGGCTTACTGCATTTAGAGATTATACAGGAGCGTTTAGAAAGAGAATTTAATTTAGACCTTGTAACCACAGCACCGGGGGTTATCTATAAAGTGCATAAGACCAATGGTGAAGTCATTGATTTGACAAATCCATCCAATCTTCCGGACCCGTCCGAAATTGAATATATGGAAGAACCGATGGTATCTGCAGAAATTATGGTGACCAGTGAGTATGTGGGAGCCATTATGAAGCTCTGTCAGGAACGTCGTGGAATTTATCTTAGCATGGAATATATCGAAGAAACCCGTGCGCTGATAAAGTATGACCTGCCATTAAATGAGATTATTTACGATTTCTTTGATGCATTAAAATCCCGTTCCAGAGGTTATGCTTCCTTTGATTATGAATTGAAGGGTTATGAGCGTTCAGAGTTGGTAAAATTGGATATTTTGATTAATAAAGAAATGGTGGATGCTTTATCTTTTATCGTATTCAAAGACAGTGCTTATGAGCGTGGCAGAAGAATGTGTGAAAGATTAAAGGGTGAGATTCCAAGACACTTATTTGAGATTCCGATTCAGGCGGCAGTTGGCGGTAAAGTTATTGCCAGAGAAACGGTAAAAGCTATGCGAAAGGACGTACTTGCCAAATGTTACGGCGGTGATATTTCCCGTAAACGTAAGCTGTTAGAGAAGCAGAAGGAAGGTAAGAAACGTATGCGTCAGGTGGGAAATGTAGAGATTCCACAGGAAGCATTTATGAGTGTCTTAAAGTTAGACGAGGACTAAGAATGAAAGAACTGGAATTGTATATACACATTCCATTTTGCGTAAAAAAGTGTAATTACTGCGATTTTTTGTCTGCACCTGCGGATGAAAAATCGCAGTCTGCATATATGGAATGTCTGAAAAAAGAAATAGCCCTCCATGGAAAAAGATTAGGTGTACGCAGTATCTCCACAATATTTTTCGGAGGTGGCACACCATCCATGGTAAAAGCAGAATATATACAGGAATTCATGCAGGAAATAAGGCGACATTTTTCTGTAAAAAAAGATGCAGAAATTACTATTGAGTGCAATCCCGGAACACTGACAAAAGAAAAATTAGAAATCTATAAAAGCTGTGGAATTAACAGGTTAAGTATTGGTTTACAGTCTGCGGATGATGAAGAATTAAAGGTATTAGGAAGAATTCACACATATAGTCAGTTTGTAGAAAATTTTAAGCAGGCAAGGGCATGTGGATTTGAGAATATCAATATTGATTTAATGCATGGCCTTCCGGGGCAGACAGTGGAAAAATTTCAAAAGACATTAGAACAGATTGTTGCATTAAATCCGGAGCATATATCTGCTTATTCATTGATTATTGAGGAAGGTACACCGTTTTTTGACTGGTATGAAGATGATTTATGCAGACAGGAAGAGGGAAAGGCGACAAAAGTTCTGCCGGATGAAGAAACTGTATACCGGATATGCAAATTTTCCCAGAAATATTTAGAAAAACACGGCTATAAGCGATATGAGATTTCTAATTTTGCAAAAGAGGGAATGGAGTGTCAGCATAACATTGGATACTGGCAGAGAACGGAGTATTTAGGAATTGGGCTGGGTGCGTCATCTTTGCTTGAAAATGTACGTTATCGAAATGTCAGTGATTTACAGACGTATTTAGAAAATAATCTGCAAAAGGGCGCTGCATTAGGTGTAGAGGATATAGAGGTTTTAACGTGTAGTGCCTGTATGGAAGAGTATATGTTTTTGGGACTCCGTATGGTATCCGGTGTTTCGAAAAGCATTTTTCAGCAGGAATTTTGTACAACAATGGAAAGTGTATATGGTGATGTACTGGAAAAACTGGAAAAAGAAAAACTGCTTGTCAATGGTCTTAAATCTGTATATCTGACGGATAAAGGCATGGATGTAAGCAATTATGTATTGGCGCAGTTTTTGATTGAGTAATCAATGGCATGAATTTTCCAAGTTGCACAGTTTAAAAAATATGTGTATACTAAAAAACGTATGAAATCGTAACGATAAATTTTGAAAACAGAGGCTTAAAATGAGAAGACGAAAAAGAGGTTTGCATTTTGGCAGGGAAAAGAAAAAAGTGAATATTCCGCTTATTAAGGAAATCATCACTTGGATGGCAGAGATATTGATTACACTGGTGATTGCCTTTGTACTGGTATTTTATATAGGTATGCGTACCAGTGTGGTAGGAGAGTCCATGGAGCCTACATTGGGGAATAATCAGGAAATTCTGATTAACCGTTTTATTTATTCCATTACGAATCCCAAACCAAACGATGTGGTGGTATTTTTGCCAAATGGAAATGAAAAATCCCACTATTATGTTAAGCGTGTTATCGGTGTGCCGGGAGATACCGTACAGATAAAAGACGGTGTGGTGTATGTCAATGGGGAAGTGTTTGATGAAGCTGTGGAAACCGCAGCCATTTTAGATGCGGAATTAGCAGCGGAAGAAATTGTCTTAGGCGAGGATGAGTACTTTGTCTTAGGCGACAACCGTAATGATAGTGAAGACAGCCGTTATGCCAATATTGGTAATGTAAAAAAAGAATATATTATAGGAAAAGCCTGGTTTATCTGGTCACCAAAAGAAGACTTTGGCTTTTTGGAATAGAAAAGGAGAGTATTATGCATTTTCAGTGGTATCCTGGGCATATGACAAAGGCAAAACGTCAGATGCAGGAAGATATAAAGTTAATAGATTTGATTATAGAATTGGTGGATGCAAGAATCCCTTTTTCCAGCAGAAATCCGGATATTGATGAACTGGGAAAAAATAAGGCGAGACTCATTTTGATGAATAAGGCAGATTTGGCAGATGAGAAAAAAACACGAATCTGGAGTGAATACTTTAAGGCAAAGGGCTATTTTGTCGTATGCATAGATGCCCGCAGCAAAAATGGTATGAAAGCCATCCAGAATGAAATCATGGAGGCGTGTAAGGAAAAAATAGAGCGTGACCGCAGAAGAGGTATCAAAAACCGTCCGGTGCGTGCCATGGTGGTAGGTATTCCAAATGTAGGAAAATCTACATTTATTAATACCTATGCCGGAAAAGCCTGTGCAAAAACAGGAAACAAACCGGGAGTAACCAAAGGCAAACAGTGGATACGTTTGAATAAAAATGTGGAGCTTTTAGATACACCGGGAATTTTATGGCCGAAATTCGAGGATCAGAGTGTAGGTTTAAAACTGGCACTTATCGGTTCTATTAAGGATGAAATTTTAAATACGGACGAGCTTTCCATAGAGTTAATAAAGATTCTTTTAAGTGACTATCCGGGGGCGTTACAGGGCAGATATGGAGCAGTGAAAGCAGAAGAAAGCGAAGATACCGTTGCAGTAAATATTGAAGAAGGTGCAGATGCAGTAAAAGTTTTAGAGAAAATTGCAGAAAACCGGAATTGTCGTACCAAGGGAAATGAATTAGATTACAGTAAGGCAGCTGCTTTGGTAATTGATGAGTTTCGAGGTGGCAAAATTGGCAGATTTACCATTGAAATGCCGGCAGAAGATTAAAGCGGAGGAATGTATGGGTGAAGTAAAGAAAATCGGAGAAATTAAAGAGGAGTTTAAGGCAGCCAGCGATAGTTTGCTGCCTTCTTTTATAGAAAAATATAGTACAGATGGTCGTGCCGGGGTGGAAAAAATGATAGAACAGGCACGGAAAAAAATAGCAAAGCTTGAAGAGGAAAAACAGCGTACAGAGAATTTAAAGGTTTACGAAAGAGAATATGAATCATTCGGATATGTATGCGGTATTGATGAGGTGGGCAGAGGACCATTGGCAGGACCTGTTGTGGCAGTTGCAGTGATTTTGCCAAAGGATTGTCAGATTTTATATATTAATGATTCTAAAAAATTGTCTGCAAAGAAGAGGGATGAATTATACGATATCATAATGGAAGAGGCAGTTGCAGTGGGTATCGGTATGGTATCGCCACAGAGAATTGATGAGATAAATATTTTACAGGCAACTTACGAAGCTATGCGGGAAGCTATTCAAAATTTATCCGTAAAACCCGATATATTATTAAATGATGCGGTGACAATTCCAGAAGTAGATATTCGGCAGGTCCCGATTATCAAAGGGGATGCAAAAAGTATTTCCATTGGTGCTGCAAGTATTATTGCCAAGGTTACAAGAGACCGTCTGATGGAAGAATATGATGCAATATTGCCGGAATATGGATTTGCCGCAAATAAGGGTTATGGTTCGGCTGCACATATAGATGCCATTAAAAAGCATGGGCCATCGCCTATCCACCGCAGAAGTTTTATTGGAAACTTTGTATAAAGGAGGACATCATGCAAATCACAGATATGCTTCATCAATATAACCGAAACCTAGCCAATGGTGTAGAAATGAAAAGTGGAACACAGGGCATTAAACAAATTACATCCACATTACAGCAGATGTCCGTAGGAAACGTCTTTGAAGGCAGTATCAACAGCATAGAAGATGGTGTCGTTACTCTTGGGCTCTCTGATGGCAAAACCATTCAGGCAAAGTTAGACAGTGGTGTAACCGTAAGACCTGGGGAATCCATGTTTTTTCAGGTAAAATCCAATAATGGAGAACAGATTGCCATTCGTCCATTTTCGAATGGAATAGCTTCTAATCCAACGTTAATCAATGCATTAGAAGCGGCAAATTTGCAGGTGAATGCAAAAATGCTTACTATGGTTAATACCATGATGGAACAGTCCATGGCAATTGATAAGCAGAGTCTTATGCAGATGGCGAGACTAATCATGGGAAATGATGGTGCGAATCCGGCTACCATTGTGCAGATGGCAAAACTGGGAATTCCCGTTACAAATGAGATGGTGGCACAATTTGAAAATTATAAATCTGACCAATATGCAATTTTACAAGACATGGAATCCATGATGAGTGAGCTTCCGGGAAAACTTTCGAGTGGCAGTATGAATATGGAACAGATATTAGAGTTTAACCGTCAGATAACGGATATTTTTCTGGGTGGAAGCAATACAGGAGAAGAAGCACAGGTTTTGCAGGAGGGGACAGTTACCGTCAGTGATGGAACTATATCTGGTGATGGACGAGTAACAGTGCAGAATGGCGTTGTATCGGGTGATGGAAGGACTGTTTTGCAGGATGTTCTTGTGACAGAAGAAGGTAATGTGGTTTTGCAAAATGCGGATGCTTCTATAAAAAATGACACACAGGCACAGACAGCAGGTCAGGTGGCACAGAATGGACCAGTTTCTATTAAAGGTGAAGCATCGCAACAGACAAATTCGGCAGTTTCATCCATGACAATAGAACAGCTTCTTGGAAATAAGGAAATGTTGCAGTTATCGGAGCAGCTTGGAAAAATTCCAAATCTTGCAGAAAATCCGGCAATATTTACCGATGGAAAACTCAATCAGGAGCTTACGGCAAAAGAGCTTTTGCAGGCATTAAATCAGATATTTTCAAGTAAGGATGCATTGACGAAAGCAGCATTGAGTGAGTTTGTTTCCGGCAAAAACTATCGAAGTCTTGTCCGAAGTGTAATGGAAGAACAGTGGCTTTTACGTCCACAGGATTTGCAGTCGGAACATAAGGTAAATGAACTGTATTCACGCTTAAACAGTCAGTTAGAACAGATGGAAAATGTATTGAAAAATTTTGGACAACAGAACAGCCGGTTATCAGATACCGCTGCAGGTGTCCGCAGTAACATTTCCTTTATGAATCAGATAAACCAGACTTTTGCCTATGTACAACTTCCATTAAAATTATCAGGACAAAATGCCCATAGTGATTTGTATGTGTATACAGGGGGGAGAAGAGCGGGAAATGAAGAAGGTGAATTTACCGCATTTTTGCATCTGGATTTAGAGCATTTAGGTTCTACAGATGTGTCCGTGCGTATGCGAAAAAAGAGTGTAACCACCAACTTTTATTTAGCAGACGATGCATCCTATGATTTGGTAATGAAACATATGGATATATTAGAAGAACGTTTAGCGAAAAAGGGTTATTCTGCGAAAATTCAGGTAAATACGCAGGAAGAAAAAGTCAGCTTTGTGGACGAACTTTTAAAAAAAGACCAGCCTTTGGCTGGAGGAATGGTACATAGATATTCATTTGATGTCAGGGCGTGAGTAAATGAAAGAAAAAATAGAAAAAGTAAAAACTGCCGTTGCTCTTTCCTATGAACCGGGAGATGTAGCACCAAAGATTTTAGCCACCGGTAAGGGTGAACTGGCAGAGAAAATTATAGAAAAAGGAAAAGAAAGTGATGTGCCATTTTATAAAGATAATAAACTGGCTGACACACTTTCAAAATTGGAAATTGGGGATACGATTCCGCCGGAACTTTATGATGTTGTGGCAGAGATTTTGGTGTTTGTGGATGATATGGACAGACTGCGGTCAAAAATACGATAAGTATGTGGAGGGGTGTATGATAAATAAACGGGGAATTGGAACCGACTATGAGAAGCTGGCGGAAGAATATCTGGAAGCAAAGAATTATCAGATTTTAGAGAAGAATTTTCACAGTCGCTTTGGTGAAATTGATATTATAGCAAGAGATGGGGAATATCTGGTATTTGTGGAGGTGAAATACAGAAAAAGTGCAGATTGTGGGAATCCTTTAGAAGCGGTAGATGTAAAAAAACAGAGAAGGATTTGTCGGACTGCATTGTATTATCTGCATAAGGAAGGGTATGGAGAGGATACGGCATGTCGGTTTGATGTGGTGGCATTTGAAGGAGAAGAGAGGTTGCATGTGGAGAATGCGTTTGAGTTTTTGTAGATTACGGTTTGGCGATGCAGTTTATCCCGAAATGCCGGTGCGAAGCTTCCGGCAGACGTACATTGTGTGGCTAAGTTTCCGTCCGGTATTTGTAAACTGTGAAGTCAGTAAAACAGACGTAGGGAGTAGTTTGGTGGAAGTCCGTGAAAAGAGGGTTTCTATACATTTTCGTTTAGATAGTGACAACGTCCGTTACCGAATCTGACACGGCGTCCATGCCGTGGCAGATTCTTGCGCAAACGTCCATGTTTGCGCATAACTATGTCACTTAGAAAATGTAAGAAACACTACTTTTCACT
>JAGAMY010000002.1 GCA_017624495.1 Lachnospiraceae bacterium | reverse complement strand
GTGCAAATAACCAAGAGTAATAGTCCTGCCCGTCTTTAAAATAGCACAGCCCGTCATTGTTTTTTCCCATTCCTAAAAATGTAGTCATAGTTTCAGAAAGCTCTGTGTATGCAGGAAGAAAATACGTGGACAAGTACTCTTTATTGCAGGAGGCATAGTGGGCAGCATCTTCCTTGGAGATAATATTGTCCTGTGTAGCTTTTGCAAGACGTTCATTAAAGGTTGTAATGAGAAAATGACTGTCATTTTCAATATCTTCTGTAGTAATGACGGTTTTGCATTGGTCAATAACTTTTTCTAAAGAATAGTCAGGCATACAAAAGCCCTTTTTTGCTTTCTCGGCAGTAAATTTGCAATAGCTGTCGAAATAGGAAGGTGTCAGCTTAATGAGCGTCAGGTAATCATCGATGTCCTGTTTGCATCGAAACGTGTATTCTGCCATCAAAATAGGGTATTGAATCTGAATGCCGCCGGAAGGAGAAAACAATTCCTGGAGATAAAAATATTTTTGACCCTCTAATTCCTCGGAAAGTGAGTTGATTAACAATTGCTGTGTGTATTGCTCTTCAACAGAAAGCTTCTGCGGGTCAAAGGATTCTAAATCTGAGCAGCATTCTTTTAGGTTTCTATAGTTTTCCAGAGCAAGCTCTTTCTTATAAAGGGGAAGAGCTGCTTCCTCTTTTTTGATTCCAAATTTTTCGGGATAAGCCAAAGTATAATGCAGTCCCAGAGTATCACCGCTGATTTCTTCTATAAACAAGTTGTTGCAAAAAGTGCGGAAAGAGTTTTTCTGATAGTAAAACCAACCACCTGCAGAGGCTGCCAACAAGGCAGCAATGCTTAGGATGGTTACAGTTTTTTTCCAATTATATGTTTTCAAGGTATCACCAATACTTTTTTTAAAATCTATGCAGAAAAAGCAAGTGGCAGACTATTACAGAATGTACAATTTTTTTAAACAGGTAACTGCCTGGGAGGCTCTTGCAGAAAGCCGGATTGACAGGGGGAACTGTTAATAATCCGGCTTTTTGCGATAGACAGGAAGGGTTTGCAGTGGGAATAAAAAAGTGTTATTATAGATAAACGTGGAAGTTTAGGGAAAAATGACACAAGGGTTATATGGAGAAAAAGGAGAAAAACTATGAATATTTTAGCTCCATCGATTTTAGCAGCTGACTGTACTATTATGGGAGAACAGATAAATAGTGTCAAAGAAGGCGGTGCAAAGTATCTTCATATTGATGTCATGGATGGAGTTTTTGTACCATCCATTTCCTATGGAATGTGTGTTGTACAGTCCCTTAGAAAGATTCAGGACATTGTATTTGATGTACATCTGATGATTACGGAGCCGATTCGATACATTGAAGAATTTGCTAAGGCAGGTGCTGACATTATTACAGTTCATTTAGAGGCTTGTGAGGACGTAAAAGCGACTCTGTTAAAAATAAAAGAATGTGGCTGCAAAGCAGGTCTTTCCATTAAACCGGGAACAGCGGTAGCAGAAGTCATGCCCTGGCTGGGGCTTGTAGATATGATTCTTATTATGTGTGTGGAGCCGGGATTTGGCGGTCAGAAGTTTATGGAAGCGTCTACAGGACGTGTTACGGAAGTGCGTAGAATGATTACGGAAGCCGGACTTAATGTGGATGTGGAAGTAGACGGTGGTATTAATATCCATAATGTGGATATGATAGTAGAAGCGGGAGCAAATGTAATTGTGGCAGGTTCTGCGGTATTTGGCGGCGATGTGTTTGCAAATACAAAGGCATTTGTGGAAAAGCTGTCTGCGAAATAAAGAGAGTGCATGAAAATGAAATAGACAAGGAGAGTAACCATGAACAAAGGTAAATATTATATGACGACAGCGATTGCTTATACGTCAGGAAAACCTCATATCGGTAATACATATGAGATCGTACTGGCAGACAGTATCGCGAGATATAAAAGAAAAGACGGCTATGATGTATTTTTCCAGACAGGAACGGACGAGCATGGTCAGAAGATAGAGATCAAGGCAGCAGAAGCCGGTGTGACACCGAAGGAATTTGTAGATAATGTTGCAGGACAGATTAAAGACATCTGGGATCTGATGAACACTTCTTATGATAAATTTATCCGTAC
>JAGAMY010000012.1 GCA_017624495.1 Lachnospiraceae bacterium | reverse complement strand
TAGCCATGCGCCGACAGGACGTCGGCGCAAGTTTGAACCATGACATGGATGTCAATGTTGAAAACGGTGGCGTCCGTTGCCACAGTCTATATGAAAATAATTAGAAATACTTATTTCACGGACACTCTGCCGTTGCATAGTCCCCGGCTCTTTTTGTCAAATCCCAATACCTTTTATACCGGACGGAAACTTAGCCACACAGTGTACGTCTGCCGGAAGCTTTGCACCGGCATTTCGGGATAGCATGCATCGCCAAACCATAATCTACTCTATCGAAACCACCGTATAATCCTGCTCCTCAACTGCCTTTTTCAGCACATCATCCGCCACATCACTTTCTAAAGTAACTACCGCAATACCCGTCTCATGGCTTGCCACAGCTTCTTTTACACCTTCAACAGCTTCTAAAGCTTTCTTTACTCTAGCCTCACAGTGTCCACACATAATTCCTTCGATTTTCATTGTTTTTTCCATTGATTTTTCCTCCGTTTTCTTCTTTGATTTAATTTTTTTATCTTTACCTGCATCATGTATTGACAACAGGTTTAAACGCAATGCATTTGTTACCACACAAAAACTGGACAAACTCATGGCTGCTGCACCAAACATAGGGTTTAACTGCAAACCAAAAAGCGGAATCCACACACCTGCGGCTAAAGGAATCCCTATAATATTGTAAATAAACGCCCAGAAGAGATTCTGATGAATATTTCTAAGGGTTGCCCGGCTTAAGCGAATGGCTGCCGGTACATCACTAAGCTTACTCTTCATTAGTACCACATCTGCCGCATCTATGGCAATATCTGTTCCTGCACCGATGGCAATACCAATATCTGCCCGCATTAATGCCGGAGCATCATTGATACCATCGCCCACCATGGCTACTTTTCCCTGTTTTTTCAGTTTTCGAATAACACTTTCTTTTCCTTCCGGCAAAACTCCGGCAATCACTTCATCCACACCGGCTTTTGCACCAATTGCCTTTGCTGTCCGTTCATTATCTCCTGTCAACATCACAACACGGATACCCATATTTTTAAATTCCTGTATTGCCTGTGGACTTTCTTCTTTTAAAACATCTGCTACAGCAATAATACCCAGAAACTGTCCGGTTTTTGCAAAAAACAGCGGTGTCTTACCTTCTTCAGAGAGTTTTTCAGCCTGTATCTGCATTTTATTCGGTATTTCTATATATTTACTGATAAATGAAGCATTTCCGCCCCACACTTCATGGCCTTGCAATTTTCCATGCAGACCATTTCCTGCAACAGCACGAAAATCTGTCACATCCTCTAGCTTCTGCTGTTTTTCCTTTGCATATTTTAAAACTGCACCGGATAGTGGATGCTCACTTTTCTGCTCTAAGGATGCTGCAAAATACAATAGATTTTCTTCTGTCATTCCCTCCGCAGGCAGTACATCCGTTACACTTGGCTCTCCGGTAGTAATCGTTCCTGTTTTATCCAGAGCAATAATTTCTGTTTTTCCGGCTTCTTCCAAAGAAACCGCTGTTTTAAACATAATGCCGTTCTTTGCGCCCATACCGTTACCCACCATAATTGCCACCGGTGTCGCAAGCCCCAATGCACATGGGCAACTGATAACCAGCACGGAAATTCCCCTCGCCAACGCAAATCCAATACTTTCTCCGGCAAAAAGCCAGACGGCAATCGTAATAAGCGCAATCGTAATTACCGTCGGTACAAATACACCGGAAACTTTATCTGCCACTTTTGCAATTGGTGCTTTTGTGGCTGCAGCATCACTCACTAGCTGAATAATCTGCGCAAGGGCTGTGTCTTCGCCTACACGGACTGCTTCACATTTTAAAAAACCGGACTGATTGACGGTTGCTGCGGACACATTATCCCCTGCCGCCTTGTCTACCGGAATACTTTCGCCTGTTAAAGCCGCCTCATTTACGGCACTGCTTCCCTCTAACACAATACCATCCACCGGTATATTTTCCCCCGGACGAACTACGAATATATCTCCTTTTTTCACCTGTTCAATGGCAACTTCCATTTCTTCATTTCCACGAAGAAGCGTTGCTTTTTTGGGGGATAATTTTATAAGATTTTTTAATGCATCCGTGGTCTTTCCCTTTGACCTTGCCTCAAGCATTTTCCCAACCGTGATTAACGTCAATATCATGGCAGAGGATTCAAAATTAAATTCATGCATGAAAGACATCACTTTGTCCATATCCCCATGCATCTGCGCATCTGTCATGGCAAAAAGAGCATAGGTACTGTATACAAAAGATGCGGCCGAGCCTAGTGCCACTAAGGTATCCATATTTGGTGCACCATGCAGCAGACTTTTAAATCCACTGATAAAAAATTTTTGGTTAATAACCATAATGATGACAGTCAAAAGCAACTGCAATAGTCCGACTGCCACATGATTTTCTGCCAGAAAAGCCGGCAAGGGCCAAGCCCACATCATATGTCCCATGGACACATACATTAACACAGCCAAAAATCCAATGGACGAAACTAACCGCTGTTTTAAAATGGGTGTTTCTTTATCCTTTAGCATTTCTGCGGCTTCCGAGTGGCTGTTTTCTTTTGCACTGCCATTTTTTGTCCCTTTTAATGAAGCTCCATAACCTGCATCTTCTACTGCCTTTATAATATCCGCTGCTGCTGCACTTCCTTCGACGCCCATGGAATTTGTCAAAAGACTTACAGAACAGCCCGTCACACCCGGCACTTTGTTTACTGCTTTTTCTACTCTGGCGCTGCAGGCAGCACAACTCATGCCCGTTACTGTATATTGTTCCATTTTTACCTCCATTTTCGTGAATCTATACTTAGCACCTGTAAATTTGAGGATTTCCGAATTATCCATCCACTTCCCCTACTTCATTAATTTCTGTAAAGTCGCAAGAAGCTCATCCACTGTCTCTTCTTTTCCCTCTTTAATATCTCTTGTCACACAGGTCTTAATATGATTTTCTAAAAGAACACGGCTAAAACTGTTCAGTGCTGCACCAACTGCTGCCACCTGTGTCAAAATATCTGTACAATACGCATCCTTTTCTACCATACCCTTGATTCCCCGCACCTGACCTTCAATACGGCTTAAACGATTTAGTAGCTCTTTATATTCCTTTTCTGAACGCTCCTTTGTCTTATGGCAACAGCATTCCTGTTCTTTTTCCATACTCTGCACCTCACAATTTCTCCCTTTCATTTGAATAGTACATTTTCTTTCCTATAGCTGTCATTATATACCCCCATAGGGTATATGGCAAGTAACTTTTTTCTAAATAAAAATTTTTTCCTCTTTACCTTAGAAATTGAATGTGTTATGATATTGCACATAAAGACGAAGAAAAGGAATAGTATCCATTTTATCGGAACACAGAGAGTCATCGGCTGGTGTGAGGTGACAGAAGATGCTTGGAGAACTCGCCTTGGAGTCGCTGCCTGAAATTTTTCTATAAATTGATAAAAGAGTAGGCGCAGACGGAGGCCCGCCGTTATTAGGGAAAGGTATAAGGATTTTCCCGTACCTGTTGAGTGCATGATTTATTCATGAATTAGAGTGGTACCGCGTAAGTATGTCTTACGTCTCTAAAGGATTGCTAGAGGCGCAGGGCTTTTTTTGTTTTACAAGTTCAGTGCAACATAGCCCAAACGCCGATAAACGATATACCAGAAAGTGAGGATTTACACATGCAGGGATATGAAAAGTATAAGAAAATGTATTTTATGCCACCCGTTGACTGTTTTGACTGGGTAAAAAAGGATGCAATTGCTAAGGCTCCGGTATGGTGCAGCGTAGATTTAAGAGATGGTAATCAGGCTTTAATCGAGCCGATGAGCTTAGAAGAAAAAGTAACCTTTTACCAGATGCTTGTAGACATCGGATTTAAGCATATCGAAGTAGGTTTTCCTGCTGCATCCGAAACAGAATACCAGTTTTTGCGCACCATCATTGAACGCAATATGATACCGGATGATGTAACTGTACAGGTACTTACTCAGGCAAGGGAGCACATCATCAAACGTACTTTTGAAGCTATTGACGGCGCACCAAATGTTATTGTTCATGTATACAATTCTACATCCGTAGCACAGCGTGAACAGGTTTTTAAAAAATCCAAAGAAGAAATCAAAAAAATTGCTGTCGAAGGTGCAAAATTAGTTTATGATTTAGCGAAAAACGAAAAAGGAAATATTTCCTTTGAATATTCACCGGAAAGTTTTACCGGAACAGAAATGGATTATGCATTAGAGGTTTGTAATGCAGTTTTAGATGTATGGCAGCCAACACCGGAACGCAAGGCTATTATCAACCTGCCTTCCACCGTTCAACATTCCATGCCTCATGTATTTGCAAGTCAGGTGGAATATTTTGACAAAAACTTAAAATACAGAGACAGTGTATTAATTTCCTTACATCCGCACAACGACCGTGGAACAGGCATCAGTGATGCTGAACTTGGTCTTTTAGCCGGTGCAGACCGTATTGAAGGTACATTATTTGGAAATGGTGAACGTACCGGTAACGTAGATATCGTAACCTTAGGTATGAATATGTATTCTCACGGTGTTGACCCAAAACTGGATTTCCACAACATGAAAGAAATCCGTGAAACCTATGAAAAACTTACCAATATGGAAGTATCCATGCGCCAGCCTTATGCCGGTGATTTGGTGTTTACTGCATTTTCCGGTTCTCATCAGGATGCCATTTCCAAAGGCATGACCTGCCATAGCGAGGGAAAAGACCCATACTGGACAGTTCCATATCTTCCTATTGATCCAAAAGATTTAGGACGTACATATGATTCGGATGTTATCCGTATCAACAGCCAGTCCGGAAAAGGCGGCGTAAGCTATGTATTAAAACAGGCATATGGCATTTCCTTACCAGACCGTATGAAAGAGGAATTTGGTTATCTTGTAAAAGATGTGTCTGATAAAGGACACAGCGAACTTAGTCCTGAACAGATTTATGATGTATTGAAAAAGAACTATCGTGACGTTGACTGTGCTTTCTCTATTCCTGAATGTCACTTTAAACAGAACAATGGAATTGAAGCAAGCGTAACCATTACTTCTAAAAATGAGACAGTTGTTATCGAATCTAACGGTAATGGTCGTCTGGATGCAGTAAGTAAAGCTATTAAGAAACATTTTGGTATTACATACGAATTGAGCGAATACACAGAGCATGCACTTTCCCGTGGTTCATCCTCAAAGGCTTTGGCTTATGTGGGAATTACTTCTCATGAAAAGCTGGTTTGGGGTATTGGCATGGATGAAGATATTATTAAGGCTTCTATTAATGCTTTGACAGCGGCTGTTAATCGGGCAAATCTGGTTTAGGGCTTGATGTGGCGGGCTTCCGTCCGGTTTTTAAAGTAGTTGATTCTGGCAGAAAGAGCCGGGGACTGCGCAACTGTAGAGTGTCCGTGGACTAAGTATTTCTAATCATTTTCATATAGATTATGGCAACGAACGCCACCGTTTTCAACATGACATCCATGTCATGGTTCAAACTTGCGCCGACGTCCTGTCGGCGCATGGCTATTTTATCGCTGAAAATGATAAGAAATACTAAATCCACTCCCAAGTCTACTGTTGCGCAGCCCCAGGCTCTTTCTGCCAGATTTACGTTTTGAAACCGGACTAGGATGTTGACATGCGTACATTAACTCAATTTACACGGCAATTTTCGGATACCTTGAAATGCAAAACAGATACACAACTCCGCATTACTAACCCGGAAACTTCCCGTAGACCTCCATCGGCACATACGCCCGCACAAATATCCCTTCCGGCTGGTATTCTTCCTCTAATAATTCCCCCTGCTTCCTTATCAACTGCAAAATCCCTGCATCCTGATAAGAAATCACACGCTCAATCAAAATCTTATCTTCCCGCAAAAGCTCCGATAACACTTCCTTAAACGCATCTAAGCCCTGTCCATACTTTGCAGAAACCGCCAGTGTCTTATCTGCCTGAAAATCCCTTAACGGCTCATCATCCATCCGCAAATCCTGTTTATTAAATAAAGTAACAATCTTCTTATCCTCTACACCAAGGCTGCGCAAGGTTTCATATACGATATACATCTGCTTATCTGCCTGCGGATTTGATGCATCCACCACATGAATAATAAAATCTGCATATTTTGCTTCTTCTAAGGTGCTCTTAAAAGCCTCTATCAGATGATGGGGCAGTTTACGAATAAAACCTACCGTATCCGTAAGTAAAATTTGCTGCTTTCCCGGTAGTTCTAACTGTCTGGTGGTGGGGTCTAAGGTTGCAAAAAGCATATCTTCTTCAAGTACACTGGCATTTGTCAATGTATTTAGCAAAGTAGACTTTCCTGCATTGGTATAACCTACAATGGCTGCCACAGGAATTTTGCTTTTTGCACGCTGTCCTCTGGTGATTTCCCTGTGCAAACGAACCTCTGCCAGTTCACGTTTCAACTGGGAAATACGATTGCCGATTAATCTTCTGTCCATTTCTAGCTTTTTCTCACCCGGACCTCTTGTACCGATACCGCCGCCAAGCCTTGACATGGCTTTTCCCATACCGGTCAGACGGCTTGCCCGATATTTTAACTGTGCAAGCTCTACCTGAATTTTACCCTCACTGGTAGATGCCCGCATGGCAAAAATATCTAAGATAATCAGTGTTCTGTCCATGACTTTTACATCCAGCATATCCGATAAATTTCGAAGCTGTGCAGGCGAAAGCTCATCATCACAAACCACACCGGTGGCTCCCGTTTCTAACAGCAGTTCCCGGATTTCTTCCACTTTTCCTTTACCAACATAAGTCCCCGGATGCATTCTTTCTCTTTTCTGTATCAAAATACCTGCTACAGCCGCTCCGGCGGTTTCTACCAATTCACCTAATTCTGTTATGGAATCCTCTGCATCATCCCCATCCTGCTCGCTTACGCCGACTAAAATGACCTTTTCCTTTGCTTCTTCCATCTGAATCATTCTGTTTCTGTATCCTCCTGCATCTTACTGCCTCTGTTTAAAAACAAAGACTCTCTTCTGGCTGCCGGATCATCCGGGTAATCTGCCATATAAGCCTCCATTTCCGTTTTCGCACTGGTAAAATCACCAGTATACTCATAAGCTGCAATCAGATTACTGCGCAGCTCCTGCTCATTTGTCACTTCCTCTAAGGCAAGACCTTTGTTAAAATATTCCACTGCACCGGCATAATCACCGGATTCCATTGCCTGTTTTCCTTTTTGGTTAAATGCCACACTGCTTTCCGGATATTCTTTTATATACGCCTGAATACAGGCATCTGCCTGTGTGGTATCTCCCATTGCTTCATAAATTTTCGCCAGATATAAATTCGCTTCCACATCGCCCTTTTCAATGGCGGTCTTCAACTGCTCCGCTGCAGAATCGTATTGTCCTTTCAACAGATAAATTCTACCCTTAACCGTATAATTTTTTGCTTTTTTTCCTGCCTTTTTTTCCAATGCTTTTGCTAAATACGTCTGTCCTTCTGCCTCATATCCTGCTGCCGAAAGCCCATGATAAATTTCTAAGTAAATCTCATCATCTTTTGCATATTCTACGGCATTTGAAAAATCCTTAAGTGCCTTGTCTATTTCATTATTTTTTAAATATACGCAGCCCCGCAAAAAATATACATCACCATTTTCATCATCACGCTCTAATAAAATCCCATAGGTTTCAATGGCATCCGTAAGACTTCCTGCCGCAAACTGAGCAGCCGCTTTATAATAACAGATATCCATTTCATTAGCACCAATACGTTTTGACTCTGACAAAGCCTTATTAAAGGCTTCCTGTGCCGCAATATAATCTCCGGATTCCATTGCCGTAATACCAATTTTCCGATAATCTTCCTGTTTTTTCAAACGCTCCTCTTTTGATGTACAGCCAGTCAGTGTCAATACCATCATACCTAACAGCACACTGCAGGTAAGTAAATATTTTTTTCCTCTATACATCTTATTCACCAAATGCTTCCATTAAAATTTTTGCCGCATCTTCAATACAGCCATCACAGCTTCTTAATACCACGCCTGTATCCATGCCCTTTAAATCGCGACAAATGGTAGACTTATTCATTTCCCGGAATTTGGCATTTAATTCCCTGACCTTTGCATAGGTTTTCTGCTTAGAATCCGGTTTTTCTAAATTTCCACTGCTTAATGCCATCCCCATAACTGCCGCCATAGCTGCTACAGCTCCGCAAGTACCATAGGAATCGCTGTCTCCAAAACCAAAACCTTCCATCATCTTAAAAACTAAAACCTCGTCTAAGCCCATTTTATCGCAAAATGCACAGGCAACCGCCTGACTACAGTTATATCCTTGTTTATGATATGCTAATGCCTTTTCTGCTCTGTTCATATTTTTATCCATCCTTTTCTATTTTCTCTAAATTATCTTACCAAAGAGATATGCCACACTGCAACTATATTTCACTATCCATTTTCTGCTGTTCTTGTAATATCCTTTAACCAGCCGAATTTTTTATAATGTACATAAACCGCCGGAATCTTCCAGAATTCATCCAGACACAAAATAAAGTACACCACCATTGGCGGCAGTTTTAGTACAAAAGCGCTTATAAAACCAAGAGGAACGCTAATGCCCCACATAACCACTAAGTCACAAATCATGCCAAATTTCGAATCTCCACCTGCTCGGAAAACACCGGAAATCAGCAGCGTATTCATACACTGCCCGATAACATAATATGCGCTGATAAACAGCATGATATTTAAGTATTCCTCTGCCCTTACCGTCAGTTCAAAACTGGCAAAAACCAACGGACGAAGACATATAATGACAAGACCTGTTAAGATACCTGTTACCAATGTGACATGACAGGAATAGGCGGCATCCCTTTTGGCATCCTTCATCCTGCCCTCTCCAATTTCTATACCAAGTAATACTGCTGCACCGGAGCCTAACGCAAATCCTAAAATCATGCAAAGATTACGCACCGTACTTGCCACAGAATTTGCCGCCACCACATCTGCATTTAAGTGCCCCATAATGACGGAATATGCCGAATATGCCAGCGTCCATGCAAAATCATTAATCAGTGCCGGCATAGAATATTTCACAAAATCCTGAAGCAGAAGCTTATTTTTACCGAAAATAATTCGTATATCCGGCTTAAAGCATTTTCCCTTCATCAAATCCCAAAAACATAAAACCACTTCCAAAATTCTTGCAATCAATGTCGCAACCGCAACACCTAAAATACCAAGCTTTGGTGCACCAAACAAACCAAAAATAAAGGTTGCATTCAATACTACATTTACCACCAGCGCTGCCGCACTAATAAGTGTACTTAATTTTGCCCGCTCAATACTTCGCAGCACACACAGATATACTTGTGAAAAACTTAACAATACATAGGAAATACCAATAATCCGCAGATAGTCCTTTCCCATGGCAATCAACATCTCGTCATTCGTATAAATCCGCATCATGGTTTCCGGTATGGTAACAGCTCCAAGCCCTAATAATGCGGTAATCACAAATGCAATTTTTATGGCAATACCCATGACGGTCTGAATCGCATCCGTATCCTTTTTGCCCCAGTACTGGGAGGCAAGCATCGTCACCCCGGAGGATATACCAAAAAATACCCCCGACAAAAGAAACTGAAACTGATTTGCAAGGGAAACTGCCGATAATTCGGTCTGCCCCACATAGCCAAGCATCAAAACATCCGCAGAATTCACTGCGTTGGTTATCAGATTCTGTATGGTAATTGGTATAACCAATGCGGATAAAGATTTATAAAATTGTTTCTTTTCTGCTTTCATCACTTATGTACTCCTTATAATCCTAACGCATCCTTCGCCTGCTGCAGACGCCCCTCAAACTCTGTATAAAAATCCTCTGTCTGGTAGGCTTTCCGGTAAAAATGATTCAGCACAAAAAGACTTAGATTTTTCATTATCTGTTCGTCCGCCTCTTTTAACGCTTCTTCCACTAACTGTTTTTTTAAATCATGCCAGTCCTTTAAGAATTTCTGGTTTCGCTTTAAATCCGGGGTATCTAACCACTTTTTCACCTTTACCTTTGTACGGTTTGCCTTTGTACATTCACCCTGTACCAAAAAATATTTTATTCCATCTTCTTCATACTGTCTGCCCAATGGAAACAATCGGCAAATCCCCGGTCTGTGACTATGTATACTGCAGCGCTCGTTTTCATCTAAAAATATGCAGCAATCCTTTTCCTCTGCCATTTTTAAATTCGGCAGCACAAGTCCATCCTTTGGTGTAAGCTCAATTTCTTTTGACAAAAACTCATCAAAAGACTTTCCTAAAAGTGCCGTCAGACGATAACAATCATATGGGTCTAACACAATAGTATCCCCCATTCCCTTACAGCAGTCTGCGCAGCCGGTGCAATCCTGACAATCTGCCCGCACCATATCATTTAAATCATACAAATTCTGCATCGGTATATCCTCATCATTTTTTCAATAAAATCTAATCATGTAATTGCTATTATATATCAGATATGAAGAAAATGTCCACAAGGATTCACAAAAGACCGTCCACATTTTCATTAACACAAATGTGGACGGTCTATCCTATTTCGCACTTATCCTTAAACCGGTAACGGTATAATTTCTTCTTCCTCTTCAATTGCGCCACTCTGCCGCTTCTTCAATGCCTCTTTCTCCTGCTGTCTGCGCACACGCTCCCGCAATTCCTCTTTATAGGCATCTATATCCTTATCAATCCGCTTTAACAAACGCTCCCATTCATCTTCTGTAAATTCCGAACCGCCTATCTGAATCTTTGGCGGACCCTCTTCCATACGTTTTTCTACAAATTCCTCAAATTTATCTACCATTTCCGAAAATGTAACCGCTTTCTCTGTTGATGCATCGGCAGGCTTCGTTTCATCCATTTCCGTAAACATACCATCATTATGCAGATCCTTAGCAATATCCCACGCTTCTAAAGCCATCTGTTCTATTGGATTTTTCGTATTTTCAGAAATCTTTAAAGGATTTACCTCATAAGCCTGACATGTACCATCCTCATTTTTCTGCTCAATATAAACCATATGTTCGTCTGCATCTACCTGTGCTTTAAGTGTATACCCTTCCACAGTACAAACTTTTACTTTATCACTTTCTGCATAACTGATATGGCGGACAGCCGTTTCGATATATGCATGCATTTCAACTCTTCCGGACTTTTGTAAAAGCAATTCTGATGCCAGTTTTCCCGAACGGTAATCTAGCTGTAAAGCATTTATGCTTTCGGCAGTGCTTTGCTGTATTGCCTGCTGCGCTTCTTTTTCTTGTGCTTTTTCCTTTAAATTTCCCATGAAATTTTCATAGGCATTGCCCTTTGATTTACTGTTCCGGCTATGACAATTCCCGATTTTTTCTAACAAATGGTTTCCATTTACACTATTTACTGCCATACGATTATCTCCTCTCCTGCAATCTTCGTTTCAAGACTTCACGACCTCTTTTTAAATTTGACTTTACCGTATTCTCCGGTTCCTCCAAAATATCCGCAATTTCCCGAATTGAATAATCCTCATAGTAAAACAGATACAGACAATTCCGAAAACGTTCCGGCAGTTCAAGAACCATCCAGAGCGTATCATCCGTTTCCACATCCGGTATCTGTAAATAGGACTTTTCGGCTTCATCCACTGTTTCTATTGCTACAAGCGCATTATGCCACTTACTTTTCAGTAAATCCTTTGCCAGATTTATGGCAGTTCGCAGCATCCACGCCTTTTCGTGCTCCTCGCTTGCAAATTCCGGTTCATATACAAGGAGTCTTACGAGCACTTCCTGCGCAATATCCTCTGCATCTGCACGATTTTTTACTAAGGCAAATGCCGCCCTGTAACATTTTGCATAGTATTTTTGAAAATATCTTTCCAAACAGTTTGCCATCATCCTATTTTTCTCCTTCTATATTACATACGAATTACGATACAAAAAAGTTGCAGATTTTCAAAAAAAGCTGCCGCATTTCTACGACAACTTTTCCCTATTTTTTAACATCTTCTTATCGCAATACATTTTTGCATCCGCTCTTTTTAAAATATCCTCATAGGATAAATCCCCTTCTTCATAAGCGGCATATCCACAGGCAATTTCCAAATCCACAGGACTTTCCTTCCTTGCATTGTACTTATCTAACCGCTCCTGTAAATGTATGCGCTTTGCAAAAAACTCCGACTCCGACATATTTTCTACCAAAGCCACGAACTCATCCCCGCCAATCCGGTACACACCTTCTCCAAAAACTTCATGCAAAAAGTATGCTGCCATACGAATAAATGCATCTCCACAAGCATGTCCATAGTTATCATTACAGCTTTTTAGATTATTCAAATCCATGGACACCATTGCCATTTTTTCAAGCTTCGCCTTTTTCAGCTCTTTTTCAAAAGCATACCGATTGCCGCTTTTTGTCAGATTATCCTCATAAGCAATAGCTTTTAACATAGACGTTTCCTTTGCCAATGCCATCTCCTGCAGCATCTGACGCACTCCTGTCCAGACAGAAAACAGCATATAACAAATTAGTCCCACACGGGTAAAGAACATATGATTTACGAATTTTGCTCTAAGTATAAACACAACAATATTCATCATTACAAAGGCTGAAAAAATAAATACGCCAAGCCACAAGGTCTTTGACTGATAAAAATTTTTCACAATTCGTATCAGTAAATATGTCAAAGATACACCTAATGTAGCTGCAAAAAGCGTACCATTTTCTGTAAAATCCCGTATACCTGCCAAATGCATCAGGCAGTTCAAACATATTACTGCTAAACACAGCGAAAACTCTACCCGGCAATGCAGCTTTGGATGCATGGATTCCACATACAGTAAAAACAAAAACGGTAGCATATATAAGGAAAAATACGTTAAATAATACTGGAAAACCGGATTTTTAAATAGTATCTGACTGAAAAATAAGGAAGAATTCAGCCAGACGACAAAGGTAAGAATCATCAGACCCAAATACAGATTCCTGCCACTGCCCAGCTTCTCCCTGCTTTCTATAAAATGCAGCAAACATACCACTACACCAAACATCAGCATAATAATATTTGTCACTATTCCAAACATTTCCCCACGAACGAGATTTACAATAATCTCTCCCGCATTTCCCACATAGAACTCATATTCCATCTGGAATTTCCGTGGATATACCGTATGTATAAATATACTTAAACTATTTCTTTCCAATCTGTACGGAATCTTCACAAAATGATAATAAGAACCCGGTGACTTTCCTATCAATGGTTCTTCACCAAAATGATAAATCAATTCCTCTCCGGCATATACCTCCACATAAGAATCATAGGTATGAAACATCATCGTATTTCCTGCCATCTCATCCGTTATCAGATGCTCTGCCTGCAAAATGGTATCTTCTTCTAAAATGGTATATTTCCACTCACCATGAACTTCCTGTAGTCCTTTAATCTGAAAAAATTCCATTTTGGGCATAAAATATGCTGTCAAAAGTAAAATACCAAACAGAATATAAAAGAAAAAAAGTACTACTCTTTTTTTATAGATTTTCTTCCAAAATATTTTCGATGTCATCCGGCCACCTCCGTCTGTATCTACTTTATTTTACCATACTTTATTTTACTAAACCATTCTTTTTTATTTTTTATGTAACCATATAAAACTTCAAAAGGCTGCCAACCAGTAGCCTTTAACGTATGCAATATATATTCCCTTGATTTTAATACTTTAACTTTAAGGCATATGCACTTCTGTAATTACCAGAAACCTTTACATACACTGTTTGTCCTTTCTTTACACTAAAGCTGCCCAGTTTTCCTATTGCATTGTTATAATTACTTGCCGAAAGCACTCTTTTTCCCTTTACATAAACCTCAAAAGTATACCAGCCGGAATCATCTAAGCTACGTTTTCCTCCATAAAATTTTAACGTTCCATTCTTAGCTGCTTTGTATTTAAACCAGTCACTATCATTATTTCGTGTACATACACCGTAATATTTCTTATTTAATTTTAATTTATCTGCCTTGGATTTTGAATCATTGTTTTCTGTTTCCCAAAGAGCAGATGCCTTGCACTTTACCTGAATCTTGTAATCAACCGCTGTACCTGCACCATCATTTTCAACACGAACATATATTTTTTGTCCTTTTTTATACCCGAATTGTGGCGATACATAACCATCTAATGCAGTAGCTTCTGATACAAATACCGGGTCTAATACAATTTTATTATTCACAATTACAGATATTTTCCATCCAGCATTTACATATTTGTCTCCATCTAAATCCCTGCGTCCAAAATGAATTTGTGCATATCCTGTTTTATTCATCTTTGTACTAAAATAATCAACTGTATCTGCTTTAGAAAAATTTCCATAATATGATTTTTTCAATGTCAGCGTATTTGCTGTTTTCTGTGTATCATTTTTTTCACTTTCCCAATAGCTATCCTTTTGATTATACACAGAAAACTTATACGGAACCTTTGTACCTGCTCCGTCATTCTGAATTCTTATATAAGCGATTGTTCCCTTCGGATATCCATAATTTGGTGATTTGTATGCAGAATTAGCTTCACTAACCCACACATCTTCCAAAATAAATTTATCATCCACATAAATTGATAATTTCCATCCAACATTTACATATTTATCTCCATCTTCTGAAAATCTATCGAAGTCCAGATAGAAATATCCCGATTCCGTTAATTCAGTCTTATACCATGCATACTCACTATCCATACTTCCTGAATAACTGGTATTCACTGAAATTACCTGTGCCGCTTCCTGACTATTGTTTGTTCCTGCAAAAACAACTGATTTGGGCAATATCATTACCAAAAACATCATAAGCATTGCAACTAAAAATTTGTTCTTGAATTTGATCATATCATCTGCCCCCTTGAAATACATTTGTTATTCACTATAATACAAGCTCTACATATTTTTTACAATATATTTTTCATAAATACAGATACCATGCCAAGATTGGCTTAGGGGCTTTTCACAAATAGAATCAGTAGATGAATTACTTGAAATAGACGACCACCCCCAAACCATCACCGCCCTCTTTGACGGTGGCGAATATACAGAGGAAAAATTAGATAAAATAAAAATCTTTGCTGCTTTTGTTAGAACACAAAGAAAATAGCCGTCCTGCCCTAAGAAAGCTAACGGCTATTTTATAACTGTTATTCTTACCGGGTTGGGTGAGTGCAATTCACCTGCCGATTGTCTTGTTAAGTATATTATATTTTAACTAATTCGCCAGTACCAGTAATCCTAATAGTATCACAAAACCTGCAGTTGCCAGAAATGCCAGAAACCTTATCAATCAATTAGCTCCTCCCTCCTATAGAAAAAACCTTCCCAATGCAAAGAACCGGCATAGAGATTCTCTTCTCTACACCAGTTCTTTTTACTTACTCACTAAACCTTACCCTGTCAATTAAAGATTCTTTTTTTACGGATTTTGCAATTACTACAGCCAATACTATTTGCACCAGAAAAAGTATAACCGATACAATAATTGCTGCATTGACCGGATAGTGGTAATTTCTAATATTTAGTATCCCATTCTGTTTTGCCCACTGGTATACCGGATGTCCTAAAATACTTCCACCGCCAACCGAAAGAATCAGCGTTCCAACTGTATAAAATACCCCTTCTATCTGTAACATATAAAGTAGCTGCGTATCAGACATTCCAATTGCCTGCAGCATACCAATTTCCTTTTTCCGCACATGAACATTATGAATCATTGTATTCATCATATTCATAATGCAAATCACACCCAGTATACCTAAAAATGCATAGCAGGCTCCACAGGTCAATGCTAAGGCTGCTTTATGCTCTTCATAGCTTTGCTGCCATGTCCGCATCTGTAAAAACTCTGTTTCTGCAATAATTTCTTCTAACTGCATTTTTACCTTTTCATTGTAATTTTCTTCTGCCAGCACATGGTAGTAAAAATGCAGATTATGCTCACTAAATGTCTCCACCCCATCTTTTGCCATGAGCAAAAAGGAAAAATTCGTAAAACCAATTGGATAATCTCCAATCGCTGCTATTTCTACTGTCTTTTCATAAGAAGTATCATCATCCTGTACGATAAGCTTCAATTTGTCTCCCAACGCAATATCCGGATACCAGCGAAACAAATTCTGATCCGCAATTACCTTATCTCCCCTGCATAATTCTTCATAGGTTACTTCTCCTTCTATAATTCCATCCATCAAAGTATCTTTGTATTCTTCCGGAATGCCAAGAATTCCTTCTCTTATATTTTCATAATCCACCAAAGACACATACATTTCAGAAAAGGCGGATACAGTCTTGATTCCATTTATCTGCTCTATTCTATCCTCCAATTCTTTTGTCAACGGATTATACTGCTGAATATTGCTCCATTCCCGTTCCGGATGCTCTTTATTACCGGTTTCATCTGCTATGGAAATCTCATACTGTCCTACGAGGGAAGCATTTGCACTTTCTTCTGGCGTTGCACAGGCTAATACTGTAGCCACCACCATGAGGAATATCCCCGTTGCACTCATAGAGGTAATCGTCATAAAACTTTTTTTCTTATTTCCTGAAAGATATATTTTTGCCAGACGTCCAACTGTAATATCCCGATACCCTTTTTTGCTTTTCTTTCTTCCACCAGATTCTCCCATCTGATAACGAATAGCCTCCATTTCGGATACTTTTGCCATTATCCGCATCGGCTTATGCAAAGATATGTATACGGTAATAAATGTCACCACAATCGCAAGCAGATAAATCCACCAGTAATATATCTGTACCTGATTTTTTTCAAACAGTACATCTATCGTGCTTACCATAAAACTTTCATCATTGTACAGTTTTAGTATTCCCAAAAATACCGATTTTGCCAAAACAGTTCCCACTATAATTGTTATGGGTACTGCTATCATAGCAACTGCCAGACCTTCCCATAACACAATCTGGCGAATCTGCTGTTTTGTCGCTCCAATAGCTTTTATTTTTCCAAATTCCTGAATCCGTTCTCCCATAGAAACATAATATATACTATAAATGGTGATTATACCTGCAAATACAATAATCAACATAATTCCTGTTATTATCGATACAAATGCAGCGTCTATATAATTTGCTGCCAGATATTCATTATTGATTTTTATCTGCTTTTCTTCTATCCCAAATTGCAGGGCAATATTTTCAATACGTTCTTCTATTTCATCCGTTAAGATATTTTTCTCCGTCCCTTTTACCTGGAAAAAAAAACGATACACCCTCTGTTCTTTTGGAATCTCATTTTCAAAAAATGCTTTTGACACTAATGCAGAATAGGTTCTGTTTTCATCCTCCATTTCTGCATCTTCCAAAAAACCGGAAATCACAAATTGTTTTTCTTCTGCAAAATCCAGTCCTCCGTTACGGTAAATCTGGCAGGGTATGCGAATCGTATCACCGATATTTCCCTGCTGTCCTATTTCTTTCAAAATTCCCTTCGTCACCACAATCTCCTCGGACTTTTCCGGAAATCTGCCTTCTGCTAAATGTATTTTGCATAAATCCATACACTCTTTATCCATGTAGAAAAGCATAACCTCTGCTTTTGTGTCCTTAATTTTCCCCACATCACTGCGAAGTCCATATCTTGCAATATCATGATGTACCTCCAGTTTTTCCACTATCTGACTGTCCAGTTCACGATAACGCCCATGCCACATGGGATATAATTCATTAATCATGGCAAACTGACCATTTATCAATGCCATTCCAACCGTGGGAACCATATACAATAACAGGGTTGTTAAAAAAATAGCAATCCCAGTTAATATATTTTTACTTTTATGATATTTCATATTTGCAAATGCAATTTTTCTTACCATTTTCATGAACGAACCTCCACTTTACCATCTTCAATCAAAATCACCTCATCTGCCATTTGTGCGATGGTCTCATCATGTGTAATCATAACCAGCGTCTGCCCCATGTCACTTACACAGCGTTTAAAAAAATTCATCACCTCAAGTTCTGTCTGGGAATCTAAATTTCCCGTAGGCTCATCTGCCAAAATAATCGACGGTGCACCTGCTAAAGCCCTTGCAATCGCTGTTCTTTGTTTTTGCCCGCCAGACAGTGTACTTGGCATAGCATCCCGTTTATCTGCCAGCCCGATTTTTTCAAGTATCTGCATAATTTCCTGCTCATTGACTTTTCTTCCATCCAAGCCCAGTGGTAATACCACATTTTCCCATACATTTAACGATGGTATCAGATTAAAATCCTGAAATACAAAACCAATTTTTCTCCGACGGAATTTTGCAAGCGCATTATCCTTCAATTCTAATATATTTTTTCCGTTAATCCATACTTCTCCCGAATCCGGTCTGTCAAGTCCTCCCATAATATGCAATAAGGTTGACTTTCCGGAACCAGAACGACCTACAATAGCAGTAAATTTGCCTCTTTCAATCACCAAATTTGTATGATCTACTGCTTTTACCACATTTTCACCAGTCTGATAGTACTTTACCAAATCTTTTATCTCTACGATTTTATGCATTTTTCTACCTCTCTTCATTTTCTTCTGTAACCAAAATACCATTTTCACATTACAAAACCCTTACAGCAACCATAACAGTTTTGTAAGGGTTTTAAAATTTCCTATTTTATTGGCATTACTATTTTAAAAATACTTCCCTGACCTAATTTTCTCTTAACAACAATACTTCCTCCCTGTTGCTCAATAATGCGGCGTGCTAAGTATAAACCCACACCTGCCCCTTCTTTTACTGTCCTTCTTGCCTCTTTTCCTCTGTAAAATCGTTGAAAAATTTTGTGAACTTCCTCTTCTGCAATTCCCTGCCCTTCATCCTCTATTTCTATTATCAGACTATTCGGTAACTGATGCATACGGATTTCAATGGCTGTCTGCGGTTCTGAATACTTCACTGCATTGTCTATCATATTTGCCAGTGCTTCTACCGTCCACTTACTGTCATGCGCTAAGACAACATCCTCTTCCATTTCCACAGATATTTCTATATTTTTATCATATGCTTTCATAAACACCTGACTTACTGCTTCTGTAATGGTCTTTTTTATGCTGGCTGCCTTTGGTTTAATTTGAATCATATGATGCTCAAGCCGCGACATTTTTACCAGTTCCTCCAACAAAATCTCTAATTTGTAGATTTCCTGTTCTTCTTTTTCCAAAAATTCTTCCCGTTCTACATCAGTCAGATTCTTTGTTTTCGTCAATTCATAACTTACACGCAAAGAAGCCAACGGAGTTTTCAACTGATGAGATATATCTGTAATTAATGCTTTTGTATTGTTTTCTTCCACTGCCATCTGTTCTTTTAGTGCAGAAAAATAATCACCTAAGTCTTTTAGTATGTCTTTTATTCTATTTTCTTCATCCTTCTCATCCGCACGCAACATATAAGGTGTAATTTCATAATTTCCTTTACGAAACCATTCTAACTGTTCACATATTCCAGCCAGTTCTTCCTTGACATCTGCCTGTTCCCTTTTCCACTCATTTTTCCATATAAAATATAGCACACACAATAAAATACCTGCCAAACCTGCCACAAACAGTCCAAAAACGCCAACTTCCTTTAACATCTGCGCATGATAATAGTCAAAAGTCTCTGTTAGTACCCATTCCATTTCCGGATATATCTTAACCATTTCCTCTAAATGTGTATTCCGGTTAGCTGTTTCGATATTTACAAATCCATACATTCCACAGCCTAAAAGCAAAACAAACACAATTCCTATAAGCCCAAACTTCCTTATTTTCTTACCACTTTTCCAGTCCATACATATCCTAGTCCTCTTACATTAGAAATACAGTCTGTCTCTAACTTGTTTTTTAAACGGCTGATATTCACTGTTACCGTGTTATCATCCACAAACTGCCCGTCTACTCCCCATATCTTTTCTAAAATATTTTCCTTTGATACAATCTGTCCCGCATTTTCTAAAAGATATACCAATAGCTGTATTTCTGTCTTACTCAAAGAAATCTCTTCTCCTGCTTTTTTTATCTGCAATTCCCGGATAGAAACCTCAATATCCCCTGAATACAAGACAGCACCTTCTTTTTCGCCTAATCTGCGCATCAATGCATTAACTTTTGAAGTAAGGATATTTACAGAAAATGGCTTGGTAATATAATCATCTGCTCCGGTATCGTAACCGTTCACTATATCTATTTCCTGATCCAATGCCGTAAGATACAACAGATAAACATCACTTTTTTCCCGAACTCTCTTCCCGAAATCTAATCCGCTTCCATCCGGCAGAGTAATATCACTGATAACCATATGTACTTCTTCCTTCTTCCAAAAGACCTCTGCCTCTTCTATAGAAAAAGCGGATAATACCTGATAGCCTTCATTGCTTAGCTTTAGGGAGATTCCTCTATTTAAGTTTTCATCATCTTCTAAAAGTAAAATTGTTTTCAAATTCTATTTCCTCGTAATCCCAAATGTAATAATATAAAAAAAGAGCATCACTTTTGTAACACTCTTTCTTAATGAGACATCGGGGATTCGAACCCCGGACAACTTGATTAAAAGTCAAGTGCTCTACCAACTGAGCTAATATCCCATGTACAAATATTTAATTCATAAGAGCTGGGCTAACCAGATTCGAACTGGTGAATGCAGGAGTCAAAGTCCTGTGCCTTACCGCTTGGCGATAGCCCAATAACTTGTACTTCTGCGCCTTAACAGCGAGGGTGGATACAGGGATTCGAACCCTGGGCCTCCAGAGCCACAATCTGGCGCGCTAACCAACTGCGCTATACCCACCATATGCAGTTACCTGCTTTTCCTTTTTGCAAAAG
>JAGAMY010000001.1 GCA_017624495.1 Lachnospiraceae bacterium | reverse complement strand
AGGTATTACGGGACTGACAAGAGGTTCCGCAGATGTCATATATTTAGATTAATTTTTAGGAGGATAATATAAAATGGCAGCAAAGATTTTTTATCAGGAAGATTGTAATTTAGCATTATTAGAAGGAAAAACAATCGCAATTATCGGTTACGGTAGTCAGGGACATGCACATGCATTAAACTTAAAAGACTCCGGATGCAACGTAATCATCGGTCTTTATGAAGGAAGCCGTTCATGGGCAAAAGCTGAAAAACAGGGATTTGAAGTTTTCACAGCAGCAGAAGCAGCAAAAAGAGCTGACGTTATCATGATCTTAATCAATGATGAAAAACAGGCGGCACTTTACAAAAACGATATCGAGCCAAACTTAGAAGAAGGCAATATGTTAATGTTTGCTCACGGTTTCAACGTACACTTCGGATGTATCGTTCCACCGGCAAACGTAGACGTTACAATGATCGCTCCAAAAGGACCTGGACATACAGTACGTTCTGAATATCAGGCTGGCAAAGGTGTTCCTTGTCTTATCGCTGTATATCAGGATGCTACAGGAAAAGCACAGGACAAAGCTTTAGCATATGCTGCTGGTATCGGTGGAGCAAGAGCCGGTGTTCTTGAAACAGACTTTAGAACAGAAACAGAAACAGACCTTTTCGGTGAACAGGCTGTACTTTGTGGTGGTGTTTGTGCATTAATGCAGGCTGGTTTTGAAACATTAACAGAAGCTGGTTATGACCCAAGAAATGCATACTTCGAATGTATCCACGAAATGAAATTAATCGTAGACTTAATTTACCAGTCAGGCTTCGAAGGAATGAGATATTCTATTTCTAATACAGCAGAATACGGTGATTACATTACAGGACCTAAGGTTATCACAGAAGAAACAAAGAAAGCTATGAAGAAAGTATTATCTGACATTCAGGATGGTTCTTTTGCAAAAGAATTCTTATTAGATATGTCTGATGCAGGAAAACAGGTACACTTCAAAGCTATGAGAAAATTAGCAGCTGAGCATCCGGCAGAGGAAGTTGGTAAAGAAATCCGTAAATTATATAGCTGGAATAACGAAGAAGATAAATTAATCAACAACTAATTCTATCTTACATAAATAATAATTAACCCCGGAAATGGTTTGAGAATCGTTTCCGGGGTTTTGTATGCACTTAAGCAGGTGTATATGTATGATAAAATTCAATAAACGTTTTGAGAGATTTTGAGGGCTTCAACTGACTCTTATAAGCAACGCCAACTTCACGCTTATGAATGGGAATCCCCAGCGGAATCTCCATCAAAGCCCCTTCAGAAAGTTCTGTTTTGACAAAATTTTTGATAACACAGGCAACACCTACACCAATTTTTGCAAATTCAATCAGTAAATCCATATCGGAAATATCAATAGAATCCTGTACATGTATGTGGTTAATCTGCAAATAATCATCAATATATTGTCTTGTCATATTGTTTTTATCTAATAGCATGAGCGTAGAATTCTGTAAAATATTATTTTTCGTAACACCTCTGGTTTTTAAATTTCTTAAATAATCTTTGGTGGCAACAAAAATATCCTCAATTTCCTCCAAGTAATCAAAATGAATGGTTTTGGCATTTTCTGGCTTACCGATGAGACCGATGTCAATTTTATTATCCTCTAATAGTTTTAGTGTGTCATTCGTAGACTGACAGGTAATGGAAATGCTGATATGTGGGTGGTGTTTAATAAATTCCTTTAGATACGGAAGTAAAATATATTTGCACAAAGTAGAACTGACACCAATTTTTAAATGCCCCACACCAAGCTCGATGGAACGGTGCAGCTTTTCTTCGCCAAGTGTCAGTGTTTCAAAAGCATTTTTTACATAGGAATAGAGAAGTTCCCCTTCTTCGGTCAAAGCCACACCACGGGAGCTTCTGGCAAAGAGTTTGCAGCCGATACCATCTTCTAATTTTTGAATAGACTTGCTAATTGCCGGCTGGCTGATGTATAATTCTTTAGCGGCTTTGGAAATATTGCCGGCATTGGCTACAGTATAAAAAATGCGGTAGGCAGAAAGATTTTGATTCATAAAGAGTATCTCCTTTTATAACTTTAGCTTATAGTAATTATATTTAATATGTATTTCTATTATAGCAGAGACTATGATACAATACAATAAACACTCACACACGAATTAAAAAAGTAATTAAAGAACTAGGAGGAATTGTTGCATGGGAATGACAATGACCCAGAAAATTCTTGCAGCACATGCAGGTTTAGAATCTGTACAGGCCGGGCAGTTAATTGAAGCCGACTTAGACCTTGTACTTGGAAACGATATTACCTCACCGGTAGCTATTCATGAAATAGAAAAAATGAATACAGAAGGTGTATTTCACAAAGATAAAATTGCGCTTGTTATGGATCATTTTACACCAAACAAAGATATTAAATCTGCGCAGCACTGTAAATGTGTAAGAGAATTTGCCTGTAAACACGAGATTACAAATTATTTTGACGTAGGAGAGATGGGAATTGAACATGCCCTATTACCGGAAAAAGGGTTAACGGTTGCCGGTGATGTAATCATCGGTGCAGATTCCCATACCTGTACATATGGTGCGTTAGGTGCATTTTCTACCGGTGTAGGAAGTACGGATATGGCGGCTGGTATGGCAACAGGAAAAGCCTGGTTCAAAGTACCGTCTGCAATTAAATTTGTTTTAACAGGTAAACCTGCAAAATGGATTAGCGGAAAAGATATTATTTTACACATTATCGGTATGATTGGTGTTGATGGTGCATTATACAAATCCATGGAATTTGTAGGCGATGGTATTCAGTATCTTTCTATGGATGACCGTTTTACAATTGCAAATATGGCAATTGAAGGCGGTGGAAAAAATGGTATTTTCCCTGTAGACGAAAAGTGCGAAGAGTACATGAAAGCACATTCCATGCGTGAATATAAGATTTACGAAGCGGATGAAGATGCTGTATATGATGAAGAATATACCATTGATTTAAGTGCATTAAAACCTACTGTAGCATTTCCGCATTTGCCGGAAAATACAAAGACCATTGACGAAATTGATGATATTAAAATTGATCAGGTAGTCATTGGTTCCTGTACAAATGGTCGTTTGGAAGATTTGCGAATTGCAGCAGAAATCTTAAAAGGTAAAAAGGTAGCAAAAGGTATTCGTGCTATCGTAATTCCTGCAACTCAGCAGATTTACTTAGATGCTATGGAAGCAGGATATTTAAGAACCTTTATCGAAGCAGGTGCAATCGTAAGTACACCGACCTGTGGACCATGTCTTGGCGGTCACATGGGTATTCTTGCGGAATACGAGCGTTGTGTATCCACAACAAATCGTAACTTCGTAGGTCGTATGGGACACGTTGAGTCTGAAATTTATCTTGCAAGCCCTGCAGTAGCAGCAGCAAGTGCTATTACCGGTAAGATTTCCGGACCGGATGAAGTATAGGAGGTAGGATACATGAAAGCAGCATGTGGAACAGTATTTAAATATGGTGACAATGTAGATACCGATGTAATCATTCCGGCAAGATATCTGAACTCATCAGATCCAAAGGAATTGGCATTACATTGTATGGAAGATATAGATAAAGATTTTGTAAAAAATGTAAAAATCGGAGATATCATGGTGGCAACCAAAAACTTTGGCTGTGGTTCATCCAGAGAACATGCACCAATAGCCATCAAAGCAGCCGGTGTAAGCTGTGTTATTGCTGAAACTTTTGCCAGAATCTTTTATCGTAATGCAATCAATATCGGTCTGCCAATCGTAGAATGTGCAGAAGCAGCAAGAGAAATTGAAGCAGGTGATGAAGTGGAAGTGGATTTTGATACAGGTGTTATCACAGATAAGACAAAAGGTACAAAGTATCAGGGTCAGGCTTTCCCGGAATTCATGCAGAAGATTATTGCCTGTGAAGGACTGGTAAATTATATTAATCAGAAATAAATGAAAATGGTATAGGGTGGATTTTGTAAGCTAAAACTACAAAATCTGCCTTGTAAAAATTAAATTATAAAAAACGCTTGACGTACAAAATATCTTATGTTAAAGTATAGAAGTTGTTGAAAGCAAGTAGAGTTATCCACTCTCACCTAAGCGCAATTGGGCGACTTATGGTTCATATTTCAAGTGACGTTTATCACGTTGTTTGTGTTTGATTGTGGATAGTCTGCCTATCCGCTTTTTTATTTTACAGAGATGTACTATATATTTATTTTGGAGGTGCAAAACCATTAGCGAGTTAATGATTAATGAACAGATCAGAGACAGAGAAGTTCGTCTGATTGGGGTAAACGGAGAACAGCTTGGCATCATGTCAGCCAGAGAGGCGATGAAATTAGCCGAGGAAGCAGAGCTTGATTTGGTAAAAATCGCGCCAACTGCAAAGCCACCGGTTTGTAAGATTATCGATTATGGTAAATACAGATACGAGATGGCAAGAAAAGAAAAAGAAGCTAAGAAAAAGCAGAAGGTTGTTGAAGTCAAGGAAATTCGTATGTCACCGAATATCGAATCGAATGATTTGAATACCAAAATGAATGCTACGAAAAAGTTCCTTGAGAAAGGTAACAAAGTAAAAGTCACACTGCGTTTCCGTGGTCGTGAGATGGCACATATGCATAGCAGCAAACATATCTTAGATGATTTTGCAGAAAGTCTTGCAGATGTTGCAGTCGTAGAAAAAGCGCCTAAGGTAGAAGGCAGAAGCATCACAATGGTGCTTGCAGAGAAGAAATAGCATATCAAGGAGGAAATATACTATGCCAAAAATGAAAACCAGCAGAGCAGCTGCAAAACGTTTCAAAGTAACAGGAACAGGAAAATTAAAAAGAAATAAAGCTTATAAAAGACATATCTTAACAAAGAAAACAACTAAGAATAAGAGAAATCTTAGAAAAGCTGTTATGACAGATGCATCTAATGTTAAGAACATGAAGAAGATTTTACCATATTTATAGGAATAAGTTAAGGAGGAATAGACAATGGCAAGAATTAAAGGTGGCTTAAATGCTAAGAAAAGACACAATAGAGTTTTAAAATTAGCAAAAGGTTATAGAGGAGCTCGTTCTAAACAGTACAGAGTAGCAAAACAGTCAGTTATGAGAGCCTTAACAAGTTCTTATGCTGGTAGAAAAGAAAGAAAACGTCAGTTCCGTCAGTTATGGATTGCTCGTATCAACGCAGCAGCTCGTATCAATGGCGTTTCTTACAGCCAGTTCATGCACGGCTTAAAATTAGCTGGTGTAGATATGAACCGTAAAATGTTAGCAGAAATGGCAGTAAATGATGCTGAAGGATTTGCAACATTAGCTGAATTAGCAAAAAGTAAATTAGCTTAATCAAAGAATAGACAGGCTCTCGGTATTCCGGGAGCTTTTCTGATGTGTAGTTCTAAATAAAATAAAGCAGTTATCCCACATAGGAGAAAAGAAAATGAGCAAAAGTAATGCGATAAAGAAAAATATGCTGGATTTAACACAAGGGAATATTACTCGTGGTTTGCTGGCGTTTGCTATCCCGGTGTTTTTCGGAAATCTGTTCCAGTTATTTTATTCACTGGCAGATACAAGAATTGTTGGGAGCGCATTGGGTGAAAGTGCGCTTGCGGCAGTGGGAGCGACTTCCGTGCTTTGTAATCTGATGATTGGTTTTATGAATGGTATGGCATTGGGGTTTGCGATTCCGGTTGCCAGATGTTTTGGAGCAGGAGACAAGGTGAAATTAAAAGAAACTGTCGGAAATATCGTTACCATGGGATTCTCCATGACGCTTCTGTTTACTGTGGCTACACTGTTGTTTATTGACCCACTGCTTGGCTGGATGAATATTTCGCCGGAGCTCTATGCCGATGCGAAAGATTATATCTGTATTATTATTGGCGGAATGTTTGCAACCTTTGCTTATAATGCTGCAGCGGGAATTTTGCGGGCAGTTGGCGATACTTTAGCACCGCTGGGTTTTTTGGTGCTTTCTAGTATATTGAACATACTTATGGATTTGTGGTTTATATATGGTTTGGACTTAGGAGTTGCAGGTGCGGCATATGCAACAGTTCTTGCCCAGATAATATCTGCTGTTTTAAGCTGGATATATATGTTTGGGCGTTATGAAATTTTCCGTTTGAAAATGATGGATTTACGTCCGGTAAAAGAGACGATGAAGGAGCTTTTGTCTGCCGGAGGTTCTATGGCGTTTATGAGTTCCTTTGTACAGTTTGGTACAGTGGCTTTGCAGACGGCGATAAATACTTTAGGACAAAATATTATTGTTGCCCATACCGCAGCAAGAAAGATTACAGAGATATTTATGATGATGTTTGGTGTGCTAGGTTCTACCATGGCGACCTTTGCCGGACAAAATTATGGTGCAGGTAAATTTCGACGGATTCGTGAAGGCTTGAAAGTAGCTACGGTTATGAGTATTATCTGGTGCATAGCTGTTTTGATATGTGCACAGTTCGCATCAGAGTGGCTGATTGGCGCAGTTACCGGAAGTGATACAAAAGAAGTGTTAGAAACAGGTGCGTTATATTTGAAAGTAGATACCTGTCTGTACATTGTGACGGCATTTATCTGCCTGTTTAGAAATACATTACAGGGAATCGGTGACCATATTACACCGGTGATTTCTAGTTTTATTGAATTGGCTGGAAAAGTGGTATTTGCCATGCTGCTGACACCGGTGTTTGGTTACTGGGGGATTATCTGGTCAGAACCTGTTGTGTGGATAGTTATGGTTATTCCTCTAACGGTTGCAATTTTGCGGAATCCTCTTTTAAAAATGCAGGCTGCAGAGTAATTTTTTTTTGAAACCTTTTGCGGTAATCTCTTGGAGAAATCTGTTTTTGCTTATGAAAAATCTTCGAAAAGTACAGGCTGTTGTCAAATCCGATGGAATTGGCAATGGCAGTAATGGACAAATCGGAATGTTCTAAAAGATAACATGCCTGTTTCATTCGAAAGGAAGTCAGATATTCCTTTGGGGATACACCTAAAACGTTCTGAAAAGAACGGAAAAGGTGGCTGCGGCTTAAACCTACATAGTCAGCAATATCTTCAACTGTAATTGCATAGGAATAGTTAGCCGTAATATATTCAATACCTTTTTGCACATAACTGCTGGCTGTATCTGCATTTTTTTCGTGGGATGCAGACTGCATGAAAAGAGAGAGCATGGTGTAGAGACGACCCGTCATTTCTACAGCATGCTCTAATTCGTTTCCTCTGGCATCATAAATGTGCAGAATCTGTCGGTGAATGGATTCGCCTAAAGGATTTTTATGAATAATCGGTGCTGCCGGGGAAAAGTCTGTGGCTTTTAAAATAATCGAAGCATCGCTGCCGGTAAAACCTACCCATGCGTATTCCCATGGATTCTTGTGATCCGCAGAATAGGTAACTTCCGTATTGGGATAAACTAAAAATGAGTCCCCTTCTGTCAAAGTATACGTCTGGTTATTAACTGTATAAGTACCTTTGCCGGAAATAACATAGTGTATCAGATAATGATCCCGAATACCCGGTCCCCATTGGTAATCAGGAGTACATTTCTGGAAACCAACATTGTATACAGAAAGTGATACTAATTCTTTTTCGCTGACTTTATATGAATTTTTATAATTGCCTGCCATAATAACTCCTTTAAAAAATGATATGTATATTATAATATGACTAAAAATGTCATGCAACATAATTACATATTTTTTATACATTTCTTTCTAGTGGGAAAATGCACAATCCGTTACACTATAGGTATAGAAAACAAACCTTGAAATACATGGCAGACATGGTATGATAGAATAAACAAGGTTTAAAATAAGGAGGATATATTATGGCAATTTTAGTAACAGGCGGTGCCGGATATATTGGCAGCCATACATGTGTAGAACTGTTAAACGCAGGATATGAAGTAGTTGTATTAGACAACCTTTCCAATTCCAGCGAAAAATCTTTAGACCGTGTAAAACAGATTACCGGAAAAGAAGTAAAATTCTATAAAGGAGATATTTTAGACCGTGATATTTTGGCAAAGGTCTTAGAAACAGAAGATATCGAAGGCTGTATCCACTTTGCAGGCTTAAAAGCGGTAGGTGAATCTGTAGCAAAGCCATGGGAGTACTATAACAATAACGTAACCGGTACATTGACATTGGTAGATGAAATGCGCAAGCATGGATGCAAAAACATCATTTTCTCTTCATCTGCAACTGTATATGGTGACCCGGCAATGATTCCGATTACAGAAGAGTGCCCGAAAGGAACATGTACCAATCCTTACGGATGGTCCAAATCCATGTTAGAGCAGATGTTAAGTGATATTCAGAAGGCAGATCCTGAATGGAATGTAATCCTTCTTCGTTACTTCAATCCAATTGGTGCTCACAAGAGTGGTTTAATCGGAGAAAATCCAAATGGTATTCCAAACAACTTAATGCCTTATATTACACAGGTAGCTGTTGGTAAATTAAAAGAGCTTGGTGTATTTGGTGATGATTACGATACTCCGGATGGAACAGGTGTAAGAGATTATATCCACGTTGTAGATTTAGCAATCGGACATGTAAAAGCGCTGGATAAAATTAAAGAAAAATGTGGTCTTGGTATTTATAACCTTGGTACAGGTACAGGTTACAGCGTACTTGATATTGTAAAGAATTTTGAAGCTGCTAACGGTGTAGCTATTCCATATGTTATCAAAGACAGAAGACCGGGAGATATTGCTACATGCTATTCTGATGCTACAAAGGCAAAAGAAGAATTAGGCTGGACTGCACAGTATGGTATCAAAGAAATGTGTGCGGATTCATGGAATTGGCAGAAAAACAATCCAAACGGATATGATGAATAAAAAATTAAAAAAGTACTTGCAAAATCGGAAATGATATGTTAAAGTAATAAACGGTCATGGTTCATTGGTCAAGCGGTTAAGACGCCGCCCTCTCACGGCGGAAACAGGGGTTCGATTCCCCTATGAACTGTTTCTGTTTTTATTAAAAACAGCCCAACCCGAAAAGAATGCTTGAATTCCGATATGGAGTTTTAGCATTTTTTTATATACCGTGGCAGTTCAGATATAGGTGAGGTTTTGGGAAGGACATATGCTGAACTGTTAGTATAATTACAACAGAAGGGAGAAAGGTGTATGGAAAACGAAGGGGAAATGATATTGGCGGCATTAGAGGGGTTAAGCAGCAAATTTGATGACATGGATTTGAAATTTGAATTGCTGGATACGAAGTTTGAAGGACTGGATAACAAATATGAAGCTTCGGACAGTCGTTTCGAAATGTTTGATGACAAATTTGAAACATTACATACCGGTATTGAATCCATAAGCAGCAGATTCGAGCAGCTGGAGCAGAAAACAGATACGGTAAATGAAGTCTGTTTAGCTATGCATACAACTGTCGAAAACGAAATGAATAACAGCATGCAGACCATGGCAGAAGCATTTACGGACATGAAGTGCAAGCTGGATGAAGCAATGAAGGTTAAAGCTGAAAATGAAATACTTCGTATGCGGATAGAACAGTTAGAAAATGATATGCGAAAAATCAAAGAACATCTGGGAATACTATAAAAAATCCTTGCAATTTGTATTTTACAGTGCTATACTGTTAATGTTGAATATTGTTAATTAGTTTGAGAGTGGGCATACGTCCACTCTCAAATTACGTTTTCCCTTAAGAAAAAGGGATTGCGAACCTGAATACAGAAGGAAGGTGAACAGAGTGGGAAAAAGAGAAATCTATGAAGAAAAAACCGAACAGTTAATACTCCCGATTTTAGAAAAAAATCAGTTTGAGTTAGTGGATGTAGAATATGTCAAGGAAGGCAGTACATGGTATCTTAGGGCATATATTGACAAAGAAGGCGGTATTACTGTAAACGACTGTGAACTGGTAGCTAGAGAAATGAATGAAATTTTAGACCGTGAAGATTATGTTGCGGATTCCTATGTATTTGAGGTGAGCTCGCCGGGACTTGGCAGACCGTTAAAGAAAGAAAAAGATTATGTACGCAACATGGGAAATGAAGTTGAAATCCGTACTTACCGCCCATTTAACAGGGAAAAAGAATTTTATGGAATTTTAAAAGCCTATGACGCAAAAACAGTTACTATTGTAAAAGAAGATGAAGAAGAAATGACGTTCGAAAAAGCGGATATCGCATTAATACGTCAGGCAATTCATTTTTAACGTAGAAAATAACAATAATTTTTTAGGAGGATTAAAAAAATGAGTAGTAATGAGTTATTAGAGGCGTTGACAATATTAGAGCAGGAAAAAAGTATTCCAAAGGAAACATTGCTGGATGCCATTGAAAACTCACTGATTACAGCCTGTAAAAACCATTTTGGTAAATCAGAAAATATTAAAGTACAGATTGATCCGCAGACTTGTGAATTTCATGTTTATCAGGAAAAAACTGTTGTTGAGCAGGTAGAAGATGCTGTTACGGAAGTCAGCCTTGCAAATGCAAAAATGGTTGATTCCCAGTATGAAATTGGTGATGTCATCAATATAGAAGTAAAATCCAAAGAATTCGGCAGAATCGCAACACAGAACGCAAAGAATGTTATTTTGCAGAAAATCCGTGAAGAAGAACGTAAAGTATTATATGATGAGTACTACAGCAAAGAAAAAGATGTTGTTACCGGTATTGTTCAGCGTTATGTGGGTAAAAATGTTAGTATCAATCTTGGAAAAGTAGATGCTATTTTAACAGAAAACGAACAGGTAAAAGGTGAAGTATTCCAGCCGACAGAAAGAATCAAATTATATGTACTGGAAGTAAAATCCACCAATAAAGGACCTAAAATTTTAGTATCCAGAACACATCCTGAATTAGTAAAACGTCTTTTCGAATCAGAAGTAACAGAAGTAAAAGATGGTATTGTTGAGATTAAAAGCATTGCAAGAGAAGCCGGAAGCAGAACAAAGATTGCTGTATGGTCAAGTGATCCGGATGTTGACCCGGTAGGCGCATGCGTGGGTATGAACGGCGGCCGTGTAAATGCAATTGTAAACGAGCTTCGTGGTGAGAAAATTGATATTATCAACTGGAACGAAAATGCAGCTATGCTGATTGAAAATGCATTAAGTCCTGCAAAGGTTATTTCTGTTATTGCAGATGATGAAGAAAAAACAGCAAAAGTAGTTGTGCCGGACTATCAGTTATCCCTTGCTATCGGTAAAGAGGGTCAGAATGCAAGACTTGCAGCTCGTCTGACCGGATTTAAGATCGATATCAAGAGTGAAACACAGGCAAGAGAAGCCGGAGATTTCATGGATTATGAAAACGACTACGAAGATGAAGAATATGACGAATATTATGAGGAAGAAGCTGTAGAAGGCGAATATACAGAAGGCGATGAAAGCTATGATGAATAAAAAAATCCCCATGCGCCAGTGTGTTGGATGCAGGGAAATGAAAGCTAAAAGGGAACTGATTCGCATAATTCGTACAGCAGAAGATGAAATTTTTGTAGATGCTACCGGCAAGAAAAATGGCAGAGGTGCATATATCTGTCCAATGCAGGAGTGTTTAGAGAAGGCGATAAAAAGTAAAGGTTTAGAGCGTTCCTTAAAGATGGCGGTTCCACAAAAAATCTATGAAGATTTTGAAAAGGAGATGGAAAACGTTGAAACCAGATAAGGTATTATCCATGTTAGGGATTGCTGCTAAAGCAAACAGCATAGCAAGCGGCGAGTTTATGACCGAACAGACAGTAAAATCCGGTGAAGCATTTTTGGTAATTGTTGCAGAAGATGCATCTGACAATACCAAGAAAATGTTTCGCAATATGTGTGAATTTTATGAAACAAAACTCGTATTTTACGGTACCAAGGAAAGTTTAGGACATAGTATCGGCAAAGAATACCGGGCGTCCTTAGCAGTGACAAATGAAGGTCTTGCAGATGCGGTAAGTAAAAAGCTTGCACTGATAACAACTGAATAATGGAGGAGTAAGTATATGGCAAAAGTCAGAGTATATGAACTTGCAAAAGAATTGAGTGTTGACTCAAAAGAAATCATAAACTTTTTAAAGAATGAAGAAAATATAGATGTAAAGCCTGCAAACGGTTTAGAGGAATCCTCTGTAGAACGTGTAAAAGGCAAATTTGCAAAAAAGGAGACGAAAACAATCGTTAAATCAGAAACAGAAACCAATACAAAAGAAGAAACAACAGCAGAAGCACAGGCAGAGCGTCCAAAGAAAAAGAACAGCATTACTGCTGTATTTCATCCACAGAACAGTCAGCAGGGTAACAGACGTTCCCAAAAACCTGCACAGAAACGTCCACAGCAGGAAAAACCGGCAGCAAAACCACAGGCTAAGCCGGCTGTTGCCGCTACAGAAGCAAAGCCTGTAGATAAACCGGCAGAAAAGCCGGTAGTAAAAGCTGAAGAAGTAAAGACCACACCAGCAGCACAGACAGTTGAAAAAGTACAGCAGACAGAAAAAGTACAGGTAGCAGAAAAAACACAGACACCTGCAAAGCAGGCTCGTCCGCAGAATGATCGTCCACAGGGGGATAGAAATAATAACCGTCAGCAGGGAGATAGAAATAACAATCGTTTCCAGAATGAGCGTCCACAGGGGGATAGAAATAATAACCGCCAGCAGGGAGACAGAAATAACAATCGTTTCCAGAACGACCGTTCACAGGGAGACAGAAACAATAACCGCTCATTTAACAATGATAGAAATGGCAAACCATTTGACAGAAACAATCAGAGTAATGGACAGAATAATCGCCCGGGCGGTAATAACCAGAATGATAGAAATAATCGTGGCTTCAACGGAAATCGTCAGAATAAAGGCGGCAGATTAGATCAGGAAATTAATAAGTTCAATAAAGAAGCTGTTGCAGCTGTAGACGATGTAAGAGGAAAAGAAACAAGAGAACGTGCGGAAAATCGTAAAAATAACAATAACCGTAAGCAGGATCATGATAAATTAGGCAAGAAACAGGAAAGATTTGTCAATCTTGAAAAACATGGTGGTAAAAAGAAGCCTCAGCAGCAGCCAAAACAGGAAAAAGAAGAAGATGTAATTAAAACTATCACGTTACCGGAAAAATTAACAATCAAAGAGCTGGCTGATAAGATGAAAGTACAGGCGGCCGTAATTGTTAAAAAGCTTTTCATGAAAGGCACAATGGTAACTGTAAATCAGGAAGTAGATTACGATACAGCAGAAGAAATTGCATTAGAATTTAACTGCATTGCAGAACCGGAAGAAAAAATTGACGTTATTGCAGAACTGTTGAAAGAGGACGACGAAGAAGAAAGCGCAATGGTATCCCGTCCACCTGTAGTATGTGTTATGGGTCACGTTGACCATGGTAAAACCTCTCTGTTAGATGCTATCCGTTCCACAAAGGTTACAGACCGTGAAGCAGGTGGTATTACACAGCATATTGGTGCATCTGTGGTTTCCATTAATGACCAGAATATTACTTTCTTAGATACACCCGGACATGAAGCATTTACAGCAATGCGTATGCGTGGTGCAAATTCTACAGATATTGCTATTTTAGTTGTTGCTGCAGATGATGGTGTAATGCCACAGACGGTAGAGGCTATTAACCATGCAAAAGCAGCCGGAATTGAAATTATTGTTGCAATTAACAAAATTGATAAACCAAGTGCGAATATTGACCGTGTAAAACAGGAGCTTTCCGAGCATCAGCTTATTCCGGAAGACTGGGGTGGAAGTACCATTTTCTGTCCTGTATCAGCCCGTACACACGAAGGTATTGACAACTTATTAGAAATGATTCTTTTAACAGCAGAAGTATTAGAGTTAAAAGCAAATCCAAACCGTAACGCAAGAGGTCTTGTTATCGAAGCACAGTTAGATAAAGGTCGTGGTGCAGTAGCAACTATCCTTGTACAGAAAGGTACATTAAAAGTAGGTGAGCCAATTGCCTGCGGAAGCTGCTATGGTAAAGTTCGTGCCATGATTGATGACAACGGCAGAAGAGTAAAAGAAGCCGGACCTTCTACACCTGTAGAAATCCTTGGTTTAAGCGGCGTTCCAAATGCCGGAGAAGTATTTGTATCCATGGATACAGAAAAAGAAGCAAGAAACTTTGCAGAAACATTCATTTCCGAAGGAAAAGAAAGACTGTTAGAAGAAACCAAAGCAAAGATGTCTTTAGACGATTTGTTCAGCCAGATTCAGTCCGGAAATGTAAAGGAATTAGACATCATTGTAAAAGCAGACGTTCAGGGTTCTGTAGAAGCCGTAAAACAGAGTTTAGAGAAGCTGTCTAATGAAGAAGTTGTAGTTAAGACTATTCATGGTGGTGTAGGTGCCATCAATGAATCTGACGTTATCTTAGCATCTGCTTCAAATGCAATTATTATTGGATTTAATGTCCGCCCGGATGCAACTGCAAAAGCAACCGCAGAGCGTGAAGGCGTAGATGTTCGTTTATACAAAGTTATCTACAACGCAATTGAAGATGTGGAAGCAGCCATGAAGGGTATGTTAGACCCAATTTTTGAAGAAAAGGTTATCGGTCATGCAGAAGTTCGTCAGGTATTTAAAGCTTCCGGCGTAGGTAATATTGCAGGTTCCTATGTCTTAGACGGTGTATTTGAGCGTGGATGTAAAGTTCGTGTCAGCCGTGAAGGTACACAGATATTCGAAGGTGATTTAGCATCCCTAAAACGTTTCAAGGATGATGTAAAAGAAGTTAAACACGGATATGAATGTGGTCTTGTTTTGGATGGATTTAATGATATTCAGGAATTTGACCAGATTGAAGCATATAAGATGGTAGAAGTTCCAAGATAGACTATAACTAAATGGAGCATGTAAAATATGAGAAAAAACAGTATTAAAAATACCAGAATCAATGGAGAGGTATTGCGTGAATTAAGCAATATTATCCGTGGAGAAATCAAAGACCCACGGATAAACCCTCTGACAAGTGTTGTAGCGGTAGAAGTTGCACCGGATTTAAAGACCTGTAAGGCGTACATTAGTGTTTTAGGTGATGAAGCCTCACAGGCAGACACCATAAAAGGGTTGAAAAGTGCAGAAGGTTTTATCCGTACAAAACTGGCAAAAAACATTAATTTAAGAAACACACCGGAAATCAAATTTGTTTTAGACCAGTCCATTGAGTATGGTGTAAATATGTCAAAAATGATTGATGAAGTAAATCGTAAAGACAAGAAAGCTGATGATGAGGAATAAAGTATGCATAACTTAGATTCACAGCTTACAGGAGTAAAAACAGTTGCCATTGCAGGTCATGTACGACCGGATGGTGACTGTGTCGGCTCTTGTTTAGCAGCCTATAACTACATCAAAACCTATTATCCAAAGATACAGGTGACAGTATATCTTGAGCCGATTCCGAATATTTTTAAATTTTTAGCAGGTGCAGCAGAAATTGTTCATTCCTGTGAAGAAGATGTCTGCCATGATTTGTTTATTGCATTAGATTGTGGAGATACAGGCAGACTTGGTGCTGCAGCAAAATACTTTGAAGCTGCAAATAAGACCATTTGTATCGACCATCATATCAGCAATGACAGTTTTGCAGATGAAAATTATATTTTTCCGAAGTCCAGCTCCACATGTGAATTAATATTTGAGCTTTTAGATGAGAATAAAATCACAAAAGAAATTGCAGAATGTATTTATGTCGGAATGGTACATGATACAGGTGTTTTTCAGTATTCCTGCACATCTGCAAAGACTATGGAAGCGGCTGGAAAGCTCATGGAAATGGGCATTGATTTTTCTAAAATTGTGGATGAAACCTTTTATACAAAGACCTTTGAGCAAAACCAGATTTTAGGAAAAGCCTTATTAAACAGTGAACTTTATGCAGATGGCAAAGTAATTGTCAGTGTAGTAACCAGAGCAGATATGGAAGAATTTCATGTTCTGCCAAAGCACTTAGATGGCATTGTTAATCAGCTTCGTGTGACAAAAGGTGTAGAAACAGCAGTTTTTCTATATGAGAACGAAGATGGTTCTTATAAAGTCAGCACCCGCTCAAATGGTTTGGTGAATGTGGCAAAATTAGCCGTCACCTTCGGTGGTGGAGGACATGAAAGAGCTGCGGGATTCTCCATGACAGGAAAACTAACAGAAATTATTCGCACAATTGTGACAGAAATCGAAAAACAGTAGGGAAAAGAATGGACGGAATTATCAATGTATATAAAGAAGCTGGCTTTACCTCTTTTGATGTGGTAGCTAAGCTTCGTGGTATTTTAAAACAGAAAAAAATCGGACACACCGGCACATTAGACCCGGATGCAGAAGGTGTACTGCCAATCTGCATAGGCAAAGCTACAAAGATATGTGAATACCTGACAGAAAAAGATAAGGTATATGAAGCAGTACTGCATTTAGGGATTGTGACGGATACGCAGGATATAAGCGGAAGTGTTTTAGAAACAAAAACACCGGAAGTTACAGAGCAGGAGATTTCTACAATAATTTCAGGTTTTGTAGGGAAACAGCAGCAGATTCCGCCGATGTATTCCGCCTTAAAAGTCAATGGACAAAAGCTTTGTGATTTGGCACGAAAAGGAATTGAAGTAGAACGAAAAGCCCGGGATATAGAGATTTTTTCTATTGATATATTAAGTATCGAGATGCCATTTGTTTCTATCCGTGTACATTGTTCAAAGGGGACATATATCCGTACACTTTGTCAGGATATTGGCGAGGCTTTAGGATGTGGCGGTTGTATGGAAAAACTACTTCGTACCAAAACCGGGGGCTTTTCCATTGAACATGCCTTAAAACTAAAGGATATTGAGGATATTGTTAACGAGCGAAGCGAACAGAAATTAGAAGATATTTTGATTCCGGTGGATAAAGTTTTAGAAGTTTATCCGGCAGTTACTGCAGATAGAGCAGCAGACAAACTTCTTTTGAATGGCAATCGGATTCCGGACGCTTTGTTAAATCAGAAAGAACTAAAAAATCGTGAAAATTACAGAATGTACAATGCAAAAGGTACATTTATCGGAATATTCAGCTACAATGCATCGAAAAAAGAATGTAAGCCGGAAAAAATGTTTTTGTAAAAGGAAACGAATAGCATGAAATATATCAAAAACACAACAGAGTTTCAGATTACAGAGCCAACCGTGATTTCTTTAGGGAAATTTGACGGTATACATAGAGGACATGAATGTTTGATGAATTATCTTGCCGCCAAAAGAAAACAGGGGTTGAAGACCGTGATTTTTACCTTTGATATTCCACCAAAGCAGCAGGTAGAGGAAGCCTATGAGACCAAAGTGCTGACCACAAATGATGAAAAAATGCATCTTTTTGAACAGCATGGCATCGATTATCTGATAGAGTGTCCATTTACACCGGAAATTATGCATATGGAAGCAGAAGCTTTTGTGGAAATGATTGCAAAACGTCTGCAGGTAAAGGATATTGTGGTAGGAACGGATTTTCGCTTTGGACATAATAGAAAAGGGGATTATCAGTTGTTACAGCAGCTTGCACCGGTCTATGGCTATGATGTGGAAGTGGTAGAAAAGGTACAGGATTCCGGCAGGGACATCAGCAGTACCTTTATCCGGGAAGAAATTTTTGCCGGTCATATTGAAAAAGCAAATGATTTGCTGGGATATGACTATTTTGTACAAGGAATTGTTGTCCATGGAAATAAAATCGGAAGAACCTTGCAAATGCCTACGGCGAATCTTGTTCCTTTGCCGGAGAAGCTGCTGCCGCCTTTTGGGGTGTATGTTTCCCGCACATGGATTGATGGAAAGTGCTATGGCGGTATTTCTAATGTAGGATGTAAGCCTACTATAGAAGGCAAAAACCCTGTTGGAGTAGAAACAAATTTATTTGATTTTGATGCAGATATCTATGGAAAAGAAATAAAAGTAGAATTTTTAAAACCGGTTCGTAAAGAAATGAAATTCCACTCTCTGGAGGAATTAAAAACACAGATGCAGAAAGATGTTGCCTATGGAAAAGAAATTGTTACGCAAATGTTACAAAACTGTGTTGACAGTATGACATAATCTTGTTATACTACAAAAGATAAATTGGCTTATCCAAAGGAGGAATTTATGAAGTCCAGAATGTTAAAACTGATTGGTTTATTAACAGTAGGATTTATGATAACAGCAGTTTCTGAACCGGTAAGTGCAAATACTACCGCTGGTATCAGTGCAGGTATTTCCCAAAATATTGCATCCAGTTCAGAGACAAGCGCAAGTGTTAATGCAGGTGTTTCTTCAGCATTAGCAGCATGTATAGATGTTTCTACAGCAAGAGCAACCATTTCAGAAGGCGAATATGCCCTTACATCCACAGGAAAAGCTGGTACTGTCTGCGGATATACAAATCTTGGTATTGCCCATGTAGAAGGCAACTTAAATGTCCGTGAAGGCGCAAGCGAAGAAGCAGAACTTGTCGGAAAGATGCCGGGTGATGCCGGATGTGAAATTCTTGGCGTAGAAGGTGACTGGACAAAAATCAAGTCCGGTGAAGTAGAAGGTTATGTAAAAAGTGAATTTTTAATGACCGGTAAAGAAGCAAAGGAATATGCTCCACAGGTTATGTCAACCATTGCCACCTGTACTACACAGACACTTCGTGTAAGACAGGAGCCGAATACAGAATGTGAAATTTTAGCTTTGATGCCGGAAGGTGAACAGGTAGAAGTCATTGAGCATCAGGGTGATTGGATAAAAGTCAGCGTAGATAGTGAAGAAGGTTATGTCAGCGCAGATTATGTTACGGTTTCTGATGAATTACAGAGAGCCATGACTATGACAGAAGTGAAATATGGACAAGGTGTGTCCGATGTAAGAGTAGATTTGGTATCCTATGCATGCCAGTTTGTCGGCAATCCATATGTATGGGGTGGTACAAGCCTTACCAGAGGTGCAGACTGTTCAGGATTTACATTATCTATCTTTGCAAAATATGGTATTTATTTACCACATTCTTCAGCAGCACAGGCAAACTGTGGTACAAGAATCAGTGCCAGTGAAGCACAGCCGGGAGATTTATTCTTCTATGGCAGTGGAAGAAGAATCAGCCATGTAGCTATTTACATTGGTAACGGTCAGATTGTACATGCAAGTTCTGCAAGAACAGGTATCAAGATTTCCAGTGCATATTACCGTTCACCAATTTGTGTTGTAAGATTATTAAATTAATTGTTTACAAAACAAATGGCTTATGTTATTATATTTGAGTATGAGTTTAGCCCATATTCGGTAGATGGACACTCCGACCTTTTACTGAGTATCATACGTTATTTGGGCGATTAAAATATTAGGAGGATTTATCATGATCGCAAAGGAAAAGAAACAGGCAATCATCGCTGAGTACGGTAGAACCGCTGGAGATACAGGTTCACCAGAAGTACAGGTAGCTATCTTAACAGCTAGAATTCAGGAGTTAACTGAGCACTTAAAAGCTAATCCAAAGGATCATCATTCAAGACGTGGTCTTCTGAAAATGGTTGGTCAGAGAAGAGGTTTATTAGCATACTTAAAGAAAATCGATATTGAAAGATATCGTTCTTTAATTGAGCGTTTAGGAATCAGAAAATAGTGATAGCCATTATAATAGAGCGGAGATTTTTTTCCGCTCTATTTTTGTAGCCGGTAGAAGATGACCACCGAGACCACTGATATGTGTATTTGAATCATGTTCTTACGCAGTCCGACAACTGCTGTGAGGATAGTAATAAATGCATATATCAGTAGTTTCGGAATCTTCTGCCAAAGGTAGAAAACAACAAATAAGGAGAATAATTATGTACAAGAGTTTTTCAATGGAGCTTGCCGGAAGAACACTGACTGTTGATATTGACAGAGTAGGTAAGCAGGCAAATGGATGTGCATTAATGCACTATGGTGAGACAACAGTATTGTCCACAGCAACAGCATCAGACAAGCCAAGAGATGGTATTGACTTTTTCCCATTAAGTGTAGAATTTGAAGAAAAATTATATGCAGTAGGCAAAATTCCGGGTGGATTTAATAAAAGAGAAGGAAAAGCATCTGAAAATGCAATTCTTACTGCCCGTGTTATCGACCGTCCAATGCGTCCTTTATTCCCAAAGGATTACCGCAATGATGTAAGTTTAAATAACATGGTAATGAGTGTAGATCCTGAATGTCGTCCTGAATTAGAGGCAATGCTTGGTTCTGCAATTTCTACATGTATTTCTGATATTCCGTTTGACGGTCCTTGTGCAATGACACAGGTCGGCTTAGTAGATGGTGAATTTATCATTAACCCATCTCAGGCAGTATGGAATGATGGAGATTTAATGCTGACAGTAGCTTCTACAAAAGAAAAGGTTATTATGATTGAAGCCGGAGCAAATGAAGTACCGGAAGATAAAATGTTAGAAGCTATTTACATGGCACATGATATCAACCAGACAATCATCGCATTTATTGATAAAATCGTAGCAGAAGTTGGTAAACCAAAACACGAGTATACAAGCTGTGCAATTCCAACGGAAATGTTTGACGAAATGAAAAAAATCGTTACACCGGAGGAAATGGAAGTTGCTGTGTTTACAGATATGAAACAGATTCGTGAAGAAAATATCCGTAATATTACAGCAAAATTCGAAGAAGCATTTGCTGAAAATGAAGAGTGGTTAGCTGTATTAGACGAAGCTGTTTACCAGTATCAGAAAAAGACTGTTCGTAAAATGATTTTAAAGGATCAGAAACGTCCGGATGGTCGTGCAATCAATGAAATTCGTCCATTAGCAGCAGAAGTTGATTTGATTCCAAGAGTACACGGTTCTGCAATGTTTACCAGAGGACAGACACAGATTTGTGATGTAGTTACATTAGCACCACTTTCTGAAACACAGAGAGTCGATGGTTTAGATGAAAATGTAACAGAAAAACGTTATATGCATCATTACAACTTCCCATCTTACTCTGTAGGTGAGACTAAGCCATCCAGAGGACCGGGACGTCGTGAAATCGGACATGGAGCTTTAGCAGAAAGAGCATTGATTCCAGTGCTTCCTACTGTAGAAGAATTCCCATATACCATTCGTGCAGTATCCGAAACCTTTGAATCTAACGGTTCTACATCCATGGCATCTACTTGTGCCTCCTGTATGGCACTTATGGCTGCCGGTGTACCGATTAAGAAGATGGTTGCAGGTATTTCCTGTGGTCTTGTAACCGGAGATACAGATGATGAATATTTAGTACTTACAGATATTCAGGGCTTAGAAGATTTCTTTGGTGATATGGACTTTAAAGTAACCGGTACAAAGGACGGTATTACAGCTATCCAGATGGATATTAAAATTCATGGATTGACAAGACCTATCGTAGAAGAAGCAATCAGAAGAACAAGAGAAGCAAGATTCTTCATTATGGATGAGTGTATGTCCAAAGCAATTTCTGCTCCAAGAGAAGAAGTTGGAAAATACGCTCCAAAGATTGTTCAGATTACCATTGATCCGGCAAAAATTGGGGATGTTGTTGGTCAGCGTGGTAAAACGATTAATGAAATCATTGATCGTACAGGTGTGAAGATAGATATTACAGACGATGGAGCAGTTTCTGTATGTGGTACAGATGCAGAACGTATGGCACAGGCTGTAGATATGATTCGAATCATCACAACTGACTTTGAAGAGGGACAGATTTTTACCGGAAAAGTTATCAGCATAAAAGAATTCGGTGCATTTATTGAATTTGCACCTGGAAAAGAAGGAATGGTACACATTTCCAAGATTTCCAAGGAAAGAATTAACCGGGTAGAAGATGTCCTTACATTAGGCGACAAAGTAACTGTTATCTGCATGGGTAAAGATAAGATGGGACGTATTAGTTTCTCCATCAAAGATGTTCCGGGCAGAACAGAATAATTGTAAGTAAGCGAAAGAGCTTTTACCATAGGGTAAAGGCTCTTTTTTAGAGGTAAAAATGAAAAAGTATAAAAAAGGTCTATGGTTTATCTTTATCGATATTTGCTGCCTGATGATTTTTATATTGGCAGTAAGCTATGGGATTGACTGGCATTATCAGCATAAAATTGTCATAAATGAAGTCTGTAGTAATGCAACAGCAGATTGTGATTATATTGAATTATATAATCCTTCTGAAAAAGATGTAGAAATAACCATGTTGTATTTATCGGATGACAATGCCGATTTGCAAAAATGTGCCTTAAAGGGAAAAACAATTTCTGCGAAGGGATATCTTACGATATACTTGGAAGAACTGGCGGAAAACGGTGTAGATTTTTTATTAAAATCTAAAGGTGAAACAGTGTTTTTATCGGATACCGCTCATAATATTTTAGAAACCATCCATTTGCCAAAATTAGAAAAGAATATGTCTTATGCAAGAACAGAGGATGGATGTAAGGAATGGAAGATTTTATCATTAACACCGGATTTTTCTAATGTACAGGGAAAAGTTTCCCTTACAGAGCCTGTGTTTTCTGCTCAAAGCGGCTTTTATGATGAAGAATTTTTTCTGGAAATACACGCAGAGGGAAATGAAAAGATTTATTACACTTTAGATGGCAGCAAGCCGACACCGGAAAGCCTTGTGTATGAAGAACCTGTTTTCGTATATAATCCTTCACAAAAAGAAAATGTATGGAATTCGATTCAAAATGTGATGAGTGATTGGAGAGAATATACACCGGATACCACACCTGTAGATAAAGCCTTCATTATTCGTGCCGTTGCAGCCGATGCCTATGGAAATTTAAGTGATGAAGTGTCTGCAACATATTTTTTCGGCTTGGAAAAGTATTGCGCGGGAAATGTTTTGTCACTGATAGCAGAGCCTGACACATTATTTGGAGAGGATGGTATCCATGTCACAGGAAAAGATTATGATGCATGGTATACAACCGGACAAAAGGGAGATGCACCTTTAGAAAATTTTTATAAACATGGACGTACATATGAAGTTGAAACAACAATGGAATTGTTTCAGGCAGGACAAAAATCACTCCTGCAAAATGTAGGAATTCGTATTCAGGGTGGTTCTACCAGAAGCGGTGCAAAAAAACGTTTTTCCATATATGCAAGGGATGAGTATGGCGGTCACGGTGTATTTGAAGAGGAAATTTTCTCAGACAAAAAATCACATTCCATGGTACTTAGAAGCAGTTTTGGAAATGCTTTTTGCCAGAATCTGGTACAAAACCGCTTTGCTTCGGCGGCACAGTCTGTTCCTGTGACGGTATTTTTAAATGGCGAATACTGGTATGATACTTTTATGCAGGAAAAATATGATGATAATTACATAGCCAAAACCTATGGCGTTCAAAAGGAAAATATCATTATGATTAAGGCTGGCATGTTAGAAGAAGGCAATGATACGGACATTGAGCGTTATGGAGATATTTATGGATATTACAGCACCCATGATATATCTTCAACAGAAGGTTATCAGGGTTTTTGTGATATTATTGATATACAAAGTTATATTGATTTTTTGTGTACCAATATTTACTGCTGTAATATGGATGTTACCGAGTTAAAAAACTGTATCCTCTGGCGTGTGCGAGAACCTGGAAATGGGGCTTACAGTGATGGAAAATGGCGCTGGATGCTGTATGACATGGACAGTATTGAGTGGAATGATGAAAATTTAGCCTATTATAAGGTAGGTTCTTCTGCTGAAATAGATTCATTTTCACAAAAGATGTATACTACAGACTCTTCCTATAATTCGCAGGGAACTTTTATTACCTTAAAGCAAAATGCCGATTTTTGCAGACAGTTTGTACTAACGTTCATGGATTTGATAAATACCACGTTTTCTGTAGAAAATGTAACAGCGAATATGAAAGCATGGGGCGAAGACATTGCCCACTGGGAAGATGGTTTCTTTTTAAAGCGAGCAGAATATATTGTGCCTTATCTGGCAAAGGAATTTGCCTTAGAAGGTACATTAGAAGAGTTAACGATTACCTTAGCAGACGGCAATGGCGGACATGTTCGCTTAAATACCATAACAACGGATTTATCTGACGGTCACTGGAGTGGAAAGTATTTTACTGACTATCCGATCACTGTGGAGGCTGTTGCTGACAACGGTTATCGCTTCGTGGGCTGGGAAGGTGATATTTCATCCGCAGAAGCATTAACCGATGTATGGTTAAAAAAAGGTGGTACAAACATAACAGCAAAATTTGAAAAAATAGGAGATGTACATGAAAAATAAAATAATTTTGAGTCTGCTGACAGTTTTTTTTCTGCTATTTTCCGGGTGTGCCTTAGATACAGAAGAATCGCCCCTGATACAGGCTGTTGATGATTTTTCTTATGATGAAGCTTACCAGATTACCGATGCAGATTTGCAGACAGAAAATATAGAAGCAGAATACATAGATTTGACAAAACAACGTGCCATTACATGGATAAAAGATGCCGGAACTTATGTTTTGTCAGGAAATTATGAAGGACAAATATGCATAGATGCTCAGGATGAACGGGTACATCTGATTCTAAATGGCGTAAACATTCAGTCTTATGACGGACCGGCATTATATGTAAAATCTGCATCAAAAGTGATACTTACATTAGCAGAACAAACAGAAAATGTCTGCATGGATTCTACGGATTATAGTGATTATAAGGATAGCGAAGCCTGCATTTTTTCAACATCTGATTTGACAATTAACGGCAGTGGAACAATGTATGTATACGGTTATTATAAAGATGCCCTGCGTTCAAGAGATGTCATAAAGGTATTAGACGGAAATCTTTTTATCCAGTCAAAATCTGACGGTATCCATGGAAATGACGGTATTGTTCTGATGCCGGAAACGCTTTCTATAGAGAGTGAAGGAAAATGCCTTTACACTACCAAAAACGGAAAACGTGAAAAAGGATTTATCGACATTTGTGGTGGTAAAACCTCCCTGATTTCCGGTGAATATGCCATAAGTTCTGCCGCAGATGTTTCTATACGGACATGCACCGTTTCCTGTAAAAGTGTAATTGCAGATATATTCTGTGAAGAAAATCAGTACATAGAGGAAGGATGCCTGCAACATGAGTAAATATAGACACGAATATAAATATGTTTTAAATCATGCACAGGCAGTAGTGCTTGAAAAATTAGTAAGTGGTTTGTTACAGGCAGACAGTCATGCGAATGAAAAGGGAGTGTATCTGATAAAAAGCCTGTATTTTGATGATTATGCAAACAGTTGTTATTATGAAAACGAAAATGGTACAGATCCTCGTTCAAAATTCCGTATACGTTTTTATAATAACAACACACAGAAAATTAAGTTGGAAAAGAAGAGTAAAGTACGCGGCATGACAAGAAAAGAATCCTGTTCCTTAACCCTTGCTGAGTGTCAGCAAATGATGCATGGTAAAATCCCGGAAACGAATACGCAAATGTCTAAAATAAAGATTTCCCTTTTCACACAAATGCGTCTGAAAAATATGCAGCCAAAGGTAATTGTTATCTATGAAAGAAAACCTTTTATTTATCAGGCAGGAAATGTTCGCATTACCTTTGACAGAAATATATGTTCGTCAAATCTTGTAGAGCATTTTCTGGAGGAAAACATACCTGTGCGGCAGATTCTTTCCGTTGGTGAAAGTATTATGGAAGTAAAATGGGATGAATTTCTCCCAAAATATATTAAAGATTTTCTGCAGTTAGGTCAGTTGCAGTGGAGCAGTTTTTCAAAATACTATTTATGCAGAAAATACAGTAGTAATGGAGGATTAAAGTTATGAGTATTTCAGATATTTTAAGAAGAACATTTTTAGAAGGTTATGCAACCATGAACCTTCAGATTAGTGATATTCTTGCCTGCCTGCTTTGCACACTTGCCATAGGCTTGTATATCTATGCTGTGTATCGTCGTATTAATAAAAATTCTTTTTATAACCGGAATTTTAATATATCCTTAGTGGCATTAGCCGTTATTACGGCTGCAATTATCTTAACCATCCAGTCGAATATCGTCGTATCCTTAGGTATGGTGGGTGCGTTATCCATTGTACGTTTCCGTACAGCGATAAAGGACCCGCTGGATTTGGTATTTTTGTTCTGGGCAATCAGTGATGGTATTATCTGTGGAGCCGGATTTGCCATGATTGGCATGATTGCTTCTGTAATCATAACAGGAATTATCTTATTATTTGTTTATATGCCAAAAGTACATGCATCAGAGATTCTTTTGGTGAATACAACCTCTTTGTCTTCAGAGGCAGATGTTTTAAATACAATTTCTAAATACTGTGCATATCACCAGATAAAAGCCAGAAATCTTTCTGAAAACCATTTAGATATGGCAATCGAGGTACGCACGGAAAAAGCATCCGAACTGCTGAACGAATTAATGGAAATTGCAGATGTATATTCTACATCCTTAGTTGCTCAGGAGGGTGATGTAACCTTGTAAAAGCACAGGATACCTTTTTTTGCATAAACTGTAAAAAAGGAAATTTTAAGATGAATCAGGTTCGTAAAAAGGTAAAGGCAGATTATGCACATGCAAAAGGATATACAGGAAAAAATATCACTGTAGCAGTGATGGATACCGGCATTACAAATCATCCTGATTTTGGAAACCGTATACTTGCCTTTGAAGATTATACACAGAAAAAAAATTATCCCTATGATGATAACGGGCATGGATGTCATGTGGCAGGAATTATCGCAGGTAATGGCTTAAAAAGTCATGGTACATATGCCGGAATTGCGCCACAGGCAAATCTTTTTATCACAAAAGTGTTAGACCGCAAGGGAAATGGAAATACTTCTCATGTATTAGAAGCTATTGACAGAATCATTTCCCAAAAAGAAAAATACAACATACGAATATTAAATATCTCTGTAGGCATGCTGCCGACTGCAAATGAAAAGGAAAAAAACAGTCTGATACAGGCAGTTGAAAAAGCATGGAATTCCGGAATTGTGGTGGTTGCTGCCGCAGGTAACAACGGACCGGATGAAAATACCGTTACGATTCCCGGTCAGTGTAAAAGTATTATAACCGTAGGCAGTATTGATGACTACGCCGTAAACGGTAAAGGACTTAAAAATGGCTATAGTGGCAGAGGACCTACGGATTGCTGTGTGGTAAAGCCGGAAATATTAGCTCCGGGAACTGGTATAAAAAGCTGCAGCTGCCACGGATATGGATATGAGGTCAAGAGTGGTACATCCATGTCTGCCCCTGTGATTTCAGGTGCCATAGCCCTGTTGCTGCAAAAATACCCGGATATGACTCCGGCACAGGTAAAACTTCGATTATATGAACGGGCTGTAGCCTTAAAAGAGCCGGGTAAACGCCAATATTGGGGTGTTGTGTATTTAAACCGATTGTTATAAAATGAAACAAACAGGAGAAAAAGGAGGCGAATAGCATGAAACGCATAGGAAGCATACTTTTCAGCAGAGTGGTTATGGTTGCCGTTGCCATTTTATTACAATTTGGCTGGCTTTTTGTTATGCTGTATCAGTTCAGTATCAATTATACCTTTGCGAATTATGTACTTCGCTTTATTTCCATTATTCTCGTGCTTTGTGTGGTGAATAACTGGACGAATCCTTATTACAAGCTGGCATGGACCTTTATTATTCTGCTGTCTCCGGTCTTTGGTATTGTACTGTATCTGGTTTTTGGCAGGTCAGAACTGACAAAGCGTACACAGGAAAGAATGGATGCCGTTCACAAAGAAGTGATTAAATGTCTTCCTACAGATAATAAAATTATGCAGCAGCTTTATACAGAGGATGCATCGACTGCCCAACAGGCGAAATATATACAGGATTGGGCGAATTTTCCGCTATATCAAAATTCCAGAACAAAATACTATACCTGTGGGGAAGATATGTTTCGGGATATGATAACAGCAATGGAACGGGCAGAATCCTTTATTTTTCTGGAATATTTCATTGTAGAAGAAGGCGAAATGCTTGGACAGATGTTAGAGGTTTTACAGCGTAAGGCTCAAAAGGGTGTACAGGTACGTTTTATTTATGATGATGTGGGTTCTATCAAAACCCTGCCTTCTAATTTCATAAAAAAATTAAGGGAAATGGGCGTGGAATGTGCCACATTCAATCCCTTTCGACCAATTTTGTCTATCATTTTAAATAACAGAGACCACCGTAAAATTCTGGTTGTAGACGGACAAGTTGGTTTTACCGGAGGCATCAATTTAGCGGATGAATATATTAACCGCAAGGAACGTTTCGGTTATTGGAAAGATACCGGTATTGAAATAAAAGGAGAAGCGGTCTGGAGTCTTACAACAATGTTTTTGGAAATGTGGAATTACATTCACCAGACAAAAGAAAACTACTATCAGTATCTTCCGGCAATTTATAATAAAAAGCTCAACCCACTGGATGGTTATGTACAGCCCTATGGAGATTCTCCATTAGACCATGAAAATGTGGGAGAAAATGTTTATTTAAACATGATTAACCGTGCAAAGGATTATGTTTATATTTTTACACCTTACTTAATACTCGACAATGAAATGACTGTCGCTTTACAGAATGCAGCAAAATGCGGTGTAGATGTGCGTATTATTACACCGGGTATACCGGATAAAAAACTGGTATACCTGCTGACACAGTCCTATTATGAACAGCTTCTTTTGTATGGTGTAAAGATTTATCAGTATACACCGGGATTTTTACATGCGAAGTGTTTTGTATGTGACGATAAACTGGCTACCGTAGGTACGATTAATTTAGATTACCGTAGTCTGTATCTGCATTTTGAATGTGGTGTTTTTATGTATCGTTCACAGGCAGTTTTACAGGTAAAACAGGATGCGCTGGATACGATTGCAAAATCTGAACAAATGACTCTGGAATTTTGTCGTAAAAGAAATGTTTTTATACGCATGTTACAAAGTGTATTGCGGCTGTTTGCGCCGTTACTATAAAGAACAGAAAGGATGAAGAACATGAAAAAGGTATTGGTTGTGGTGGATATGCAAAAGGATTTTGTGGATGGAGCTTTGGGCACAAAAGAGGCGGTTGCCATTTTAGACAATGTAGTAGAAAAAATTGATACATTTGAAGGCGAAATCGTGGCTACATTGGATACGCATCTGTATAATTATTTGGAAACGGCAGAGGGAAAGAAACTTTCCGTTCCCCATTGTATTAAGATGACCGCAGGATGGCTGCTAAATGAAAAGGTCTGGAAAGCACTGGCAAGAAAAGACAGTTATAAGTTGATTGAAAAGAGTACTTTTGGCGCAGTGGATTTGGTGGATGAGATTCAAAAGATTAAAGGTGAGGATGATGTCGAAATAGAATTTGTTGGATTGTGTACGGATATTTGCGTAGTATCCAATGCGCTTTTATTGAAGGCTTATTATCCGGAATGTAAAATGACGGTGTATAAGGATTGCTGTGCCGGGGTTACGCCCGAAGGGCATGAGGCGGCATTAAAAACGATGGAAATGTGTCAGATTGATATTTTATAAAGATGTATAAAATGGAAAAAGCAGCCATTTGGCAGGTGAAACTATGCAGGATGGCTGCTTTTGTATTCCAAAGTGTTATTGCTTAAAAATAGCTTTGCAGGATTTCCTGCAGGTAGTCCATGAATTTTGCTTTGGATATATCGCTGGCGAGAATGATGTCTACGGTTCCGATTTTTTTATCATTAAGAGAATAAGTGGCTTCACCGACTTTCTCTCCTTTTTTTAATGGAGCATCTACGGATTTTGGAATATGCAGCTCTTTTTTTATCTGGGAAAGGTCTGCACCATCAACGGAAAGATATTGGAAGGTATTTTTATAGGAAAGACTCACTGTATCTGTTTTTCCTTTTTTTACCTGAATATTTGGGAGCGCATCCTTATTTTCATCCGTGTAAACCTTACACTTGGCAAATCCGTGGTTTAGAAGGGTGGCTGCATCATTGAAGCGGTTATTTGGATTTTCAGCACCTAACACGACGGCAATCATTTCCATGCCATCTTTTTTCGCTGTGGCTGACAAACAAAACTTAGCAAGCCCGGTGGAACCGGTTTTTAACCCGGTGGCATAAGGATATTGGCGGATAAGCTTATTGGTGTTTGTAAGACCAAATTCGGATGAGCCTTTTGCTGTGTTATGGGTAATCGTATCCATCCAAATCGTACAGTAATCATGGATTTGTGGATGGTTGACTGAAAGTTCTCTGGACATTAAGGCTATATCATAGGCACTTGTCATATGACCTTCCGTATCTAAGCCACAACAGTTTACAAAGGTAGTGTCTTTCATACCTAGTTCCTTTGCTTTTTCGTTCATTTCAGCTACGAATGCAGCTTCACTGCCACTGACAAATTCAGCCATCGCTACAGAAGCATCATTGGCACTGGCAATACTGATACACTTTATCATGGTCTCTACCGTCTGTGTCTCCCCAGCTTCTAAAAATACCTGTGAGCCACCCATGCCGGCAGCATGCTCGGAGACGGTGACAGTATCTGTCATACTGATTTTTCCATTTTCTATGGCTTCAAAAATCAAATTTAACGTCATGATTTTTGTGATACTTGCCGGATGACGGACTGCATGAGAATCTTTTTCGTAAATAATTGTTCCGGTGGAAGCTTCCATAAGAACTGCACTTGGTGCAGTAATTTGAACTCCCGTAGATTCTGCGGTGTCATTTGGTGGTACATTTGTATTTTCCTGCGTAGCGGTTATGGGGGGTGTCGACAAATATTGTGTAAAAGAAAAAGGTATACAACTAAGAGCAGAATAAAGTAAAATATGCAGACTAAGTAAAAGAGCGATAAAGGAATGCATCATGCACCTCCGAAAATAACTGTTTTCTATTATATTCTAAGAAGTAAAAGAAAATTTATGACCGAAACTTGAAATTCTTAAAAGAATCAACTAAAATAGGACATGGACTGTAAAAATAGCAAAGAATGGATAGTATATGGAATTAACTGTAAAATTAGAAGCCTTTGAAGGCCCATTGGATTTGTTGCTTCATCTGTTAGAAAAAAATAAGGTGAATATTTATGATATACCGATTGTAGAAATTACAAACCAATACTTAGAGTATATCAGGGAAATGCAGCGTCAGGATTTGAATATCATGAGTGAATTTCTAGTCATGGCAGCGACCTTAATTTCTATTAAATCGAAAATGCTTCTTCCAAAAGAAGAAAGTGCAGAGGAAGAAGAGGAAGACCCAAGAGCCGAACTTGTACAACAGCTTTTAGAATATAAGATGTACAAATGTATGTCCTATGAACTGAAAGACCGTCAGTTAGAGGCAGACAAAGTCCTCTATAAAATGCCCACAGTGCCAAAGGAAGTCCTTGCCTATGAAGAGCCGGTGGATTTAGCAGCTTTAATGGGAGATTTGACTCTGCACAAATTAAACCGCATTTTCCAGTCAGTTATCCGTCGACAGGAAAACAAGGTGGACAGGGTAAGAGCAGGATTTGGTAAAATAGAAAAAGAAGAAATTTCTCTTACAGATAAAATGACCTATTTAGAAGAGTATGCCAAAATACATAAATATTTTAGTTTTCGTCATTTACTGGAATCCCAGGGCAGCCGCATGGAAGTTATTGTAACGTTTCTGGCGATTCTTGAATTTATGAAAACAGGAAAAATATCTATTACGCAGGAAAATTTATTTGATGATATCGAAATAGAATCTAAACTGGCTGCGTAATGACGAGGTTTGAAATGGAAGATAAGATGTATAAAAGTATAATAGAGTCCATATTATTTACCATGGGCAATTCGGTTGAAATCGAAAAAATTGCAGCCGCCATTGAATTAGATAAAAATAAAACCAAGGAATTATTGGATGAACTGGCACAGGAATATGAAAATGAAAACCGTGGTATGCGAATTATCGAATTAGAAGATGCTTACCAGATATGTACCAATCAAAACAGCTACGAATATCTGATTAAAATTGCCAAGCAGCCCAAAAAACATGTGCTGACAGAGGTATTGTTAGAAACGCTTTCTATCATTGCCTACAAACAGCCGGTAACAAAAGCGGAAATCGAAAAAATCCGTGGTGTATCCTGCGAACATGCTGTAAGCAAACTGGTAGAGTATAATTTAGTGGCAGAATTAGGGCGTTTAGATGCGCCGGGGCGACCAATGCTTTTTGGTACCACAGAGGATTTTTTACGAAGTTTTGGTATTCATTCTATCGAAGAACTGCCGGAAATGAGTCCTGTGCAGATAGAAGAATTTAAACAGCAGGCAGAAGAAGAGGTTGCACAGAAGAATTAAGTCTGCTATAATAGCACAGTAAACGGGGTATGGCTCAGTTTGGTCAGAGCGCACGGCTGGGGGCCGTGAGGTCGCAGGTTCGAATCCTGTTACCCCGATTTTTCCTTGAAAATAAAGGGTTTTCGACAGCACAGTGTAGAAAATATTTTGATTACCTTTGAACTACACAGGAAAAGAGTTTTGATATTGTAAAAAGTTTTTAGATATGTTATATTTATTAAAGATATAAAGAGGGAAACCCGAAGCGGCTCACCGAAATAATAACATTAGCGTGTTACAATGTAACAGCCGTCACTATTCGCAGTAGTGGCGGCTATTTTCTTTTGTCCTTGAAAATCTGATAGCACAGACCAACAAGAGCAACAATGAGAATACAAAATTGGATTAAATCCGCATATGTAACCATTGGCAACCCTCCTTTCTTTCGTCTGGAGGGCTGTAGACCCTCCGAAAGTTGGAAGGTGAGCCGCCTCGCTTTTGGTTTCCCTGCCGACATTATAACAGTATGCGACAGGTTTCGCAATTTGAATTTTTCTAGAATTGGCAACCGTTGGAGATTGTGGAATATAAAAATAAAAGGATACATACATTACAGTAATGTTAAAAAAAGGAAAATGTAATGAAGCGTATCCTTTTATTTTTTATTTTGTGTCTTTCATGCCTTATTTCTTTCTTTGGAAATAGTCTTTTATGTATGGCAGGCGAAACAGAAAAAGCCATAAAAGAAAGTGAACTCTACGCCAAATCTGCCGTTCTTATGGATGCGGATTCTGGAAGAATTTTATACGCAAAAGATGCCCAGAGCGTACTTCCCATGGCAAGTACCACAAAAATTATGACCTGTATCCTTGCATTAGAAAATGGTAAATTAGAAAATCTTGTAGAAGTATCCAAATATGCTTCTACCATGCCCGATGTACAGCTCAATATACGGGAAGGCGAATTCTATTATTTAAAGGATTTACTTCATTCCCTCATGCTTGAATCCCATAATGATTCCGCAGTTGCCATCGCAGAACACATTGGCGGCACTGTAGAAGGCTTTGCAGACCTGATGAATCGTAAAGCAAAAGAAATCGGTTGTATGAGCACAACCTTTATCACACCCAACGGTTTAGATGCGGAAACCGAAATCACCGCAGCCGACGGAATTATCCAAAAAGTTGTTCATTCCACAACCGCAGAGGATTTAGCCCGTATCATGAGTTACTGTATCAAGCGTTCACCGCAAAAAGATCAGTTTCTTCAAATCACACGAACGCCTTCCTACAGTTTTTCCAATCAGGTAAAAAATGAACAGGGAGAGATACATAGCGGTGACAGAAGCTTTTCCTGTAATAATCACAATGCTTTTCTTTCCATGATGGAGGGGGCTTTATCAGGTAAAACCGGATTTACCGGTGATGCAGGTTATTGTTATGTAGGTGCATTAGAAAGAGATGAACGAACCTATGTAGTGGCATTATTAGCCTGTGGATGGCCCAATAATAAAACCTATAAATGGTCTGACACAAGAAAACTTATGGAATATGGACTGGCAAATTATCAGAAAACAGATTTGGCAGCTTTACCTGTTGCGGAAGAATGGTTAAAAGATATTCCTGTGTCGGATGCAAAAACAAAAGCATTTTTTGAAAATGCAAGTGTAGAAGTCTATATAAAAGACCAGCAGGGTGCTCCTGCAATTCTGTTAAAGCCGGACGAAACAGCAGAAATTACCTGTGACATAAAAAAACAACTATCTGCTCCGGTAAAACAAAACCAGCTTGTAGGAACCATACAGTATAAAATAGATGGAAATGTTTACTGGGAAAGAGAAATCTGTACAAAAGCCGCATTAGAAAAAAAGGATTTCACATGGTATTTTGAAGGTATCATAGAATCTTTTTTCTAAAAATCCTTGCATTCCCAACAAATCTGTGTTATATTTTCATGGTTGTGTAAAGTATGCGATGGTCCTCTGTTACAGAAGCGTATTAAGAACATCGGACGAATAGGAGGAAATAAAATGAACGCAAGTGAAATTATCAAGAACATTGAAGCAGAACAGTTAAAAGCAGAAGTACCTGTATTCCACGTTGGAGATACTGTAAAAGTTTACGGTAAAATCAAAGAAGGTAACCGTGAAAGAATCCAGATCTTTGAAGGTGTTGTATTAAAGAAACAGGGTGGAAGCAACCGTGAAACTTTCACAGTTCGTAAGTTCTCTAATGGTGTAGGCGTAGAAAAAACATGGCCACTTCACTCTCCAAACGTAGAAAAAGTAGAAATCGTTCGTCTTGGTAAAGTTAGACGTGCAAAATTAAACTACTTAAGAGAACGTTCTGGTAAAGCTGCTAAAGTTAAAGAATTAGTAAAATAATTGGCACAATTAAAAATCATTGCAGAAATTTTTCTGCAATGATTTTTTTGTGGTGCAATAGCTGTTCACTTATGATATAATAGTATAATGTATGCAAACAGATATTATCTGCAAAAAAGTAAAAGTGAAGAAAGCCGCATAGTCGGAAGGTGAAAAGAAATGAGTAATACAAATGATTTGAGTAATCGAATCAATGAAAAATATGGAAGTATGAGTAAAGGTCAGAAGCTGCTGGCTACATATATTACAGACAATTATGATAAAGCAGTTTTTCTAACAGCAGCAAAGCTTGGAGAGGTGGTAGGTGTCAGTGAATCTACCGTTGTCCGTTTTGCCACCAGCCTTGGATACAAAGGTTATCCTGAATTTCAGAAGTCTTTAGAAGAACTGGTTCGAAATAAATTAAATTCCATACAACGAATGGAAGTGACTTATGGCAGAATCAGCCAGTCGCAGATTTTAGAAACGGTATTACAGTCCGATGCAGATAATATTAAAAGTACATTGGAAAAAATAGACCAGAATGCATTTGAATTAGCAGTTGATACGATATTAAATGCGAAAAACATCTACGTTATCGGTATTCGCAGCTGCGCACCTTTAGCAAGTTTTCTTGCCTTTTATCTAAATCAGATGTTTCCTCATGTGCATCTGTTAGATACGAACAGCTCCAGTGAACTTTTTGAGCAAATGATGTGGATTGACAGTGACGATGTGATTATTGGTATCAGTTTTCCAAGATATTCCATGCGTACATTAAAAGCAATTGAATTTGCCAATAACCGCAGTGCCAAGGTAATCACTTTAACCGATAGTGTACATTCACCGATGAATCTGTATTCTTCCTGCAATTTGATTGCCCAAAGTGATATGGCATCCATAGTAGATTCGTTAGTTGCGCCACTAAGCGTAATTAATTCCTTAATTGTTGCACTATGCATGAAAAAACAAAATGAAGTGGCAGAGACCTTAGAAATGTTAGAAAAAATCTGGGGCGAATATCAGGTATATGAAAATGATGAAATCGACCATATTGACGAATCCATCAAATTAAGATATGCCAGAATCGGAGAAGAATCGTGAAAAATATAATTGTAATCGGCGGTGGTCCGGCAGGTATGTTTGCAGCACTTACAGCAGCAGAAAAAGGACATTCCGTTACTCTTTTAGAAAAAAATGAAAAGTTAGGTAAAAAACTATATATTACAGGAAAAGGCAGATGCAATATCACCAATGCCGGAGATATGGATAATCTTTTTGCCAATGTAATGACGAACCGGAAGTTTTTATACAGTGCCTTTTATGCCTATGATAATTTTCGTGTGATTGATTTTTTTGAAACCCATGGCGTAAAGACCAAAACGGAGCGTGGAAACCGTGTATTTCCGGTTTCTGACCATTCTTCAGATGTCATTAACGCATTAAGCCGGGCATTAAAAAAGGCAGGCGTAGAAATACATCTGCATACCAAAGTGACAAAGCTTCTTTCAGAAGGAAATCACATCAGCGGTGTTTTGTTAGAAGATAAACAAATGTTATACGCAGATGCCATTATATTAGCTACCGGAGGATTTTCTTACCAAAGTACAGGCTCCACCGGTGATGGTTATACTTTTGCAAAAGATTTAGGTCATAAGATAACTGATATTGAACCGTCCTTAGTTCCTTTTACCACAGTAGAAGACTATGTGACAAAAATGCAGGGACTTGCGCTAAAAAATGTTCGAGTAAGCATTAAAAGAGAAAAAAAAGTTCTATTTGAAGATTTTGGCGAAATGCTTTTTACGCATTTTGGTGTCAGTGGTCCATTAATGTTAAGTGCCAGCAGCCGTGTAGGCAAGGAGCTTAAAAAACAGGCTCTTTCCATGACGATTGATTTAAAACCGGCACTGACAGCCGAACAGTTAGACCAGCGTTTACTCCGTGACTTTGATGAAAATAAAAATAAACAATTTAAAAATGCGCTTAATGGCTTGCTGCCATCCAAAATGCTTCCGATATTTTTAGAATTATCCGGTATTGATTTAGAAAAAAAAGTAAATGAAGTGACAAAGGAAGAGCGCAATCAGTTAATACAGCTTCTAAAAGCCTTTCCGGTTACTTTAGATGGTCTGCGTGATTTTAATGAAGCGATTATTACCAGAGGGGGCATTTCTGTCAAAGAGGTCAATCCTTCCACCATGGAATCTAAAATTATCTCCGGTTTATATTTTGCTGGAGAGGTATTAGATTTAGATGCCATGACAGGTGGATACAATCTGCAAATTGCCTGGTCGACAGGATATTTAGCAGGCGATAGTATAGAATAAAATAGTATGTATGAGGTGAAAAATATGAATATTGCAATTGACGGACCGGCAGGTGCAGGAAAAAGTACCATTGCCAAAAAACTAGCCAAAGATTTAGGTTATGTATATGTAGACACAGGTGCTATGTATCGTGCCATGGCGTTATATTTTTTAGAGCAGGGGATAGATTCTGCGGATGAAGAAAAAATATCCGCAGCAAGTGATAGCGTGGATATTTCCATTCGTTATCAGGATGGCGAACAGCAGGTAATCTTAAACGGCGAAAATGTCAATGGAAAAATCCGTCGGGAAGAAGTTGGCAATATGGCATCTGCCACAAGTATATATCCAAAAGTTCGTACAAAATTAGTTGCCCTTCAGCAAAAATTAGCAGCAACTACGGATGTGATTATGGATGGCAGAGACATCGGAACCTGCGTACTTCCAAACGCAGAAGTAAAAATATATCTGACAGCAAGTTCTGCCACAAGAGCCAAACGTCGTTATGATGAATTAACAGAAAAGGGCGAAAGCTGTGATTTAGCAGCCATTCAGCAGGATATTGAAGACCGGGATTATCGGGATATGCACAGAGAAACTTCTCCATTAAAACAGGCAGACGATGCTATATTAGTAGATTCCTCTGAAATGAATATTGAAGAAGTTGTTGCAACAATTCAAAAAATTTGTCAGGAGAAAATGTAGTATGCAGGTAACATTGGCAAAAAGTGCAGGCTTCTGTTTCGGTGTAAAACGGGCAGTAGACAAGGTTTACGAAGAAGCTGAAAAAAATTCCGTTCCGGTATATACCTTTGGACCAATCATTCACAACGAAGAAGTGGTAAAGGATTTAGAGGCAAAAGGTGTACATGCTGTAAAGGATTTAGAAGAACTGAAGACTATTCCCAAAGGTATTATGGTTATCCGTTCCCATGGTGTGGCAAAGGATGTTTATGACAAAATAGAAGCTGAAGGCTTTCAAATTGTGGATGCCACTTGTCCTTTTGTTTTAAAAATTCATCGTTATGCCGAAGAATACAGCAAAAAAGATTATCACATTATTATCATAGGAAATGACTCTCATCCTGAAGTAGAAGGTATCAAAGGCTGGGCAAATCCTGCCAAAACAACGGTACTGCAAACTAAAGAAGAAGCCGAAAAATTAAATTTCAAAATTGGTGAAAAAGTATGTATTGTTTCACAAACGACATTTAATTACAACAAATTTCAAGAATTAGTTGAAATTATTACGAAAAAAGGTTATGATATAATTGTTTTAAATACAATCTGTAATGCAACTGAAGTCAGACAGAAGGAAGCTGCCGATATTGCCGGGAAAGTAGATGCAATGATTGTTATCGGCGGACGACACAGTTCCAATACGCAGAAGCTATTTGAAATATGCAAAAAAGAATGTGAAAATACTTACTATATACAGACACTCGATGACTTGGACACAAGGCAGTTTCGGTCCATTGATAACGTAGGTATTACCGCAGGGGCTTCGACCCCAAACAATATTATTGAGGAGGTTCAAAAGAATGTCAGAAATGAGCTTTGAACAAATGCTGGAAGAATCATTAAAAACAATAAGAAATGGAGAGGTAGTCGAAGGTACTGTTATCGATGTGAAGGCAGACGAAATCGTCTTGAATATTGGATACAAGTCCGATGGTATCATTTCTCGTAATGAGCACACAAATGAACCAAATGTAGACTTAACAACAGTTGTAAAAGCCGGCGACACCATGGAAGCAAAAGTTATTAAAGTAAACGATGGTGAAGGACAGGTTCTCCTTTCCTACAAACGTCTTGCAGCAGAAAAAGGAAGTAAAAAATTAGAAGAAGCTTTCGAGAACAACACTGTTTTAACAGCTAAAGTAGCACAGGTTCTCGGTGGTGGTTTAAGTGTAATCGTTGATGAGACAAGAGTATTCATCCCGGCTAGTCTTGTATCAGATACATACGAAAAAGATTTAAGCAAATACAAAGATCAGGAAATCGAATTCGTTATTACAGAATTCAATCCTCGTCGTCGCAGAATCATCGGTGACAGAAAACAGTTATTAGTAGCTCAGAAAGCAGAAATGCAGAAAGAGTTATTTGCAAAAATTAATGTTGGTGATGTAGTAGAAGGAACTGTTAAAAATGTAACAGACTTCGGTGCATTTATCGATTTAGGCGGAGCTGATGGACTTCTTCACATTTCTGAAATGTCATGGGGAAGAGTTGAAAGTCCTAAGAAAGTATTCAAAGTTGGCGATACAGTAAAAGTATTCATCAAAGATATTAACGAAACAAAGATTGCATTAAGCATGAAATTCCCAGAGGAAAATCCATGGAATGATGCAGCAAATAAATTCGCAGTTGGTACTGTAGTAAACGGAACTGTTGCTCGTATGACAGATTTCGGTGCTTTCGTTGAACTTGCTGTTGGCGTGGATGCATTACTTCATGTTTCACAGATTGCAAAAGAGCACATCGAGAAACCATCTGATGTATTATCTGTTGGACAGGCAATCGAAGCACAGATTGTTGATTTCAACGAAGAAGAAAAGAAAATCAGCTTAAGCATGAAAGCGCTTTTAAGTGCTGATGAAGAAACAACTGAAGAAGTTTCCGAAGAAGCTGCTGAAGAAGAATAATATTTATCATATGCTTTAGCAAACAAAATAGAAAGTTCGCAAAGCGGACTTTCTATTTTTATAATACAAAAGGATATTTATAGATAATATTCAGGTTCTATATCCTCATAAAAAAGAGCGGAGGAAAAAATATGCTTGGTGATTATGAAAAATTCAAAAAAAACATCTATGCAATGACACAAATTGATTTGAACTGCTACAAGGAAAAGCAGATGCGCAGACGAATCGATACCTTAATTACCAAAAATAAATGCGGAACTTATGATGCGTATGTAGATGTTATCAAAAGTGACAAAGAGAAGTTTGAACAGTTTGTCAACTTTTTAACTATCAATGTATCCGAATTTTATCGGAATCCGGAACAGTGGAAGCTTTTAGACAGAGAAATTATTCCTGAACTTATTCAAAAATTTGGCAAAAATCTAAAAATCTGGAGTGCTGCATGCTCAACAGGTGATGAACCTTATTCACTTGTTATGGCTTTTTCTAAGCATCTGCCTTTGAATCAGATTAAGATTCTGGCTACAGATATTGATAAGCAGGTAATTGCTTCTGCAAAAGTAGGACTTTATAATGAAAAAAGTATTGCAGGCGTTCCTGATGAATTCAAGAAAAAATTCTTCACGAAAGTAGGAAACTCCTACCAGATTTCCAATGAAATCAAATCTCGTGTAGAATTTAAAGAACATAATCTTTTAAAGGATACATATCCAACGGGTTGTCATTTAATTGTATGCCGTAATGTATTAATATACTTTACCGAAGAAGCGAAAGACGATATTTATCAGAAATTTAACCACGCATTGGTAAAAGATGGTGTACTTTTTATTGGCAGTACAGAACAGATTATGAATTACAAAGAAATTAATTATAATCGTAAGAGTTCATTCTTCTTTTCAAGAGAAAATTAAAAATAGTGTACAACAAATGCAGGGCATAATGTATATCTACTGTGCCCTGCATTTGTTGTATTTTCCTTTAATTTAATGCAGACAGGAGGCTATAAGTTGTACCGCATAATTGTATAGAGCATCTTTGTCTGTTAAAAATTCTTCTGTTACTTCAAAAAAAGATATTCGCGATTTCTTTTCAGGATAAAATACTGGTGTAAATATTTTATCTGTCTGTGGAAGGAAATAGCCCGTCTTTTTGGTATAACAGGTAGTGGCAGTAGCTTTTTTTCTGTGGGCGGCATCCACAAAGGAAGCCACACTTTTATGAACTGCCATATCTTCCTCCGGGAGATAGTAGTAGTCCTTATAATTGTCATAAAAAAACTTTAATTCTCCATAAAATATCTTCGTAACCAGCCGGACAGAATCACCTTCACACTTTATTGTACAAAAATCTCCCTGATAAAAAAAAGGCTTTGGAAAAGGGATTTCTACAGAAATATCGATGAATAATTCCCATGCATCCGCCTCTGCATGATATGGTCTATAGGTTTGCATTTTAGCACTATTTACATGAAAATGATTGCTAAATAAATCCCGATAGGACAGTAGTGACAGTAAATCTGTCATGCCCAAAACATCTTCATAATTATGCAAAAGAAGCAGTTCTTCTTTATGGCTATCTTTATCCTTTTCATAATCTCTATAAACCGATATCAACTCTCCGCCGGAATATAAATCGTCCCGGTTGATTCCTAAAAAAAGTTCTAAGGATTTTTGTTTTTTATTCGGTAAATGGAATAGATGGGCAAATTTTCCCGTAAGCTTATACAAATCAATATGCCAGTAAGTATCCCAGCATTGCTCTAAATTATATAAATTATCCCTGCCCTTTAAAAATGGAATATCAAATCCTGTTCCGTTAAAAGTAATCAGTGTATCTGCATACGCAATCTGCTGATAAAATGCAGAGAGTATATCTTTTTCATCCGTACGTTTTTCGGCAAGAAATTGCTGTATATGTATTTGATTTCCTTTTCTAACAGCTATTCCAATCAGATATACAAAAGCATTTTTAGGGGAAAAACCTGTTGTTTCAATATCAAAAAATACACAATTTTCTGTAAAATACTGTGTAATGTAAGGTGTTTCCGGCAACGGCAGTACTTTATTTATCTGTTTCATTTAGGTATCCTTTCTATGCAAAAAAATATAAAAAGCATAATTATACATATTATATCATGAATTTTTACAATAGAACAGCAATGGATTGTTAAAAATTTGTCAATAACTGAAAAAATGTAAAAATACTCTGTTATATTCGACAAATTATGCTATAATTAACAATATAGTTTTTCATAAAGAATATTAAAGAAAGTGGGGCACGAAAAATGGGTTTAATGACATTTAAAGGTGGAATCCATCCTTATGATGGCAAAGAGCTGTCTAAGGATAAGGCAATCCGTGAATTGTTACCCAAAGGTGAACTGGTTTATCCATTATCTCAGCATATTGGAGCACCGGCGAACCCTGTTGTTGCTGTAGGAGACACAGTATTAAGAGGTCAGAAAATTGCTGAAGCTAATGGCTTTGTATCTGCACCGATTTATTCTGCTGTATCCGGAACAGTCAAAGCAATTGAACCACGCCGAGTAGCTGTTGGTGACATGGTGAATGCAATCGTTATCGAAAGCGATGGTGAAATGAAAGAAGTGGATTATGTAGAATGTGAAGATGTAACCACCCTTTCAAAAGAAGAAATTATCGGTAAAATCAAAGAAGCCGGTATTGTAGGTATGGGTGGTGCAGGTTTCCCAACTCATGTCAAATTATCTCCAAAAGAGCCGGAGAAAATTGAATACATCATTGCAAACTGTGCAGAATGTGAACCGTATCTGACATCTGATTACCGCATTATGATGGAAATGCCTGAAAAACTTGTTGGTGGTATGAGAGTTGTATTACAGATGTTTCCTAATGCCAGAGGTGTATTCGGTGTTGAAGATAATAAACCGGATTGTATTGCAAAACTAAAAGAGCTGGTAAAAGATGAACCTCGTATGGAGGTAGCCGAATTAATGACAAAATATCCACAGGGTGGTGAACGTCAGTTAATTTACGCTGTAACCAAGAGAGCCATCAATTCCAAAATGCTTCCGGCAGATGCCGGCTGTATCGTTGACAACGTAGAGACGTTAGTAGAAATATATAATGCAGTTGTTTTTGGCAGACCTTTAATCAACCGCATTTTTACCGTTACCGGTAATGCTGTGGCAGAACCGCAGAACTATAACGTATGCGTAGGTACAAACTATGCAGAATTGTTAGAAGCTTCCGGTGGATTTAAGGGCGAATGTAAAAAAATCATTTCTGGTGGTCCAATGATGGGATTTGCACTGTTTGATATCAATATTCCGGTAACAAAAACATCCTCTGCTTTACTTTGTATGACAAAGGATGAAGTATCCGAATATGAAACAACAGCCTGTATTAACTGTGGACGTTGTGTAGAAGCTTGTCCGGAGCTTTTGATTCCTTCAAGACTGGCTGATTTTGCAGAGCGTGGACAAAGCGATATGTATGAAAAATGGCATGGTTTAGAGTGTGTGGAATGTGGAAGCTGTAGCTATGTCTGTCCGGCAAAACGTCCATTAGCACAATCCGTTAAGACCATGAAAAAACAGGTTTTAGCAGCAAAGAGAAAAAAATAGAAAGAGGTGGATTATTGTGAGTGATTTATATAACGTTTCCTCATCACCACATGTACGTTCCAAAGATACCAGCAGCCGGATTATGGGATTGGTAATTTTAGCTTTACTGCCGACTACTTTGTTTGGTATTTATAACTTTGGAATCAGAGCATTGATTTTAATTCTCGTTACCATCGCAAGCTGTGTAGCTTCAGAATGGGTATTTGAGAAAATTGTACATAAAAAGAGCACAATTAATGATTTAAGTGCAGTTGTTACAGGTTTATTATTAGCTTTAAACCTTCCGCCAACACTTCCAATCTGGGAAGCTGTACTTGGTGGTATCTTTGCCATCGTAATCGTAAAAATGATGTTTGGTGGTTTAGGACAGAATTTTATGAACCCTGCACTTGGTGCAAGATGTTTCCTTTTAATTGCTTTTGCAGCGGATATGACAAACTATGTCATCGATGATTACACCGGAGCAACTCCACTTGCCGCTATGCGTAATGGAGAAGCTGTAAATACCATGGATATGTTGATTGGTAAAACAGCAGGTACAATCGGTGAAACATCCGCCATTGCCATTTTAATTGGTGCAATTATTCTGATTTTAACAGGTATTATCGATTTAAGAATTCCTGGAACTTATATTTTAACATTTGTTATTTTTATTGTTATTTTTGGTGGACACGGCTTTGACTGGAATTATATTACAGCACAGCTTTGTGGTGGCGGTCTGATGCTTGGTGCATTCTTCATGGCAACTGACTATGTAACATCACCAATTACACCAAATGGCAAGATTTTGTTCGGTATTTGTCTTGGTGTACTGACAGGATTATTCCGTATGTATGGTGCAAACGCAGAAGGTGTTTCCTTTGCCATCATTTTAAGCAACTGTTTAGTACCTATGATTGAAAAAATCACAATCCCAAGAGCCTTTGGTATCGTAAAGGAGGGAAAAAAGCATGAATAAGAAGATTATACATGACGCATTGATTTTAACAGCCTTTACACTTGTTCTTGGTTTTGTCCTTGGACTCGTATACGAAATCACAAAAGCTCCGATTGCTGCCGCAGATGCAGCAACAGCACAGGCAGCATACCAGAAGGTGTTTGCAGACGCAGCATCCTTTGAAGCTTATGCCGATTTTGATGAAGAAGCAGCCATTGCCATTATGGATGAATTTGGTTACAGCGACGAAATCGAAGATGTGCAAGTAGCAATGGACAACAGTGGTAATGCCCTTGGTTATGTAATTACTGTAACTGCAAAAGATGCCAGTCAGGCAAATATTACCTTCTCTGTAGGTATTACAAACGAGGGTATGGTAAATGGCTATTCCATTACAAGTATCGCTGAAACACCGGGTCTTGGTGACAAAGCAAAAACTGAAGAGTTCTCTGGTCAGTTTGCCGGAAAACAGGTGGATAGTTTCACTATCGTAAAACAGGCTCCGGCAGCAGATAATGAAATCGAATCTATTTCTGGTGCAACCATTACATCTAAAGCTATGGCGAATGGTGTAAATGCCTGTATTACATACTTCCAGAACGCATTGGAAGGAGGCGCAAATTAATGAATAAATATGTAGAACGTTTATTTAATGGTATTATTAAGGAAAATCCTACCTTTGTACTGATGCTTGGTATGTGTCCGACTTTAGCCGTTACCACATCAGCGGAAAACGGTCTTGGTATGGGTCTTTCCACAACAGTTGTATTGGTATTTGCAAACCTTTTGATTTCTGCTTTCCGTAAGGTAATTCCAGATGGTGTGCGTATGCCGGCTTATATTGTAATTGTAGCTTCTCTTGTTACTATGGTGGAATTCATCATGAAAGCGTATACACCGGATTTGGCAACTAAACTGGGTGTATATATTCCACTTATCGTTGTAAACTGTATTATTCTTGGTCGTGCAGAAAGCTATGCTTCTAAGAATCCGGTTGTTCCATCTATTTTTGATGGTATTGGTATGGGACTTGGTTTTACCGTAGGTCTTACCTGCATTGGTATTATCCGTGAGATTCTTGGTGCAGGACAGATATTTGGTGCACAGGTACTTTCTTTAGACTGGTTTACACCAATTACCATTTTTGTTATGGCTCCGGGTGCATTCCTTGTTGCCGCTATGAATGTTGTTCGTGCAAAAATGGATGCAAAGGGCAAACCACTGGCAAAACCATCCGGTTGTATCAGTGGAGACTGTGCAAGCTGTGGTCAGTCTGCAATGTGTACAGGCAAAAAAGCAGAATAGGAGGGATAGATAAGTTTGAAACAAATAAGTAGAGGACACCCAAAGAATAGAGGGCATAGCAAATAAACCATCCAAAAAGGTGGTTTTAAAAAGTAAATATAGACACAACACCTAATCAGGTAACTGGAACAGCATCATCTTTGATGACATATCCTCGTTGCTTAAGCAGATTAAGTGCCTGTGAAGTAGTCAGCACTTTTGATTCGTTCACAGGACGTTGTTCAAGAAAGCCTTCTGGTGTATATGGTTTTAAATCTGTGAGTATGTGCCAGATAGCGGTTAGGAGCATACGACAGATAGCAATGATAGCTTTCTTGTGACCGCGACGAGCTTTTATACGTCGATAGCGGGCTGTAAATT
>JAGAMY010000011.1 GCA_017624495.1 Lachnospiraceae bacterium | reverse complement strand
CACATCTTTCTGCGGATTTTTGGGTTCTAGCATAATATCATATCTGCCAAAACCACTTTCTCGATTGGAGGTAAGCACATACCGACTGCGTAAATCCACTAACAAGCCCAATACAAATCCATGATAAAAACGCTCCGGCTGTGCTTTTTTTGATGCCCGCTTTCCTGTATCGAAGCTGCTGAACAATTCTAAACTCATCTGATTCATATATTCATTCATAGCCTCCACATCCTGTAAAAGCATCGCTTTTATAAATCCGTGATATTCATCCTCCGTCTGACTAAACCAATCACTCACCATATTTGAAAACATCCACCGTACTTCACGGTTTGTCAGTGTCACCTTATAACGTACCCTCTCTTCTGTTTCCATATCCACCATTTTCTCATAATCAAGCACTTTCAGATAACCGCTGGCAAGCAGCAGACTCCAGATCGCAGATTCCTTCTTCTCCAACTGATTATAGGCAATCTGTTCCTCTATCGGACAAAACAGATGCTCTCCTTTCATAAGCAGCTCGAAAGACTGTTTTACTCCCAAACCACCTTCACGAATCAGTTTTTCCACCAGACTGTTAGAGCTGGTATTTGCCCAGTAAGTTGTAATAATACCAGTATCCAGAAAATTTAAAATCGACCATGGATTATAGATGTCGGTATGGTTTCCAAATATAAATCCATCATACCATTCCTTTACCTTCACTTTCTCTGCTCCAAGTCCACATTCATCTAATGCTGCAAACACTTCTTCTTCTGTAAAACCAAACGAAGTTGCATATTCCTCCGAGGTGGTAGTCACCACTTTCAAATTGTTTAAATCGGAAAAAATTGATTCCTTACTTACTCTTGTAATTCCAGTCATGATCCCTCTGGCAAGATACGGGTTGGTCTTAAATGTAGAATTAAACATACTCCTTGTAAATGCAGCCAAATCATCCCAGAATCCGTTTACATAGGCTTCCTGCATAGGCGTATCGTATTCATCCAGAAGAATAATTACCTTCTGTCCATAGTAACGGCAAAGATAATCAGACAGGTTATGAAGTGCTATGGTAGCATCGGTTTCTCTCATATCTGCCGATATGCGGTCAAAAAATTCTTTATCCTTAGCCGTCAGCAAATCGCTTTCTCTTAAAAAATCATATTTGCTATACAGATTTATTATCAACTGATAAATACGCTCTTTTGCAGCTTCAAAATCCTTTTCTTTCACATTAGCAAAGGACAAATTCAACACTGGATAAGTTCCCTGAAGTTTTCTGTATTTTTCATTCTGCCAGATGGAAAGACCTTCAAACAAATCGCTTCTTCCTGCATATTTGTTGGAAAAAAACTGCTCTAACATACTCATATTCAATGTTTTTCCAAAACGTCGCGGACGGGCGATTAACGTTACTTCATCTCCACTTTCCCACCATTCTTTTATAAAAGATGTTTTATCGATGTAAAAAAGATTTTCTTCCCTCAGCTTTGAAAAATCCTGCACACCAATGCCCACTATTCTTCCCATACATACCTCCACGAAAATTCCTGTCTGTATTTTAGTACAGTATAATAGATTTTACCCCAATTTGCAAAAGATTTGCATCGTCCAAAAAAAGATTTTCAGGTCATTTCTGACCTGAAAATCTCTGCAGCAAACATACTATTTTACTTTTATTTTTTTGCTCATACCTTTTGCTTTAAAAACTTTCTTATAGCTTTTCAGTTTTTTAGCCGGTACTTTTACAACTACCTTTTTATAGTATTTGCTTCCCATTCCCTTAAAAGCATTCTTTCCTATATTTTTCGCTTTCAACTGTTTCGTCTTAAATACCATATTTTTCATCTCAGTACAGTTTTTGAATGCTTCTTTTCCAATTTTCTTTACATTTTTTCCAATTACTATCTTAGTAACCTTTTTATTATTATGGAATGCTTTTGCACCAATCGATGTTACTTTATATTTTTTTCCTTCCAGTTTAACCGTTGCCGGAATCGTTACTGTTTTTTTCTTTGTATCTGCCAGACCAACAATTTCTGCCTCTTTTTTCTTCTCATTAATAATTTTATAAATACAACCGGATTTTACTATCATTGTTGAATATGATATTTCCTCAGGATTTTTCGTATTCTGGCTGCCATCCGGTGTTTCATTCGGTTCTGTTGTACTCTGACTGCCATCCGGTGTTCCATTCGGTTCTGTTGTATTCTGGCTGCCACCCGGTGTTCCACCCTGATTATTGCTTGGAAGCATGTCTGTAATTTTTGTTTCCCTGCTGAGTTCTTCTCCACATTTTTCACAGTATACGACTTCCTCATAAGAGCCCGTTGCTGCCGTGGTTGCTGCAATTTCATTTTCTTTTACTGCTGCTTTCGGAGTATGATCTGCCAATGGCAATTCTGTCTGTGTTTTCTCTAATTCCTTTGTTCCTTCTGCATCAGCAAAGACTTTTTCACAAGTTTCACATTGCCAATATTCTATATTTCCACTTACTTCGCAGGTAGATTCTGCAGCCGGAATGTCTTTTAATTTATGACCAGCTGCTTCATCTTTAACATTTTCCCTGCTTAATTCCAAATGGCACCCTGTACAATACCACACCTCGTCATGAGAACCATCTTGTGTACAACTTGCTTCGATACAATTTTCTTTTTCCGCTTCCTCGGCAGATACATGACCACTTTTCGCAAGGATTACTTCTTTTGTCTTTGTATATTCTACATCACCAATCGTTATCGCTGCCGTATAAACTGCCTTTCCATTTTTCAAACAGCCTGCCTGCTCTGTAATTTCTTTTTTTACTTCAACTGGCTGTACCTTTATCAATTCATGACAATCTTCACATGCAAGATATGCATTTGCAGTATAACCATCCTCTGCTTTTTCAAATGCAATAACACTTATCTCCTCTTTGTGTCCGGCTGTCTCACCATGTGAAAATACCTCATACAGATCTAACTCTCGACAATTTGTACAAACCGGATAATACTGTGCAGGCATTTCACAATTTGCTTCACTACAAAGATTCGAGCCATCTTCTAACACAATATTTTCATACACATGTTCTATTCCCTCTGCGGGTATTACGGTACGCTTTTCATCTGTATAGGTTTTTCCTTCATACATAACAGAAGCTGCAAATATCGCTTCCCCATTCTCCTCGCAGGTTGGATTCTTTATCTCTTTTGTAATCTGCACCTCTAAAGCCTCTGTCTCCTCTGCCGGTGCATCACAAAAAGCATATTTTATTGACACATCTGCATCATAATCACCGTTTTCATCCGGTTCTTCCTTCCACGCAAAAACAGGTGCATACATATGTGTATCCAATTTTTCATTCACATTACTGTATGCCAAGGTTTCTTCTTTGCACCCGGTTACCTGATATACTACGCCGCCCTCTTTTACAAATGGCATAGGTACTTCATCTGCACCAATCTTTTGATGCCATGTAACATCCTCACTGTCAGAACCATTCAGCCTATAACAGAGTTCTCCATTTATCACCGCTATGGAAGAAATCGCTTCACTTCCCTCTGTTACTTCTGTTTCTTCCGGAAATTTCTGTACAAAATAACAGTTTTCCGCCGTGAATTCATCTGCATATTCTTTAGCTGCAAGAGTGTATATCTCATATGCCTCCACAGCCATTTTGGCATCTACAAAAGAATCTTTTATTTCAGCCTCTCCATAACAGCTTCCAATAATTCCGGAAGTATTACTCCGGCCATCACCTGTCATGGAGCCGGTAAACGCACAATCTTCTATGTATACACTCTCATCACTCCCCACACATCCAACGATGCCTCCGACATAACCTGACGACGAAAAATCAATATCTACAGCACTGTTGCAATTCAAAATGCTGCTCCCTCCTATCGCACTGGCTGCGACTCCACCAATATAATATGCTTTCGTTTGGATTGTACCATCTATTACCAGATTCTTTACTGTTCCACCTAAACATCCAAAAGGCGCTGCATAACCTTCTCTTCTTTCTATATCCACTGTTAGGGTATGTCCCTTTCCGTCAAACACGCCCTTAAAAGGCATCTCCCCATCAGCAAATAGTACTGTATCCAGACTTACATCTGCTAAAAGTTCCACATCCATATCTTGTGCCTCGGCATATTCTGAAAACAGTACATAGGTTTCCATAGATGCATCTGAATCAATGGATATTACTTCTTTTTCATCTACAACTGTATAAGCTATACTTTTTAGTGTACAGGACTCTTTAAGTACATCTCCACCTTTATAGCATTTCTGATTGGCTTCATCCACATAGTAATGGTGTTCCGGCAGCTTTGTAATATCTTTTTTGTAGATAAACGCTTTTCCATCTATCGAAACATTCAGCTCTAACACCGTATCTTTGACCATAACCGTTTCATCTTTAAGGATCATAGTTCCATCAAATGCATGCTCTCCCTGAGTAAACAGAACATCCCGTTCCCCAAAGGATGGCAATACCACACTTCCGCCTTTTTGGCAATATGACTTACACAATTCTGTCCCATCTTCTTCTACATAAGTAACGGTGCAGACCTCGTTATATTTTGGCATACTTTCCACATAATTCTGTTCTTCCTTAGACCATGTATATGCATAAACCATTCCACCATCTGTGACAAATTCCACCGTATCTGTATTATCGCTATTTAAGTATAGATGCAATTGTGCATCTGCATCGGTGGCAGTATATTCCGGTGTCATATACATACAACTATCCCCTGCCCCATAAAACATTTCTTCTATTAAAGTGTCTTTTGAAATGGTATCAAAGGTATACTTTGACAATACATTTCCCTCTGTATCACGAATACTGCTGTCCGCATCAGAAAAACTGCCCTCACCATAAATATTTCCTGTGTGTACAACTGCTTCACTCACATCCGTATCCGTATCAAAAACAAAATTCCCCTCATAAATTTCTACTTTTCCACCACCTGTAATAGAACGAATCTTTCCCTCTCCATCATTTCTACTCACTGAATGACAGAAACTGCCGTCGCCTAAAAGATTCAAAACCGCATTTTCTTCTACACATATAGGGTTATAATAGTCTTTGGCTTCTGCTCCACTTCCATAGAACATATCTACATTTCTAATTTCTAAATTTTCACAAATCAGATTTGCTGTTACTCCACTTTTAATGCAGATTCTTGTATCAATATACGCCTCATTGATATAATTACTTCCTGTAAAAGTATAGGTTCCATCCTTTGTAATTGTAATTGTACGGTCAGCATCCGCTACATTTACTTCCGATACGATACCCGAATCCTCCGCAAACTGCTGGTAGATATTTGCAATATCCACAGTTACACTGCTCTTCTCGGCAAATGTCAGTTTCATCTGATTTTCATTCTCATTTTTCGTCTCATCTGCCTGACCATCACCTGTCGCTGCGTGTATAGTCATGGGAGTCATCAGTCCCTGACTAATCATGCTGGCTAAAGTTGCTGCCATACATGCATATGCAGGTACAATTTTTTTTACATTTTTCTTTGATTTTTTCATACTTCCTCCTTTTATCCACCTGTTTTATTATACTTTATACAAAGGGGCTTTTAGTTTCCCTGCGTATACATTATAATGTTCCCCCATAGGTACCTCTCCCATCCATGGTTTTTCCCCTCCGTTATAATGTATCACCACAAAATCTTCCCGGAGAGTATTCGCAAAAAGCTTTTGTACAGCTTCATTTTTTATTTCATGATACATAGGAATGTTTATTGCATAATTCCAAATAAAATCTAAGGGTTTTACACTTGTATTAAACAAAATATTCAGTACATCCTGATCATTGTAATGATACTTTGCTTCATTCAACACACGCAATGCCTCTTTTTCGTTTGTCATTTCCCGACATCTGTCTAAATCAAAGAGTACCATTCCCGCATTGAAATAAAATTCCGGATTTTCCAATTTCAGTACCTGATTTTTGTAGTTTGTAAAATTGTACGGCATCCCATCAAACATAATTGCTTTTTTGGCATAGCAAAAATATCTTGCCTCTGCCATTTCCACTGCTCCGATGGCATTCCCCTCTAAATCCATGTCATATAACGGAGCTATATCACCTGTCACTACCATATCGCAGTCTAAATATAACATCCTGTGATATTTTGCAAACATATCTCCCAATAAAAAGAGACGATAGTTCGTTGCTGATGTAATATACGTCAGCACCCTGTCTTTTACCAGATTATCAAATGCTGATACGTCTATAAGACGCAACGTGGCATGGGAAAATAATGCACCTACCTTTTGTAAATAATGCTGGTGTTCTTCTTTTATCCGATTATGCATAATAAGAATATCATAATATCTGTCTGTATTTGCATTATGCAGCATGGAATATATCGTAACCCCTAAATATGGTGCATAATTATTATCACACGCAAAACATACACAGACAGGAGCATATGCTGGTTCTATATACATCTTCATCACCTCTTATCCGTATATTTTATAAATACCGGAAATCCTATTTACTTTCTCATTTTATCCGATTTTTATACTCATTACAACTAATATAAGCCAAATTCTACCCAAAAACCCCCTATTTCTACACTTCTGTGGCAGAAACAGGGGGTTTTTACATTTATTCTTCTTCTGTTTTCACAATATCTAACTGTAATTCCTCTAACTGCTTCGCATCAACAGTTCCCGGTGCATCTGTCATCAGACAGGAAGCATCTTTTACCTTCGGGAATGCGATAACGTCACGGATGGAATCTGCATGAACCATATGCATCACCATACGGTCTACACCATAGGCAAGTCCTGCATGTGGCGGAACACCATATTTGAAGGCATCGATTAAGAAGCCAAACTGCTCATGGGCACTTTCCTTGGTGAATCCTAATACTTCAAACATTTTTTCCTGAATATCATCCTGATGGATACGCACGGAACCACCACCAAGCTCTGTACCGTTTAATACGATATCATAAGCCTTTGCACGAACAGAACCCGGGTCAGTATCTACATTTGCCCAGTCCTCTTCCATTGGCATAGTAAATGGATGATGCATTGCCATATATCTTTCTTCTTCATCCGACCACTCTAATAATGGGAAATCGGTTACCCATAAGAAGTTGTACTGGTTTTCATCTAATAAATCCAGTTCTTTGGCAAGCTCAAGGCGGAGTGCACCAAGTACATTCCATACAATTTTATTCTTATCTGCTGCAAACAATAATAAATCTCCCGGCTGACCTGCCATAGCATCTACTAAGGCTTTTAACTCGTCTTCTGTCATGAATTTTGAGAAGGAAGACTTATATGTGCCATCTTCATTGATGCATAAATAAGCTAAACCTTTTGCTCCATAACCCTTTGCAAACTCTACTAATTTATCGATTTTCTTTCTTGGCATTGCGCCCTGTCCTTTTGCATTGATACCACGAACAGAACCACCATTTTCCAATGCACCTGTAAATACACCAAAGCCGCAGCCCTTTACGATTTCAGACACATCCTGTAATTCCATGCCAAAACGTGTATCCGGCTTATCAGAACCAAATCGATCCATTGCTTCCTGCCATGGCATTCTCTGTAATGGAATCTGTACATCTACACCGATTGCCTCTTTAAATACATACTGTAATAATCTCTCGTTGACATCTAATACATCATCAATATCCACGAAGGATAATTCCATATCTGCCTGAGTAAATTCCGGCTGACGGTCTGCTCTTAAGTCCTCGTCACGGAAACATTTTGCAATCTGGAAATAACGGTCATAACCGGAGCACATCAGTAACTGCTTAAAAATCTGCGGTGACTGTGGTAATGCATAAAAATTGCCCGGATGTACACGGCTTGGTACAAGATAATCTCTTGCTCCTTCCGGTGTGGATTTGCAGAGAATCGGTGTTTCAATCTCTAAAAATCCTTCTTTCATCATGAATTCACGCATTAAGTAAATTACTTTACTTCTAAGCATAAGATTACGCTGAATATCCGGTCTTCTTAAATCTAAATAACGATATTTTAAACGAAGCTCGTCCTTTGTCTGGCTGTTTTCCTCGATTGGGAATGGCGGTGTTTCTGCTTCGGATAAAATACGGATATCTTCAGCAATGATTTCAATATCTCCGGTTTTTAAGTTTTCATTTACTGCTGCGGAACGTTTTTCTACTTTTCCGGTAACCGCAACTACAAATTCACTTCTTAATGTACCTGCTTTTGCAAAACCTTCTGCTCCAACAGTATCTTCATCAAATACAATCTGTAAGATACCGGAACGGTCTCTTAAATCTATAAAAATTAATGCTCCTAAATTACGTCTTTTCTGTACCCAGCCCATAACGGTTACAGTTTCGCCGATGTTTTTGTTGGACACTTCGGTACATCTGTGGCTTCTATGTAAGCCTTTCATTGACTCTGCCATTATAATTTCCTCCTAATTATTAAAGAACTCCATGAACTCCTCATAGCCTTCGGCTGTTAATTTTTCCTTCTGGAACTTCTTATTTTTATTCATACGCACTACTAATACATGCTGTCCATTTTTTCTTGCTTCCTGTGCTTTTCCTATCACTTCACAAAGCTTGTCCGCCGGATAATTCTTTTCGATTAAATACGCAATTTTCTTTGGCTGTTCCGGAATTTTAAAGCCCTGCTCCATAAGCAAAAGAATAATTCTCTCAAACCCAATGGAAAATCCACATGCCGGAACGTCATTTCCGGTAAAATTGCCAATCATCTTATCATAACGTCCGCCGCCTCCGCAGCTTCCGCCAAATTCAGGAATAGCAATTTCAAAAATTGTGCCTGTATAATACCCCATACCACGAACTAAAGTCGGGTCAAATACCATCTTAAAATCTGCTGCCTTTGTAGCTTCTACGCTGGCAATAATTTCGGAAAGATTTGCTTTCACATCCTCTTCTAAGAAATCGCCTAAGGTATCTGCTAAAATACCAATAGCCTTTACGCTGTCTGTTTCGTTTTCTACTGCTATAAATAAATCTAAGTATTTATCAATAGCGGATTTCTCATAGCCTGCGCCTTCTAATTCTGATGCAACGCCATCTAAACCAATTTTATCCATCTTATCCAAAGTAATAAATACTTCATCATAGGAATCCTCTGCAAATCCACTGTAAGCTGCCATAGCCTTTAAAATCCGACGCTCATTGATACGGATTTCAAAATTCTTAAATCCTAATTTGCCAAGAGTGGTGGTGGTTGCAAGAATCAATTCGATTTCTGCCAAATCCGATGGCTCGCCTAAAATATCAATATCACACTGGGTAAACTGGCGGTAACGACCTCTCTGTGGTCTGTCTGCACGCCACACACTGCCAATCTGTAATGCCTTGAATGGGGATGGCAGATTGTTGGCATTGTTGGAATAAAATCTTGCCAGTGGAAGGGTCAAATCATAACGCATACCCATATCCACTAAATCTGCTTCACTTTGCGCTGTTTCTAATTTTAACTTTTCGCCTCTTTTTAAAACTTTAAAAATCAGCTTTTCGTTTTCGCCACCCTGCTTGCTGCTTAAGTTGCCGATATTTTCCATACAAGGTGTTTCAATTGGGGTAAAACCGAAGCTTCTGTATGTATCCTTGATTACGCTGATGACATAATCACGAATCTGCATTTCTTCCGGTAAAATATCCTTCATCCCTGTTACGGGTTTTTTTGCTAATGCCATGAAATTTCCTCCATTTTTTTGATTTTTCATATCTTTATATTTTTAATACAACTTTTTCTATTCAGATATTAAAACTCTTTCAACTTATGACATTATACGTTTTTGCAACACATTACGTCAATATTTATCAAAAATTTTTTATTCTATTCCCCACTTCTGTTCTTTTTTCTCCTTGGTTTTGAATGTCCACTAAAAAAGCAGCAGACATTGTCCACTGCTTTACTCCATTTCCAGCTAAATTCGAATTTTTACAATATCACCTGATAAATATGGTTTTGCCCCCTGTTCTATCTTAGATGTCATACTAGGATGTGTAATGAAAAATTTATTTTTTTTCGTTAATATTTCACAGTCTGTTTTATCAACTGGCATATTCGTGCCTTTAGGCAAAATACATATTGTTGCAAATCCGTCTTCATTTACTTGACATGGCGTATAATGCAACGTTGTTGCATACAATTCTATGCAAGTGCCTTTTTCTACATAAAATAATTCTGTTTTGCTCAAATCATAATGATTTTGTTTCATATTACTGCGTTTTCCAAGTATTAAAAGTAAATCTGTCAAGGCAATGATTGTCTCACTTCCCTGATGGTATTCAATTCCATTTAACTCCTGATTATGTCCTACACAACGCCCTGCCTGAATATCCATTTCTCCATAAATAATAAATGTCTCCTAGAAAACCTAGAAGACACTTATAAACATTTTCGCCTTTTCCTCCAAAGAGTAGGATACTGTTGGCTCAATGCATAAACCAACGTGAATACCTCCATTTGCATTTGGTATCACTCACACAAACTTCATCAGCCAAGTAGTTCCCGCCCATAAGCAAAAAACTATTTTTTAGTGGCGAAGTGCTTATCGTAACACTTCGCCGAAAGCCTAATCGGTTTGAGCATAATATGCTTGATTAGGTCTGTTCTACTATTCTATGCAGTATAACTGATTTTAAACACTTAAATGAGTCTTCCAGTCAACTGGCATATTCATTGCTGTAAGACTAATTACATTGCTGTAATTTTGGAACAAATTATTTAACTCGTCTACAAATTTTGTCCATTCCTCATCTGATGATCTCAGATATTTCATTGCCAGTAAAATTTGATATAGCCCATTGTGAGCTGGTGTCGGTGTAATTTTATCTGCATCCAAAATTTCTGGTGTAGTATGTATTGTCCGATTATATATTCTTGAATTATGAGCACACATATTCCGTAATATAGAAACAGCTTGTACCCATGAAGCAAACATTTTTTGTGATGGATTTGCCAGATTTCCTTTTTTTGAAGTATACTGGTAATTAGTTGCCAATACAGCATATGCACTTCCTGCACCTGTTTTCAAGTTCTTAATTATTTTCGATAAAGTCCCAAAAGAAAGCACTTCAACAGTTGCCCATACAGGCACCTCACCTTCGTGTTTATCAAAATTATGCTTAATAAATACATCATTAGAACGAGCAATTTCCGATGCTATGGTAGACATATTCTGCCAATACATCTTTTTATCTTTAAAGATTGATGAATCTTTTAGAATCAGTGCATCTCCATGTACAAGTAATGCTTCCACCAAGCGTACCCTCAAAGCCACTTCAATCTTCGAAATCATTGAAAAAATCAAAACAGACAATTCCTGATCAAACTGATACAATTTTATAATATCTTCAAATTTAGTTCCTGGAACATACTTTTTTGTGAAATTATCATATAAATGAAATGAGTACCCTCGTAAACGATAAAATCCTATGGATTTTAACGCTTTTTCTACATCAACACGAGAAGTAATTGTCATTCCAGCATCAATATACGATTGTACTTGCTGTGTTATTGTTAATATTTGTTTTGGATACTGATACATAAAACACCCCATAAATGAAAAAGTCCCACCGGGTTGCGCATGAAAACCAGAGGCGTGGTGGGTTCTGTTATTATTATTATACAACTTTAAAGCTGATTGTCAAGAACCACTTATCAAAAAAAGACTATCACGCTCATAATGATAATCCCACGTAAATAGTTTTATAGAAACTTCATTGTTAACCTTTAACACCTCCTAAAATTAGTTTTAGATACACAATAATTACTGCGTTTCACGCATTTAAGGTACAAAAAGGCAGTCACAAACTCTTTTATTACAGTTTTTAACCGCCTTGTATAAAAATAAATTTGAACTATTACCTAATCCTTTTGTTTGATTTCCCATGCACTCAAACCATCAAAGCGAAAACCAATCTTCACTTTTACCGATTGATTAATTTCTTGATGTCTTTTCAGTTCTATATGCATTGGAACGAAAAATGCACGTAATTTTATAACTTGATACACTCGGCATTCCGTTACAATATAAATTAAACGCCATACGAACCACTCTTACACTTCCACTGGTCTGCCATCCTTCACGCAGACATTCCGGTTTTACGAGTCCACTCTTAAAATCATAAATTTGGTAAATATTATTTCTTGTGTCATTGCAGATACCGAGGCAATAGACCAATGCTTTATGGTACACATCCTCACATCTGACTTCTTTTAATTTTTCATGTGCTTCGCTGATAAAAATTATTGCTTTTGCTTCTTCTGCTCTTAACGCTGTGTTCATGTGTTTCCTCCTAATAATTTTAATTGACTATAACAAAAAAAGGACAAACTCATTTTTATAATGAATCTGTCCTCTAAGGTGTAGTTATTAGGTTATTTGAATACATCAATCTATATTATTAGGTACTATCACGTATTTTTTTGATGTACAATTGATGTACTAAGCCCATTTTGATGTACTATTTTTCACAATTGTAGCCCTCAAAAAATTTCCTTTTTCTATCAATCATTTCATCGATTCTGGCTATATAATGCCCGACATCCTTGACATTTTCGCATCTTTCGATGACTCTATCCGGGTATACCTTTTTGGTGGATGCACCTGCTCCTAATGCCACGATAGTCTGTTTCTCTTCCATAATCAAGATATTGTAAATTCCGGCTTTTCCCGGTTTCGCATAACCGACATTTTCAAAATTGCCTGCCATATTTTTCTGGCGATACAAATAATATGGCTCTAAGCCCATCTGTTTCGCATAATTCGCAGTAAGTTCCACGGTTTCCCATGTATTTTCAAAGGTTAAATCCTTATATTCTTCACGGAACATATTTAAACGGGCTGCCCGCTTTAATGCTAAAGAGTGTACCGTTAAGTTATCCGGATCTAATGCCTTCACTTTTTCCATGGTGGCTCTTACATCCTCAAGATTCTCATTCGGAAGCCCGATAATCAAATCCATATTGATATTATCAAAGCCTAATTCCCTTGCCAATTTAAAGCTTTCCACTGCCTGTTCTACCGTATGATGTCTGCCAATAATTTTTAGCGTTTCATCCTTCATGGTCTGTGGGTTAATGGAAATGCGGTCAATGCCCTCTGCCTTTAAGACTTCTAATTTTTCCCTTGTAATACTGTCAGGTCTTCCGGCTTCTACGGTAAATTCCAGACACTGGGACAAATCAAAGGAGGATTTCACCTTTTGAATTAACCTCTGTAACTGGTGTGGTTCTAATGTGGTCGGCGTACCTCCACCAATATAAACCGCATTCAAATGTTTATCCTTAAAACGCTCTGCTGTAAAATCAATCTCCTTTTCCAATGCATCTAAATACTCGTCTATGCGCTTTTTCCACATTCCAAGTGGGTAGGATGTAAAGGAGCAATACAAACAGGTACTTGGACAAAAGGGAATCCCTATGTAAAGGCTGTATCCATTTTCATAATCTATTTTCTTTAAAAGCTCTAATTCCCTTTTGGCAATATCGATACTTAAATCTATCTTTTCATCCGAAGCAAAATACGTTTCTTTCATATACTGTCGGATAAATGCTTCGTCTTTTCCCTCTTCTAAAAAAGCCATCGGTATCTTTGTCGGACGAATACCGGTTAAATCTCCCCAGGGAAGTGTCTTCCCGGTAAATTCGCAAAGCATTTGATAATATGCCTGTTTTAAACGGTTTTTGGTATCTTTTCTGTCCGAAAAATCTACCTCGATTTCTTTTTTCAGCTTCGGCGTAACATTTGTAATATCTACAATTGCCTGCGTATCCGCAGCCTCATAAAATGCTATCTCTATGCAGTTTTCAAAATAGTTCGTAACAACACGAAACGATATCTCCTCTTCGGTCGGTTTTAATTCCACGCCCACCTGCACATTTTCTGCAGGATAAAACGCCTTTACCAAAGAGTGAATATCGTATTCAAAGTCAGCCTTGTTCAATTGAACTGTAATCATGTTTTCTCTCTTTCTACAAAAAAGGATTGTACTGTTTTTCCCAGCCGATGGTGGTCGTATCATTATGCCCCGGATATACCTTGGTCTGTCCCGGCATCGGCATTAACTTTTCTTCAATAGAACGAAGCAGTACTGTAGCACTTCCTCCCGGAAAATCAGTTCTGCCTACAGAAGAATTAAATAATGTATCTCCTGAAAAAACTGCCTGTTCCTTTTCAATATAATAGCAACATCCACCCTTCGTATGCCCCGGTGTATGCAGTACTTTGATTTCAAAACCTGCTAAATTTAAAATTTCTCCATCTTTTACATAACAATCCGCATGATAAATTTCCTTTATACCTACCATACCACAAAGATTGATGGAGGGATTTTCCAATGTTTCTTTTTCGTCTTCATGTGCATAAATCTGTATGCCAAAATTCTCTGCTATTTCCTGCGCCGCTGATGCATGGTCAAAATGTCCATGTGTCAAAAGTATTGCAACCGGTTTCGCACCGCAAGCTTTTATCTTTTCAATCAGATGCAGTGCTTCATCCCCCGGATCAATCACAAGCATTTCCTTTGTATCTTCATGAATTGCAAAATAGCAGTTCGTCATTACCGGTCCAACCACATACTGCTCTACTCTAAGTCCTGCCAATGGTCTATACTCCTTTTCTATCCTGTTGAGTAACTGTTCAGTACCTTCACAGTTACATGCAAAAATCTATTTAAAATCGCTTTCAGCGATGAGATTTTTGCACACCTGAATCATTTTCTTACGGTCAGCGCAGTAAATGCGCAGACCTACTGAATAGTTATCCTGTTGTTCTTTCTATATCGATTACACTTTCGACCTGACGAATCTTATCAATCAGACTTGTCAGCTCATTTCTGCTTTTGACATTAAATCCCACTTCTAAAGTAGCAATTCCCTGTTTGCTGGTCTTTGAATGAATGGAAGTAATATCGATTTCTCTTTCTGTGAAAATCCTTGTAATATCAATCAAAAGACCTGTACGATTATTTCCAAAAATCTTAATTTCAGCCTGATAAAGTCCATTGTTTCCTTCATCTGCTCCCTGCTGCCATTCAGCATCAATTAACCGCACTCTCTCAATATCCGAAAGATGCATCATATTTACACAGTCTGTCCTATGAATGGACACTCCGCGACCTCTGGTAACAAATCCAACAATTTCGTCTCCCGGTATCGGACTGCAGCATTTGGAAAAGTGAACTGCCACATCATACAATCCCTTAACGATAATACCACTTTTGGACTTCACAAGAATATTTTTCTCTTTATTGCTCTCTGCAACTGCTGCTAAAATATCCTGATCCGTCACCTGGGTCACATGGTCCTTTTTGTATTCTTCATACATGCGGTTGACAATCTGGCTTTCCTTTAATCCACCATGTCCCACCGTTGCCAATGCAGAATTCCAGTCATGGAATCCATATTTATTTATAATCTTATGCTGATATTCCGGTTTATTAATATCACTGAAATTAATACCCTTTGCTTTTGCATACTGGGCAATTAATTCCTTTCCACGCAGAATATTTTCTTCCTTTAACTCACTGCGGAACCACTGATTAATCTTATTCCTTGCCTGCGCACTCTTAACAATATTTAGCCAGTCACGGCTTGGTCCTTTTGAGTTTTGCGACGTAATAATCTCAATACGGTCACCATTTTGAATCACATAATCAATCGTCACTAACCTTCCATTGACCTTAGCACCTATCATTTTATTACCCACTGCGGAATGGATACTGTAAGCAAAATCAATCGGTGTAGAACCATTGGGAAGATTTTTTACATCACCGGATGGTGTAAAGCAAAATACCGCATCCGAAAACAAATCCAAGTCACTCTTTAACAGACTCATAAATTCCCTGTTATCGGACATATCCCTCTGCCATTCAAGAATCTGGCGCAGCCAGCTTAGCTTCTCCTCTTCCTGATTGGCAATACTTACTCCACTATTTCCTTCTTTGTATTTCCAATGGGCAGCAATACCAAATTCTGCGGTACGATGCATTTCTGCGGTACGAATCTGAATTTCAAAAGGCTGACCCGTAGGTCCAATCAATGTGGTATGCAAAGACTGGTACATATTCGGCTTTGGCATGGCAATATAATCCTTAAACCTGCCTGAAATCGGTTTGTATTTTTCATGAATCACACCTAATGCCGCATAACAGTCTTTTACAGAATCTACGATAATACGAATGGCAAACAAATCATAAATCTGGTCAATAGTTTTATCCTGATTGACCATTTTCTTATATATACTGAAAAAATGCTTTGCACGACCATAGATTTCGGCTTTGATTCCCGCTTCGTCTATATGTCCTCTGACTTCGTCCACAAGCTGCTGCACATAACCGTCACGAACGTTTTTGCGCACCGCAATCTTTTCTACCAAATCATAGTAGGCTGCCGGCTCTAAATATTTCAAAGAAAGGTCATCTAACTCAATTTTAATCTTAGATATTCCTAGACGCTGGGCAATCGGTGCATAGATGTCCATGGTTTCTCTGGCTTTTTCTTTCTGCTTTTCCGGCTTCATAAATTTTAAGGTACGCATATTATGCAGACGGTCAGCTAATTTAATCAGGATAACACGAATATCCTTTGCCATGGCAAGGAACATCTTGCGCAGGTTCTCTGCCTGTACTTCTACTTTATCCAAATCATAGGAAAGCTGTCCTAACTTGGTAACACCATCGACTAACAATGCCACCTCTTCACTAAATTCCATTGCAATTTCTTCATCTGTCATTACCGTGTCTTCTACAACATCATGTAAAAGTCCGGCTACAATGGTTTCTTTGTCTAATTCTAACTCTGCTAAGATAATTGCAACATACAGCGGGTGGATAATATAGGGCTCACCGGACTTGCGGCGCTGCTCTTTATGCGCTTCATTTGCAATTCTATATGCCTTATCAATCATGGCTATATCCGTAGACGGATGATATTTCAGCACACTTTTTATCAATTCCTGATAAAGCTTCTCCGGTTTTTCAAAATCAACAGTCTCACGGATATTACTATCCATTGTATGCATTTCATGTTCGATCTGTTCTAATTGTTCTGTCGATAAATCTGCCATACGCTCACCACCAACTCTTATCATCTTTTGAAAACTCTCCATTTTGTTTAGTAGATATTATAATGAATTATATATGAAAATGCAATTCTTTGTTACTCTTTTTATACAAAACAGACAGTATCCCTTTCCTTCATCCGATACTGTCTGTCTATATTTTCTTATTATACTCTGTTTTTATTCAGTTCATCCGCATATGCTTTTAGCTGTTCTACCATATTTAAAACATTCTCCACACTCTGCATGTCTTCATTACTGCTTTCTAATGTCTCCATTGCCTTTGCAGTAATCTCCTCCGTGCTCGCAGATACATTCTGAATACTTTCTACAATCACAGTATTCGCACTCGAAACCGTTGTAACCATTTCATCTAATTTTGAAGATTCTGTCAGAATGTTTTCGACTGCACTGTGAATATCCTACAAACCTTTGGCTGTTTCATTCACATATCCGGTCTGAACAGAATTGCTTTCCATCAGGCGGTTGACAGATTCTACCACTTCGCCAAGGGAACGGACAATTCCGCCAATTAACACATCAATATCTCCTGTTGCCTTGCTGGTCTGGGCTGCAAGGTTGGAAATCTCTGTTGCAACAACGGCAAATCCTCTTCCGGCTTCACCTGCTCTTGCTGCTTCAATGCTTGCATTTAAAGCTAAAAGACCTGTCTGGGATGCCACATTGTTAATCAATGCCATAATGCTCTGCATCTGGTCTGTATAGGATTTTAATTCTTCCATTTCTTTTGCTACCTGACCACTTGCTTCCTCAGACTTCTCTACCTGATTTAACAGCTGGCTCATGGACTCCTGACTACCCGTAACAATCTGCTCAGAAGTCTTTACATGGGAAACAATACTGTCTGCAACACCTTCTAAGGTATAAATATGCTCATTGATTTCTGCCGTCTTTTCCTGCTGAGTCTGTACAGCTATTGCTGTGGTATTTGCTCCCGCAGCTAAATCTTCCATGGACTCTTTGGTATTTCCTACAGATGTATCTAAACGGCTGGTCTCCTCTGTCAGTACACCAATACTTTGTTCCATGGAATCCGCCACATCTAATACGACCTGCAATAAACCTTCGCTTTTTTCTTTATCTGCATCAATTTTATTCAACTGTGCATCTTTAATTCTTCCATTTAACTGTGTAGACATGGTAGAATATAAAGCCAGCAGTAAAATACATGCCAGTGCAACTTCCACTTCAGAAGAATTTGTAATTGCACCTTTACCTGTAGCATATATCTTAATAATGGAAACTACATTAATAAATATCGCACTAATACTGCACATCAATGCTATTTTTACATCTTCATATACAATAAGTAAAACCTGCAACAAAATAATATAACAAAATGTAATGAGTTTACCTGTCGTCAACATGATATATGCATAAAGTGCAATAAAAAACCACATACCCACATAACGTATACTGCCAGCCTCTTTTGTCCTTGCATACATAACATTTATAGATACTATAGATGCAATCGTAAGAATTGCAATAATCAAATATTGCAACAGTGAACGTTCCCCTTTAAATACCTCCAAAAGATACGCTCCGGCAATAAGCACATTCATGATTGTCAGACCCATAACAACGATTTTGTTTCGCTTCTGGTCTGCAATAAGTTCATTTGCTAATTCATTATATTTTTCATTCGTTCTCTGATTCATTCGCTTTCCCCCTTGTAATAGAATAGTTTCATTATATAACATTTCTTTCCTGATGACAATAAAACTATTGCTAATTTTCAATCAATACATTCTTTCCTTCAAAAGCAAAACCATATTTATAGATTTTGTCTGCCGGTATACCTTTCGCAAGCAATGTAGCCGCATATTGTTTTTCTTCTATCTGGGCAAGGGCTGCTTTTACCGTTTCCTCTAAAGAACTTTCTCTTCTTACATTCAACACCTTGAACTCAATGATAACTGCCGGATTTTTTTCGGGATTTTTTGGTTCAATCATTATATCATATCTACCGAAGCCACTTTCACGATTGGATGTTACAATGTAATCCCTCTGCAAATCTACCATTAATCCTAGCACAAAGCTATGGTAAAACCGCTCCGGTTGTGCTTTTTTGGACACCCGTTTTCCTGTATCAAAGCTGCTGAACAATTCCAGACTCATCTGGTTCATATATTCATTCATAGCATCCACATCCTGCAACAGCATTGCCTTGATAAAGGCATTATAATCTGTATTCTTCTTTCGAAACCATGACTTTATCATATTCCTAAACATCATCCTTACTTCACGGTTAGTAAGGGCAAGTTCATAACAGGCTTCTTCCTCATATTCCATGACACCCATATCATCATAGGACAATACCTTTAGATAGCCACTGGCAAGCAGCAGACTCCAAATGGCATTTTCATTATCATCCAACTGGTTATAGACTATCTGCTCATCCACCGGAACACGCAACCGTTTTCCCTGCAATAATTCCTCAAACTGTTCCTTTATAACGCCATTACCTTCTCTAAGAAGCTTTCCTGCCAAACTGTTAGAACTGGTATTTGCCCAATAGGTGGTATATTTCTTTTTATCCAAAAAATTCAATATAGACCATGGATTATAAATATCTGCATGACTTCCAAAAATAAATCCATCATACCATTCCTTTACCTGTTCCTTCTCGGAAGTCAAACCACATTCATCTAATCCGGCAAACACCTCTTCTTCAGTAAATCCAAAAACTGTAGCATATTTATCCGATGTGGTGGTAACCACTTCCAGATTATTTAAATCCGAAAAAATCGACTCCTTACTCACCCTTGTAATTCCGGTCATCATCCCTCTTTCCAGATAGGGATTGGTTTTAAATGTAGAATTAAACATACTTCTGGTAAATGCCACCGCTTCCTCCCAGAATCCGTGCACATAAGCTTCCTGCATAGGTGTATCATATTCGTCCAGAAGAATAATCACTTTCTTTCCATAATGCTTATATAACAATTCTGACAAGCGGTATAATGCCGAAGCTGCATCAAATGCAGTCATCTCTGTTCTCATTCTGTTCACATAGTTCCATTCATTTTCTGATAATTTCTCACTATGATTCAGATATGAAAATCGTTCAAATATCAACTGCAAAAGCTCTATCATTCTTAACTGTGTCATTTCAAAATTCGTTTCTTTTATACTGGCAAAGGACACGTTTATTACCGGATAGATTCCCTGCAATTGTCTGTATTTTTCCTCTTCCCAAATAGAAAGTCCCTCAAAAATCTCACCTTTTCCATCATACTCTATGGAAAAAAAACGGTTTAGCATACTCATATTCAAAGTTTTTCCAAAACGGCGTGGACGGGTAATAAGTGTTACACTATCTCCATTTTCCCACCATTCTCTGATGAAATCTGTTTTATCCACATAAAAATAATTTCCCTTTAAAATATCTTCAAAATCCTGTATTCCAATCCCAACCGTTCTACTCATACATACCTCCATCAAATTCCCTTCCTGCATTTTCATACAGTATAACAGATTACCGATTTAATTCCGATAAAATTTCCCTTTTTCTGCTCCCAATTAGAAGCTGCTGATTATAGGTAGTATAACGTTCACACATATTTTCCGCTAAAAATGCAGCCGAAACCTTATTCACCGTAAGCTCTGTGACAAAGACCACCATTTCTTCACCATTTTCAAATGCCTGCTCCATAAAATCAAAGGCATACTCTAATGCACTTCCTGCTGCACTTTCTGCCTCCTCTAAGCGTTCTCTCTGGCAAACAAATCCCTTTTTCGCCTGCTCAAATACCTCTTCTGCTGTGCCTCCATTCAGCGGTTTCCCTTCCTTTAGCAACCTTAAAAGCTGTCTGTTCCATAATGCTGTTTTTTCATTTTCCGCAAACTCTTCTTCTAAAAACCGAAGACGTTCCTCATACAATTCCAGCAGATTTTCTGCTTTTTCCATTTCACTTCGATAGGATTTTAAAAATGCAAAATATGCATCCGTTATATATTTTTCCTGATATGCCTTCTGCATATAACCCAAAATACCATCCGTCAAAAGATTTACCACACTAAGACGCTCATCAAATGCTGCATCGTAAATACGGGCATATACCGCAGATTTTACCTTTCCATGCAAAATATCTTCAATGCCATAATCATCCTGATATTTCCGATACAAATCAATATACGCAGCCACATCCTCTGCCACATCCTTGTGATGCAGATATTCATAAACGATTTCTTCCGTAACAGGCAGTTTTAGCTCTTCATATGCTTTTAGCAGCCCGGAAAAATCTTCCCAGCCTCTGGCAGTTACATACTGCATACCATCCACATCCGCTTCTATACGGTAAAAATTCTTCTGGCGCAATTCCAGATAGCTTAATAATGCCCCATGCACACCATTTTCCCTTGCATAACTTTTCCAGACGGAATATTCAGCCTCCACTTCAATAGAGCGGACACGGTCTAAGGTCACCATATCAAACTCCCGGACAGATTTGTTATACTCCGGTGGATTTCCGGCTGCTACAATAATCCAGCCCTTTGGCACTGCCTGATTGCCAAAGGTTTTACATTGTAAAAACTGCAGCATGGTAGGGGCTAGGGTTTCCGATACACAGTTAATTTCATCAATAAACAGTATGCCCTCCCGGCAGCCGGTTTCTTCCATTTTCTGATACACACTGGAAATAATTTCACTCATAGTATATTCGGTTACGGAACAGGTTTTCCCGTCAAAAATTTTCTCTTTGATAAATGGCAGTCCCACTGCACTCTGTCTGGTATGATGGGTAATTGTATATGCCACTAAACCAATTTTACATTCTGCTGCAATCTGCTCCATAATCTGGGTTTTTCCGATTCCCGGCGGACCAATCAAAAGTATTGGTCGCTGCCGTATCGCAGGAATCTTATATTCCCCGGTTTCATCCTTGGCTAAATATGCTGCAACTGTATGTAAAATCTCCTGTTTTGCCTCTTTAATGTTCATGTATCCATTCCTCCGGTTCTAACTGCAGCCGCATCGCCCATGGCGGAACTGCTGTTTCATCATAATCATCCAAAAATAAAAAGGCGGTTTTATACTGTGGCGGTTTTTTGGGATATGTCCCCTTTCCATCTGTAAAATACAGCAAACCGCCTAAATTTTGCAATTCGCCCTGTTCTAAAAGCTGGTTCACATAAGCAAACGCAGGACGAAAATCCGTGCTGCCGCCGCCGGAAATTTCATAAACACCGGCAGACTTTTGCTGTGATATATCCCGCTTTCCTGCCAAACTTTGCTGTGACATACCATGCTCTCCCGCAAGACTTTGCAGCAATCGTTTTATATCCGCTTCATTTTGCAATATTTCTTCCCGCCTTACCTGATTATCACACTGCAATATACGAATCTTAGACTTCACAAAAAAACTGTTTTTCTCCGTTAAAATCCGTAATGTTTCCTGTAAAAATCCCGATATCAGCTCCCCACTGGTGGAGTAGCTGGTATCTAATACAATGACAAATTCCCGTATTTTATGTACTTCTTTTGTTTCTACCGGTTCTATCAATGGCAGATTTCCATACAAACGCAGACCATAGCTGTAAAATCCCAGTTCAAACTCGTCCAAATCACAATGCAGCTCCTCGGATAAAACGGAAAATTTGCGCAAAAAATCACTATACCTGCGGCGACTTTTTCCTGCCTTTACCTGCGCCGCAAAAACCTCTTCGCCATCCTCTGTATCCTCCCCACGACGATTCTGCTCTAAGGTAGTCTGTCTGGCTATTTTGTCCCAGTTTTCCTTTGCCTGCTGATACATCGGCGTTTTCTGCTCTTCTTCCTGCCAGAAACGGTGGTCATCCGTATAAAATTCCATGGCAAGGCTTTGCAGCTCTTCTTCTGTTTTTTCTTCTAACAGACGATAAATCACCGCTGCAGAAAGACCGGATTTCTCCTGTCTGATTTCCTCATAGATATGCTGTCTGCTCCAGCTTAATATTCGCTTTGTGCATGGTTTTTCCAATGCATCTATGGTATATTCCACCGCAATATCACAGGCAAGATTCCATCTGTTTTTTTCCCGTTTCCCTTTCATCCATAAATGCCGGAAAATACAGTGAAAAACGCTATGCAGATACGCCCTGTTCAAAAATTTCGCATTACTTTTAAAAATCCGGTGCACAGGCTCATTTGCATAATACAGACAAGTTCCGTCTGTTGCAAACGTGGATAAACCGTCTATTCTGCGGTATTCTAATGCAGCTAATGCCTGTTCCATAAACCGTAAATCCAGATAAAGTTCATTGCGGATAAACTGTAATATCTTTATGGACATCTCTTCTTCCCATTCAGTCTGGGTCTGTATATGTGACATGGATGTCTTCCTTTCTGTCAAAACTCATCAAAACTGTAACGGTTATTTTTATCCGTCTGCTTTGCTTTAAACTGTAACAATTCCGCTGCTCCCTCTGCCCATCCCGCTTCGGAAGCCAATGCAATGGTGCGGGTCAGCTTTTCTCCGGTCAAAATCTTCTCATGGCACAAAAAACGCAAAGATTCCAGCGCACGTTCTTCTATTAATGGATGTAAAAGAATATGTTCTTCTAAATATTCCCTATACATCTTTTTATCCTTTTCCTTTAATGCATAAGGATACTGTAAACGATATAATGCCATTCTATTCAGTGTTTTTTCTGATTCATCCACACACGCCTGTGTAAAAATGCCATCATAACCGGCAAAATCTACAATGCCATCCTGTATACACTGTCTTGCCCGAAAACCTTCCCCTTCAATATTTCTTCCAAACAAATGCGCCGGAGCGATTTCATCATAGGATTCGTAATATTCCGGGTACAGCAGACGGGCTTTTATTTCGTTTTTTTCTAAAAAAATCACTTCGATATCCGATGAAAAATGGGCTAAAATCTGCTTTATACCGCTTTTTTTGGAAGGTGCACAGCGAAAAGTCAATTGGTGTAAGGAAATGGTATTCATAAAGGCATCACTGCCGATTTCTGTCGTATCTGCACCAAATTCAATTTTTCTTAGTTTTTTGCAGTTATAGAAAGCATAATTTCCGATATTTTTTATACTATCCGGCAAAACGATTTCTTCTAATGCATTTCCGCAGATTTCCTGCAATCCGGCGGTGCTGCCTATGATTTCATCCTGTATATCTGTATATTTTATCCGGTTATTTTCACAAAAACAATAGGGGGCTATTTCCACAAATGTATATCCATTTATGAATTTTGGAATAGTTATGTGGCTGGATGTGCTTTGGATACGAAGCAGCTTTGCTTCGCTGGTATTTAGTTTTTGATATTGTATGTGATAGGAATTGTTCATTATTTTATACCTTTATTTCTTAATTCCATATGCCATCTTTTTGTTTCATTAATGGCTCTGCATATTGTATCTCTTCTGATTATTTTTTGTGGATAATATCTTGCTACAGATTCCCACTCTGTATAGACCATTTTATGTTTATCTATTTCTTCTGGCACAAATATATCATTTTGTTTTGCTAAACGGACAAGCTTATCAATATCATGCCCCCAGGGAAACTTCCCTGTCTTCAATTGAATTAAATATTTTATCGTTTTTTCAATAGCCTGCTGCGTAAAATACGCTGCCTGATGCTTAATATACTTATTTTCTGAATTCACCAAATTCCCTGCTGTAAGCAAATCTGCTTTTGCAATTGACAATAATGTAGGTTCTGCCAATATTACATCCTCCTATAAATTATCTTCCCTTTCGTAATCAACTCATTACATATGGGTACAGTATCTCTTTTTTTCTCCACGTCTTCTATTGTTTTAAAATAAAGTCTGTCATATTCTTGCTGTATATTAAATGTATATACTCCGTTCATAAATTTATCAAAGCTTTTCATCTTTGACAACGCATGCACTGATTTACTACTAATTATTGCTATATCAATATCAGAATTTTCCTGACATCTTTCTTCAATGGCTGAACCAAATAATATAATTTCTGTTATTGCATTACACATTGGTGCTAATTGTATAATGTTCTCTATAGAACTCTTTTTAACTTCTGCAACTTTTACTTTTTCTCCATAATTTGTACTTAATGCAACCAGCTTACACATTTTTCAACCACCTCTTTTCTTTAAAATCTTTCCCCAATATAACATACCCCGAAGATGTGTACTTTTTCTTAATTTAGCACACATTTTCGGGGTATGCAATAGATTTTATACGCTCTATTCTTCTACATTGTCATAATTAACTTTGGTAAGGTTTCCGTGCTTATCTTTTAAACCGTACTGACTGTCGTATAACATATCCTGCACCGGAAAAATTTTAATAAACTAACAAAAAAAACAATCATACCAAAGTATCAAATACTCTAGTATGATTGTTTTTTCTTACAACTGCGTCTTCACAAAAATATCATAAATCGCATCAATAGCTGTTTCAAAATCATTATTTGCCACACCAATGATAATGTTAAGCTCGGAAGAACCCTGGTCAATCATCTTAACATTTACATTTGCATGTGCTAAAGCAGAGAAGATTCTGCCTGCTGTACCTCTTGTCGAACGCATACCACGACCTACAACAGCGATTAATGCCAAATCAGCCTCTAAATCGATGGTATCCGGTTCAGCTAAACGGTGAATAGCGGATAATACCTGCTGCTCTTTGCCTTCAAACTCTTCCTGATGTACAAATACAGTCATGGTATCAATACCGGATGGTACATGCTCAAAGGAAATATCGTTCTGCTCGAATGCCTGTAATACTTTTCTGCCGAAACCAACTTCGGAGTTCATCATATCTTTATCAATATTTACTGCTACAAAGCCTTTTTTACCGGCAATACCTGTAATGGTATATTCCGGCTTATGACAGGTACTTTCTACGATTAATGTACCTTCGTCTTCCGGTGCGTTAGTATTACGGATATTGATTGGAATACCGGCTTTACGAACCGGGAATACAGCATCTTCATGCAATACGGATGCACCCATATAGGAAAGCTCACGAAGCTCACGGTAAGTAATAACTTTGATAACTTCCGGATTGTCAATAATTCTTGGGTCAGCCACCATGAAACCGGATACATCTGTCCAGTTCTCATAGATATCTGCGCCTGCTGCTTTTGCAACGATAGAACCGGTTACATCAGAACCGCCACGGGAGAAGGTTTTTACCACACCGTTTGCATATGCACCGTAAAATCCAGGAATAACTGCACGTTCACTCTTTTTCAAGCGGGCAGATAATACATCATTGGTCTTATCTGCATCAAAATCGCCATTGTCATTAAAGAAAATCACTTCTGCTGCATCGATAAAATCGTAGCCTAAATAATTTGCCATGATGATACCATTTAAGTATTCTCCACGGGAAGCCGCATAGTCACTTCCGGCTTTCTTTTCAAAGTTTTCTGCGATTACTTTAAATTCTTCCTCTAAGGAAAGTTTTAAATTCAATCCATTGATAATGGAATCATATCTTTCTTTAATTTTCTTTAATTTTAATTTAAAATCATCCCCTGCCTCTGCTGTTGCATAACAGTCATAAAGCATATCTGTAACCTTTGTATCCTTAGAATTACGTTTTCCCGGTGCGCTTGGCACTACATACTTACGGCTTTCATCCGCACGAATGATATCGCCTACTTTTGCAAACTGTGTTGCGCTGGCTAATGAGCTGCCACCGAATTTTACTATTTTAACCATTTTTTCTATTCCTCATTTCTACTCTATATATGATATATGCTGTTTTCTGCTATCTGCACTACTTGCTTAACAGATGGTCTACTAATGTATGACCCTCTGCAATATAGTTCCCTGTCTGCTCCGCTTCAGCTTCATTGTATTTCCATGTATGTTCCTGCTGCGCTGTGCTGTCATACAAAATATACGGCACACTGTCGCCTGTATGGGTGCGGATGCAAATTGGTGTCGGATGATCCGGTAAAATCACCATACGGAAGTCCTCACCTGCTGCCTCTAATCCCTCTACGATAGGACGGATAACTCTCTGGTCAAGGTTTTCAATTGCCTGTACTTTTCTCTCTACGCTGCCCTGATGACCCATTTCATCCGGTGCTTCCACATGTACATAAACAAAATCATAGCCTTCTTTTGTCAATACATCCACGGCAGCCTGTGCTTTTCCTTCATAATTGGTATGTAAACCACCATTTGCACCATCTACGGTAATGACCTTCATGGAAGAACCAACGGCAATACCCTTCAACAAATCTACCGCTGAAATCATGGCTCCGCTTTTTCCTGTTTTTTCTTCAAAGGAAGCTAATGCCGGTTTTGTACCTGCGCCCCAGAACCAGCAGGAGTTTGCCGGATTTAAGCCCTGTTTTTTACGCTCAATATTAATCGGATGATTGACTAAAATATCGTAGCTTTTCTTCATCATTTCACGAAGAGCCGCATTTTCCGGTAATTTATCCCCGATTTTCTGTTCTAAGATATCATGTGGCTGTACTAAATCCACCACTTCACCTTTATCCCAGATTAAGAGATGGCGATAGCTTGTGCCCACATAAAATTTATATGTATCCGTTTCTAATTCTTTTCTCACTGCTTCTAAAAGTACCGCCGCATCCTCTGTGGAAATCTCACTGGAGCTATGGTCAATGATGGTACGTTCTTCGTATGTATCCTCTTCCTCAGATAGGGTTACAATATTGCATCGCAACGCAATATCTGTATCACTCATTGGCACACCAATGCTTAATGCCTCTAATGGTGAACGGCCGGAATAGTATTTTCTTGGATTGTAACCTAATACAGAAAGATTTGCTGTATCACTTCCCGGACTCATGCCATCCGGTACAGTATGTACCATACCCATTTCACTTTTTGCTGCAAGTGCATCCATCATCGGTGTTTTGGCATATGCTAATGGTGTCTGGTTATTCAACTCAGCAATTGGACGGTCTGCCATGCCATCGCCTAATACTACAATATATTTCATTTTCGTTTCCTTCTTTCCTATTTACCTACACGAATAGCGGAAAGTACATTTCCTAATGCAACCTTTTTGTCTGCAAAATCTGCTTCTGTCATGACTGCTGTAACAAAACCAAATTCTCCGGCTACTTCTGCCACTTCTACGATTTCTACATTACCAAATACTTCTGCCACTTTTTCTTTGCTTTCAGAAGTACGAACAAAAAATACATTTTCTGCTTTTTTGTAATCCACTAAAGCTAATTTTTCCGGATTCCACTCTACCTGTGTAGTCTTGTTTGGTGTTAGGTTTCTTGCGATATCTACGATATCTGCTGCTACTGCGGAAGCAGTTGGCAGTTTACCTGCACCGCTGCCATAGAACATACCGTCACCTAATACATTACCATGTACAAATACTGCATTAAATACATCATTGACATTGTATAACGGATGCTCCGGTGAAAGCATGAATGGTGCTACCATTGCAGAATATCCTTCTGCTGTTTTTTTGCTGGATGCTAATAACTTGATAGCACGACCCATTTTCTTTGCATATTTAATATCTGTAGCTGAAACCTTTGTGATACCTTCTGTATAAATATCGTTAAAATCTACCTGCTGACCGCATACTAAGGATGTTAAAATAGCAATTTTACGGCATGCATCATGACCTTCGATATCTGCTGTCGGGTCTTTTTCTGCATAACCCTTATCCTGTGCATCTTTTAATACATCAGCAAATTCAGATCCTTCTTCACTCATTTTTGTCATCATATAATTGGTTGTTCCGTTTAAGATACCTGTAATCTCTTCGATTTCATCCGCTGCCAAACAGGTATTTAAAGAACGAATAATTGGAATACCACCGCCAACACTAGCTTCAAATAAGAAGTTTACATTTTTCTCTTTTGCAAGGGCAATTAATTCTGCACCTTTATCTGCTACTAACGCTTTGTTTGAAGTAGTCACATGCTTGCCGGCTTCTAACATCGCTTTTACAAATGTATATGCCGGTTCTACACCACCCATGGTTTCTACGACAATCTGTACTTCCGGATCATTTGCAATTACATTGTAATCATGTACGACTTTATCCTGTATCGGATCTCCCGGAAAATCTCTTAAGTCCAAAACGTATTTTACTTCTAAGCCTTCACCGGCTCTTTTTGCAATGCTTTCACGGTTGATATCTAATACCTCTACCACACCGGAACCAATTGTACCGTATCCCATTACTGCTACTTTTATCATAATTTCCTCCATTCTATGCTTAGCGCATATGTAAAAAATATTTACTCTCTTGCAAGTATTTTTAAATAATGAATTCCCGACTGACTTTCGATTTCTTCTACCATCTGGGAAATATCACCGGTTTCCGGTAACACATCCACACTTAAGGTTAAAGACGCAACTCCATTGACCGGAATACTCTGATGAATCGTCAAAATATTGGCATGATAATCTGCTACATATTTCAAAACCGCAGACAAAAGCCCCGGTTCGTCATCCATCTGAATAATCATGGTAATCGTCATCCCTTTCGCATTGTCATGGAACGGGAAAATGTCATCTTTGTATTTGTAAAAAGAACTGCGGCTGATGCCTACTACTTCTGTAGCCTCCTGCACACTCTCTGCTTTGCCCGACTCTATCAGACGCTTTGCTTCAACCACTTTTAAGAGCACTTCAGGTACGGCTTTTTCCTTTAAGACATAGTATTTTGTTTTATCTGCCATACTTTCGATTTCTCCCTTCATGTGTTTGTCTCACAACTACATTTGTTCTCACCTGAAAGATAATACCATAATTCAATTGGAGTTGCAACTGCTTTTTTATCTGATTTTCACAAAGGATTTTTACAGTTTTTGGTAATTATTACTTACTTTACTGGTTGCATACCTGTGCATACTTCTTTGGTGATATGCCCACGGACTTTGTAAAGGCTTTCAAAAAGTTACTATAATCATTAAATCCGCAACGCTCACACACCTCTGTAACCCCGATACCTTCTGCCAAAAGTGACTTTGCAATGGAAATCCGTCTTGCCGTAATATACTTATTAATTGTTGTCCCTGTCGTGGATTTAAAAATCCGGCAGATATAGGACTCACTGATAAAAAATTTTGCCGCTAAATCCGCAATGGAAATCGACTGGTGAATATTATGATTAATATAAGAAAGAATCTGGTCTACCTGCGCATTATAAGTAACCGTCGAATCCTCCACCGGCTTTTCCTGCATAGTCATACAGATACCGTTAATCATAATAAAAAGCTCTGTAAATACCGCTTTTTCAATTAAGTCCGCTCCGTAATCATTGGAAGTAATCAATTTATTAATAAAATACAAAAAACGCTTCTGCTGCTCTTTGGTAAGCTGCAATCGATGGGAAAATCCATCCGGTCTTTCACTAAAACAATAATCTAAATTTGTCTGCGCAGAAGACATACGCCGAATAAATTCCGGGTGAACACTAATCACAATCCTTTCATGTAAAGCCTGATCTATCTGTGTCAGATAATGACTTTCATACTGATTAATAACAAATAAATCTCCCGGTTCTATAGGATACAGTTTATTATCTATCAAAAACTGTTTTCCACCGGAAATAGAATAGTATACTTCATAACAGTCATGGATATGCATATCCATGGCTTTTTCTTCTTTATATAAATGTGCAACAGAAAAATATTTCTGTTCTATACAATTTTGCATGGCTGCTTTACAGGAATTTTGCTCTTTCATGGAATTTCTCCCTTCTTCTCATATTTGTGCTTAGTATATGTGAAAAGTTCAAGATTTGCAAGATTATTGTAGAAAATGCGTAAAATATCTGATAAAATAAATCATTATAGGGAAGGAAACGAACACTCATGAACATAGAACTTAAGCAAAAACTACAAAATGTACTAAAAAATGAAATTGCACAGGGAGAAATTCCCTTTGGCAGTCTTTTGGTACAAAAAGACGGAAAGGAACTCTGCTATTTAGAAGAAGGCGTAACAAGAGATGCCATTTTTCGTATGTACTCCATGACTAAACCGGTAACTTCTGCTGCTATTATGAAGCTGATGGAGCAGGGAAAAATCGAATACACCGACAGTGTTTCTAAATATCTGCCGGGATTTGCCGGACAAATGGCAATGGAAAACGGGAAAATAACACCGGTAAAACGTGAGGTTGCCATTCGGGATTTGATGTGTATGACATCCGGTCTGGTATACGAGGATGACTTAGGACCTGCGGGGGAAAATACCCGGATGGTTTTTGACGACATTATAGAAAAGCTCTCCACTAAGCATCCGGTTACAACCATCGAAGCAGCTAACCGCCTTGGCAAAGGAATCTTAGCTTTCCAACCGGGAACCACATGGAATTATGGCTCTTCCGCAGATGTACTTGGTGCCATTGTAGAAATTGTCAGCGGAAAACGGTTTGGCGAATTTTTGCAGGATGAATTTTTTACACCATTAGAGATGGAAGATACAGGTTTTTTTGTCCCGGAAAACAAAAGAAACCGTCTTGTAACCAGTTTTCAAAAAACGGATACGCATACCTTTATCCCTTATACGGGCTGTCGTCTTGGCATCAATAATGCCATGGACAAAAATCCTGCATTTGAATCCGGTGGTGCAGGTTTAGCGTCAACAATTGATGATTACAGCCACTTCGCACAGATGCTTCTGCAAAAGGGAAATTACAAAGGCAGACAAATTCTTCAGGAAAAAACTGTAGATTTCATGACCTCACCCAAGCTTACCGCCAGACAGTGCGAAACCTTAGGCTGGGGCATTGGCCATGAAGGCTATAACTACGGCAATCTCATGCGAATTATGGAGGATGAAAAAAAGGCCTCCATAGCCGGATACAATGGCGATTATGGCTGGGATGGCTGGCTTGGAACGTATTTTTGCAACAGTCCGGCGCAAAATATGACGATATTGTTTATGACACAACGCACAGATTCCGGATGGCTTTCTGTGTCCAAAAAGCTTAAGAATTTACTTTATTTTTATGACAGTTCAAAATAATCCTAAAATCGGCAAATAAATAACAGGAAAAAGAAAATTTGGTATGTTATACTGAATGTAGAATACAAGTAACTATGAAGGTACTGAATAGTTACAAAATAAAAAACAAAAAAGGAGAAGGTGCAAATATGGAACTTAGAACAGCCGCTTCACCAAGAGATGTGAAGCACTACACAACAGACCGTTTGCGTGAAGAATTTTTGATTCAGAATCTTTTTGTACCGGGCGAAATTAAGCTTGTATACAGTCATATTGACCGTATTATCACAGGTGCAGCAGTTCCGGTAGAACCAATTACATTAACTGCCGGAGATGAACTTCGTGCAGACTATTTCCTGCAGAGACGTGAAATGGGTGTCATCAATATCGGACCGGCAGGAGTTATTACCATCGACGGCAAAGATTATACCGTTGGACACAAAGAAGGTATGTACATCGGAATGGGCGCAAAGGATATCGTATTCAAGAGCGTGGATGCAGCAAATCCTGCAAAATTCTATATCAACAGTGTTCCGGCACACACTACATATCCTACCGTACTTATCAAACCTGAAGGAGAAGCTTCTGAAGGCGTTGTTATTATTAAAGACGAAAACAAAGTAGAATTAGGCTGCTTAGAAGAATCTAACCACAGAGTTATCAACAAATACATTCTTCCGGGACAGGTAGAAAGCTGTCAGCTCGTTATGGGTATGACCGCATTAAAACCGGGAAGTGTATGGAACACCATGCCTTGTCATACACACGACAGAAGAATGGAAGTTTATTTATACTTTGATATGCCGGAAGATGCCTTTGTTATGCATTATATGGGCGAACCGACAGAAACAAGACACATCGTTATGCGTAACGAAGAAGCTGTGATTTCACCAAGCTGGTCAATTCATTCCGGCAGCGGTTCAAGAGCATATACCTTTATCTGGGGTATGTGTGGTGAAAATCAGGCATTTGACGATATGGACGGCGTAGCAAATAAAGATTTAAGATAAAACAATTTAAGGAGGATAAAAAAATGGCATTTATTGACAAGTTTTCATTAGAAGGTAAAATTGCATTAGTAACAGGTGCATCCTATGGTATCGGTTTTGCAATCGCATCTGCATACGCAGAAGCCGGCGCAACCATCGTATTTAACGATATTAATCAGGAGTTAGTAGACAAAGGACTTGCTGCTTACGAAGAAAAAGGTATCAAAGCACACGGTTATGTATGTGACGTTACAGATGAAGCACAGGTACAGGAATTAATCAAGAAAATCGAAGCAGAAGTTGGTGTCATCGATATTCTTGTAAACAACGCCGGTATCATCAAACGTATCCCAATGATCGAAATGAGCGCAGAAGACTTCCGCAAGGTTATCGATGTTGACTTAAATGCACCATTTATCATGTCTAAAGCAGTTATCCCTGGCATGATTAAAAAAGGTCATGGTAAAATCATCAACATCTGTTCCATGATGTCTGAATTAGGTCGTGAAACAGTATCTGCTTATGCAGCAGCTAAGGGTGGATTAAAAATGCTTACCAGAAATATCTGTTCTGAATACGGTGAAGCAAACATTCAGTGTAACGGTATCGGACCTGGTTATATTGCTACACCACAGACAGCTCCACTTCGTGAGAAACAGGCTGATGGATCAAGACATCCATTCGACCAGTTTATCATTTCCAAAACTCCTGCTGCACGTTGGGGAACACCGGAAGATTTACAGGGACCTGCTGTATTCTTAGCATCTGATGCATCTGACTTTGTAAACGGTCATGTGCTTTATGTAGATGGTGGTATTTTAGCTTATATTGGAAAACAGCCATAAGTTTTATAACAAAAAGGCTATTGCATTGCAGAAATATCTGCTTTTGCAATAGCCTTTTTTTTCATCTACTAATCTTTTTAAAACTTTCTGCTTCCACCACTAGAAACCCTGCCGCTTGAACCACGGCTTACACTTGTACTACTGCCACCACCGGAAGAATTTCCATCATTTCTTGGAATATGTCTGCGTGTTACCACCTGATTGATAAAACGGTCTTCCTCTTTCGTCAATTTTAAATTGCCCGAATCGTGAAAATCATAACGGTATGTACCCCATTTTAATTTATATTTTCCAATAATTGCAAAATATACAATTAATCCTACAATTAATGCAATTATAAATGCAAATACCACTTCTATTGCTTCTAATGGCGGCACTTCACTGACTTCTCCAGTTGAGGCATCATAGATATACTCTTTCCCGGTATCTTCATCATAGATGCGCATGCCATCCGGTATTCCATTTGCAAAACCTGCATCTGTTCCGCTTACCATCTCATATAAACAATCTGCATAGGCACCCTCTGCCACATAGTTGTAGGCTGTATCTAAAATATCATCAATTTCCTCCTGTGGCAGATACAAAATCGCATCTCCATAGGCACGAAAACTGATTTCACGATTATCCATGTCTATGATACAGCAGACACCATCATCCCCAAGAGTATAGGCATCGAAATACACATCGCAGATTTCTCGTACAGTTTTGCCCTCTGCATCATCACAGGTGCCAAGAATCATATTAAATCCACTTTTCTCTGCAACTGCCTGTGCCTCTTCCATAAGCCATGCGTTTTCCTCTTCATCAAGCAGCGCCGCATTATCTTCTAAAACAACCGCAGGTGCACTTTCTGCTGCCGGGCAATAGATTCCTCCGGTAAAAATCATCAGAAAAGCTGCTGTCATAAGCGCATAGAGTTTATGTACATTTTTACCCACATTCATCATATCAACAGCCCTCCTAAAATTCCAAGAACAAACACGATAATACCTGTAATTAATGCCGTCATGCCTACCTTTTTGTAATCTACCGGAAGTTCTCCGCAGATTTTTCCTGTCTGCCCGTTCATTGAATAGTAATAGGTCTTTCCATTTTTCCCCGGATAGGTAATGGTCCAGACCGGTAAGAGTGTATAGGCATAATCTTCATCCGCCACGGAAAAGCTGCTGTGCTTACTTTGCACAGAAGAATAGCCATCTATAGATTCCCGCAGCAGCTTTGTGGCATAATCCTTTGCTTCTGTCTGAAACGTGTTGCTGACTTCTTCCTTTTCAATATCTTTCTTTTCTGCCAAAAAACCGGACAAAAATCCAAAATTAAAGGGCTTTGCTTCTTCAAAGCGGTAAGGCATAACGCCATCAGCCAGCACATGATTTGCCTTTTTTAACGCATTTTCCGTCATGTCCTTTAAGCCGATTTTTCCTTCTCTTTCCACTTCAAAGAAACGTGTTTCCGTAAACTCTGTATCCCCCTGCCGCCATACACGCACCTTCTGCGCTTCTGCCGTCATGCGCCCACGAATGGATGTGTTATACACCCAATACGGAAAATATACCCCGGAAAAAAGTTCAATCTGCTTTTTATTAAAAAACGCTCTTGGTATAAACTTTTTACTGTTTACATACTCTAAAAACTTCTTTTCTGCTTCCTTCTTATCGATGGCAAATGGAATGATTTTATTTGGCATGTTTTCTCCACTTAATCTGCCGCCTAATACCACCGGATTATGACAATAATAGCAGAACGTTGCTGCTGTGGTGGCATCGGTTACAATCTCTGCGCCGCAGCTTGGACAGGTGTAAATGACACCTTCTTCATCCTGCCCGCCATTTTCCGCAGATTCTGCCGAAAATTCATCCATTGCTTCTTCTGTCTGCTCTTCCTGTGTGGCTGGCTGCATGGCATCTAATTCTGTCTGTTCAAACATTGAAAAACAATATTCGCATTTATACTTTTGTGTTTTCGGGTCAAATATCAATTCCCCATCACAGTTCGGGCATTTATAGCTAATAACTGACATACGCTCCTCCTGTTGTAACTATTTTCTCTATCATGCAGGATAACTCCCTAAACAAACGCTGACGGAAGTTATCCACTGGTTTTACCATTATGCTCTTGGCTTTCCACACTCACTGCAGAATTTTCCGGTATTTACCGCTCCGCAGTCACAAGTCCAGTCAGCCGCTGGCTTGGGTTTTCCACATTCGCTGCAGAATTTTCCGGTATTCTCCGCTCCACAGGCACAAATCCAGCCACTTGGCATTGGTTTTGGTGTGCCACATTCACTACAGAATTTTCCGGTATTCACTGCTCCACAGGCACAAGTCCAGTCTCCTGCGCCGCTTCCTGTGCCGGCAGATGCATTTACATTCTGTGCCGGTGCACTCTGCTGTGCTGCAGCCTGCGCCTGAACATTCTGCTGTGCCTGCTGCTGCATCTGCATCTGTGCAAGATTTACCTGAGAAGCATTTCCCATCATGGCACCTCCTGCCTGCATACCGATACCCATGCCCATAAATCCTGCCATACTGCCATTAGCATTTGAGCCTGCTGCTTCTAAACCTCTTGCCATAGCTCCCTGTACATAGCCTTCACGAATGGTCGGGTCAGAAAGCATCGCACCCTGATTACGCATCTGAATCATCTTCTGGGATTCTTCGTCATAAGAGATACTTGCGATACCTACAGACTGTACTTCCATACCACGCATGGCGTTCCAGTCTTCATCTAAGATATCTGCCATGTATTTACTTAATTCCCGTCCCTTAGAGGAAACATGGGAAATACGGATACCATCCGCAGACATCTGGTTAATCGCAGACTGCAGCGCCTCTAAAAACTCTGACAGATACTGCTCATTAATATCCGAAACTTCCACCTGCTCTTTATTTCTTGGAATAGCTTCCTGATAAAAACGCAATGGGTCTGTAATTTTAATGGAATATGTACCATGGGCGCGTAAAAACAATTCGGCATTATAGAAATTATCAAAATAATTAATTGGATTTCTTGTACCAAACTTAATGCCCTTAATTTCCTGTAAGTTGACATAGAAAACCTTCTGCGCAGTAGGTGTCTGTCCACCATATTTAATACGGGAAAAGGTTTCTTTTACCGTTTCTTTTAATTCACCGTTAAATAAGGATGGCAACGCAGAATTGTCCACCTTGTAATAGCCCGGCTCTGCGGTGTAATCTACGATTTTTCCACCATCCACTAACATCATGAACTGATTGTCATATACATGGATAATCGAGCCATTCGATACTGTCTGGTCACTTCCCTTTGTGTTCTGTCCTTTACGGATTCTGACACCGGAAGTAAAGACGGTCTGATCCCCCATATCATCCGGCTCATATACCTCTAACCATTGGTCCGCAAATGAGCCACCGATTGCCTGTCCGATTGCTTTAATAATTCCCATATGTATTTCCTCCTGTACGTTATATAATATATTTTCGTGTAGTAACCGCTATTGTTATCTGCGATTACTACAAAATTACAATTTTTGCTGTTTCACTTCATAAAACTGATGCAGATTCCAGACCTTTATATTGATAACGGTTACTGCCAGCCCACAGTATTCGCAGAATTTTGCTCCTAAATTTGTCACCGGAGCCCCACAGTTTGGACAGGTGGTGCCTTTGGCATTTTCCTCTCCTGCCAAATCCACATTTTGCACATACATAAGCTCTATATTGTACTTCGTCTGGGTTAAGCGCATTTTATCACCATCTAATAATGCCCCATCTTTTTCTTTATAATAAAGATATTCCACCGCACACTGGAAAGTAATCATGCAGGTTCCCTGCTTTTTTACATAAGAGGTTATCTCCATCTGATGTACTTTCATACGTTCATACACCTCACGGATACCCGCCTGTTTATTATTGGTAATCCGAATGTTTACCTGCTGTTTTACTTCCTTTGTACTTTCTTCCAAAAGGGAAATATCCCCGGCAGAAATAGCTGTCAACGCAGACAGCAGCATATTTTCTGCCATATTTTTAAATTCTTCAATATTAAAGTCCGGAAAATCCTTCTGAATTTGGGGTGCATAAATTTTTGTCATACCGGAAACGGATTTTGGTGTTGCCACCAATTCGTCTGCCTGACGATTCCAGCCTTCCACTAAAGAATCTGTACCAAATGCTGCCCTTGAAACTTCACGAAGCTTATTACGGATGCTAAAAAAAGCAATTCCACCTCCAACAGCCACCATTCCAAGAATAACTAACACACCTATCCATAAACCTTCCATAATACTCTCCCTTCGATTATCTGGTGTAGCAGTATTTTCTGTCTGTTATGTTAGTCCTCACTGCCTCCCATATTTGCCGGACAACCTAAGGACAGCCATTTTAAGTAGCCGTTAATAAACAAATCCAGTTTTCCGTCCATAACGCTGTCCACATTTCCGGTTTCCACTCCGGTACGGTGGTCTTTTACCATGGTGTAGGGCTGCATAACATAAGAACGAATCTGATTTCCCCAGCCAATATCTGTTACTTCACCACGGATACCCGCTGCTTTCTCGGCATTTTCCTGCTGTTTTAACAGATATAATTTTGCCTTTAACATCTGCATGGCTTTATCCCTGTTCATGTGCTGGGAACGCTCATTCTGACACTGTACCACAATGCCTGTTGGAAAATGCGTAATACGAATAGCCGATGATGTCTTATTGATGTGCTGACCACCTGCTCCACTGGAACGGTAGGTATCCACACGAATATCATCATCATTGATTTCGATATCAATATCTTCCTCAATATCCGGCATAACATCACAGGATACAAAGGAGGTCTGTCGTTTGCCTGCTGCATTAAAAGGCGATATACGAACAAGACGATGTACGCCTTTTTCGGATTTTAAATAGCCGTAAGCATTTTCTCCATTGACCTGAAAGGTAATGGATTTAATTCCTGCTTCATCACCATCTAAGGAATCTAAAACTTCTACTTCAAATCCTTTGTCTGATGCCCATCGGGTAAACATACGATAAAGCATGGCTGCCCAGTCACAGGACTCTGTACCACCTGCTCCGGCATGGAGGGATAAAATCGCATTATCCTTATCGTATTCGCCGGATAAAAGTGTCTTCATACGGATGCTTTCAAAGACAGCTTCAAATTCTGCAAGCTCTGCTTCTACCTCGCCAATTAATGAAGTATCATTTTCTTCATTTGCCATTTCAATTAAGGTTTCAATGTCTTCAAACTGCTCCTGCAATTTTGCAAAAGTAGTTACATCATCCTTTAAACTTTTTAATTCCTTCATTTTCTGCTGTGAAACTTCCACATTATCCCAAAAATCCGGTGCTTCCATCTCACGCTCTAGTTCCTGAATTCGCTGTTCTTTTGCAGCTAAGTCAAAGTGAATCCCTCACTTCCACTAATGGTTCTTTGTAGGTGTTCAACTTAAATTTGAACTGGTCTAATTCTACCATTAACGTCACCTCTTTCCTTATAAAATCTATACCAACTTCTTTTTATGAAGTTTTCTACTTTTTATCTTTTTGCTTCTCCCATAAGTAAAATACAACATATGCTAACAACAATCCTAAAAATGCGCCAAAACTGTCGATACAAACATCCTTAATTTCACCGGAACGCCCTTCAATAAACAACTGGTGAAATTCATCCGTTGCAGCATAAAACGCAGCTCCAAGAAATGCACAAATATACGGTTTATAAGATAACATCCCATGCGCGGCAAATAACGGATACTGTATAAAATTTCCCAACAATATCCATGCGAAAACCGCATACTCACTCATATGAGCCGCTTTGCGTACAGGATGCTCTAACTTTTCTGCATATAAAGTCATTCGCTCTTCATCCCAGTTAAAATCAAACACTTCATTCACTTTTTCCGTTATCCGGTAAGTCAGTGAACCACTGATTTCACTGGAAGCCTCTGCTTTCTGATGGGAAAAACTAAAAATCAATGCCATCCACAATATTGCAAGTACCAACCAGATACTTCTTTTTATAATTTTCATTTGCATCTCTTTACTTTGCCAGCTCACTTTCTAATACTTCAAGTGCTTTCAAAATCTGATTATCCTGCATTTCATCATAGGTATCCGTAATTTCTCCCTGATATTCAAACTCCAGCTTAATATCCGGCTCAATTCCTGTACCATGAATATTTTCACCATTTGGCGTAAAATATTTTGCTGTAGTCAGCTTAACGGCATCTCCCTCACCTAATGGATATATCGTCTGCACAATGCCTTTCCCATAGGTTTTTGTGCCAATTAATGTACCATATTCATAATCTCGTATAGCTCCGGCAAGAATTTCCGAAGCACTGGCACTATTGCCATTAATCAGCACCGCCATAGGCATATCCATAAAGTTTTCCGCATCAGAAGTATATTCATCCTTATTTCCATATTTATCCTGAATATATACAGTAAGTCCCTCCGGCAAAATACTGTCTAAAATCTCTGTTACGGCTGTCACCATTCCGCCCGGATTATCCCTTACATCAATAATCATAGCCTCCATACCCTGCTGCTTTAATTCCTCCACAGCAGATGCAAACTGTGCGCTGGTCGGTGCACCAAAATCTAAAATCTGAATGTATCCAATATTTCCATTTAACAGCTTATGCTCAATTGTCGGCAAATCAATATGTGCCCTTGTTACGGCAAAATCCAGAAAATCGGTTTCTCCCTCTCTGTAAATCTGCAAATGCACCACTGTTCCCTCATCCCCGCGGATGTGCGTTACCAATTCATCCAACTCCATGCTTGTAGCTTCGATATCCTCCACCATGACTAACATATCGCCATCCCGGATACCTGCGGCTTCTGCCGGAGAACCTTCATACACATGACTGACCGTTACCTGCATGGTATCTCTGTCCTGTGTCATCGCAGCTCCGATACCACAGTAATTTTGTGTAGCAGAAATCTGCATATCCGCATATTCCTGTGCTGTGTAGTACTGTGAGTAAACATCATCTAATCCTTCCAGTAAACCGGCATACAGCCCATTAGCTAACTTTTCGGATTCTGTTTCATCATAGAAATATAAATGAATATATCCCATCAGTTCATTAATCTTTCCCATGACTTCACTGTTTAATACAGAGGCATTTTTCTCTTTTCCACTTACCTTTGGTCCTATAACAAGACTGTTTCCCAAAACGTTAATAAACACAGTCAGTACAAGGACTATAACTGCTAAAGTTCCTAATGTTCCCGTCAGAACACCCTTGGCAAATCCACCTTTTTTTTGCTTTTTCTCTTTTTGCACAATTTCGGTATCATTGTCCATATTTACATTTTCAAACTCCATATCTTCTATCCTTTCCCTGCCACCTTCGACATAATCAGAAATTCCCTACCAAAACACTTCTGGCAGGGAGCTCTATTTATCTATACGCTTTATCTACTTAAATAATTCCATGGGCTCACATAGCTTCCATTTAACGACACACCAAAGTGCAAATGATTTCCTGTGGAAACCCCTGTACTTCCTACCTTTGCAATCACCTGTTCTCTTGCAACCGTATCTCCGTTAGAAACGCAAAGAGAAGATGCATGCATATAAACCGTATAAAGACTGCCGCCATGATCTATCATAACATAATTTCCGGCTGCGCTGCTATATCCGGCAAAAATCACCGTCCCATCTGCCGCTGCCACGATGTCTGCGCCATAAGCTGCGCCGATATCAATACCCTTATGATCCGATGATGCACCTGCTGTCGGTGACTCACGCAGTCCATAATCGCTTGTAATTCTTCTGCTGCTAGGACAGGGCCATGCAAACGCACCTCCGGTATAGGAATCTTCCGTTTCCTCTGTTTCTGTATCCTGCGGTGTTTCTGTTTCCGTATTTTCTTCTGTCGTATCCTCTCCTGTCGATTCTGTATTATCTTCTATTCCTGCTGCCTCTTCTTCTGCTTTTTTTGCCGCTTCCTCTTCAGCTTTTCGCTTTGCCTCTTCCTCTGCCTTTTTCTTTGCTTCTTCTGCCGCTTTCTTTTTAGCTTCCTGTGCTGCTTTTTTCGCCGCCTCAGCCTGTTGAATCTGCGCAATAATATCATTTTGCGCCTGAATCTCTGCTGCAAATACATCTGCTAATGCATTCGCTTCATCTAAATTCTTATCTACAGAAGCTAATTCCGTTTCTTTTGCCGTAAGAAGTGCCTGTACAGCCTCTTCATCAGTCTGCATCTGCGCCTGCATCTGTTCAAGGGCTGTCTTATCTGCCTCTAACTGTATCTGTGTATCTGCAATCAGTGTTTTCGTCTGCTGATACTGTTCTAACATATCCCTGTCATACCGGGTAATCTGACGAATATATTCCACAGAATTTAAAAAATCTGCAAAGCTTTCTGCATTTAACAGGCTGTCCATATAAGCATACCGTCCATTTTCGTACATATAACGAATACGGATTTTCATCCGCTCATACTGTTCTTTTTCTTCCTGCTTTGCTTCTTCTAAAATTGTCTGATTATCTAAAAGTTCTGCATTTTTAACCTCTAACTGTGCCTCTAAATCCGTAATATTGCCGGAAATCTGTGTCAGTCTGCTGTCTAATTCAGTTACTTTATTTTCAATTGTCTCTTTTGACCCCTTTAAATTATCAATCAGCTCCTGCGCTTCTTTTAAGGAATTTTCAAGCTGTGTTTTTTCCTTCTCTGCTTCTTTTAAGGAGCTTGCAAAGGTATGTTTTACCGGTGCTGCCGCCAACACACAGGCAAGCAGCACCAGACCCATTCTTTTTATCCAAAATTTCTTGTACATATGCATTTTTATACTTTCAAATGTTTACGAATCGTAATCTTACTTCCCAAAAAGCCGATACCTACACCTAAAATCAATGCCACCGGCACCAGTGTTTCAAATACTTCCTTCGCCGGAAGGAAATTCATCAGTGTATTTAAAAATCCAAATTTTTCACCAATATAAACCACCACTTTGTTGTATAAGAAATAAAGCAATGCTAATGGCAGTGCTGAACCAATCACACCAATCAGCACACCTTCAATGACAAAAGGTGCGCGTACAAAATAATCTGTAGCACCAATCAGTTTCATAATACCGATTTCGTCCTTTCTTACTGCAATACCGGTAGTTACGGTATTACTAATCAAAAATACCGCCACCAAAAGCAGAATCAGGATGATACCTACAGATATGTAACCTATCAGGTTGTTAAAATCGGATAATGTGTTTGCCACGGTTTCAGACTGGCGTACTTCACGGACACCCTCTAAGCTTGTCAGATAATCCACTAATGTCGCCTGCATGGAAATATCATTCATATAAATTTCATAGCTGGCAGAGTTTGCCAAAGGGTTGTCATCCTTAAATCCATCTGCCGCCTGCGCATCATCACCAAAATATTCTGTCTTAAATTCTTCCCATGCTTCCTCTGCTGAAATAAAATTATATTCAGAAACCTCTACTCTTTTACCGATTTCCTCACCAATCCGGTCAATTTCTCCCTGTGTAATACCTTCATTAAAAAATACCGTAACGGCAACACCTGCTTCTGCCTCTTTTACCATTGCCTGAAAATTCGTCACAATGGCAAAAAACAAGCCGAATAAGAAAATACAGGCAGACATCGTCGCCATCGATGCTAATGAAAACATCTTATTACGCCAGATATTACTGATGCCCTGTTTTAGGGTATAACCAATTGAACTAATCCTCATCGCCATCACCCTTTTCATCGGAAACGATGATACCTTTCTGTATAGTGATGACACGTCGGTTCATCGCCTTTACAATCTCCATATTATGGGTAACAACCACCACTGTAGTTCCTCTGGCGTTGATTTCTTCCAAAAGCTTCATAATCTCCCATGCATTATTTGCATCCAGATTACCCGTCGGTTCGTCTGCAAGAAGAATCTTCGGCTGATTTACCAATGCCCTTGCAATTGCCACACGCTGCTGTTCTCCACCGGAAAGCTGCTTAGGATAAGACTTATACTTTGCAGCCAGTCCTACCATGGAAAGCATTGCCGGCACCTTTCTGCGGGATTCCCTTACAGATGCACCAATCACTCTCTGGGCAAATGCCACATTATCATATACATTTCTGTCCTTTAACAGACGGAAATCCTGAAATACAACGCCTAAATTTCTACGAAATTTGGGCACATGTCTGCGGCGAATGGAATTTAACTTTTTACCATCCACTATAATTGTACCCTCTGTCGGTTCTAATTCTTTTAACAAGAGCTTTATCAATGTAGATTTTCCTGAACCACTGTCACCTACCACAAAGACAAACTCGCCTTCTTCAATTTCAAGATTAATATCGTTTAATGCCGGAATTCCGGCAGAATATGCCTTGCTGACATGTTCTAACTTAATCATATATGAGTGCCTCCTCAATTAATAATCCAAAGACTCCATATATTTCATATATTTTACAACCATCAATGCAATTTTAAATGTAATGGCATCCTCAAACACACGCAAATCCAGTCCGGTACTCTTCTGTAATTTATCCAGACGATAGACCAGAGTATTTCTGTGAATATATAACTGGCGTGAGGTTTCGGATACATTCAGATTGTTTTCGAAGAATTTATTGATGGTAGTCAATGTTTCTTCGTCAAAATCATCCGGAGATTTTCCATCAAAAATCTCTTTAATAAACATCTTACATAACGGTATAGGCAGCTGGTAAATCAAACGACCGATGCCAAGGGTGGAATATGCCACCACATGCTTTTCTTCAAAGAAAATCCTGCCTACATCCAATGCCATTCTTGCTTCTTTATAAGAACGGGACACCTCTTTAATTTCATTGATAATCGTACCATATGCAATATGGACTTCTCTTTCGGTATTTCCACGGAATAAGTCCAGAATCACTTCCGCAGTTTTGTCCAAATCTTCATAGCTTTCATTTTCAGCTAATTCTTTGACTAAAATAATATTCTTTTCATCCACTGCGGTTACAAAATCTTTGGATTTTCCACCGTAAAGACTTCTGACTTTTTCTAAGTCATTGCCTTCTTTATCACGGTTGGTTTCAATAATATATACCACTCTGCGCACATCGGTATCAATATGCAGTTTTTTGGAACGATTGTAAATATCTACCAAAAGTAAGTTATCCAGTAACAGATTCTTGATAAAATTATCCTTATCAAAACGTTCCTTATATGCCACCAATAAATTTTGTATCTGGAAGCTGGCAATTTTGCCTACCATATATACATCATCACTGTCACCATTAGCTAAAAGCACATATTCTAACTGGTGGTCATCAAATACTTTAAAAAACTGACAGCCGGAAACCACCTGCGAATCTGCCGGTGATGCTGCAAAGGCTTCCGCAGACTCAATGTATCGGTCTGCATCCGGAAATGTCGCTGCAAGCACTTTTCCTTCTATATCAATAATGCACAAATCAATTCTTGTGATACCTTTTAATCCATCAATTGTGTTCTGAAGTATCTGGTTTGATATCATACTTTTTTCTCCTTCTCTTACCCCTCATATGGGTAGTTTTACTCTTATCCCCCAAACAAAAGTGTACTAGCAATATTCACAATGAATTTTCTCTCTTCCTTTTCAATGTGAAAATACCTATTAGACATTTTAAGCCAAAATCACAAAAAAATAAAGAGGAAATGCAAGTTTTTTTATGCATTTCCTCAACTTTTTTTATTTTTTCACCCTTTTTTTCAGTAGACAAAGTGTACAAAGCACTATTTTTTGTGATATTCGATAAATCCTTCACCTAAAACTTCAATGGCATCCGACACAATTACAAAGGCATTTCTATCGATTTGTACTACAATATCCTTTAATTCTACAATCTCTTTTTTGGATACCACGCAGTAAAGCATACACTTATCCGTATCTGAATACATGCCCTTTGCATAAAGTCCGGTTACGCCTCTGTCTAACTTTTCCATCAATGCCTGTGCAACCTGCTCATGATGGTCGGTAATAATAAAGGCAGCTTTTGCGTATTTCATACCCTCCATCAAAGCATCCGATACCTTAGATGTGATGTAAATAGCAATCATCGCATACAGACCCGCCTGCAGACCAAAAGCAAACAGACCTGCAATTACAACTGTACCATCCACTAACAGCAGCAGACGTACCACGGAATAATGGCGGAGCTTGTGATGAAGCAAAACCGCCACCATATCTGTTCCACCGGTAGTTGCCTTTGCAAGCAGAATACATCCCATTCCTGCACCGGAAATCACTGCACCAAAAATGGAGGCTAACATAAAATCTCCCTGTGCAAAATCCACTGCCGGAATGATATAGAGCCATATGGACAGCATGATTGTGGCAAATGTAGTCCTGCCAATAAAACGTTTTCCCTTCACAAAATAGGCGATGATAAATACCGGGGCGTTTAGCATAATATTCGTCAGCCACAATGGCACACCACCTTCTATAATAGAAGCAGTTGCCATTTTTACAATAATTGCAATACCGGTAAATCCTCCGGTAACCATTCCACAAGGATCATACAGACACTGTACACTGGCTGCAATCAGTCCGCTTCCAATATTCATCAGAAGATAATCTACATATACTGGTTTTTTATTCAATAACTTCATATCTATTTCCTGTCTTTATTTTCTTTTTCAAATTTCTGCATGGTATGGCGAAGTCGTCCACGAAGTGTGAGATTTTTTACGACATTACCCACATGACCGATACCGGACTTTTTATTATAGTCGGTTCCTAGACCATACCAGATATGCGCACCAATTTTATCCTTATGCGCCAAAACAAATCCTTCTTCCACCGGTGATGGCAATGCCGAAATCACAATATCCGGCATTTCACTATTGATTTCATTTACAATATCATCCGCATCCCCTGCACATTCCTCTAATGCATAGCTGTCTGTAACAGAAAATTTAGGATTCACCTCTAAAAAGAAATTCTGCATAGTTTCAATATCTGCCCGTGTTTCTGCGATTAAATACACACGCCTCTGGTTGCGTACAATACGCTTTATCAGTTCATGCATAAAATCCTTATCTTTAATTTCCCGCAAACGCTGAACGGAAACCTGTCCGGACTCTGCTAATATTTCTTTTTCGCCTATAATGGACAAATCACACTTTTCTACACATTCTGCAATTACCGGATTTTCTGTCGCTAACATCAGCTGTTTCATGCTAATTGTTTCTATCACATTCAACACGGTACTGTTCATGTAAGATTCTAACTGTAGCATAGATTCCCGCACAGTATAATTATCTACCTGCATACCAAGAATATTTATTTTTTTAATCATACTTCCCCTTACCCTCTAATATTGTGATGGCATATAACCAGCCACCCCCAAAAATTTACTTGAGTTAGTATAGCAAAAACAAGACCTTTTTTCAACCATAGCTTTTTTACTAAAATAATCTGACAGTTTCATGCTTTTAAATTCAGCTTTTTCACTATTGAAATGTCAATATTTTTATCGAATATTTTAAGAATTTATTAATTTTTATTATTATTTTACAAAACATAGGTTCTTTTTTTTACACACAATTTTGTGGATAACGTGGATAACTTCGTGTATAACTTATTTTTTCGGCATTTTTCATCCGCAAAATGTGGATAATTATCCACAATATTCCACAGGACAATTCCTGCACCTTAAAACCTCTGTATATTTTGTGCATTTTGTATAAATATTATTTTGCAGGATTTTTTTCCTATCTTTCAAAAATCTGCTTTGCAAAAAAATAAAAGCTATCTCCCACAACGGAAAATAGCTTTTGTCTTTTGTTCTTAGAAAATTCTTCTTACTGCAAGAATTGGTTTGTAATTAATCGGTGATGTATATTTGATACCGGTCGCCGGTGTGCTGGCATGAACGATTGTATTATTGCCAACATAAATAGCAACATGTCCACTATAACAAATAATATCACCCGGCTGTAAATCAGAAGTACTTACTCCATATCCAACACCACGCATTGCGGAGGAGGAATGTGGAAGACCTACACCAAAGGCTGCATATACTGCCATAACAAAACCGGAACAGTCTGCTCCATTTGTAAGGCTTGTACCGCCGTATACATATGGATTACCCACAAACTGACATGCATAATTGGCTACTGCACTGCCACCGGAGCTTGTCGGTGCACTGCTGTCAGCAATGGCTGTGCTCTTCTTTGTCGCCTTAGCTGCCGCTGCTGCTGCCGCCTTACGTTCTGCTTCTTCTCTTGCTAATCTTGCTTCTTCTTCTGCTTTAGACTCTGCGGTTACAAATTCTGTGGACATGGCAATGTAATCATTGGATACATAACCTTCACCACCTTCAACGGATACCTTTTTCCATCCGTCCACAGACTCATCAACTACTGTCAAATCATCCTCAAGCGGCACCATGCCTACTACATCCGATTCTGTTGTCGGCTCTGCGCGGACAAATAATGTCTCTGTCTGTACGGTTGCCACACGACGGCTTACCTGCTTAGCCAGTTCTTCGTCACCACAGACTACAAACTCACTTTTTACATATCCGGTAACATTTCCGGAAGTAATCTGATACCAGCCGTTTTCTGTTGCATGTACGGTTGCTGCGGAATTATTATAAAGCTTACCAACTACTTCGCCTTCTTCTGTAGCTGCATCTCTGACGTTTACATAATTATCTACCTGGGCAATAGCAATATCTGCATATTCAGGCTTTTCATCTGCGGACTTAGAATCCACACTCTGTATTGCTGTCGCTTCAACACTCGCTTCTGCGGCTGCAACGGATACATAATCTGCTACTTTCTGTGAAACACCTGCTGTCAATGTAGAACCCTTCGCTGCTTCTTCTAATGCGGAAGCTGTAATCCCGGCAATTCCTGCCACCGGTGTTGCTGCATTGGTCTTTAACGGTGCGCTGCTAAGCATCACAGTCGCTGTCATACAACATGCTACAAAACGAAGAGCCTTTCTATTCATATTCATGAAATATTATCCTCCACTATCATCTTCTGCTAATTGATTTGTAACTATTACAAATTTGTTACATTTTTTACGCATTTATTATAACAAACCATACTTTATACGTCAACCACCATCTTGTGACTTATATACTATTTTTTATACAGAAAAATAAAATTTCTGTCGTTTTTCATTATATTTTTTTACATTTTTCTATATATATGGTATAATTTCTTTGTGGGGTATGTAGAAATTACACAAATGAACAGGGGAAAACTATATGCAGAAAATTTTTCGAAAATATACAATACTTATTATCACATCAGCCATCTTTATTTTGCTGATATTTAATTCTTTTTTAACCTCCTATCTGGTGAAAGCACAGAAACGTGAAACTTTTTTGACAAAAATCAATCAGATTATTGCTACGCAGGAGCAGACTTCCTCCGAATTAGATACACTTAATCACGATATGGGCGAGGAGTATTTAACCTATGCAAAATCCATTGCTTATACCATAAAAAATGCTCCGCATCTGCTGGCAATTGAGGATGAACTGCAAAGCATGAAAACACTCTATCATATTGATGAAATCAATATCACAAACGCAGAGGGTGTTATCGAATATTCTTCCACACCGGAATATATCGGTATGGACTTTCACGACAATGCACAAACAGCAAAATTTTTAGAAATTCTCGATGGAAATGAGGATGCTTATGTCATTGAGTCTGCACAGCAGCATTATTTCACAAGAAAAGTTATGCAGTATGTGGGCGTTGCAAGACTTGATGAAAAAGGAATTATTCAGATAGGCATTACACCAACCCATCTGTTCGCAGCCCAAAGAGAAAGCTTTTACAGCAATATTCTTTCTGCCCTTACAACAGACGTGGATGAAGAATTTTTTGCTATAGACTGTAATACCAACATGGTTTTAGGTCACTCCACAACGGATGAAGATTTAACTTTTGCCCACGCAGTTCCTGTTTCCATATTAAAGGAATGTGATGAAGGAAAAGTCATTACCACCGATGACCGCAGGGTATTATTTGTAGTTTCCTGTCTTTCTGATAATGTACTTGTATGCGCTGCCCTTCCGGTAAACAGACTAACAGAGACCTTCTGGCTGACTATGCTGCCAACCTTCCTGTGTCTGATTCTCGTGGAGCTCATTATTATTGTACTGCTGAATTATCTGGTAAATCGACTAGTTGTACAAGGTATTCACAACATCCTTTTTAACCTGTCCAAAATTACCAACGGCAATTTAGAAGCAACTGTGGACGTAGGCGGCAACCCTGAGTTCGAAGAACTTAGTCAAGGTATTAATACTATGGTAGAAAGTATTCTTCATACCTCTGACCGTATTACGAAAATTATTAAAATGAGTGATATTCCTCTTGCCGCATTTGAATACCAGAACCAGAACGACCATTTATTTGTCACCTCCGGTTTGCGGAAAATGTTGAATTTCTCTCACGAAGAAATGCAAAAGTTCTTTGCAGATCCGGCACATTTTTATCAACGGATTCAGCTATTAATGAAAGAACCTGTTCACGGTGAAAAAGATACCTATAAAATCGCAGAAGGAAAATATGTACGCATCCACCTTTCCTTAGAGCCTTCCGGTTATCTGGGTGTTATTACCGATGCCACCAAGGATATGAGCGAAAAAGAACGTATGCTTTACGAAAATGTACATGACCAGTTAACCGGCTTATACCGTTACCAGTACTTTAAAGAGCAATGTACACGCCTGCTTACCAATATGCATCCCGGTAAGTTATGTGCCTGTGTCATGTTAGATTTGGATTCTTTTAAACAGATTAATGATACTTACGGACATGATATCGGTGATAAGTATCTGCAACATTTTGCTTCTATTATGCAAAAAATGCCGGAAAAGAAATGTATTGTTGCCCGACGTTCCGGGGATGAGTTTTGTATGTTTACTTATTATTATTCGGACAGAGATTCCATTCGGAAAATGGTACAGAGTTTCTTCACTTTATTAGAAGAAACCCCGTTTGTTTTCCCGGATGGCACGCTTCGCCCAATTTGCGCTTCCGGCGGATTCGCCTGGACAGCACATTCCGATATGGATATTGATGTACTGCTAAAGAATGCGGATGAAGCACTTTATGAATCTAAGCGGAATCATAAAGGAATTTTCATGGAGTATCATGCATAATATTACTCTGCAAAATACAAATCTACTCCATCTGCTATTCCTTTTACCATTAACATCTGATAGTCTGCATTTGCCATGTTGGTATCTTCTGTTGGATTCGTCATGTAGCCCATTTCTATAATCGTAACAGGCACCTGACACCAGTTGATACCACTCATGGTATCTGTTTCCCATACATAGTCTTTTTCAGCTCCGGTAGCTGCTGCCATCTGATCTAATACTTTATCCGACAAACTTCTGGATTTGGCATAAATATTACTGCAATACGGATTTGACGGTGTTGGACAGATGGTCATTATACCATTGGCACTGCTGTCATTTGCACCGTTGGCATGAATACGAAGAAAAGCATCTGCACCATGGCTGTTAGCTATCGCTGCTCGTTCACTGTTACTGATACTTACCTCATTGGTTTCCCTTACCATGATTACCCCATATCCACGCTGTAAAAGTTCATCACGAAGCTTTAAGGATACCTGCAGATTTAATTCATATTCCGGCAGGCCTGTCGTCGTACCTGTAGTTCCGCCCGTCACCTTTGCTTTCATTTCGGCTGCGCCAGGTCCAATCGGTTCTTTTTCACTGATTCCTTTTATCTGATGTCCTGCATCGATACAAATGATTTTATCCGCTTCCATATGATGTAAAATACCTGTACCTGCGGTTTGTTCCGGAGATACAAATTCTGTTGATACCTCTTCCTGTTCTGTTGACACCGTTTCCTCTTCTGTGGTTTCAATCTCTATATATGAGGTCGCCGTTATGGTTATGCTTTCTGTTTCCTGCTCTGTTTCTGTTACTGCCTCTGTAACTGCCTCTACTGCTTCTTCCGGTTCTGTCTCTGCTGCTTTCTCCGTTGCTTCTTCTGTTACTGCCTCTGCTGCTTTCTCTGCTGCTTCTTCTGTTACTGCTTCTAGTGTCTGCTGGCTATCTTCTGTAGTGGTATTTTTCCCACAGGAAGTAACAAACAGGACTGCCATAAGCAGTCCTGCCAACAGACCATATATCTGTTTTCTTTTCATTCTTATCTCCTATTAATAGCTTTTCATCATTTTGATTAAACCCATGAGCTTTGATGCATAATTTGGGTCTGTTGCCCAGTTTCCATTGCCTAAATCCTGTACATATGGTGTTGTACCTCTGCGATATGCCAGATACTTAAATCTTGGGTCTACACAATCGAGATTCAAGCTGTCTTTTGATGCATAACCTTTCATGTGCTGCACCTGCGCACGAATACCAATTCTTACATTTTCAAAGGTTGCACCGGCAGCTCCGTCATCCGTCGCACCAAGTCCGGCAAAGTTGCACTGTTCTGCTTTTACCTGTCCACCAAAGCGTAAATAGCCCGTTTCCAAGCAAATCTGTGCGAAAATCACTTCTGCTTTCACACCTTCCTTGGCAGACTCCTCTAAAACAATCTGGCAGAATTTTTTAAGATTTTTTGCTCCCTTACTTTTGTAAATTTCTGCCGGATAGGTTCTGCCGGATGCAAGAAAGAGCTTTGACATCTGTTCTGCCGTAACTGTGGATTCCCCCATAATTGCATAGGATGTGGAGGCTTTTTTTACTGCTGAGTGACTGCTGCAGCCTGAAGCAATAATGCCATTTTCATTGGAATATGCCTGTATTTTATAATAATAGGTTCTTCCTGCTTTAACCTTTAAATCCGTATAATACTGGGCATTTGCATCGGTCGCTTTTACGGTTGCTACCTTTTTATATGTTCCATTCTGGGAAGATGCACGGAAAATGCTATATCTTGAAGCATCCGTAACTTTTCCCCATTTCAACTTCAATCCATCGGTAATTGTTGTCTTAATGGATGCAATTTTTACCTGTTTTAATGTACGGTTCGATACCGGCTTGGAATATCCGCTATTGATGTCTTTTCCATTCAGTACTCCGGTTACAACTATTTTGTAAAAATATTTTTTACCACTTTTAATATTCTTATCGGAATATTTCTGTACAGAATTACTTAATTCTGCAATTTTCTCATAACCGCCAGCCTTTTTTTCGCTGCGGTATATTTCATATGTAACGGCATTACTTACCTTATCCCATGTAAGCTTTAAGGTATTGGAATTCACGGATTTGACAGATGTAATTTCTGTCTTTGGCACGGTTTTCCCTTTAATCGGACTTGAATAGGAACCATAGCCCTGCTGCCCATTATTGCTTACGGTAGGACGTATTTTGTAATAGTAGGTCTGTCCCGGAATCAGCGTTTCATCCGTATATACCACTGTGCTGTTTCCCTTCAATTCAGCAATCATGGTATACTCACCTTTTATACCGGTGGAGCGATATACCTGATAGCCATTTGCTCCCTTTGACAGTTTCCAGTAAAGTTTGATTTTGTCTGAAGCTTTTACTGTCAGTCTGGATATTTCTACCTGCTGTGGTGCCCGTACCTTAACGGTCATACGAAGGGATTTTATTTCTTCATGATTTTCTGAACTAATAGGTGAAATACGATAATAATAATTCACACCTGCTTTAACTTTTCTATCTCTGTACACAGTCTTTTTCACTGTAGCTAACAGCTCATATCCGCCCTCTTTACTTGTGCTGCGGTAAACTTTATATGCAGATGTTTCTGCTGTTTCCTGCCATCTGACTTCGATTTTGTTGCTGGCTACGGCAGTGGCAGTTGCTTTTGCATCTGCTCCATATACAAAATCCCCCATGCCTAATACCATGCACAGCACAACTGCTGCCAGAAGATATTTTGTCCATCTTTTCATCTGTCTTTACCTCTTCTCCATTTTATTGATATAACTCATCAGCTTTATATCGTAGGATGTATCTGTTGCCCAGTTTCCTTTTCCTAACTGCTGCACATATTCTGCTTTTCCACGAGTCACATAATGAAATCTGCTGTCAATGCATGTTTCCTTCAAAGGATCTGTGGATGCATAGGCTTTCAAATGCTGCACCTGTGTGCGTATACCGGTTCTTACATCTGCAAACACACCACCACTTGCACCATCATCCGTTGCTCCTAAACCACCAAAATTGCACTGCTCAGCTTTTATTTGTCCGCCAAACTGTAAATATCCTGTTTCATGACAAATCTGTGCAAAAAGCACCTCCGGCTTAACACCTTCAATGCAGCACTCTTCATATACAATCTGACAAAAAGCACTAATATTTGCAGCACCTTTATCTGCATAAACTGCAGCCGGATAGGTCTTGCCTGATGCCTGGTAGAATGTCGCCATCTGTTCTACGGTAACTTGCGGTGACCCCATAATCCGATAATCCGCTGAATTTGTAGATACAGTATCAGAAAATGTCCCATATACCATTTTACTTTTACCATCTTCTGTTACAATCGTATACGCCCGCACACGATAATAATATACTTCTGCGGTATTCACATCCATATCCAAATGGAACGCATTATTTACTGTGGCAATTTTCGTCTGAACAGAAGGTGCCGAATATGTACTTCTATACACCTCATATCCTGATGCCACCGTTGATGGCTGCCATGTTAGCGTTATCCCTGTTTTCTCCGGATTCCATACCGCTCCGGTAATTATCGGTTTTGCTACTGCACATCCGGTTGCCACTGCGCTAAATGGACTACTGCTGTTATTTGGTCCTGTTGCTGCTATTTTATAATAATAGGTAACATCCTTTGTGACTGTCATATCTGAATAACTGGTTTCACTGCCGGATACAGTCGTTCCTATCGGTGTATAGTTTCCTGCAAACTCCATACTGCGGTAAACCGTATAACCTAAAGCCCCGGTTACCTCTGCCCAGGTAATATCTAACTGATTTTCTGCTGCGGACACTACGCTGACATCTTTCGGCGCTGTTAAAAGCACACCTGCTGCAGCTGTGGAATATCCACCGTAAATGGTATTTCCCTTATAACTGTTTATCAGTACAATTTTGTAATAATATACCGTTCCTGCTGTGGCTGTTGTATCCACATAACTGCTTTTACTGCTGCCGGATACGGTGGCAAGCAATGTATAATTTGCATCTTCCTGCGTACTGCGATACAATCGGTAACCTGTAACATTCTTTACCGGATTCCAATTAATCTGTAACTGGTTATCAGCATTTGCCGCTACAGATGTAATTGTGGTTACATGCATAGGATAGCCACTGGCTGTACTGCTCTTTCCACTTGTACCTACAGCTTTGTACCCTTTCATTTTCGCTTCTACTTTGTAAAAATATTTTTTTGTCATTTTCAGCTTTTTATCCTGATAACTGGTTCCTTTTTCTAAGGAAACAGAAGCGATTTTTTTGAATTTTCCCTTTTTGGATGTGCTGCGGTATACGATGTAGCTGTCTGCGCCTTCTACTTCATCCCATGTAATACGGATTTTTGTACCGGTTGTACCTACAACCTCTGTTATTACAGCTTTTTTTCCTGTCCATGCCTTACGCACTTTAGAATCTGAACCATAATGCGTAGCTCCATCCACTTTTTTTCTTGTACGGATTTTGTAAAAATATTTCGTTCCCGGTGTCAGTTCTTTATCCGTATAGCTTGTGGTATTTGCTGATTTAATCGTCTTTACCTTTGTATATGTACCATTTTTTTCTGTACTGCGGTAAATCACATAACCATCTGCATCCGCTGTCTTCGTCCATTTGACTACCATTTTGGTAGCGGATTTAGCATAAAGCTGCGTAATCGATGTTTTGGCTAATGTTTTTCCACTGACTGCCTCTGAATAGCCACTATATCCTTTTAAATCGTTGTTCGTATTGAAACTTTGTATTCTATAATAATAAGTCACACCGGCTTTTATTTTGGTATCTTCGTAACTTGTTGCGGTTCCATCATTGATAGTGGCAATTTTTTTGTATTTTCCACCCGGCGTATCTGTTCTTTGTAAAATAAATCCCGATACATTTTTTACTGCTTTCCATGAAATAGACAATGTATTGCTGTCCTTTGATTTCACTTTCAGCTTTGATGGTATTTTGGCGGTTCTGCCACTCACCGGTTCACTGTAATCACTATATACCGTATTAGTGCCATCCTGCATCCATGAACGAATTTTATAATAATACAATTTTCCTGCTTTTACCGTTGTATCCGTATAGGTCAGCCGTGTTGTACCACTCACCGTTCCTACAAGTGAATATGTACCATCTTTTGTTGTTGAACGATAAATTTCATATCCTGCCGCATTTGTCATAATATCCCAGCTGATAACTAACGCCTTGCTGTTTTTGGATTTTATTGAAGCAATCTTTGGCTGTTCTCCGGTAACACCTGCCACTATCGGACTATAGGCACTATATACTGTGCCGGTATCCGATACAGTATAGGTACATATTTTATAATAATACGTCGCTCCCGGCGTAAGTCCCGTATCTGTCCAGCTTGTTGTGGATGCGGATGCAATCGTGGCAACCTCTGTAAACTCTCCGTTACTTGCTGTGCTTCTGTAAATACAATAACCGGTAATGCCTTCCTGCTTCTGCCACTGCAATTCTATACTGCTGCTGCTCTTTGCCGCAACGCTTGTAAAACCGACACCTTTACTGATGCCATAGTATTCAGCCACACCGGCGGCATCTGCCACACCTAATTTTTTTAGTTTTTTATCACTGCTTAAATATTTTTTTACATCCTCTGTATTGGTTACAAAAGCATGCTTAATGATAATTGCCGGGATAGAATTTTCCTTGCAGCGGCGGATTACTCCATAATAATCGGCTATACTTCCATCCGGAAATTTCGTCCCGTTTTGTGAATTTTCGTAATGTATGCCACCACTGGAAAGCCCTAAATCTGTCAGTTTTGACTCTACCGCCGATGCCACAGATTTTCCGACTGCACTACATTGCGCATTATAGTTTTCATTCGGATAATATACGTTCACTCCGCTGGGGGCTGTACTTGTACTGGAATTATTGTGGATGCCAATGAACAAATCTGCTTTTTTATCCACTGCCATCTGCGCCCGTTCAGTAAGTGTTGGATTGACTTCATCCGTTTCCCTTGTCAGATATACCGTAACACCTGTATACTGCTCTAACTCAGCTTTGCAGTACTGTGCTATTTTTAAATTCAGAGTTTTTTCTACAATGCCATTTACCTGTGCACCTGTATCCGTACCGCCAAGTCCCGGGTCTAATACAATAATTAAACCGGCTTTTGAGGATGTGGTTGTGCCTTTTCTGTATTCATGGATAGTGTCTAAAACGGCTTCTGCTTCAGTTACTTCCTCCTGCAGCGATTCTGTCTCCTCTTCAACTGCTTCATTTTGCAGCGGTTGTTCTTCCTCCTGCATAAACGCATTTCCCGATACTTCTGCCGCTTCTTCTGTCACCTTTGTATCTGTCTGCAAAGCTGCCGCTGCCACATCACTATACCCTGTCCCAAGCAGTATGATTACTGCTAACAGCATTGCCATCCATCTTTTGATTCTACGCATTTTACTTTTATCCTTCCACAACACTATTTACGGATAACCGTACCTGTTGTACCTTCCATAGCTTCTCTTGTTTTATCCAGTCTTGTTATTAATGCTGTTTTGACAGCAGAATCACCGATAAAATCTACCGCTGCCTGAATTTTTGGCAAAATTGTGCCTTCTTCAAACTGTCCTTCTTCTATATATGCCTTTGCCTGTGACACACGGATTTCCGATAATGGTTTTTCTTCTGCGGTATTAAAATTCAGACATACCTTATCTTCTCCTGTTAAAATAACAAACATATCCGCATCTAAAAGCTCTGCTAATTTCCCTGCTGCAAGATCCTTTTCAATCACTGCACTGGCGCCTTTTAACTTATTTGCCTGCGCAAGCACCGGAATACCACCGCCGCCACAGGCAATTACTATCTGATCTGCTTCACATAAGGTACGAATGGCATCTATCTCTACAATATCCATCGGCTTTGGTGCCGCCACAATTCTGCGGTATCCGCCTTCTGTCTGTACCACATGATTTCCCTTTTTTTCTTCTGCTTCCGCTTCTTCTGCGCTCATCAGACGACCAATTAACTTTGTGGGATGATAAAACGCCTCATCATAAGGATCTACACATACCTGTGTCAGTATGGTGGATACGGTTTTATAAATTCCTCTGCCTAACAATTCTGTACGAATCGCATTCTGCAAATCGTAACCAATATAGCCCTGACTCATGGCAGAACACACGGACATTGGTGTTGCTGTATATTCCGGGTGATTTTTACAAAATTCTGCCATTGCCGTATGAATCATCCCTACCTGTGGTCCGTTACTGTGTGAAATGACTACCTGATAATCGGCTTCTATTAAATCTGCTACTGCTTTTGCGGTTTTTAGTGTGGCAGTTTTCTGCTCCGGCAGAGTTGTGCCTAATGCTTCATGTCCTAACGCAATAACAATCTTTTTCTTTCTCATATTTTCCTCCTTATCGATTTTTATATTTTCATCCTTTGTATTCGGTTAAATTTGGGCATATATTTTAATTTTAACACACCTTATTTTATTCCACAATAGGTACATATACACAGCATTTCTCTGACACTGATTCCGCCTTGCCTTTTATACTTCAAATTTTCTATCATACAATAATGCTGCAATCGGGAGTTTGACAGTTGAATATTAGAAAAAACGCTTGCAGGTCGCATGAAACCTGCATTTTTTATGTCAATTCTTTTGTTTTTATATGTACTAGTTTGTAATAGTGTGATATACTATAAATAAAAAGGACTTTTATTATGT
>JAGAMY010000010.1 GCA_017624495.1 Lachnospiraceae bacterium | reverse complement strand
TGAGTTAAGAAGGCTATAACATCCTCCGGTTTGTAACCCTGAATAGGAGAAATACCTTTTTGGGAACAGATGTATAAAGTAATCTGTTTTAAAAGCTTTTGTTCGTTTTCGACAACAGTTTCTTCCTCTTTTCTAAGTTCACGCTCAAATGCTTTTTTTAAATCATTTAAATCAGCCATAGTAAATCTCCTTTTACACATCGTATTTTACATATAATGTCATGTAGTACATACGTCCTAGTAATTATCATACATGATTTTCCCATAAATGGCAACAATAAGAAGAAAAAGAAAAGGAAATATCGTATTGAAATCAATTTGGAAACAGGATACACCGATAACTGCAAGAAAAGGATTGCAGAATGATATGAGTACCCAGGTGGTGGTAATCGGTGGAGGTATGGCAGGAATTCTGACTGCATTTTTTTTACAGAAAAAGGGATTACATGTCATTGTATTGGAAGCAGACAGAATAGGAAGCGGACAGACGCAGAATACCACGGCAAAGATTACAAGTCAGCATGGATTATTTTATGCGGATGCTGTTTATAAGATTGGAAAGAAAAGGACTACGGCCTATGCTTTGGCAAATGAAAACGCCATAGATGAATTCGAAAAACTAATAAACGATGAAAGAATAGATTGTAGTTTTAAACGCCTTTCTTCTTATATATATACGACGCAAAATGAGAATAAAAAGAAATTAAAGCATGAGGCAAAAACAGCCGCCGGATTTGGAATTGATGCAGAGTATGTGGAAGGAACTCACATTACAGAATTGCCCTTTCCTATAGCAGGTGCGGTATGCTTTAAAAATCAGGCACAGTTTCATCCGCTTGTTTTCCTGCGTCATCTTGCTAAAAAGCTGACAATCTATGAACATACGAAGGTATTGTCCGTAAAGGGACATACGGTGTATACAGAGAGTAACAGGATTGAAGCGGATTATATCGTGTTTGCCACGCATTATCCTTTTTTAAATCTGCCGGGATTTTATTTTTTACGGCAGCATCAGGAGAGAAGCTATTGTCTGGCACTTAGAAATCAGAAGGAATTATCCGGTATGTATTACAGTATGGACGAAAATGGCTTATCATTTCGAAGTGAAGGGGAATATTTACTGCTTGGAGGTGGTTTCCACAGAACCGGAAAGAAAATCACATGTCAGGACAAGGAATACGGATACACCTTTTTAAGAGAAGCGGTTAAGAAACTGTACACGGATGCGGAAACTGCGTTTGCATGGTCGGCGCAGGATTGTATGCCGCATGATGATATTCCTTTTATTGGAAAGTATTCGGTATTTTGTCCATATTGGTATGTGGCAAGCGGATTTAAAAAGTGGGGAATGACCTCGTCCATGATAGCAGCTAAAATTATCAGTACACGGATTTATGAGGAGAGTGTGAAGGAATACAGCGAAAAGAAAGAGAGTTTAAAATATGAATATGTATTTTCCCCGCAGCGCTTTTTACCTATGGCAGCAGCAAAGAAACTGGTAATTGATATTGGTGAAAGCATTTGCGGGCTTACTAAGGGGCTGTTTTCAAAAAACGAACAGAGATGTCCTCATATGGGATGCAAAGTAGAATGGAATCCACAGGAGAACAGCTGGGATTGTCCGTGCCACGGTTCACGTTTTTCTTATGAAGGGGAACTTAGGGATAATCCGGCACAGACAAACTTAAAATAAGGATTGTAGTGCAACCATTGCAATAAGAATACTTGTTGAAAAGGCGGATTTGATTTCTTGGCAGAATAGTGTATAATAACTCTGTATTTTCATTTTTTTACATTAAATAATCGTTATATGTTAAAGACTTGGATTTATGGAGTTTTAATTAATATGTTTAGCAGGTTTAAGAAAAAATTTATCGGGGACAGAGACTTTTACGGATATGTGCTTCGTCTTGCTGTTCCGATGATTATACAGAATGCGATTACCAGCTTTGTAAGCTTTTTAGATAATATTATGGTAGGCCAGATTGGAACAGAGCAGATGTCAGGCGTTGCTATTGTCAATCAGTTGATGTTTGTATTCAATCTCTGTATTTTTGGCGCAGTATCGGGAGCGGGAATTTTCGGAACACAATTTTACGGAAAAGGGGATTATGAAGGGCAGAAATATACGCATCGCTTTAAGGTATATGCCAATACCCTGATTACCGTAATTGCGATTCTGTTATTTATATT
>JAGAMY010000009.1 GCA_017624495.1 Lachnospiraceae bacterium | reverse complement strand
GATTGTAAGACCCCTTGAAGACTACAAGGTAGATATGGCAGAGGTGGAAGTGCAGTAATGTATGTAGCTGACTGTTACTAATCGGTCGAGGGCTTGACCAATTTACGGAAACAGCCAAAACCTGTTTCAAGGATTTCTGTATGAAGTTTTGAAGGTACATACCTTAATTAAATATGGCGGAATAGCTCAGTTGGCTAGAGCACACGGTTCATACCCGTGGTGTCGAGAGTTCAAATCTCCCTTCCGCTACTAAAGAGATAAGTCAAAGAAGGATTTATCTCTTTTTTTGTTATATTGACATAAAAACACAATTACAAAAGCTAACAAATTGAACGAATATAAAAGAAAGGCTAAAAAAATGATGAAAGAATTAAAAATTGGCAAAAAGACAGCCAAAATTCCATTCGTTCAGGGCGGCATGGGTGTAGGTGTCAGCCGTTGTGGACTTGCCGGAACAGTTGCAGCAGAAGGTGGAGTAGGTATAATTTCCACAGCACAAATTGGTTATGATGAAGAAGGATTTGAAAAAGACCAGAAAAACTGTAATTTAAAAGCAATTGAAAAACATATACGTTTAGCAAAAGCACAGGCAAAGGGCGGTTTAGTGGGTGCAAATATTATGGTTGCATTAAAAGATTATGCTGAACATGTAAAAGCAGCAGTGAAATCCGGAGCAGATGTCATTATATCCGGTGCGGGTTTGCCGATAAATTTACCAGAACTGGTGGAAGGTTCAGATACTGCCATTGCACCAATTGTTTCTACACAAAAGGCGGCAAATGTGATTTTAAAAATGTGGGAAAGAAAATATAACAGAACAGCAGATTTTGTAGTAATAGAAGGTCCGGATGCTGGTGGACATTTAGGATTTTCACCAGAGGAACTTTCAAATAGAAAAGATATGGAGTATGATACGGAAATTAAAAAAATTATAGCAACAGTTAAAGAATATGGTAAAAAATATAGTAGAAATATTCCGGTAATTGTTGCCGGAGGAATTTTTTCAAGAGAAGATGTAAAACATGCGTTTGCGCTTGGTGCAGATGGTATACAGGTGGCATCAAAGCTTGTGGCAACACAGGAGTGTGATGCTGCGTTAGCGTACAAAGAGGCATATGTACAGGCAAAAGAAGAGGATGTAACCATTATCAAAAGCCCGGTTGGTATGCCGGGACGGGCATTGAAAAATACATTTTTAAAGCAGGTAGATAAAGGACAATTAAAAGTAGAAAAATGTTATGGATGTCTGGCAAAATGCAATCCGACACAAATACCATATTGTATTACAGATGCATTGATAAAAGCTGTTAAAGGGGATGTGGATAATGGTTTGCTGTTTTGTGGCGCAAATGTAGGGAAAATTCAAAAAATATCCACTGTTCATGACGTTATACAGGAATTGGTTTTACCTGATGAGTAGACGATATCCGATTTTTTTGATTAGCACTTCCACATCTTGTCAAATCTCTGGGAATAAAGTACAATAAAAAGATAGTATGCATTGAGAAAACACACAGAAGGGTAAGGATATGATAGAAACTTTTTTTAATCAGTTAAAAGAAAAAAAAGAAGTGCGTGCGGCATTAAGCGGCCTTCGTGCAGGAATCAAAGAGCCGGAAAAATTAGAAAAATTTCGTAAGCTAATCGGTGAAGGTGAAATTTTACTTCCTTTTTTACAGGATACAGATCCCAAGGTGCGTAAGAATGTAGCAGCACTTTTAGGGGATTTGCAAATGGAAAACGCAGCAGAAGCAATATTTTTGGCATATAAAAATGAAGAAACTATGTTTGTTAAAAGTACACTGCTTTTAGCATTGGAAAAAACAAATGCTTATCCTTATCTGAGTGAATTGCAGGAAAGATATACGGAATTGTGTACAGTTGTACCCAAAGAGAATGAAAAGAAACATATTCAGGAAGAATTGCGGGCAATAGAAAAAATATTAAGAAAAGAAGGACCGGACAAAGGACATACTTTTATTGGATGGAAGGAAAAAGTTACGGTCATTTTGACGACAAATCCTAAATATAGGGAAATTACTGCGGAAGAATTGCAGGAAAAGCATCTGGCATATCGTATTGGTCTTACCGCATTAGGTGTGCGGGCATGCGTGGATGATTTGCGGGCAGTGACACAGATTCGGACTTTTCGTGAACTGCTGTTTCCGATTAAATTAGGACAGACGATTACAGTAAAAGATAAGCCGGAAGTTTTGGGAAAAGCATTGGCAGATTCAAATATTCTTCCGCTATTAAAAAAATGCCATAAAGAAGATTCACCGTTCTATTTCCGTTTAGAAATGCGAAGTGGTATGACTTTAGAGGAAAGAAGCCGTTATACAAAAAAGGCAGCATGTGCCATAGAAGAAGGCAGTGACAGGATGTTGCTTAATTCTACGGATGAATATGAAGTGGAAATTCGGATTCTTTCAAATAAAGAAGGTGAAATTCGGACATTTTTAAAAATGAATACGATGGAGATGGAACGCTTTGCTTACCGTAAAGCGTCCATAGCTGCATCTATGCATCCATCGTCTGCTGCCATGCTTATGCATCTGGCAAAACCATATTTAAAAGAAAATGCACAGATTTTAGATCCATGCTGTGGCGTAGGCACTATGCTTGTAGAGCGACATAAGATTTTGCCGGCACGAGAAATTTATGGAATAGATATTTTTGGGGATGCAATAGAAAAAGCAAAGACAAACTGTGAAGCAGCGAATGTGCGTGTGAATTTTATCCATAAGGATTATCTGGATTTTAAACATAAGTATTTGTTTGATGAGATTATAGCAAATATGCCAGTAAGGGGAAAAAAGACAAAGGAAGAACAGGATAATTTCTATGCAGGATTTTTCACTAAATCCTTAGAATTGTTAGCACCGGAAGGAAATATTATCTTGTATGCAAATGAAGATGGTTTTATAAAAAAACAGCTTCGTTTACATCCGAAATTGCGTCTGAAACAGGAGTTTGTGATTCGAGAGAAGGATAAATTTGTATTATATATAATTGGACTAAGGGAGAAATAGTCATGTCATTTGAAGAGAAGATAGGGCTGGAGATAAAATACAGTGAAGTAATGGCAGATATTGTCGGGATACTTGATGAAGATAAGGATTTTGTGGCAGTTACAGAAGGTATATTAAGCTGTATATGTAAGAAGTTGCATTTTCAGAGTGCTGTACTGCGGCAAAAAGAGCTGAAAGGGGATAAGTGGAAAATTCTTTCCCAATATGGAATATGTGATAAGGTTTATGAAGAAGAAGCAGTCGTTGAAGCATTTGAAAGGACGTATATAAACGAAAAAGAAGATGTATATCTTCCTATTGCAATAAATGGCCGGGTAAGTATGCATATGGCATTTTTTGATGCGCTTTTACCGGAATACCGGGAAGAATACCGTACTTTTTTAGAAACCGTACGTCTTATTGTACAGAGTGCACTGGCGAAACGTATTGTCCAAAATTCGCTGGCAGGTTCATATGCTTCATTAGAGGCAATTATAGAAAATGTTGGCTGTGGAATTTTTGTGTATGATTCACTCAATCAGAAATGTTTGTATACAAATGAATATTATCGCAGGCATTTCCGGGGAAATACTACAAATAATGAGTTGGAAAATTTGCTGCAAAGCGGTTGTGGACATACAGAATTTTTTGTGAATGAAAATAATCGCTGGTTTGATATCTATAACTCCTCTATTCAGTGGGTGGACGGTAGAAAAGTGACTTTATATACAATCTATGAAGTTACTGACAAAAAGAATTATCAGCAGAAAATTGAAAGACAGATAAATAATGATTTTCTGACCGGTTTGTACAACCGTATGCGCTGTGAACAGGATTTAGAGCATTTTATAAAGCAGACCAAGGAATTCGGCGGTCAGGGTGCTCTTTTATATATTGATTTGGACGATTTTAAGCATATTAATGATGGATTGGGACATCAGTATGGAGATGCACTGCTTCGTTCTATTTCCCACAGTTTACAGAGAGTATCCGGTATTGAAAATACCTGTTACCGCATGGGTGGAGATGAGTTTATTATCATTGTCCCGCATGCGCAGTTTAATATGCTAAAAACGATTTTAGATGATATTTGCAGCATTTTTACCAAACCGTGGTTCTTAAAGGGAGCAGACTATTATTGTACGATGAGTATGGGAGTAGCCCGTTTTCCGGAGGATGGAAATACGGTGGATGAGCTGATAAAAAAAGCAGATATTGCATTATATGAGGCGAAAAAAACAGGTAAAAACCGTATTGAATATTACAATGATGCAGTGGAATCCATTTCCTTTAAACGTTTGGATTTGGGCAAAAAAATGCGTGATGCGGCGAGAGATGCAGGCAGAGAGTTTGAAGTATTTTTTCAGCCTATTATGGGCGTGGATGGCTGCTGTCAGGGAGCAGAGGCTCTTATCCGCTGGAAACTAGATGGTATGGGTTTTGTATCACCGGCTGAATTTATTCCGCTGGCAGAATATTTAGGGCTTATTAATCCCATTGGTGAGTTCGTATTGATGGAGTCTTGCAAATATCTGAAACGCTGGAATGATATGGGACATCCGAATTATCAGGTAAATGTAAATTTATCTGTTGTACAGCTTTTGCAAAATGACATTGTAACAAAAGTGGAAAAGGTTATTCGCGAATTCCGCATATGTCCTGAAAATCTGGTATTGGAAGTAACGGAAAGTCTTGCGGTAAACGATATGGGCAGAATGAAACAGATTTTAGGGCAGATTAAAGATTTAGGCGTAAGGGTGGCTATGGACGATTTTGGAACCGGTTATTCTTCTTTAAATCATATTCGGGAAATGCCGCTTGATATTATTAAGATTGACAGATGTTTTGTTCAGGATATTGGAAAAGACGAATTTTCAGAGTCTTTTGTTAAAATGGTGGCAGAGCTGGCAGCTACCATTGGTGTAACCGTTTGCGTGGAAGGTGTAGAGGAAAGAGAACAGTATGAAGTGCTTTCACGCATGAAGATACAGCAGATTCAGGGATTTTATTATGATGAGCCAATGAGCGCATCACAGTTTGAAGAAAAATATGTAAAAAAGCAGGATTAGATAAATGAAACGGAATTGTTGTGCGGCTCTTTTAGCCCACGTTGATGCAGGAAAAACTACACTATCGGAGGGCTTGCTCTATACAGGCGGAATGCTTCGCAAGATAGGAAGAGTAGATAAACAGGACACGTTTTTAGACACAGATGTATTAGAGCGTGAAAGAGGAATTACCATTTTTTCCAAACAGGCAGTAATAGAACTGCCGGAATTGAATATTACGTTGTTAGACACACCGGGACATGTGGATTTTTCCGCAGAAATGGAGCGTACTTTACAGGTGCTTGATTATGCGGTTTTAGTTATCAGTGGAGCTGATGGTGTGCAGGGACATACACGAACATTATGGAGTCTTTTGCAGCGTTATCATGTACCGGTATTTTTGTTTGTGAATAAAATGGATCAAAATGGAACAGACAGAACGAAACTGCTAGAAGAGATAAAGCAGGAGTTATCCGATAATTGTGTGGCATTTGATGAGGAACAGACAGAAGCATTTTATGAAAATGCGGCAATGTGTGATGAAGATGCCTTAGAGTATTTTTTGGAAAATGGTGTTCTGACAGAAGAACAGTTACAAAAATTGATACAGGTAAGAAAGCTGTTTCCTGTCTATTTTGGTTCAGCACTGAAAATGACTGGCGTGGAAGAACTTTTGCAGGGAATTAGCAAGTATACGATAGAAAAAGAATACCCAAAGGCGTTTGGGGCAAGAGTATTTAAAATTTCCAGAGATGCTCAGGGAAACCGGTTGACCCATTTGAAGATTACCGGTGGGAAATTAAAGGTTCGGGATATTTTAAGCGGACACACAGAGTCAGAGGAACGTGCCTGGGAAGAAAAGGTGAATCAGATTCGTATTTATTCCGGTGAAAAATTTAAGACAACGGATGAAGTATCTGCAGGAGAAATCTGTGCAGTTACAGGTCTTACACAGACAGAAGCCGGAGAAGGACTTGGGTGTGAAGAGGGAGAGCATATGCCGGTATTAGAGCCGGTTTTAACCTATCAGATTATTTTACCACAGGGCTATGATGCACCGCAGGTATTGCCAAAATTACGGCAGTTAGAAGAAGAAGAACCGGAGCTGCACATTGTCTGGAATGAAGTGCATCAGGAGATTTTGGTACAGGTCATGGGTGAAGTCCAGATAGAAGTACTAAAGCGTCAGATTGCCGACCGTTTTGGACTGGATGTGACTTTTGGAACAGGAAAGATTGTATATAAAGAAACCATAAAAAATGTGGTAGAAGGCGTTGGGCATTTTGAACCGCTGCGTCATTATGCAGAAGCCCATCTGCTGTTAGAACCCTTAGAAGCAGGAAGCGGAATGGTATTTGCAGCAGATTGTAGTGAAGATGTGCTGGATAAAAACTGGCAGCGATTGATTTTGACGCACTTACAGGAAAAGGAGCATATTGGTGTGCTGACGGGTTCTGTCATTACGGATATGAAAATTACCCTTGTGGGTGGCAGAGCACATTTAAAGCATACAGAGGGCGGAGATTTTCGTCAGGCGACTTATCGTGCCGTGCGGCAGGGGTTAAAAGAAGCAGAATCCGTGCTTTTAGAACCATGGTATAAATATACATTGGAAATTCCGGAAAACATGGTGGGCAGAGCCATGACCGATATTGAAAAAATGCAGGGAACCATGGAAGGACCTTTCCATAACGAAGAATGTACAGTTTTAAAAGGCTTAGCACCCGTTGCTACGATGCAGGAATATGCAAGGGAAGTGACTGCCTATACCAGAGGAGAAGGGCACTTGTTTTTAAGTTATGGTGGATATTACCCCTGTCATAATGCAGAGGAAGTCATAGCAGAAATAGGATATGATTCTGAACGTGATTTGGCGAATCCGACGGGGTCTGTATTTTGTGCCCATGGTGCAGGGTATCTGGTGGAATGGGACAAGGTCAAGGAAAATATGCATGTGGAAAGTTGTTTAAAAGGTGCAAAAGACAGCAGGGAACTGGCAAATGAAACGATAGCAAAAAGTACTTATACACAGGAGGAATGGCTCGCAGTTGAAGAAGTGGATGATATTTTAGCCAAAACCTATAATGCCAACAAAAGGGATAAATCCCAGCCGAAAAAGCAGTATATGAGTACAAGACGTATATCGGCTGCACCGGAAACGACGTATCGTGCCCCGGCGAAAAAAGCAGAGCCCAAAGAAGAATATCTTTTAGTAGATGGTTACAACATCATTTTTGCGTGGAAAGATTTAAAAGAGCTTTCCGATGTCAATATGGATGGTGCAAAGGGGAAATTATTGGATATTCTCTGTAATTATCAGGGGATGAAAAAATGTCAGGTCATTGTGGTTTTCGATGCTTACCGTGTGGCAGGACATAAAACAGAGATTTTTGATTATCATAATATTCATGTGGTATATACAAAGGAAGCGGAAACCGCTGATGCGTATATTGAGAAATTTGCCCATGAGAACAGCAAAAAATATAAGATTACCGTGGCAACCTCGGATGGCTTAGAGCAGATTATCATTAGAGGACAGGGGTGTCTGCTTTTATCGGCAAGGGAATTAGAGCAGGAAATTAAAGTATCCACAAAGCGGCTGTTAGAAGAACATAAAACTACAGATAATGGTAAAAAATATCTGTTGGATGATGTGTCAAAAGAGGTTGCAGACTGGATTTTGGAAAATGGAAAGAGAGAGGAGAATGTAAAATGAAAAAAGTAATGAGCAAGCTATTTTTACTTATTGCTGTTGTATTGGCATTATTTATTTACTATTATATTACACTGCCTGCCATAAATATTCATGCCAATGGCTTCTGGATGGCGTTGTTTTTTATTGTGGGTGTGGGCTGGCTTTTGTGTCTGGCAGTAAAAGCCAAAAAGGAATATGACCTTTATGGTAAAAATATGGATGTAAAAAATCTGCTGAAAAAATCCAAGCTGTTAAAAGCATGGGTGGCATTACTGTTAGTTTTGATTGTTGTCTACATTGGTGGAAGTTTGTTATCTTCCCCGATTATCAATGCCGCAAAATATCAGCAGCTTCTTAAGGTGGAAAGTGGTGATTTTTCCCGAGATATTAAGGAAGTCAGCTATAACAGTATTCCGCTTTTAGACAAAAGTTCTGCCGAGCTTTTAGGAAACCGTAAGATGGGAAGTATGGTGGATATGGTTTCCCAGTTTGAAGTGGGAAGTGATTATACCCAGATAAACTATAATGATAAGCCCGTGCGTGTGACACCGTTAGTCTATGCCAGCGGTATTAAATGGCTGACAAATCAGAGTGAAGGTATTCCGGCATATATCATGATTGATATGACGACACAGGATACGGAATGTGTGAAATTAGCAGATGAAATCCGTTATTCAAAGTCTGAATACTTTAATCGCAATATTTACAGACATCTGCGTTTTAACTATCCGACGTATATTTTTGATGACCAGATTTTCTTTGAAATCAAGGATGATGGTACACCATACTGGGTTTGCCCGGTGAAGAAGTTTAATATTGGTTTATTTGGCGGTCAGACCGTAGGAAAAGCCATACTTTGTAATGCCGTTACCGGAGAATGTGAAGAATATGCTGTGGAGAATATTCCAAGCTGGGTTGATAAGGTATATTCTGCAGAACTTTTGACACAGCTTTACAATTATCATGGAACATTAAAGCATGGCTATTTTAACAGTATTTTAGGACAGAAGGACTGTTTACAGGCGACCAATGGCTATAATTATATTGCATTGGATGATGATGTGTGGGTGTATACCGGAGTGACCTCTGTTAGTGGAGACCAGTCAAATGTAGGTTTTGTACTCATGAATCAGCGTACCATGGAGACAAAGTTTTATACGGTAGAAGGTGCCATTGAGGATTCTGCCATGTCCTCCGCAGAAGGTCAGGTGCAGAACCTTGGTTATCAGGCAACCTTCCCGCTGCTTTTGAATATTTCCGGTGAGCCGACCTATTTTATGGCATTAAAGGATGGCGCAGGTCTGGTTAAAAAATATGCCATGGTAAATGTACAGAAATACCAGTGGGTTGCCATTGGTGATACCGTGCAGGAATGTGAAAAGTCCTATGTGAAGCTTTTAGTTACCAATGGTATCAGCAAAAGTGAACGGACAGGGATTTATGAGAAGGCAGAAGGGAAAATTGCTTCAATTGCACCCGTAGTTATTGAAGGAAATACCCATTATTATGTATGTTTAGAGCAGTCAGAAGAGATATTTGATGTCAATGTGGCAGACAGCACATTAGTAGAAATTGTGAAATATGAAAAGGGAGATAACATTTCCTTTGCATACGAAATGGCAGAAAGTGGTATCTGTACGGTGGTATCTATAGAATAGAGTAACTGTCGGGACATATTTGCCTGCAAAGCAAACTACCGCACAAAAAGAGGAAAGGTTGGGAAGTTACCCATGACAAAAAAATTAAAACTGGCAGATGTGCATGAGGATATGGTGATTGCATATTTTGATTTAGAATTTTGCAATGAGCGTATCAGCAGACACAATGTACCAATAGCAGTGGGGGTCAGCTATCAGCGTGGCGGAGAAGAGATTGGCAATTACTACAGCCTTATCTGGTGCGGTGATGAAATGGAATTGTGGAGAGAGCAGTTAGATAATATCGGATACCGCAGGGATTTATTGCGTGATTATGGCAAACCCATGGAAGAGGTCACCGGAGAGCTTATGGCAGCCCATGAGGAATTTATGCCCAAAATGTATGTATCCTTTGGAAAGCAGGATGAGGACTTATTGAAAAAATTTGTTACGCAGAGTTTAGATGGCTGGGAATTTTGCGATGCCATACAATATCTTCCGCAAAAGCTTTCCATGAAGTATGATATCAGTCTGGAAAAATATGCCTATATCTGTCATATTGATTTTATTCATGATTTTGATCCGTTAGAAGATGCAAGGTCTTTGGCAGAAATTGTTTGGTGCGTATTGTCCGGGCAGCAGGATGAAGAGCGCAGGCAGGAAGTTGCAGAAGAGTATGCGAAAAAAATGTTTTTGATACTCTACCGTAATAAGCAGCAGGCATATGATTATCTGTGTGGATTAGAAGAACTGACACCCAAGCAGCAGGAAAAACTGCATAATCATGAAAATTATTTAAAGAGAAACAGAGAGCAATATCTCGCTTATACAGAAGAATAGTTACGGAGAATAAAAGATAAAGATGGCAGAAACAGGGAGAAGAATCCTTGTTTCTGCCATCTTTATTTGCGCAGAGAGGAATAATACATTTTTTCAAAAAATAAGATAGGTATTTATTTTTTTTGTTGTGTATTTATACATTTTTTGAATTCAAATTTTGGTAAAAACGTAAATTGCAGAGAAATGTGCAATGAGCGTATAATAAATTACATAAATGCGCAAGCGTTTGCGCAAAAAATGAAAACCACGAAAAGGAATCGTAAAGTGTTTTTAACAAAGAAAGGGGAACAAGAATGAAAAGGAAAAAACTGACAAGAATGTTATCTGCATTTCTTGCAGCAACCATGGTATTTACCATGAGTGATTTTTCTGTAGGAAAAACTGTTGACGCAAAAGCAGCAACAGTATCTGGCAGTGAAACAGCAAATTTTGATTTTGAAAATGATTTAGAAGGATGGGATACATTCGGAACAGTGACCGTTGTTTCAGACAATGTTCAAAGCGGAAGTAAATCCGTAAAATTAGAAGCAGGAGCATCTATGACAATGTTGCTGACAGATATTAAGCAGGGTAGCTATACTTTATCTGCATGGTTGAAGGGTACAGCGGGCAAAAATGCCAACATTACTGTCTCACAGACAGGTGGACCGGATTCGGTTGCATTGTTGGATACATACATGAAATCGGATACATGGACACAAATGGGTCATCGTAATGTGTTGGTATACAATGGACAGATGCAGATTACTATTACAGCAGGAACAACCGCTTTAGAACTGGACAATCTGGAGCTGGCATTGGATAGTGCAGATGCAAATACCATTGCAAACTGGGATTTTGAGGATGGACTTAACCATTGGGAACAGACAGGAACAGTAGCAGAGGATACAGAGAATGTAGACACAGGTGCTAAAGCAATTAAGCTTTCCGCAGGCAGTGAAATTGCACAAACGGTTGCGGTAGAGCCAAATACCAGATATTCTGTAACCATGCGGGCAAAGGTTGACAATCAGGATACCTTTGAAACGACAAAGGTTACCAGCAGCTATCGTAAGGATAGTGCAGGAAATCCGGCAGTTATGGGAGAAATGGTAGAAAGAACTTCTTTAGGTAACCGTGTAAATATTGGTGTCAGAACCACAGATGGTACAGTGCTTCGTCAGGCGCCGTCCGGTACGGAAGGATATTCTTTGATTACACTTACCTTTACTACGGGAGCAGAGGATGAAGAAGTAGAAATTTATGCAAATACCATTTATGACGAAAATTATAAAGATTCTGTTACGATTTACAAAACAGAAGGAACAGAATTAGCAGATAACTGGACAGGAAATGGCGAAGATTATGCCTATGTAGACAACTTTGACATATTCCGTATTCAGGATGAAAATTATTTAAGAGGTGCAGATGTATCCTTCTTATCTGCGATTGAAGATTTAGATGGAAAGTACTTTGCCAATGGTGTACAGCAGGATTGTCTGCGTATTCTTTCGAACCATGGTGTGAATTCCATTACCAATATGATTTTTGTAAAAGCAGGCGAACCTGCACATTATCCGGATTCTTTAAAAACGGTATACATTGACGAATACTGGGCAAGTGGCGCATGGATGAAGGAAGATGGCAGTCAGGCAGAATTAAAAATGATTCAGGGTGGCTATTTTGACAAAGAACATTCCCTGCAGCTTGGCAAACGTGCAACAGAGCTTGGCATGAGTTACCTTCCAAGTTTCCATTACAGTGATACATGGATGAGTAATGCCAAAGCATTCACACCGATTGAATGGTTAGATACCGATTATGAAGGAAATTACAGCAATACGGATTTAGCGCATATGCAGTCTATCGTATATAACTATGTATATGATTTTATCAAAGCATTAGCAGATAATGATGTAAATGTATGTGGTGTGAAGCATGGTAATGAACAGAATGGCGGTATTGTATGGCCGGTAGGAAGCGGTTCCACATCAGAGGGTCATGCAAAATTGATTGCGGCTTCTTATGAAGCAGCAGAAGATGCCATGCCGGGTATCAGCGGTTATATTCATTCCAATAATGGTTATACACCGGCGCAGTTTAACAGTGATGGATTTTTTGGAAAGATACTTGCCAGTGGTGCAAAAATGGATGGTGCAGCACTTTCCTTATATGGCGGACGTTCTTCCGGTAATACTATTTTGATGACAAATGCCATGTTAAATAATGAAACCATGCGTTATATGGATTATGTAAATGTAGAAACGGCTTACTCATTTACAAGATATTATCCGACAATTGACAGTCAGACCGGAGCTATGGGACAGAGTCAGTATTACTATACAAGTGGCAATGGTCAGTACAACTGGCTTTTAGATTATATGCAGGCAGCGTTGGATACACCAAATCCATATGGTCAGACCAGAGGTTTTTATTACTGGGAAGTAGACTGGATTCCAACTCCGGGAGCAGGTTCTACCGATGGCGGTTCTGCGGATGTAACAGCCAGAATTATGTTTAATAACGGTGATACTTCCATTAAAGAAATGGGAAGTAATCAGGCTGGTAAAGCCGGAGATATGATGGACAGTATGTATGCATATCTGATGCGTGGCTGTGCAAAGGATAAGGCAGATACCATGCAGACACCATTAAGAGATGCGGGTACATATAGTGTAGAGGTGACAGAGCCTACAGGAATCAGCTTATCTAAGGAAAGTATTACCATTGCAGAAGGCAAAAAAGAACGTTTACAGCCTACCATTACACCAGTGGATAAAATTCTTTCTGACAGTGATATTGTGTATACTTCCGCAGATGCTTCTGTTGCGAAGGTAACACAGGATGGATTTGTATGTGGTGTAAATGCAGGTACAACAACGGTAACAGCTTCTGTAAAGGGTGGTTATACAGCAACAGTAAATGTAACCGTTACAAAAGCGGAAAAAGCAGAAAATATTACATTAACTGTAGATGGAGCAGAGATTGAAAATCATGCAGAAAAGACAGTGACCTTGTTTGATAAGGTTCAGCTTAGTGCAAAATTGCCTGATTCTGCAACAAATAAGGCTGTAGTATATACATCTTCCAATCCGGAAGTTGCCTCTTTCTTAGGCGAAACATGGCAGACACCGGACGGTGAAATGCGTCAGGAAACCGAAAAGAATACAAAAGTACAGTTAAATGTAAAAGGAACAGGAACAACAACAATTACAGCAGCATCCGCAGATGGCAATGCCGCAGTAAGCTTTACTTTAAACAGTAATAAAGTAGCTGCAGAAAGTGTAACCATCAGCGATAGCAAAATTACTTTAAGCTATGGAAGAAGCAAACAGCTTTCTGCAACAGTAGCTCCGGAAAATACAACACGTTACTTAATTAACTGGGTATCAGAAAAGGCATCCGTTGCAAAGGTGGATGAAACAGGATTTGTGACAGCTACAGGTGTGGGAACAACTACCATTAAAGCTGTTTCCGATGACAATGCAGAAGTTTATGCAGAGTGTGAAGTAGAAGTATTACCGGTTCAGGTAGAAGGAATCGAATTAAGCAAGAGCAGTCTGGCTATTCAGGTTGGCTCTACAAAGACCATAAATGCTCTGATTTCTCCGGCAGATGCAGATAATAAGAATATTTCATGGACATCTGCGGATGAAAATATCGTTTCTGTAAATGAAAAAGGAGAAGTTACAGGCGTTGCAATCGGTGGACCTGTAACCATTACAGCAACCACAGAAAATGGTGGATTTACAGCAACTTGTGAAGTAACTGTACAAAAGGATGCCATTCCGGTTACAGGAATGACGGTTGATACAGAGGAATATTATTTTGCATCCGATTATTTTTCAGAGGAAAATCCGGCAGAGGATGCACCAGTATATCGCTTAAATGCGGTAGTAGAACCGGAAACAGCAACAAATACAGAAGTAGTCTGGACATCTGATGCACCGGATGTAGCTACTGTAGATGCACTTGGCCGTGTAACAGCAGTCAGCAGTGGTGTGGCAACAATTACAGCAACTACAGAGGAAGGCGGATTTAAAGCCCAGACAAAGATTTATGTACCATCCATAAGCGAAAGTTTTGATAATCTTGAAGTAGGAAATACATGGGGAACAAAGGTCAGCTCTTTAGGCGGCGGTGCACTTGGTGGAACGGTTGCCGCAGATGAAACGGGAAATATTTTCCAAATCAGCGGTGGCGGAAGTGGAAAGCGCAGTATTTAGAAGAGATTTGCAGAAAGTATAACGAATAATAAGATTGTACTTGATTTTGACTGGAATGTTGGAACATTCGTAGGTAAAGAAGGAAGTACAGCAGGTTATCTGGCAGTGACGGATACCAATAACAACAGATATTTTGGTATTCAGACTAATCCGGCAGGCGAACTTTCATGGGAAGTTGGTGGTGCCATGGCAGATTCCGTATTAACCAATGCAGTTTCTCTTGGTAAAGATTTTACCGGAAAAGAAGTATGGTATCATTTGCACATAGTCATTGATATGGAAGAAGAAAAGACTTCATTTACGATTACAAATAAAGAGAATTCCGCAATTACGGCAACAGGTGAAGCAGAGTTTGATTCTGCCTTGTCCTATGCAGGAGATGTGGCTGCAATACAGTTTGTGGGAACAAGAGCAAGTGGCTTAAATTTGTCATGGAATCCAGCTTTAGATAACATAAACATTTATAAAACAGCTTTAGAAGCAAAAGAAATCAATGTAAACAAAGAAACAGTAAAATTAATTCCAATTAAGGATACATTAGGAACAAAATATCAGCTTACAGCACAGGTACTTCCAGAAGGTGTATCACAGGAAGTGATTTGGGAATCCTTAGATACCTCTTTGGTAACTGTGGATGAAAATGGACTTATTACACCTGTGGTAACTTATGATTCCTTAAGTGAAATCGTAACAGGAAGCTGCACAGTTAAAGTTTCTTCTGCAAGTAATCCTTCTGTATACAAAGAAATTACAGTAAACATCAGTAACAGCCCGAATGCAAGTGAATTTTTCTTTATTAAAGACGAAGAAGGAAACTATGTGTATGAAATGGGAGAAGGTGCTTCTACGGTTGAATTAGAAACAGGTGAGCAGAAGCAGTATATTCCTGTACTTACCGGTGGTGATGGAGATACAGACCTTGCTGATGTGAAATGGGAGTCAGAGGATACAAGTGTAGTAACGATTGATGCGAAAACCGGAGAATTAAAAGCAGTTGGTCCGGGAAATGCAAAGGTAACACTTACGGTAACATTGTATACAGGAAATCCTTTGACTGGAGAAATTTATTTTACAGTTACAGGAGAGGCACTTGCGGATACCTTTGCATTAGAGACAGCCATTGCAACAGCAAAAGCAGCAAAAACAGAAGCAGACGACTATTATACTGCGGAAAGTCTTACAGCTTACAAAAAGGCTTTAGAACAGGCAGAAAGCGATTTAGCAAGTGCAATAGCCGAAAAATGGAGTAGTGAAAAACAGTCTGTTTTAGATAAAGATGTAGAGGACTTAAATGCTGCAGTAGAAGGTTTAAAACAGGACGATGTACTTAGAGCCATTACCATTCAGGAATTAAGCGGAAAAGTTCTGGTAAATAAAAAAGTACAGCTTAATGCAGAAATTGTACCGGCAGCAGCAAAGGAAAAAATATACTGGACTTCTAGTGATACTTCTGTAGCGGTTGTCAGCAAAACTGATGGTATGTTAATTCCAGTTGGTGAAGGTACTGTTGTAATTACAGCAAAGGGAGCAAATGGAAAAGTTTCTGCCACAAAAGAGATTACTGTAACAGCAAAAGATACTGCAGATTTGACTTCATGGTATGATACAGAAGGTGTAACGATTACCGGTACAAACGAAGCAAGACCGGCAACCAATGCATTTATCAACGCACGAACAATGAATATAAATGCAGGAAATACTGCATGGACAACTGGTTCTGCAACGAAAGTAGGCGAAATTCGTGTAGATTTGGGTGCGAAAGCCCGTATTGATAATGTAGTGACTTCATTCTGGTCACAGTTAAAATACACCATTGACATTTCAGAGGATGGTGAAAACTGGACAACAGTTATGGATCATTCCAAAGAAGCTGCTGGCGGTATATCCGATAATTCAGAGACGTGTACCGATACCTTCCCTGAAAATATTGTTACCCGCCATATCCGTTTAAATGTATTGGAAAATGGAGGAACAGGCTGGGTTGGTGTAACCCTTATGCAGGTAAATGGAGAATATGTTTTATCCGAAAAAATTGTCAGTGAAGTATCTTGTGCACCGGTTATCGTTGCAGGTGCAGATAAGCTTGCTTCCGATTTGCCGGAAACAGTTGCCATAACATTAAAGGATGGAAGCAGTGAAAATGTATCTGTTACATGGGATGAGGAAGCTTTAGAAAAGGTTACCGAAGCAGATGGAAACTATACGATTACCGGAACAGTTGTTGTGGATGGTATAGCATACAATGTAAACTGTAGTCTGACTGTGGATAGTTCCTTTGTTGACAAAGAGGGTGACGCAGATACGGATAAAGACTCGGATGCAGACAAAGACGCAGATACAGACAAAAACCCGGATGCAGGTAAATTGCCAGATACGGATTCTGGTTCAGTAGAAAAGACAGATATTCAGAGTGCAGCAGTTGTATTAGAGCAGGATGTTTATGAATATGATGGAACAGAAAAGAAACCATCCGTAGCATTAACTGTAAATGGTGCAGTCGTACCGGCAGATGGCTACACAGTTGCATATACCGATAATATCCATGCAGGAACAGCAGCAGTAACCATTAACGGAACAGGAAATTATACAGGAAGTGTCACAAAGAACTTTACAATTTCAAAATCTGATGATAACATTTGTCTGGAAAATGTTTCTATAGAGAAAGCATACAATAGCAAAAACTTCTCATTAGGAGCAAAAACAGCAGATGGCAGTAAATTAACATACAAATTGAACAATAAGAAAGTCATCAAGCTGGTAAAAGATAAAGTTAAGGCACTTGCCATTGGTAAAGTAACCGTAACCTTGACCAGTGCAGAATCTGCGGATTATTTGGCAGATACAGAGAAAATTACGGTAACCATTACACCAAAGAAAGTAAAAATCACCTCTGTAAAGAGTAAAAAATCCGGTCAGGCAGCCGTTAAATGGAAAAAGGATGCCAAAGCTAATGGATATGAAATTACATATGCGGCAAATAAGAACTTTAAAAAGGCAAAGACCGTAAATGTAAAATCAGGTAAAACAGTTACAAAGAATCTAACCAAATTATCCAAGGGCAAGAACTGTTATATTAAAGTTCGTGCATACAAAACTGTAAAAGGTAAGAAGATATATGGTGAATACAGTGCCGTAAAGAAAGTAAAAGTAAAAAAATAAGTAACTATTCAGTAGGTCTGCGCATTTACTGCGCTGACCGAAAGAAAATGATTCAGGTGTGCAAAAATCTCATCGCTGAAAGCGATTTTAAATAGATTTTTGCATGTAACTGTGAAGGTACTGAACAGTTACAAAAATAATTCAGGCAGGAATGTATAATGATTATAACCGTAACAATGAATCCGGCAATCGATAAAACCATAGAAACCGAGCGTTTTTTCTATGGAGCACTGAACCGGATAGCACCTCCACTGACGGATGCAGGCGGAAAAGGAATTAATGTATCAAAAACCATAAAGGCAATGGGCGGAAAGTCCATTGCCACAGGTTTTTTGGGAAAAGAAGGTAGTGAAACGATTTTAAGTTGCCTGCAAAAAGAAGGGATAGAAAATGATTTTGTGTTTGTGGATGGAGTTACCCGTACAAATCTAAAAATCATGGAAAAAGACGGTACATTAACAGAAATTAATGAAGAAGGAATGACAGTATCCGGTGAGAAAATAGAAGAACTGTTAAAAAAACTGGAAAGTTATGCGGCACAAGATGTATGGTTTGTCCTTGCTGGAAGTATTCCAAAGGGTGTAGATAAAAATATTTATGCCCATATTACAGAAAAGCTAAAAGCAAAGGGAGCAAAGGTTTTTGTAGATGCTGACGGAGAGTTATTTGCTAAAGCAGTAAAAGCAGTTCCCGACATGCTAAAACCAAATCATATAGAATTAGCGGAATATTTTGGCTTAAAAGAAGAACCCACAGAAGAACAGCTTATCACCTTTGGTAAAAAGTTGTTGGCAGAAGGTGTAGAGTCCATAGCTGTTTCCAGAGGAAGTCATGGGGCGCTTTTCCTTCATGCCGGAGAAAACAAGGTGATTCGCTGTGATGCCATGCAGGTAGAGGTACATTCTACCGTTGGCGCAGGTGATGCCATGGTGGCAGCATTGGTTTTTGCAAAAGATACAAATATGTCGTGGGAAGAAGGGATAACCCTTGCTATGGCAGCTTCAAACGGAGCAGTAACCACGATGGGAACAAAAACACCGGAAAAGTCAGTTATTACAGCTTTACAAAAACAGGTAAAACAGGTAGTTTTAGAGTAAGCTGTGCGTATAATTCGCAAAAAGTCTGCGTAACCTATGTAGAAATACAGGAGGTAGCGGAATATGAATTGTGAAAGTGAAAACAAGCAGGTGAATTTACGAAAAGTAGCTGTTATCGGTTGTGGATTTGTCGGCTCTGCTTCTGCATTCAGTCTGATGCAGAGTGGACTTTTTTCAGAAATGGTACTTATTGATGCAGATCATGCAAAAGCAGAAGGAGAAGCTTTAGATATCAGTCATGGTGTTCCTTTTGCAAAGCATATGAAAATATATGCAGGAACCTATGCGGACATTGTGGATGCAGCAATAATTGTGATTACAGCAGGAGCTAATCAAAAGCCGGAGGAAACCCGTCTGGATTTGGTGCATAAGAATGTAGCTATATATCATTCGATTATCCCGGAAATTGCAAAGCGGAATTGTCAGGGAATTTTATTAATTGTATCCAATCCGGTGGATATTCTCACCTATGTGGCTTTAAAGCTGTCCGGTTTTCCGGAAAATCGTGTATTAGGCTCTGGAACTGTGTTAGATACTGCACGGTTAAAATATGAGTTAAGTGAGCATTTATCTGTGGACAGCCGCAGTATACATGCATTTATCATCGGAGAGCATGGAGATAGTGAAATAGCAGCCTGGAGCAGTGCGAATGTATCCGGAATTGAATTAAGTGAATTTTGCGAAATGCGTGGACATTATGCCCATGATGAAAATACCCGTATAATTGCAGAAACGGTAAAAAACAGCGCATATGATATTATTATGAAAAAAAGAGCAACCTACTATGGTATTGCCATGGCAGTAAAGCGTATCTGCGAGGTGATTATCCGGGATGAAAAATCCATATTGCCGGTGTCCTCTAGGATGCATGGAGAATATGGCGTTGAAGATGTGGTATTAAGTATGCCTGCCATTGTGGGTAAAAATGGTGTGGAAAATAAAGTACCGATTACCTTAAATGAAGAAGAACAGGGAATGTTAAAAATTTCTGCGGATACCTTAAAAAAGATTCTGCAGGATATAGAAAAATAGGGTATAATAAAACTGTGTCGTGGATAATTTCTGCGATACAGTTTTTTTAAATCAGGAGAAAAGCAGATGAAAAAAAAGAAAAGTACAGCAGCAGTCTTATTGTTTTGTCTGTGTGCACTTACCGCTTGTGGTATGGATAGTGCGCAAAGTCAGTTGTATGAAGAAAATATAGAAATACAGACTGAGGATACAAAGGCGGGGACAAAGGAATTTTTGCAGGTACATTTTATGGATGTGGGACAGGGTGATGCCACACTGATTACCTGCAATGGAGAAAGCATGCTGATTGATGCCGGAGATAACAGTAAAGGCACTACAGTGCAGCAGTACCTGTTAAAACAAAATATAGATAAACTAGATTATGTCATTGGTACACATCCCGATGCAGACCATGTGGGAGGTTTAGATGTCATTATCAGCAAATTTGATTGCGAAAAGATTTTTTTAACCGGAGAAGAACGTGATACGGATACTTACAGAGATGTGTTATCTGCCATGGACTATCGTAATTATGAAATGGTTGTGCCAAATGCAGGAGAGGAGTATACGCTAGGAGATGCTACATTTACTATCGAAGGTCCATTAATGCTTGGCAGTGATTCAAATGAGAATTCCATTGTTATACATTTAGAGCATGGAGAAAATAGTTTTCTTCTTGTCGGTGATGCGGGAGAAGAAGAAGAAAAAGATATTTTATCGACAGGAAGGAATATTCAGGCAGATGTATATAAGGTGGGACATCATGGAAGCAAAACCTCCACAAGTGCAGAGTTTTTAGAGGCAGTGCAGCCGGAATATGCAGTTATCAGTGTTGGTGAAGATAATCGTTACGGACACCCTTCGGCAGAAGTTTTAAATCAGCTTCGGGCGCAGGATATAGAAGTTTTCCGGACGGATGAACAGGGAAGTATTGTTGCGAAATCAGATGGAAAAAATATTACCTTTAACTGCAGTCCAAGTGAAAGCTGGCAGGCAGGAGAACCCAAAGGAAGTACGCAGGAAGATACGGCAGATAATGCGGTGGTTCATACATCAGGAATGGTATATATTACAGAGTCAGGAAGCAAATACCATACAGAAGGCTGCAAACATTTGGAAAAAAGCAAAATAGCCATAGATATAGAAGAAGCGAAAGCTTTAGGATATGAGGCATGCAGGGTTTGTGGCGGAGAGTAACAAAAAATCTATTGACAAAATCCATTTCACTGCATAAACTATAAAAAGATAAGTAAAAAGCAAAGAACGGAAAGAGTAGGAAGTCCGCTGTTGTCAAGAGAGAAACTGTCACCGGCTGTAAGCAGTTTTACACAAGATTTTTGAAGTGCCTCCGGGAGCTGATTTGGTGAAAGCAGATTGCAAGTAGTCAGATACGGATTATGCACGTTAAGCATTTTTATGTTGCCATGCAGCCAAAAGAACTGTCACAGGCAGTTTTACAGGTGAAAGCAGATTGTTTTATAAGAGTGGAACAGCGGATAACTTCGTCTCTTGAGCAGAGATGAAGTTTTTTTTCGTTTAGAAAGGAAAACTATGGGTTTTATAGGACGTATCAAAGAAGAATTTCAGGTAATTAAAGAACGGGACCCTGCCATAAAATCGGCAATGGAAGTACTCTTATACCCATCCTTCCGTGTTATGCTTAGTTATCGCAGAGCCCATAAACTATACGAAAAAGGTCACTTTTTCTGGGCAAGACTAATATCCCAGAAAGCGGCACGAAAAACCGGAATCGAAATCCATCCCGGAGCCGTTATTGGCAAAGGCTTTTTCATCGACCATGGCAGTGGCGTAATTATAGGAGAAACCACCATCATAGGTGACAATGTGACACTGTATCAGGGGGTGACTTTAGGCGGAACCGGAAAAGAATCCGGCAAACGTCATCCGACCCTTTGTGATAATGTTATGGTTAGTGCGGGCGCAAAGATTATCGGTTCGTTTACTATCGGTGAAAATTCCAAAATCGGAGCCGGAAGCGTGGTGCTTGAGGAAGTGCCGCCGAATTGTACGGTGGTGGGTGTACCGGGACGAATTGTTAAACGTGATAATCAGAAAGTGCCAAGAAGTGATATGGATCAGATTCATTTACCGGACCCTGTCAAAGAGGATATTACCGCATTGCAGCGTGTAAATACGGTACTATGTAACAGACTGATAGATTTAGAAAACCAAATAAAAGAATTAGAAAAAGAAAGGACACAAAAGGATGAAGCTGTATAATACCCTTACCAAAAAGAAAGAAGAGTTTATTCCCTTAGAAGAAGGAAAAGTAAAAATGTATGTCTGCGGACCTACGGTATACAATTATATTCACATTGGAAATGCAAGACCAATGATTGTATTTGATACCGTAAGACGTTACATGGAGTATAAAGGCTATGATGTAAATTATGTATCTAATTTTACCGATGTGGATGATAAAATCATTAAAAAAGCCATTGAAGAAGGAACTTCTGCTGAAGAAGTTTCACAGCGTTTTATTGCAGAATGTAAAAAAGATATGTCAGATATGAATGTAAAGCCGGCAACCACACATCCGCTAGCTACACAGGAAATTGATGGTATGATTGAGATGATTGCAAAGCTGATTGAAAAAGGCTATGCATATCCGGCAACAGATGGAACAGTGTATTTTAGAACCCGTAAATTCAAAGATTACGGTAAACTTTCCCATAAAAACATCGATGATTTACAGGCTGGACACAGAGATATCAAAGTTACCGGTGAGTTAAAGGAAGATGCCTTAGACTTCGTACTCTGGAAACCAAAAAAAGATGGTGAACCATACTGGGAATCCCCATGGTGCGATGGTCGTCCGGGCTGGCATATTGAGTGTTCCGTAATGTCTAAAAAATATCTTGGAGATGAAATTGACATTCATGCAGGTGGAGAGGACTTAGTTTTCCCACATCACGAAAATGAAATTGCCCAGAGTGAGGCTGCAAATGGTGTAGAATTTTCCAAATACTGGCTGCACAATGCATTTTTAAATATTGATAATAAGAAAATGTCCAAATCTGCCGGAAATTTCTTTACCGTTCGTGAAATTGGTGAAAAATACGACCTTCAGGTACTTCGTTTCTTTATGTTAAGTGCCCATTACAGAAGTCCACTAAACTTTAGCGCAGATTTAATGGAGGCTGCAAAGAATGGTCTGGAAAGAATTGTTACTGCCGCAGAAAACATCAGACATTTACAGAAAGCAGCAGCCACAGTAGAAATGACAGATGCAGAAGCAGCATTATTAGAAGAAAGCAAAGCGTATACAGCGAAGTTTGAAGCTGCCATGGATGATGATTTTAATACAGCAGATGCTATTTCCGCAGTATTTGAACTGGTAAAATTCATGAATACCAATGCATCCGCAGAAAATACCAGTGCATATTTAGATGGATTATATGCAAACATGAAGACATTATGTGATGTACTTGGTATTGTTATCGAAAAAGAAGAAGAAATTTTAGATGCAGAAATTGAAAGCTTAATTGAAGAGCGTCAGGCTGCAAGAAAAGAGAAAAATTTTGCCAGAGCGGATGAAATTCGTGATTTACTGCTTGAAAAGGGAATTATCTTAAAAGATACCAGAGAAGGTGTACAATGGAAAAGGGCATAGATGCATATATCCGGGAACAATTTGATTTAGGAGAGGTGGATATTCGGACATATTCACCTCTTACCCTTGCATATATCGGAGATGGGATTTTTGACCTGGTTATTCGTTCTATTGTGGTAGGACGGGGAAATACAAGGGCAAATGAGCTGCATCGCAAGACAAGTCGTATTGTAAAAGCACATACACAGGCGGAAATGATTGAAAAACTATTGCCGCTGCTCACAGAAGAGGAATGTGATATTTACCGCAGGGGAAGAAACGCAAAATCCCCAACCATGGCAAAAAATGCAACTATGGCAGATTACCGTAAAGCTACAGGATTTGAAGCTTTGATGGGATATTTATATCTGTCCGATAAGTTTGAACGGATTCTTTTTCTGGTAAAAGAAGGATTATCCGCAATCAATCAGAAGGTATAGCGTGAGGAATACGCTGCTGGAGGAAAATATGAATTACGAAGAATTAAAAATAGAAGGAAGAAATGCCGTGTTAGAAGCATTTCGTTCAGGTAAACCAATTGATAAGCTGTTTGTTTTAGATGGTTGTAAAGATGGTCCTATACAGACCATTATGCGTGAAGCAAGAAAGCATGATACCATTGTAAATTTTGTGGCAAAAGAGCGTTTAGATCAGCTTTCAGAGACAAAGAAGCATCAGGGTGTAATTGCCATGGCAGCAGCCTATGATTATGCCACAGTGGAAGACATTTTGCAGAATGCAAAGGATAAAGGTGAGCCACCATTTATCATTTTATTAGATAATATTGAAGACCCACACAATTTAGGTGCAATTATTCGTACAGCCAATCTTGCAGGGGCTCATGGAGTGATTATTCCTAAGCGCAGAGCTGTAGGCTTGACGGGAACTGTTGCAAGAACTTCTGCAGGAGCAATTAATTATACACCGGTAGCAAAGGTTACGAATCTTACAACTACAATCAAAGAGTTAAAAGAAGAAGGTCTTTGGTTTGTCTGTGCCGATATGGGTGGAACGACGATGTATGATTTGGATTTAAAAGGACCGATAGGACTTGTTGTCGGAAATGAAGGCGAAGGCGTTTCTAAGCTGGTAAAGGAAAATTGTGATTTTATTGCTTCTATACCGATGAAGGGAGATATTGATTCTCTAAACGCTTCTGTGGCAACAGGTGTACTTGCATATGAGATTTTACGCCAGCGGGGTATATAATTTATACACATATGCAGAGGAAAAATGTATGGGAGGAGAGAATGGCAGATTATACAGGCTCTTCGGATGAAGAACTGATTATAAGGGTAAATCAGAACGAAGAAGGAATCATGGAGTATATTTTGGATAAATATAAGCCCCTGGTTCGTAAAAATGCCAATGCATTATACTTAATTGGCGGTGATACAGACGATTTAATTCAGGAGGGAATGATTGGGTTATTTAAAGCCATCCGAGATTATAACGCAGATAAAGAAACATCATTTTATCATTTTGCAGAATTATGTATTACCAGACAAATGTATACGGCGGTTGAAGCTTCACAGAGAAAAAAACATGCACCATTAAATTCTTATGTTTCGCTCTATGATGATACAAGAGAAGATGGTATGGTATTAGCGGATGTACTTGCCGGAGAAAATGATGAAAACCCGGAATATATGCTTATTAACAGAGAAAATATATCCCAGAAACTGCAGGATGTTTCGAAATGTTTAAGTAAAATGGAAAAGCAGGTCTTTGACTACATGCTGGAGGGCTTTAATTACCGCCAGATTGCGGAAAAGACAGGAAAAACGCCTAAGGCGATTGATAATGCCATACAGCGTATTCGGGCGAAATATTTGCAGGATACAGGGAAGTAGAAAAGTGGAAGATATGCAAAAAAACATATCTTCCATTTTTTGTCAAAACCGTTTACAGTTATTTGTCACGTTCTGCAACAAATTGGTCAATTAAGTGCTGAATATCATCACAGCAGACACCACAGGCAGTTCCGGCTCCGGTTGCTTCCTGTACTTCTTCTAATGTGCTTGCGCCGGAATCGACAGCATCTTTAATGTCACCATTGGTAATGCTCATACAATTACATACAACTTTATCAAGATTCATATTTTTGTCCATCCTTTCTATGCTTTTAAGAATAGGATGTGTGGATTTGTAGAAAAATATGCATGCAGAATACGATTGTAGTAAGGATTGACGTACAGAAAATTGTACAGTAAAATATAAGTACAGAAAACTGTACATATAAATAAGGAGGTGTAATTATGTTAGCTGTAAATTACACAAATTTGCGTGACAATATGAAAAACTATATGGACAAAATAACAGATGATTATGAAACTATGATTGTTACTAGAAAGAATAATAAAAACATTGTTATGCTTTCCGAGGAATCTTATAATAATCTTATAGAAAATGCTTATATTATGGGAAATAAAGCAAATTATGATTGGCTGATGGAATCTAAGGCACAGTTGGAAAGAGGAAATATTTCGGTTCATAATCTTATCGAGGTAGATGCTGATGAATAAAGTGTTTACGGAAAATGGATGGAAAGATTATGTTTATTGGCAGACAGAAGATAGGAAAACTTTAAAGAAAATATATAGTCTGATTGAGGATATTTGTAGAAATGGGAATGTCGGTATTGGAAAGCCAGAACCATTAACCGGAAATTTGTCTGGATTTTGGAGCAGACGCATTAATGATAAAGATAGATTGGTATATAAAATTGATGAAGAAAATGTTTATATATTGGCTTGCAGATATCATTATAGTAATACATAAGTCTGCTAAAAAATCTATACACTACTGGATGCAGTTATGGAAAACGGTAAATTGGAAAAAGTATTAAGTAAGACTAATTTTATTATTCTTATTTTATGTTATAATTTAATAAAATGTGTATAGGAGGGTGTATAAATGTTATTATCATCAGGATATGAATTTGAAGGCTATGATATAGTTGAATATGTGGGTTATGAAAGCGCACAGGTAGTATTGGGAACAGGCTTTTTGAGTGCGTTGGGAAGTTCGTTTGCTGATTTGCTTGGAACAACAAGTAATACATATGAAAATAAATTAGCAAATGCAGAATCCATATGTAAACAAAAGTTGATATCAAAAGCAGTTCAAAAAGGTTGCAATGCCATCATTGGAATAGATATAGATTACACAACATTTACGAATGATGTAATGGGGGTAATTGCAGGTGGCACTTTTGTAAAGGTGATTAAAAAAGTGCCAGAAAAGAAAGTTAAAACTTTTGTTTTGAAACGTTATAATTTAGCTCATTCTGTGCGTTGTTGTAGTGCTAATTTGATAAATGTGATTAAAGAAAACAAAATATATTTAGGTGTGTCCGGTAGAACTTATTCAGAAGGTATTATTGAGGCTATTGGAGTTAGGGCTGAATGTGAGACTCTGTTTGGTGAAAAAATTGTATTAAAAGATATTATGTTTGCAGATATCGAATTTGTTAATGAATATGAATATAGTACAGAATATGTAGAAATTAAAATAGATGATAACAAATTTAAGATAATAAAAAATATTGATATCATAATAGAGAAATATCTAGTAGATGGAAAAGTATTTCAAGTTGATTCCCAACAAGACATTATTTCCAACACTCGTGAATCATCATTGAATGAATTACGCAATAAGAACGGCTGTGATGCAGTATTTATGCCATATAAAGATGCTAATAATTGGAAGTGTTGTTGCGGTCAAACAAATTCAAGAGAGATTTCTGTATGTTCCTTATGTAAAAGACAGGTAAATATAAAAGATTTGCGATTTGTACTTACGGATAATGAGGTAGAGAATTCAGAATTTAAATATAACGAACATATTGAATGTATTATGAAATGTTCCAGCGCAAAAGAAATATGTGATTATTTCAAACAAATAAATGTGGTTGATTCAATTATAGATAATGAGGTTATACCTAAATTAGAAGAGATTAAAGGAATTGAACGAATGTATGGTAATTGTAAAGATGCTGCGGTGAAATTCCTTAACGAGTTTTATGAAAATATGAAGTAGTTGGTTTCCTATAAAATATTTAGATAGAGTAAGGTAAAATGATAGAGGAAATCGGGTAAAGCTATTTCTAAGGTGATACTTCGGTATTGAAAATGAGGCATAAGATATGGCTCTTAATCGTATTAATGGTGGGAGTAGTTTAGCAAAGAATAAGTATAGATTTTAAGATGGCAGAGAGTGGTGTTTAAATTCCACTCTCTTTGTTGTGAAAAGAAAGGATAAATATGCAGATGATTCTATTAGAAATAAGGAATATAAGAGAGCAGTTTTAAATGAGAATGACATTTTGCAGAAAAGTAATATAGTGTAACAAATGTAACAACATTTCTAGCAACAAAAAATGCCTAAAATCCTTGAAAAATAAGGTTTTAGACATTTCTTGATGCAAGCTGCTAACGGGAATCGGACCCGTGACCTCCGCACTACCAATGCGACGCTCTACCGACTGAGCCATAGCAGCATCTATTGAATTCCTTCAACGCATATTACTATACAATAGCTTGACTAAATTGTCAATATTGTTCTTTAAATTTCATCAATTTTATTTTACAGACACCTTCTAAAGACATCTGCATAACATAAAATAAAAGATTATTTGTGCAAATGTAACTGCGGAAGGAAAACATGAATGGAGTAGGATATGCTTTTTTAGGAACATTATTTACCTTTGGAATAACTACCCTAGGTGCATTGAACGTTTATATGATACGAAAAAAATCCGGTCATACGATAGAAGCATTGACGTTAGGATTTGCCGGTGGCGTGATGATTGCGGCATCCGTATGGTCATTGCTGATACCGGGAATGGAAAGGGCGGAAGCATTAGGGCAGATTAGCTATCTGGTTGTATCCGTAGGATTTTTGGCAGGTGTTGGTTTGCTTTTGATGGTAGATAAACTGATACAGAAGAAAAAGTTGAAAAATACAATTATGCTGGTGCTTGCAGTTACTGCTCATAATATTCCGGAGGGAATGGCAATTGGTATTGCATTTGCCATGTCAGCAGCAGAGCCGGGAAACGAAGCGTTGTTTTCCGGTGCAATAGCACTTGCCATCGGCATTGGTATTCAAAACTATCCGGAAGGCACAGCGGTGGCATTGCCATTGATTCGGGATGGTATGTCAAAGAGAAAAGCATTTTTTATTGGAAGTATGTCTGCCATAGTTGAACCGATATTTGGGGTTTTAGCGGCTATTTTGGCAGGAAGGATGCTTTCCTATATGCCGGTATTTTTAGCCATGGCGGCAGGTGCTATGATTTATGTGGTGGTGGAAGAATTGATACCGGAGGCACATTTTGAGGATGATGATAAATCCGGAACCCTTGGTTTTGTGGTGGGATTTATCCTTATGATGGTTTTGGATATTGCTTTAGGATAGATTTCCATAAAAAATGACGCTGCCCATAAAGGCTAAGCGTCATTTTCTGTACTTGTCATATTTAAGGAAACAGCAGCAGGTGTACTGTTCATATCCTGATAGGCAATATAACTGTCTGTAGCAGGTTCTTCTGTCATAGAAGTGTCTGCTGTGACCGTATCTGCTACAGAAGTGTCAATTTCTTCATCAACCGAAGAGGAAGAAGTTACGGAAAGAGAAAGTGTCAGTTCCTGTTCTTCTTTACCAAGCATTGCATTTAAGTATTTCATATAATCGTCGTAGGAAAAAATTTCTGTAAGAATATCTCCGGCTAAATTATTCAAATCCTGATAGGTAATATCTGTATTGCCATTTATAGTACTTTCTGCGGCATAAAGTGTTTCATTATCGGGAATGGTTACGCCTTCTTCGAGATATTTTGTAATCTTTGCCACATAATTTTGTGTTTCCGGAAATGGAGGAACACCGCCATATTTGTCTACATTTCCACTGCCTGCATTATAAGCGGCCAAAGCAAGTGTTACATTTCCATTATATTTATCGAGCATTTGGCGAATATACTTTGCACCCCCCATAATGTTTTGGTAAGGGTCATAGGCATTGGTTACACCAAGACTTGCTGCGGTAGCAGGCATAAGCTGCATTAATCCCTGTGCACCGCTGCGGCTGGTAGCATTTGGATTAAAATTAGATTCCTGCTTGGTCATGGCTTTTAATAATTCGACAGCCACACCATAGGTCTGTGATGCTTCTTTATAAATATCTTCTAAATTCTTATTTGTTTTTAAATAAGAAGAAAAATCCACATTAGATTCGGATTGTTGTGTAATTGTATTGGAAGCTGATACGGCAGCTTTCAAAACCTCAAGGGCTGAAACATTTGTCATAACAGTTTTATCTCCTTCAAATAGCCATACTTTTCTACAGTATACCATATTTTTTGACAAAATGAAGCAATATTTCCAAAAAAATGTTGAATTTCAAAAATGAGTGGTGTAGAGTTACCATGTATTAGCAGTTTGCATAGGATGAGAGGACTGAATGAGATTATGATGAAAATGCAAAAAAAGGGATATTTAAAAGCCTTTCGGGCGGCGTTTCCCTATACGATACCTGTGTTGACAGGGTATTTATTTATTGGAATTGCCTTTGGCGTTATGTATCAGGAAAAAGGATACAATTTTTTATGGGCAATTTTGATGAGTATTCTGGTGTACGCAGGAAGCGGACAGTATCTTGCAGTAAACTTTTTTGCTCCGCAAGTTGGCTGGTGGGATGTAATTTTTATGACGTTTATGGTGAATATCCGTCATATTTTTTATGGTTTATCGCTTTTAGAACGTTTTGGAAAAATGGGAAAAAAACGTTTATATATGATGTTTTCACTGACAGATGAAACATATTCTTTGTTTTTTATTACAAAAGTGCCAAAGGATGTGGAGGAGGATAAGTTTCTATTTGCCATTGCACTTTTAGACCAGTCCTATTGGGTACTTGGTTCTGCAATAGGTGCAATTGCCGGAGCATTGATTCCATTTAATGCGGAAGGAATAGACTTTGCCATGACGGCATTGTTTATTGTGATATTTGTTGAACAGTGGTTAGCTGGCGGAAACCGAATACCGGCAGTGATTGGTCTTGTGTCAGCAACAGTTTTTCGCATACTGTCCGGTGCAGACAATTTTATTCTGCCGTCTATGATTTGCATAATGCTATGTCTGATTGCAGGAAGAAAATATATTGAAAAACAGGAGAGAAAAACAGATGCCGCTTAGTGTAGAAAAATCTTTATGTATTATTATTGTTGTAGCCATTACCACCTTTGCTACCAGGGCAATCCCCTTTGTGATTTTTCCAAAGGATAAAGAAATACCGGGGATTGTACAATATCTTGGAAAAGTGCTGCCACCTGCAGTTATCGGTATGTTGATTGTATACTGTTTTAAATCAGTAAATCCTATGGTATATGCACATGGGATACCGGAGGCAATCGCTGCAATTGTGGTGATTGTGCTGCATGTGTGGAAAAGGAATAATTTGCTTAGTATCGGAGTAGGGACAGTGTTATATATGGTTTTGATACAAAGGGTATTTTGAAAAATTTCCGGTGCTATGTTAAGATATATTAGAGGTGAACAGCATGAAGAATTTTAAAATAAAAGTCGCCTATGACGGAAGTCGTTATAAGGGCTGGCAGGTGCAGAAGTCTACAAAAGATACCATACAGGGGAAAATAGAGAGCGTTTTGGAAAAGCTTGCCTGTCATCCGGTGGATGTGATTGGTTCGGGAAGAACCGATGCCGGCGTACATGCAAAAGGGCAGATAGCAAATTTTCATATGGAGGATAATTTTTCATCCGAATATCTGCTGACGTATTTAAACGAATATCTGCCGGAGGATATTGCTGTTTTATCTGTAGAAGAAGCAGAGGAACGTTTTCATAGCCGTTATCATGCAGTGGAAAAGACATATCAGTACAGGATTCATACAGCAAAAATTCCTAATGTCTTTGAGCGCAGATATCTGTATACGTTTACAGAACCCTTACAAATAGATAAAATGCGGCAGGCGGCAGAATATTTGACGGGAACAAAGGATTTTACCTCTTTTTGTGGCAATAAACATATGAAAAAATCCGCAGTACGTAGTGTATATAAGATTACTATAGAAGAAAAAGAAGAGGAAATTCGCATAACCTATAGCGGAAACGGATTTTTGCAGAATATGATTCGCATTATGACAGGTACATTGCTAGAAGTCGGATGCGGCAGAAAAGACCCGGAAGATATCGAGGAGATTTTGTCTGCAAAAAATCGTGAAAAAGCCGGTTACACAGCTCCGGCACAGGGATTGACGTTACTAGAAGTAAAGTATTAAGAGAGAAAGAAAAATGCAAAAAGAAAGATGGATGGTGGCAGGAAAAAAAGCAGATTTTACTGCCATTGGAAAAAAATATGGAATTGATCAGGTAACAGCACGTATTATTCGGAATCGTGATATTATAGAAGATGCAGAAATAGATAAATTTTTAAACGGAAAGCTGACGGATTTATATTCACCCCATACCATGAAGGATATGGATAAGCTGATATCTATTTTAAAAGAAAAAATAGAAGCGAAAAAACATATTCGCATTATTGGAGACTATGATATTGACGGGATTCAGTCCACATATATTTTGTTAAAGGGGATAGAACGTGCAGGAGGAGTGGTATCTGCTGCCATTCCAGACCGAATGAAGGATGGATATGGTATCAACGAAAACCTGATTACTAAGGCAAAAGAAGAAGGGGCAGATACTATTATCACCTGCGATAACGGCATTGCAGCCATTGAAGCCATTGCCTATGCGAAAGAGATAGGACTTACAGTATTGGTAACAGACCATCATGATATTCCTTATACGGAGGAAAATGGCATCCGTACCTATAAAAAAAGTCTTGCAGATGCCATTGTCAATCCAAAGCAGGAGGATTGTACATATCCCTTTGCGGGTATTTGTGGTGCTGTGGTGGCATTTAAAGTTATCTGGGCATTGTATGAAGCCTTTGATATTGCAGAGGAAGAGGTTATGGAGTTTTTAGAAAATGCAGCTTTTGCCACTGTGGGAGATGTCATGGATTTGCTGGATGAGAACCGGATTATTGTAAAATATGGTTTAGAAAAAATGCGTTATACAAAAAATACAGGATTGGCAGCATTGATGCAGCAAAAGGAGATTCTGCCGGAAAAATTAGGTGCATATCATTTAGGCTTTGTCTTAGGACCATGTCTGAATGCCAGTGGCAGATTAGACACGGCTGTGCGCTCCTTAAAGCTGATGCTTTCCGAAAAAGAAGAGGATGCAGCGGCTTTAGCAATTGAACTTTCGGATTTGAACGAAGAACGCAAACGAATGACAATAGAAGGCGTGGAAGCTGCGCAGGAGCTTATTTTAAGAGAAGGCATTGATAAGGACAAGGTTATGATTGTATATCTGCCAAAGCTGCATGAAAGTCTGGCAGGAATTGTGGCAGGAAGGATTCGGGAACAGTATAATAAGCCGGTATTCGTGCTGACTGATGCAGAAGATGGGGTAAAAGGCTCCGGTCGCTCTATAGAAACCTATTCCATGTACGAAGAAATGTGTAAATGTCAGGAGCTTTTCAGTAAATTTGGCGGTCATCCCATGGCAGCAGGTTTATCTTTAGCGAAAGAAAATGTAGAAATTTTTCGTAAAAACATGAATGTACATGCAACATTGACAGAAGAGGATTTTATTCCCAAAATTCTCATTGATGTGCCTATGCCCTTATCCTATGTGTCTATGGAGTTGATTCGGGATTTGGAGAAATTAGCACCCTTTGGAAAAGGAAATCCGAAACCTGTTTTTGCAGATAAAAATATCCGCATCCGGGATAAGCGGATTGTAGGGAAAAATGGTAATGTACTAAAACTGACAATACAAGACAATTATCAGAATTGCTATTCTGCTGTATATTTTGGTGATGCAAAAGCTATGTATGCAGATTTAGAAAAAAACAGTATAGTTTCTATAGTATACTATCCGGAAATTAATTCTTATATGGGAAAAGAAGAGATTCAGTTTGTCATTTCGGGGTATCAGATATAACAGGAGAAGAAAATATGTTTGGTGGAAAAAAGATAAAAGAGGCTGAGGAGAAGATACAGGAATTAGAACGTATACAGGGAGAATATCAGACTTTTTCAGAAGAAGTACAAAAGACAAAACCTGTGGTAGAAGAGTTTTTGGCTGCAGTGTCGGATGATACAGAATTGGTTAAGCAGGAAATAGAAGCGGTAAAAGAAACACTTGCAACAGAAAAGCAGAGCACAAAAGAACTAAAACAGCAGATGTCAGAGGCAAATGAAAGTCTTAGTGACATCCTAAATCGGCAGAATCAATTGTATCAAAAACAAAAAGAAGAGAAAACACAGCGGGAGCAGAAGAAAGAAGACAGTAGACAACAGCAGCAGCTTATGCAGGAGATTAATGAGCTTTGCGGTAAAGCGAAGGAAGAAGAAACGCAGTTATTAGACAGTAGAAAAGAAGCTGTGGACTGCTCCATAGAGATTGTGGCAAAGCTTTTAGCATCTGCCGGAGAGATGTCTGTACTTGCGCTGACTGCCGGAATAGAAGCGGGAAGATTAGGTGGAGCAGGAAAAGATTTTTTAGAGGCTGCGGAAGGTGTACGAAAGCTTGCGGAAGAGTATAGCAGTATGTTAAATACCTTAAATGAGCAGATAAAAGTGTTAGACAGACCGGAAACTAGCACGAATACATTAGATGTTTTAAAGGTAAAAACAGAGCGGGCAGCAAAAATAGAAGAATTTCTTACCGAGGAAGAAGATAAGGAATCGCAGATAAAAGCATTGTGTGATGACTTGCAGACGCAGATGGATATGCAGCAGGAAATCATGAAAAAGATAACCGTTTCTGAAGAAGGTTTAGACAACGTTACGGAGCGTCTTTGTACTATACAGGAGAAGGAAAGAAAAACGCAAAAAGCGAAAGAAGCAGCAGAAAAACAACTTATGCCAGTATACAAAAAATAGAAAGAAGGAATAAAATGCTAAAAGAAAATTTTACGTTTTTATCAAAGGATGGAAAAACACAAATTCATGCAGTAAAATGGATGCCGGATACAAAAGAATGGTCAGTGGTTTTGCAAATTACCCACGGAATGCAGGAGTATATTGAGCGTTATGCGGAATTTGCAGAATTTTTGACAAAACGGGGATTTTTAGTGGTAGGACATGACCATTTAGGACATGGCGAATCTGTGACTTCCCCACAGGAATACGGATTTTTTACGGAAGTGGCACCAAGTGACACCCTTGTGGCAGATATGCACACACTGCGGGAGCTGGTGCAGAAAGAAAACCCATCTCTTCCCTATTTTATGCTTGCACACAGCATGGGGTCTTATATGTTAAGAAAATATATTACCATACATAACAAAAATCTTTCCGGTGCGATTATTGTAGGAACAGGATGTATGCCGGATGCTACGATGAAGCTTGGCATGTTTATCTGCCGGACGCTGGCAAAATTCAGAGGCTGGCATTACGTCAGCGGATTTGTGAAAAAGCTTTCTTTTATGGGACCATATAAGAAATATGATGTAACAGGAAATGATATTACGAAAAATTGGCTGACAAGGGATTTAGTGATTGCAGAAAAGTATTATCATGATAAAAAATCCTCCTTTTCCTTTACAGTAAATGGATATTATGGACTTATGGAGGCAGTGTATTACGATAATCAGCCTCAAAATCATGCAAAGATTCCAAAAGACTTACCGGTATTTTTTGTTTCCGGTGATAAAGACCCTGTAGGTGATATGGGTGAAGGGGTAAAAAAAGCATATGCGCAGTATGAAGCAGCAGGTCTAAAAGATATCACATGGAAATTATATACAGATGGCAGACATGAGATATTAAATGAAATTAACCGAAAAGAGGTATTTGAGGAAATTTATTCCTGGATATCTGTGCGAAAAAATTGATAAAGTATAAAATATTATGAAATAAATATTAAGATTTGAAGATTCCTTTGACAAGAACGCTATTTTATGTGAAAATGATAAGCGTTTTTAGTTGCTAAAAAAGAGGAGGTCTTCAAATGAAAAAAAGATTTATACGTTTAACAGCTATGCTCATGGCAATGACTATGGCAATTGGTTCTACAGTAGCTGTATTTGCGACAGAAGTACCGGCAGATACAACAGCAGAAAGTACAGCAGAGATGGCTGTATCGCCAGTAGCAGAAATAGAACAGGAAGAAAATGCAGCAGAAAGCGATACAGATGCTTCTGTACAGGAAAATGCGGCAGAAAGCAGCAAAGATGCTTCTGTACAGGAAAATCCGGCAGAGAGTACGGATAAGGCAGAGAAAACAGATACATCTGCAACACCGGAAACAGGAGCAGCAACAGAAACACCGGTAACGGAAAGTACACCGTCAACGGAAAATTCATCCGCAGCAGAAAATGCACCGGCAACCGGTACAGTAACAGAAAATACACCGGAAACCGAAAAAGCAGAAAGTGCACCGGCAGTGACAGAACCGGATATTTCCGGCAGTGTAACTGTAGAGGACACAGAAATTTCCGGCACAGTCAAATTGGAAGTAGAAGCAGACAAAAATGATGATAATGTAGAAATTAAAGAAAAAGATAAGCCATATCTTGCGCTGGGCGCAGATTTGACAGCAGAGCAGCAGGCAGTTGTACTTTCGCTTATGGGAATTGACCCAGCGAAGCTTGGCGAATATGATGTACTGTATGTCAATAACGAAGAAGAACATAAATACTTAGATGCATATATTGACAGCAGCAAAATTGGAACAAGATCCTTATCCTCCATTGTAATTGTTGAGCGTGAGGATGGAAATGGTATTAATATTTCCACCAACAATATCTCTTACTGTACAGTAGGTATGTATAAGAATGCATTAGCTACAGCAGGAATTGAAAATGCAGATATTATTGTTGCAGGTCCAACTGCAATTTCCGGTACAGCAGCATTAGTGGGTATTTTTAAAGCCTACACAGAAATGACGGGAAAAGAAATCGGTGAGGAAAACATTGATGCAGCATTAAATGAGCTTGTACTTACAGGTGCGTTAGAAAGCTCTACAGGAGCAGAAGCGGACGAAATCGAAGCTATGATTGCTTATGTAAAACAGGCAGTTGTAGAGCATGATATGACAGATGAAAAAGAGATTCGTGAAGCTATCGAAGAAGGCTGTAAAGAATTTGGTGTGACATTAAGTGAAGAAGACATGCAGGAAATTGTTAAACTGATGTTAAAAATCAGCGAACTGGATTTGGATTTAGACAGTCTGTTGAATTCTGCACAGTCCATTTATGACAAAATAAAAACAGCAGACAGCGGATTCTGGGCGAAGGTCAGAGAATTATTAGATGCTATCGTAGAAGCTGTAAAAAATATTTTTTCGTAACTATTCAGTACCTTCATAGTTACATTTTTCTAATAAAAAAACGTATTTAGCCATAATATTATGACTAGATACGTTTTTTTAATAGTGCTATCAGACGTTCAAAATGGAAGGGGTCACCCTGGATTGCCTGAATTTTCCGGCGGTTTGCTTCGTTAAATCCCACAAGAATGTCGTGGTTTGCCTCTGAAAGATAATCGATAATACCATCAATATCGGATTTGATATTCTTTGGACAGTGGATATAAATATGGTTATTTGCAGTAATACTTAAGGTATAAGATATACTGAAATGATACCAAAACAGCTTGTGCAGTGTGGAATGTTTGTAAATCCAGATGATTTCCTGAATGGGCACAAGGGCAATTCCATAGCGGGAGATTTCGATAAAGAAATGCTCCGTAATAAACATATCCTCTGTAGCTAACTGTGGCAGAGTGGCAAGCTCTTCTTCTGCAAGGGCTAAAAGCTCTTTAGGTCTGCCAAAGGCTCTTAAAACCCGGCAAGGCGGGGAAAAATCCGGTCGTAAAATATATAAAATGCTTAAAATAATGGAAATAAGCGCAAAAGTACTGCTGGCTGCTAATACAACGACAAGGAGCAGTCCTTCAAAATACCGAAAATCCGGCTCGCTTAAATAGTAAGAACTGACTTTAGTGCGTATACCTAAAGTTGTCCAGTCTAAATCTTCGGAAAGATTACTTAAAAGTGTCTGGTGATGCGCATCTGTATATAAAATCTTCCCACGGATGAAAATTTCATCAATTTGCGGAAGTCCCTGCTCACAAGTGGTAGGAGAAAGCAATACAATGCAACATTCATTTTTATCCGTATTATATAGGTAGTAATAGTAGCCGATGGTTTTTCCAAAACGGGTCTTTGTGTAGCCGGTAAATTTTAAATCCTTTATGGAAGAGGATACATAGACTTCACCGTGTTTGTGAAAATTCTGCATATCAGAAACAGATGTTAGCATCGTAGGTGATAAAACCGGATGTATAGGAAGGCATGTCCAGAGAATAGCTGTAAACAGCAGATATAAAATTGGACCTGCTAAACGTTTGCGATAGAGAGCCTTGATATTTCGTGAGATGTAGTGTTCGTAATTTTCCTGCATAATATATCTCCATGTGATGTTATTGTAACTGCAGAGGTCATTCTGCATAGTTACGATTTCTTATGATATTAGTATACGAGGGATAGGAGAAATGTTCAAGAACAAATTCACTAGGGAAAAGCAGGAAGAAAAACCGGTTGCTCTATTTTAAATCGAGTCAAAAAAATCTTTGTAACAAATTTACAAAAAAACATTTCAAAAACTGTAAAAAATATCATTGACACTAAAACAATCTCCTGTTATACTACAACCATAGAGCAACCGCTTGCGCAAGTGCAGCAAACGAATAAGTACATAGACAAATATGAATCAAAAGCACAAGCGTACAGCAGAGAAAGAAACCAGCCGGATACATTCCGGTAAAACATAAAAAAGGAGAATAGCGATGGACAAATTTGTGGTAAACATCATTCATCGTCCAGAAATGGTTCCGGAGTATTCCGCAACTGTAACAGGACACGGTAAAGAAGAAGATATCGGGGATAAGAAGTTATTAACAGAGTCTTTAGACATCTTCAAAACACAGCAGAGATTAGCTCATGAAAATGGATTAAAAACAACCATTCAGATGACTTATGCAGCACTTTTCAATGCAGAAGCAGTAGAACTTGCAAAAGCTGACCATGAAAAATACGGAGATGAAATTTCTCTTTCTCTCTTAGGCTTACCATGTGAACAGTTCCGTGAAAAATACAAAACAAAAGATTTCTGTATCTGGATGTTCTCCATGGAGGACAAAAAAGCAATCGTAGACGATGTATTCGGAAAATTCTACGAGACCTTCGGTTTCTATCCGGAATCCACAGGTTCTTACTACATGGATGCAGATTTAACAAACTACATAAAAGAAAAATACCCATCTGTAAAATGTGCAGTTGCTACATGCTGGGAAGAAGGACCAAAAGCATATCATACCTGTAACAACAGCTGGTATACATTATTCGACGGAGGCCCATGGGCACCATGGATTCCTTCCAAACAGAACACACATGCACCGGCAGCAAACGAAGCTGAAGATTCTGGAAT
>JAGAMY010000008.1 GCA_017624495.1 Lachnospiraceae bacterium | reverse complement strand
ATGTCTTATAAATAAGGGTGCGAAGCGCCGCATTTTTCGATGGATTTGTCAAGTGTTTTTGATAAAAAAGTGGGGGATTTTAATAAAAAAGGAATCTGAAAGCCTTATATTTACTGGCTTAAAGATTCCGAGAGATTATAAAACAATTATGGAGGAATAAAAATGTCCTGTGCAGTTGCAGTGATAACCCAAGGACATGATTTTGGTGGAGGAAGTGGATAATCGGGAGTTTTTAGTACATTTATTTCATGCAATATACGATGAACTTCCTGCGCCAAAGGCAAAGAAAAAGAAATGATTTGCACAAAAGGATTCATATGTTAAAATAAAAGTAGTTAAATGCCAAAAAAGAGGGGGATGAATCCTATGAACGAAAGAAAAGGCTTAAACGCAAATCAGCTAAAACTCATTGCCATCATAGCCATGACAATAGACCATCTGGTGTGGACACTTCGTCCGGGGTATGCAACCGACTGGTGGGTAATTCTGTTGCACATCATTGGCAGATTGACAGCACCGATTATGTGGTTTTTTATTGCAGAGGGCTATTACCACACCCATGACCGCAAAAAATATGCAAAACGGTTATTTTTACTGGCATTGATATCCCATTTTGCCTATAATTTCTGCTTTGGTATTCCATTTATACCATTTCAGACCACGGTTTTTAACCAGACCGGTGTCGTATGGTCATTGGCATGGGGGTTAGTACTTTTATGCATCAATGACAGTGAAAAATTCAAACCATGGCAGAAAATTTTATGCATACTTCTGGTGTGTTTGATAACTTTCCCATCTGACTGGAGCTGTATTGCCACAATGGCAGTTTTGTATATAGGTATTTATCGTGGAAATTTCAAAAAACAGATGTCATGGATGATGCTTTGGACCTTTGTCTATGCAGTAGTATATTTTATATGGATTGATAAAGTTTATGCGATTATCCAGTTAGGAACCTGTTTAACCATTCCTCTGCTATATCGTTATAACGGACAGCGTGGAGAATGGAAAGGCATGGGAAAACTGTTTTATGCATATTACCCGGTACACCTTGTGATTTGTGGAATCATTCGCATACTTCTATGGGGAGTGGGATTTTCAACCGGAACAGCCAATTTTTAATGGAAGAAAAATACAGTAAAAATTTCCCACAATATTTTTTTGTATCCATGATTGAAGTGGTTTTCTAAGAGTGCTATAATAACTCCGAACCAGAGAATTAAACAGGAAGAGGAGTAACCGATGAAAAACTACAAAAGCAGTGTTTTAGCTGCAATCGTATTTATGTTTATGGTATGTATAACCGGGATAAATACTTATGCAGCACAAACCGAAAGCACAACCACAGCAACCGAAATGACAGATATCCGTTTGAATTATACGGTATTAGACAGCAGCCAGCTTACCACTCCACAGACACAGAAAATTCTTGTCAGTGCAGGTGAATTAGGTGCAAAAAATATTTCTTTTGCACAACTGACCTTAAAAGAAGAGGAAACAGGTGTCAAAACCACCATTCCGGCAGAAGTGATATCGGAAGACGCCATGCTGTTTTCCATAGATTACACAGATAACAGCCAGCAGGGGATTTACATATTAGAAGCACTTGATTTTACATATAATGGTGCAGAGCAGACCATTGCTTATGAAGAAACTATCAAGTATGCAGTGAATGAAGATATCACTACAACACCGGATGAGGTCGTGACAGACGATGTTGAAGTGACAGCAGATGTCATTCAACTGGATAAAAATGAGAGCTTAGAGGCATCTGATTTAACAGCGGCATTAGGTGAAAACGTGGCACAGACGACATGGAATCCTTTTGTAAGAGGTGCAAAGACAAAAGGAGACATGATTATTGTTTTAGACCCGGGACATGGTGGAAGTGACCCGGGAGCAGTTGCAAATGGATTAAGAGAAAAGGATTTGACATTAAAAATTGCCACCTATTGCAAGGAAGAATTAGAAAAATATTCCGGTATCAAAATCTACATGACAAGAACAGGCGATACCTATCCTACTTTGGATGAGCGTGTAGCCTATGCGACAGAAATGAAGGCGGATGTGTTTGTCAGCTTCCACATCAATTCCTTTTATACATCTTCTGCATCCGGTACGGAAGTATATTATCCGAATGCTAATTACAAGTCCGATATTGGCGCAGAGGGAAAAGGGCTTGCGGAAGCTGTTCTGAAAAAGTTAGTAGAGTTAGGATTAAAAAATCGTGGTGTAAAATACACGGATTCAAGTACATACACATATCCGGATGGTTCGAAGGCAGATGGTTATGCCGTTATCCGTGGCTCCAAAAACGCAGGGATTCCGGGAATTCTTATCGAACATGCCTTTATTTCCAACCCATCGGATGCGCAGAATTACTTAGGCTCGGATGCGGCACTTAAAAAATTAGGTGTAGCGGATGCCGCAGGTATTATCGAATATTATAAATTAAAACTAAAAACAGGCGATGAGACAGAAGAGGATGAAGAGGGTGAAGAGCCCGGAGAAGCAGAAATCGTTAAGCTTACGGCAAAAGACGGGAAAAAAGTCACCATCAAATGGACCAGTGCAGAAGAAGCGGCAGGTTATCGTATTTACCGCAGTACCAAGTTGAATGGTACATACAAAAATATTGCACTGATTGAAAATCCACAGACCCTTACCTATAAAGATGCTACAGTAAAAGCCGGCAAAACTTACTATTACAAAGTTAGCCCGTATAATGCAAAGGAAGAGGGCGAATTATCCGAAGCGGAAAGTATAAAAATATTAAAGACACCAGAGATTTTATCTATTAAGAGAAGCAAAAGTCAGTTGAAAATTACATGGAAAAAAGTAAAAAATGTAACAAAATATCAGATTTTCCGTAGTGAAACTAAAGATGGCACTTATACAAGAATAAAAACCGTAAGCAGTAAAACAAGCTACTATGTGGACAAAACGGTTATGCCACAGAAAAAATATTATTATAAAATCCGTGCGTATGCATCTGGCTTAGATGGAAAGTCTTATAGCGCATACAGCATTGTAAAGGGTAAGAAAACAAAATAAAAATGTGAAAAATAAAAATGACCTGAAGAAATTTTCTTTTAGGTCATTTTTTTCTTGCACATTTATAAAAAACAACGTATCATAAGTGATATACAAGTTTTATACAAGTGACGGCAAAATGATACAAGAAAAAGACGAGTTGTGGGGGCATGATATGGAAAAGATGGAGTCTTTTGCATTTTGCCAGAAAAGGAAAGGGTATGAAAGAGCAGAATAATGGTAAACAATTAAAGTATTTTCAGATTATGGAGGATTTAAAGGAGCAGATTATTTCCGGGAAAATACAAGCTGGAGACAAGCTGCCTTCTGAAAATGAGCTTTCGCAGCAGTATCAGATAAGCCGCCAGACAGTGCGAAAGGCATTGGCGATGCTGCAAAATGCGGGATATATTTATGCAGAACATGGCAGAGGTACATTTTGTTCAGAGCTTGTACGTCATACAAGGACATCCAAGAACATTGCCGTTGTCACCACATATTTATCCGATTATATCTTTCCCCGTGTCATTCAGGGAATCGATTCCGTACTGACAGCAGAAGGCTACAGTATTATGCTGAAAAATACAAGGAATTCCAGAGGACGGGAAGCAAAGTGCTTAGAAGAACTTTTGCAAAAAGACATCGATGGTATTATTATTGAGCCAAGTAAAAGCCAGATTTATTGCAAGCACATGAACTTGTACGACAAGTTGGATGAATATCAGATTCCCTATGTTTTCATTCAGGGTTGTTTTTCGCAAATGAAGGATAAGCCCCATGTGCTGATGGATGACTGCAAGGGCGGATATATGATTACAAAATATCTGATTTCCCTTGGACATAAGAAGATTGCCGGAGTATTTAAGGCGGATGATATGCAGGGGCAGAACCGTCACAAGGGATATGTTATGGCATTGCAGGAGGCTGGCATATTGTACGACCCGGAAATGGTGGTCTGGTATCATACGGAAGACAGGAAGATTCACCCCTACCAGTGTATTCGTGATATGGCTGAAACGCCGGGAATTATGGATGCGGTAGTATGCTACAATGACCAGACGGCTTTTGAGGTTATACGGGCACTGCGTGAGGTGGGACTTCGTATACCGGAGGATATTTCCGTAACCGGATATGATAATTCGAGAATGCCCAATTTAGAAGGTCTGCATTTAACCACCATCGCGCACCCGCAGGAAAAACTAGGAGAAATGGCAGCGGAGCTGTTGCTTGATCTGATGCGTAATGGAGAAACAGAAAGTGCAAAGAGTGTATTGATTGAGCCAGAATTGGTGATTGGAAACTCCTGTATCCAGCGTTAGGCGATTTTAACAGTTTTTACCATGCTTTATTGGTAAAAATGTCAATGAAAAACAACTTGTAAATATGTGTGTACAAGTTATATGATAAAGTTACAAGCAAGGCAAATTGAGATTACAATGTATAGGAGGATGAAATATTATGTTATTACAGAAAGAGTATAAGTTTTGGTTTTGTACAGGTTCACAGGATTTGTACGGAGATGAATGTTTAGCAAACGTAGCAGAACATTCTAAAAAAATCGTTGAGGCATTAAACGCAACAGGCGTTTTACCATATGAAGTTGTATGGAAACCAACCCTTATTACTAACGAATTAATTCGTAAAACTTTCAACGAAGCAAATGCAGATGATACATGTGCAGGTGTTATCACATGGATGCATACATTCTCACCGGCTAAATCCTGGATTTTAGGATTACAGGAATACCGTAAACCATTATTACACTTACATACACAGTTTAATGAAGAAATCCCATATGATTCTATCGATATGGACTTCATGAATGAAAATCAGGCTGCACACGGTGACAGAGAATACGGTCACATCGTAAGCAGAATGAGAATCGAAAGAAAAGTTATCGTTGGACACTGGAGTGATCCGGTAGTTGTTGACAGAATCGCTTCCTGGATGCGTACAGCCATTGGTATCATGGAAAGCAGCCATATCCGTGTAATGCGTGTAGCTGATAACATGAGAAACGTAGCTGTAACAGAAGGTGATAAAGTAGAAGCACAGATTAAATTTGGTTGGGAAATCGATGCTTATCCTGTAAATGAAATCGCTGAATCTGTAGCAGCAGTTTCCGAATCTGATACAAATGCGTTAGTTGATGAATATTATGAGAAATACGATATTTTATTAGAAGGCAGAGATCCGGAAGAATTCAAAAAACACGTTGCAGTTCAGGCTAAGATCGAACTTGGTTTTGAAAGATTCTTACTTGAAAAAGATTACCATGCAATCGTTACTCACTTCGGTGATTTAGGTGCATTACAGCAGTTACCGGGTCTTGCAATCCAGAGATTAATGGAAAAAGGCTACGGTTTCGGTGCTGAAGGTGACTGGAAAGTTGCTGCAATGGTGCGTTTGATGAAGATTATGACAGCAGGTATGAAAGATGCTAAAGGTACTTCCATGTTAGAAGACTATACATACAACCTTGTAAAAGGCAAAGAAGGTATCTTACAGGCACACATGCTTGAGATTTGTCCTACAATTGCAGATGGTCCTATCAGCATTAAGTGCCAGCCACTATCTATGGGTGACAGAGAAGATCCTGCAAGACTTGTATTTACATCCAAAGAAGGTCCTGGTGTAGCAGTTTCCTTAATTGACCTTGGAAACCGTTTCCGCTTAATCATCAACGATGTAGATTGTAAGAAGAATGAAAAAGCAATGCCAAAACTTCCGGTAGCTACAAACTTCTGGACACCACAGCCGGATATGTACACAGGAGCTGAAGCTTGGATTCTTGCCGGTGGAGCTCATCATACAGCATTCTCTTATGACCTTACAGCAGATCAGATGGGTGACTGGGCAAATGCAATGGGTATCGAAGCAGTTTATATTGACAAAGATACCAAGATTCGTGACTTCAAGAGAGACTTAATGTTAGGTGAAGTATTCTATCGCTAAAATACATGTTAAAGTATAAATGATACGGTGAAGGATAGCGGTCATATGACTGCTGTCCTAAACTGTTGAAATAAACAAATTATCATATAAAAGAAGAAGGAGAACCATTATGAAATTTTTTATTGATACCGCTAATGTAGAAGATATTAGAAAAGCAAATGATATGGGTGTTATTTGTGGTGTTACTACAAACCCATCCTTAATCGCTAAAGAAGGAAGAGATTTCAATGAAGTAATCAAAGAAATCACATCTATCGTAGATGGACCTATCAGTGGTGAAGTTAAAGCGACTACAGTTGATGCAGAAGGCATGATTGCAGAAGGTCGTGAAATTGCAAAAATTCATCCAAACATGGTAGTTAAAATTCCTATGACAGCAGAAGGCTTAAAAGCTACAAAAGCTTTAGCAGCAGAAGGAATCAAAACAAACGTTACATTAGTATTTACAGCTAATCAGGCTTTACTTGCTGCAGAAGCAGGTGCAACATATGTATCTCCATTCTTAGGAAGATTAGATGATATCAGCCAGCCGGGTATCGACTTAATCCGTACAATTGCAGAAATCTTTGATATTTACGGATATGAAACAGAAATCATCGCAGCATCTGTTCGTAACCCAATCCATGTAACAGATTGTGCATTAGCAGGTGCAGACATCGCTACAATTCCATATGGTGTAATTGAGCAGATGACAAAACATCCATTAACAGATCAGGGAATCGCAAAATTCCAGGCAGATTACAAAGCAGTATTTGGTGAATAGTTAGCGGAGGAAAATAGAATGAACAAATTAGAACTTCAGAAAACGGCAGTAGAGGTTCGTAAAGGAATCGTATCTTCCGTACATAGTGCTAAAGCAGGACATCCGGGCGGATCTCTTTCAGCAGCAGATATTTTTACCTATTTATATTTTGAAGAAATGAACATTGATCCAAAGGACCCAAAGAAAGCAGACCGTGACCGTTTTGTATTGTCTAAAGGACATACAGCACCGGGACTTTATTCTGCACTTGCAAACCGTGGATATTTCCCGGTTGAAGATTTATTAACACTTCGTCATACAGGTTCTTATTTACAGGGACATCCTGATATGAAACACATTCCGGGTGTGGATATGTCTTCCGGTTCTTTAGGACAGGGTGTATCTACAGCAGTAGGTATGGCTCTTGCAGCGAAAATGGATGGCGCAGATTACCGTGTATATACATTATGTGGTGATGGCGAAATTCAGGAAGGTCAGATTTGGGAAGCAGCAATGTTTGCCGGACATCGTAAATTAGACAACCTTGTTGTCATCGTAGATAACAATAATCTTCAGATTGATGGAGCAATTGATGAAGTTTGTTCTCCATATCCAATCGACAAGAAATTTGAAGCATTCAATTTCCATGTAATCAACATCGATGGAAATGATATGGATGCAATTGCAGCAGCTTTTGCAGAAGCAAAGGCTACAAAAGGAATGCCTACAGCAATTATTGCAAAAACCGTTAAAGGTAAAGGCGTTTCCTTCATGGAAAACAATGCAGGATGGCATGGAAAAGCTCCTAACGATGCAGAATACGAAACTGCAATGGAAGATTTAAAGAAAGCAGGTGAAGCATTATGTCAGTAATCGAAAACATCAAAGATTTACCAAAGGTTGCAACCCGTGACAGTTACGGTAATGCATTAGTATAGCTTGGTAAAGAAAAAGACAATTTAGTAGTATTAGATGCTGACCTTGCAGCAGCTACCAAAACAGGCGTATTCCAGAAAGCTTTCCCGGAAAGACATATTGACTGTGGTATCGCAGAAGCAAACATGACAGGTATTGCTGCCGGTATGTCTACATGTGGAAAAGTTCCATTTATCAGTACATTTGCAATGTTTGCAGCAGGTCGTTCATTTGAACAGGTGCGTAACGCTATCGGTTACCCACACTTAAATGTAAAAATTGGTGCAACACATGCAGGTATTTCCGTTGGTGAAGACGGTGCAACACACCAGTGTAATGAAGATATCGCATTAATGCGTGTGATTCCTGGAATGGTTGTTATCAATCCTAGTGATGATGTTGAAGCAAAAGCAGCAGTAAAAGCAGCTTATGAACATAATGGTCCTGTATATATGCGTTTTGGACGTCTTGCAGTACCTGTAATCAATGACAGACCGGATTACAAATTTGAACTTGGTAAAGGTGTTGTATTAAAAGAAGGAGAAGATATGACTATCTTTGCAACAGGTTTATGTGTAGTTGAAGCTCTTCTTGCAGCAGAGAAGCTTGCAGCAGACGGAATTGATGCAGAAGTTATCAATATCCACACCATCAAACCATTAGATAATGAACTGGTTATTGCATCTGCTAAGAAAACAGGTAAAGTTTTCACAGTAGAAGAACATTCTATTATTGGTGGACTTGGTGCAGCAGTTTCTGAAGTACTTTGCGAGAACTGCCCGACAAAAGTGACAAGAATCGGTGTAAATGATGTATTCGGTGAGTCTGGTCCTGCTGTGGAATTATTACACAAATACGGCTTAGACGCAGAAGGCATCTACAACAAAATTAAAGAAACAATGTAAGTAAAATTCGTAAATACATGAACGCAAATTGTGTTACTGGTTGCAAGGTGACCGGTAACACAATTTTTAAAAAGAGAAAAACAAAGTAAATGGAGGAGAAGGACAATGAGTAATGCAGCAATTGCAGCAGGAAAAACAGCTCTTGGTATTGAGTTTGGTTCTACAAGAATTAAAGCCGTATTAATCGGTGAAGATCACGCACCTTTAGCATCCGGAAGCCACGAATGGGAAAATCAGTATGAAAATGGTGTATGGACATACAGCTTAGACATGATTTGGAATGGTTTACAGGATTGCTACAGCGAGCTTGTAAAAGATGTTAAGGCAAAATATGATGAAGAACTGACAACTATCGGTTCTATCGGATTCAGTGCTATGATGCACGGATATATGGCATTCAATAAAGAGGACGAATTATTAGTTCCATTCCGTACATGGAGAAATACCATTACAGAAAAAGCTGCAAGCAAATTAACAAAAGAATTTAATTTCAACATTCCTGAAAGATGGAGTATTTCCCACTTATATCAGGCAATCTTAAATGAAGAAGAGCATGTAAAAGATGTAACCTTCTTTACTACACTTGCAGGATATATTCATTGGAAATTAACAGGTGAAAAAGTACTTGGTATCGGTGATGCTTCCGGTATGTTCCCAATCGACAGCACCACAAGAGATTATGATGCTGACATGATGGGCAAATTTGATGCACTTGTTGCTCCATGCGGATTTGACTGGAAATTAGGCGAAATTTTACCAAAAGTATTAGGCGCAGGTGAAAATGCTGGCTGCTTAACAGAAGAAGGTGCAAAACTTCTGGATGTCAGCGGCAAATTAAAAGCCGGAATTCCTGTTTGTCCTCCGGAAGGTGATGCAGGAACAGGTATGGTGGCTACAAATAGTGTAGCAGTTCGTACAGGTAACGTATCCGCAGGTACATCTGTATTTGCTATGATCGTTTTAGAAAATGCATTAAAGGGCGTACATCAGGCAATTGACCTTGTTACTACACCGGTGGGTGATGCAGTTGCTATGGTACACTGCAATAACTGTACATCAGACTTAAATGCATGGGTAAATATTTTCCGTGAATTTGCAGAGAGCTTTGGTATCGATGTAGATATGAACAAATTATTCTCTGTATTATATAACAAAGCATTAACAGGCGACGCAGACTGTGGCGGATTGTTAGCATACAACTACTTCTCCGGTGAGAGTATCACAGGATTTGAAGAAGGAAGACCATTATTTGCAAGAAGCTCAGAAAGCAACTTCAACCTTGCAAACTTCATGCGTGTACACTTATTTACAGCACTTGGTGCATTAAAGAACGGTTTAGATATCTTATTAAAAGAAGAAGGCGTAAAAGTAGATAAGATTTATGGACACGGTGGATTGTTCAAAACACCTGTTGTTGGACAGAGAATCATGGCAGCAGCTATGGATACACCTGTTTCTGTTATGGAAACAGCCGGCGAAGGCGGCGCGTGGGGTATCGCAGTATTAGCAGCATATATGAGCAACAAAGCCGATGGCGAATCCTTATCTGATTACTTAAGCAACAAAGTGTTTGGTGGTGAAGAAGGCGTTACCGAAAATCCTGTAGCAGAAGATGTAAAAGGTTTCGATGACTTCTTAAAAGTATACAATGCAGGTCTGCCAATCGAAAGAGCAGCCGTAGAGTGTTTAAAGATGTAAAACAACAGTTCAGCCATCCATGGTGATTTAGCTGAATCGTGCTTGCACGAATGAAGATAAATCATTATGGATGGGGTGAGCGCAAGATTATGAGCAAAAATAGCTGCTTAAGCAGTGGAGAGCACCGTAGGTGCGATTTTGCGAATTGCGCGTCTGAACTGTTTCTCAGTCTAAAGAAAGGAAAGTTAAACATGCTTGAAGAATTAAAAAAACAGGTATATGAGGCAAACATGGAGCTGCCTCGCCGTGGACTGATTACTTATACATGGGGAAATGTCAGCGGAATCGATAGAGAAACAGGTTATTTTGTAATCAAACCAAGCGGTGTGGATTACGATGAACTGACACCGGATGATATGGTGGTTATGGATTTAGAAGGAAATAAAATCGAAGGAAAATACAAACCATCCTCCGATACACCAACCCACTTAGAATTATACAAAAAATATCCGGAAATCGGTGGTGTGGTACATACCCATTCACCGGAAGCTACTTCCTGGGCACAGGCTGGCAGAAGTATTCCATTATATGGAACAACTCACGCTGACTACTTCTTTGGAGAAATTCCATGTGCAAGACTTTTAACACAGGAAGAAATCGACGAAGGATATGAGACAAATACAGGAATGGTAATTATCGAAACCTTCGAAGAACGTGGCTTAAATCCAATGCATACTCCGGGGGTGCTTTGCACCAACCATGGACCATTTACATGGGGTAAAGATGCAAATGAAGCCGTACATAATGCGGTTGTATTAGAAGAAGTTGCAAAAATGGCAACAAAAACAGAGCTTATCAATCCAAAGGTAAAACCGGCTCCAGACCGCATCCGTGACAAACATTTCTACCGTAAACATGGTGAAAATGCATATTACGGACAGAATTAATTAAAAAAATAAATATATAAAAAAGCATTGTCTATAAGTGCAATGCTTTTTTTGTTGCCGAGCATAGAGAAAAAGTGCTATAATAATTAACATGTGGAAAAAGTTACGAAAAAGATTTGACGGCGGAGAAAACAGATAATGATAAAAGTATTTTTGGTAGAAGATGAAGTGGTAATCAGAGATGCCATTCACAAAATGATTCCGTGGGCAGAATATGGTTTTGAGCTGATTGGTGAAGCGAAAGACGGAGAAATGGCATTGCCTCTTATTAAAAAAAGTGAACCGGATGTATTGATTACAGATATCAAAATGCCTTTTATGGATGGGCTTACATTAAGCAAACTTGTAAAAAAAGATTTGCCGGATACCAAGATTATTATTATTAGTGGTTATGATGATTTTGATTATGCAAAACAGGCAATTTCTTTAGGTATTGAGCAGTATCTGCTTAAGCCTATCAGTAAGGCGGAATTTATAGAGGTTTTACAGGGAATTCGTGCAAAATATGAGAAGGAAAATGCACAAAAGCTTTATTTTGAAAAGTTCGAAAATGAAATTAAAGCTTATGAAAAGAATGCCCAGAGAGATTTTTTTGAACTGCTGGTATCAGAGGAAACGGACTTACAAAAGATATATGAACAGGCAGACAAGTTATCTATTGATATTATGGCACAAAGCTATAATCTGGTACTTTTTGAAATTGGTTCAAAAACGGATTATCAGAATGTGGGAGATTCCTATTCTAAGGACTCTGCGGATGTGCAGAATAAGATTGATGAGTTTTTTATAAATAACCGGAATTACCAGATATTCCGTAATCAGCAGTTTAATTATGCCGTGCTGATTAAAGGGGAGGAAAATGAAATAGAAGAGCTGACAAATGCGTGTATTCATTCGCTGCAATACATATTTGAGCAGAGTGGCCAGTTAGAATGGTTTGTCTGCGCAGGAAAAACGGTACAGCGTTTAAGTCTGATGAGCGAATGTTATAAAGAAGCGATGAAATCCTTTGCCTATCGCTATCTTGGCTATCGTCATGTATTTTCTTATGAAAGTCTTGAGAATGAAGCTAAGGATGAAGATATGAATCAGCAGAATATTGACATGAATGCTGTGAAACAGGAAAGTATCTACAATTTCCTGTGTAATGCGTTAGAAACAGAAGTGGACAGCTTTGTGAAAAATTACCTGAAAATGATTGGCGGCGAAGCCATGCGTTCGAAAATGTTTCAGCAGTACATACTTTTGAATCTGCATTTTTGCCTCACCAGTTTTGCAGAAAAGCTAGGGTACGAAAAATCTGAAATAGATGAATACTTAAAATTTATCTGCGATGAGCGGGCAAAATCCATGGAGGATTTAGAAAAGCTTATCGGTGCAATTTTAAGAAAAGGTATAAAGCTTCGGGAAGAAAGCTCAAAGGGAAGAAACCAGAGTGTGATTCGTACTGCATTACAGTATATGGAGGAGAATTATACAGATGACTCCATTACGCTAAACCGTGTGGCAGGTGTGGCGAATGTATCAGCTAACCATTTTAGTGCATTATTTAGTCAGGAAATGGAGCAGACATTTATCGAATATTTAACTTCCCTTCGTATGAATAAAGCAAAAGAGCTGTTACGCTGCAGCGATAAGCGTTCCGGTGAAATTGCCATTGAAGTAGGTTATAAGGACCCACATTACTTTAGTTTCCTGTTTAAAAAGACACAGGGATGTACGCCGAGTGAGTACAGGAATCAGGGAGATAATATATGAGAGAAAAAATAAGACAAATCTATAATGATTCAAGTCTTGCAACCAAAATCCGCTATACCTATATGGTGTTAGTAATTCCTTTTTTGGTATTTCTTGTATTTTGTTTTTATAATTTGTGGAATGTAAATCACAGTTATGAGGCTATGATAAATTCAACTGTAGTGGCAAGTGAATTCAGTCTGGATTTCAAGAAAGAATTTGACTATGAAACATATCTTCTGATTGTGGAAAATAAGAGCATTGAGGAATCAAAAATAAACGATATGCTAAGTGAAGCGAACAGGATTGTCAAAGGATTAGAAGAACTGACAGAATCCGAAGAAAACAGCAGTCGTTTAGATAGTGTAAAAAAATATCTTACCAACCTTGAGATATATCTTACCCGTATTGAGAGTAATCTGCGAAAAGGAAACAAATACGAAGAAAATATTGAAATATGGGAAAACGATGTACAGATTGTTACATCACTGCTTAGGGAAAGTATTTTTCAGTATATTTACTATGAAGTAAGGGATATTCAGCAGTCCCATGAAGAATATCAGGCTGTTTTTATAACGATGATTAAGACATCGGTTATCGTATTTGCCTGTATACTTTTATTAATCGTAGTTTTGTCTTATTATATTCCGATTAGTATCACTCGTCCGATACGGAAGTTAAGTGAAGTGACGGAGCAGGTGGCAAAGGGAGATTTGTCGGTACGTTCGGATGTAAACAGTGGAGCGGAAGTAAAGCTTTTAAGTGACTCCATGAACAGCATGATTGACAAAATCAATGATTTGTTAGAGCAGGTGACAAAGGAACAGGTGCGATTGCGTAAAGCTGAGTTTGAATTGCTTCAGGCGCAGATTAATCCTCACTTTTTATATAACACTTTAGATGCCATTATCTGGCTGGCAGAGTGTGGAGAGCAGGAAAAAGTTGTAAGTATGGTAGGAAATCTTTCTGAATTTTTCCGTACATCTTTAAATCAGGGAAAAGACATTGTTTCTATTAAAGAGGAGCTGCAGCATGTCAGAAGTTATTTAGAGATTCAGCAGGTACGTTACCGGGATATTTTAGAGTATGATATTGAAGTACCAAAAGAACTGGATAAATTCATGATACCAAAGATTACTATTCAGCCATTGGTGGAAAATGCGCTTTACCATGGAATTAAAAATAAGCGTGGAATGGGGCATATACAGATTACCGGCAGAAAAGAAGACGAGGATTTTGTGATTCAGATTAAAGATAATGGTATTGGTATAGATGAAGCTCGTTTAGTGCAGGTAAGAAATAAAATTCAAAATAAAATGGCAAATGTGAATGAAAGTTTTGGTTTATATAATGTAAATGAAAGAATTCGCTTGAATTTTGGCGAAAAATATGGTATTTCCATAGAAAGTGTCTATGGCGAAAGTACTATAGTGAGTATTATTTTACCATGTATGGAGTAGTTGGGATAAAAAAACCAACTTTCACCATAAAAAAATACACTTTTTGTAAATTTCCATAAAAAAACAAACTTTAATATGAAGTATGTGAATGGATTTCTATGCAAATCGGGTGTATTATGTAACCATCAAAGGGACGGAGTTCCCAAAACAAAAAACTTTTCAAAAATAGGAGGACTAAAAATGAAAAAGAAAGTTTTAGCAACACTTTTAGCAACATCAATGGTATTCGGTCTTGCAGCTTGTGGCGGAAAAGAAGAAGCAGCAGCTCCAGCAGCAGATGCAGAAGCTCCAGCAGCAGAAGCTGAAGCAGAAGCTCCAGCAGAAGATGCAGCAGAAGAAGAAGCTCCAGCAGCAGAAGAAGCAAGCGGAGATTTAATCAAAGTTGGTATCATCAACAACGATCCTAACGAATCTGGTTACCGTACAGCTAACGACAAATCTATGAAAGATATGTTTACAGAAGAAAACGGTTACGAAGCTTCTTTCGCATACAGCTTAAAGAATGATGAGCAGATTACAGCAGCTCAGAAATTCATCCAGGACGGTGTAGATTACTTATTACTTTCTGCAGCAGACGTTTCTGGTTGGGATACAGTACTTCAGGATGCACAGGCAGCTGGTACACAGGTTATCTTATTTGACCGTACAATCGAAGCTGATGATAGCTTATATGTAGCTTCTATCGTTT